>NZ_JBVKBN010000007.1:0-334348 GCF_055657065.1 Streptomyces sp. NPDC110618 | reverse complement strand
AGATCAACGTTCTCTACGCCATCCTGCGCGACCGTCGCCCCTACGAGGCCCGGCCGCCTCTTCGTCTCGTGGCTTGACAACAGCATTAGGCAGCGACCTGCGCGTGCCGGGCGGTGAAGTCCAGCACCCGCTGCCAGGCGTCGGCCTGGATGTCCTTCCACTCGGGGGCGCCGCCGTCGAAGAAGGAGTGCGGGGCACCGTCGTAGACCTGGTACTCGTAGGCCTTGCCCGCCTCGTCCAGCTTGCCGCGGAAGGCCTCGAAGTCCTCCTGGGTGGTGGCGACGTCGTCGCCGGCGAGGAGGAGCAGCAGCGGCGCGGAGATGTCCGTCAGGCGGTCCTCGACGAGGCCCGGGAGGCCGTAGAAGCCGATGGAGCCCGCGAGTTGGAGGTCGGTGCCGGCCAGGCGCCAGGAGTGGCCGCCGCCCAGGCAGAAGCCGACGGAGAAGACGGTGATGCCGGGGTTCTTCCCGGTGAGGTACGCGACCGCGGCGGCCGCGTCGTCGGCCACGCTGTCCGGGACGAGCTGCTTGAAGTGCGGCTGCCACTCGAACTCGTCGTCGCGCGGCCCGAGTCCGGCGGTGCGGCCGTAGTAGTCGAGGACCACGGCGGCGAACCCGGCCTCGGCGAACCGGCGGGCCAGGTCCTGGTAGTAGGCGTGGACCCCGCGGATGTCCGGCAGGATCACCACGCCGCGTCCGTTGGGCTCACCCGGATGCGCGTGGAAGGCGCTGAACGCCGTCCCGTCCTGGGAGGTCAGCTCGATCAGCCCCTCCTCGGCCACGCTGCCGGGGTTCTCGACGGCGGGGGGCCTGCTGTCGGTGCTGTGGCACATGGGGTGTTGGCCTCTCTTCGATGGTGATTGCGGGGGGAGTTCCGGGTCCCTCACGCCGTGCGCAGGACGTCGCGCGAGCGGGCGCGGACGCTGACGGCGCAGGTCAGCCGGGCGGTGCAGGTGCGTCGGCCGGAACTGTCGGTGATGACGATCTCGTAGGTGGCGGTGGTGCGGCCCTCGTGCAGGGGCCGGCACACTCCGGTCACCGTGCCGCCGGCCACCCAGCGGTGGTGGGTGCAGGACAGGTCCAGGCCGACGGCGCGGCCGCCGGGTCCGGTGTACAGGTACGCGGCTAGGGATCCCAGGGTCTCGGCCAGGACGGCGTTGGCGCCGCCGTGCATGATGCCGACGGGCTGGCGGTTGCCGTCCACGGGCATGGTGCCGATGACCAGGCCCGCTTCGCAGCGCACCAGCTCGATGCCCATCTTCGTGACGAGCTGCTGATGGCTGAACTCCGGTGTCACGGCCCAAGGGCCGAGCGTGCTGTCGGACATGGTTGCCTCCCCCGTGTGCGGCACTGGAATCCGTGTCCGCGAACACCGTCGACGCTAGTCAATTCACCGGCGGGCGGAAAAGGGCGACAGCTGGTGGTGTCCAGGGTGGTGTTGGCAGTAACCGCATGAGCCGACTCTCGTTGCGTCGAAATATTTCGGCTAGCTTCGGGCTGCCCGAAAAACCCCGGTGGTCCCCGACGCAAGGGAGATGGCTTTGTCTGGAATGCTGCCTGCCCAGGAATTACTCCTCGACTCGGTGGACGACTATCTGGGGCCGGGCGAAAAGCGATTCTTCGGTTCCGGATTCCGGCGCGTGCGCTACGGCTACGACAAGGTCGAGGTGACCGGCGGCCGGGAGGCGCCCACCGAACTGAGCAGCCGGCTCGATGTCGTCTACCCCGCCGACTGGTCGCGCAAGGCGACGGCGCGCGGCGATCTGCGCCCGCACCTGAGTACCGTCGACGGGCTGATCATCGCCGTGCACCTGAGCGAGGCGGCGCTGACCCACTCGCTCGGGCTCGGGCCGGAGAGCCGGCGCGCGGGCCGGGTGCTGTCGGTGCGGATCAAGGCGGGCACCGAGCCGGACGAGGAGCTGACCGGTCTGCCGGTGCGCACCACCGTGCTCGGCGAGCCGGTCCGGGGCGGCGAGGGCGAGGCGGTGTCGCGGCTGCAGACCCTGGTGGGAGCCATGCGGGTCCGCACCGACCTGCGCCATCCGCTGCCCACTCCACCACCCGCCGCCCCCATCGCCACCGCCGCCTACACCGGTCCGGCGGAGCTGCTCGGGCCGGTGGAGCGGCAGTACTACGGCACCGGTTTCACCGCCCGCACGCAGAGCGTGCGCAAGGTCGCGGTGCGGGCCGCCGAGGCGCGGGCGCGAGCGGTCGTGGACGTGGCGCAGGAGTCCGGCACCGCCCTGGCCACCGAGGGCTTCGAGGGCCTGTACCAGCCCTTCGTCGGGCTGATCGACACCTTCGTCACCAGCCTCCAGCTCGGTCAGATCCTGCTGTACGAGACCGACCGGATCTCCCGCGGCGCGAGCAACACCCTGTGGATGCGCACCACCGTCCTCAGGGCGAGCGCGGAACCCGATCCCATCCGCTACGAAACCCCGCTCGACGTGCGGCTGGAGAACAGCACGCTGCTGCGGCGGGAGAACGAGACCTGGCGGGCCGCCGACATTGTCGGACGGCTCGCCGGAAACACCGTGCGCTGTTCCGTGGCGCACCGGCTGCCCGGCTGATTTACCGGCCGTCTCTTTCAAGGGCTCCAAAATCGGCCACCCCTTTCAGAAACTGGAGCGCGTCATGCGTATCGCCATATCCGGTACCTATTCCTCCGGAAAGACCCTCACGTCGTATGCGCTCGCGCATTACGTGGGAATTCCGCGCACCCGTGCCCGCACCATGCGCGAGCTGCTGCCCGAGGCCGTGCCGGGCAAGACCCTGGAGCAGTGCACCGCGGCCGAGCTGGTCCAGCTGATCGTCCGGCGCCATGTGGACCGGGCGGTCCACGAGAGCCGCTTCGAGGGCTCGTTCATCTCCGACGGCTCCTCGCTGCAGGAGTGGATCTACGGTTCCGTCCGCGTCATCGTCGGCATCAACCCCAATGAGTCGCTGCACCTCAGCGAGCTGGAGAGCGTCGAACGCACCGCGGACATCCGGGTGTTCGACGCCGTCATGGAGCAGCTCGGCATCGCCTTCAAGCAGCACGTGAAGCAGACGTACGACGTGTTCGTGCATCTGCCCAACGAGCTGGCGCTGGCCGCCGACGGGCACCGCCCGGTCAACGAGCGGTTCCGTTCGATGGCCGACGAGCGGCTGCTGGAGGTCGCCGCCGAGCTCGGCATCCCCGCGCACGTGGTGGGCGGCACCGTCGCCGAGCGGCTGGTGGAGATCGCCCGGCTGTTCGACCTGCCGGCGCTGATGTCGCCCGAGGAGGCCATCGCCCGGGCGCAGGCCGAGTACGAGGCGCTGGACATGCGCACCGAGTCCGACCGGGCCTCGGTGATCGTGCGATGACCGTGCCGACCGCCGTTCTGGCCGGTCTCGGCTCCGCGGTGCCGCCCAGGGTGGTGACCAACGACGAGCTGACGGCCCGGATGGACACCTCCGACGAGTGGATCCGCACCCGGACCGGTATCGCCGAGCGGCGGATCGTCGACCCCGGCACCGCCACCAGCGACCTCGCCGTCGAGGCCGGACGGCGGGCCCTGGACTCCGCGGGCAGCCGGGACATCGGTGCCGTGGTGGTCGCCACCACCACTCCGGACCACCCCTGCCCGGCCACCGGTCCGATCGTGGCCGCCGGACTCGGGCTCGGCACGGTGCCCGCCTTCGACGTCGGCGCCGTCTGCTCGGGGTTCCTGTACGCCCTGGCCACCGGCGCCGGGCTGATCGCCTCCCAGGTGGTGGACAGCGTGCTGGTGGTGGGCGCCGATGCCTTCACCACCATCGTCGACCCCTACGACCGCAACACCGCGCCGATCTTCGCGGACGGCGCCGGAGCGGTGGTGCTGCGCGCGGGCCGGGCCGACGAACCGGGCGCGCTGCGCCGTACCGAACTGGCCAGCGACGGCCTGCAGGCCGATCTGATCCGGGTCGCGGCCGGGGGTTCACGGCAGCGCAGCCACCACAACACGGCCCTGCGTGAGGACCACTACCTCACCATGCGCGGCGGCGAGGTCTTCAAGAACGCGGTCCTGCGCATGACGGAGGCCTCCCGCACCGTCCTGGAGCGCACCGGCTGGTCCACCGCCGACGTGGACCTGTTCGTCGGCCACCAGGCCAACGTCCGCATCCTGCACGCCGTCGCCGACCAGCTCGGCATCGGACGGGAGCGGGCCTACGTGAACATCGGCCACACCGGGAACACGGCCGCGGCCTCCATCCCGCTGGCCCTGGACGACGCGCTCGGCGAAGGGCGGCTGCGGGCCGGGGACAAGGTGCTCCTGACCGCCTTCGGCGCCGGCACGACCTGGGGCGCCATCACCCTGACCTGGCCCGACGGACTGCGGCCCGCCGACGCGCCGCATCCCGCCGCCGCCTGATCCGACCGGCGCCCGCACACCTCACCCCCGCCTCACCGAATCCACGCAACGCCCCGGAGCACGGCTCCGAGGAGGGAGTAAGAGATGCCTGTCACGGCATATCCCCAACTGGTCGCGTTCATAGCCGAGAAGGCCGAGATCGAGGTCGAGGAGATCGACCCGGAGCGGACCCTGGAGGACCTCTCGCTGGACTCGCTCACCCTGATCGAGATCGCCCTGTTCATCCAGCGGGAGTACGGCATCGAGGTGCCCGAGGGCGACCTGGTCCTCAGCCAGAAGCTGGCCGAGTGGACCGCCTACCTGGACGAGCGGAGCGGCCGATGAGCACGATGAAGGCCGTCGTCACCACGGCAGTCGGTGCGCCGGACGTGCTGCGGCTGACCGAGGTGGAGCGGCCGGCACCCCTGCCGACCGAGGTACTGGTGCGGGTCGAGGGCGCGGGGGTCAACCCCGTGGACTGGAAGATCCGGTCGGGCCACTTCCCGTCCGGCGCGCTCGGCGCACCGCCGTTCGTGCAGGGCTGGGACGTCGCGGGGGTCGTGGAGTCCGGGCCCCGGGTGACCCGGTTCGAGCCGGGCGACGAGGTGTTCGGGCTGATCGGCTTCCCGCGGCCCGGCGGCACGTACGCCGAGTACGTGACCGCGCCCGCGCGGCAGTTCGCCCGCAAGCCGACCCGGCTGAGCTTCGAGGAGGCGGCCGCGCTGCCGCTGGCGGGGCTCACCGGCTGGCAGACGCTGGTGGAGACGGCCCGGATCCAGCGGGGCGACAAGGTGCTGATCACCGCGGCGGCGGGCGGCGTCGGCCACCTGGCCGCGCAGATCGCCCGCGCGCACGACGCCGAGGTCACCGGCACGGCCCGCGCCGAGAAGCACGACTTCCTGCGCGAGGTCGGCGTGGACCACCCGGTCGACTACCGCACCGGCCCGCTGCACCACACGGTCACCGGGCAGGACGTGGTGCTCGATCTGCTCGGCGGGGAGCACAGCTTCGAGCTGCTGCGCACCCTGCGGCCGGGCGGGCTGCTGATCACCGTGATCGGTCAGGTCAGCCCCGAACTCGCCACCCACGCCGCCAGCCTGGGCGTGCGGGTCACGGGCTTCCTGGTCGAGCCGGACCACTCCGGGCTCGAAGCGCTCGCCGCGCTGGTCGAGGGGGGCCGGCTCAAGGTCCGCGTGGACCAGGTGTTCAAGCTCGCCGACGCCGCCAAGGCGCACGAGTACGGGGAGTCCGACCGCACCACCGGAAAGATCGTGCTGGTCCCATGACGTCACCCTTCGCCGCGCACGGCCCGGCCGGACGCCTTCTCGCCCGTATCCGTCCGGCAGTTCAGGTCCGCCGGAAGGATCGGCGGCTCGCGGCCGCGTCGCACGACGGCGAGGGAGGCGCCCCCGCCCGAGGGGCACGGCACCTTCCGCGCCCCGCGGGCGGCCCCGCCTCCGGGACCCGGTCCCGGAGGCGCCGCTCCGGGTCCGGGACACTGCGCCCCGGCGGCGGGCTGCCGGACCGGCTGGTCACGGTGCTCGCCGTGGCCGCCGGTCTGGCGGTGGCCAACATCTACTACGCGCATCCGCTGCTGACGTCGATCGCCGACTCGTTCGGCGTCGGCAGCACCGCCGCCTCCCTGGTGGTGACCGCCTCCACCGCCGGGTACACCGTGGGCCTGGCCCTGCTGGTGCCGCTCGGCGACACGGTGAACCGGCGCCGGCTGCTGGTGGCGCTGCTGCTGGTCACCGCGCTGGGGCAGGCCGCCTCGGCCGCCGCGCCCGGCATCGGCGCGCTGGTGCTGCTGTCCGGGCTGATGGCGGTGACGGCGGTGGGCGCCCCGCTGCTGGTGGCGTTCGCCGCCGCCCTCGCCCGGCCCGAGCAACGCGGCCGGGTCACCGGCCGGATGCTCAGCGGGGTCCTGCTCGGTGTGCTGCTCGCGCGGACGGGCGCGGGCCTGCTCGCCGAGTGGACCGGCACCTGGCGCTCGGTGTTCGCGGTCGCCGCGGCCGGGATGCTGGTGCTCGCGGCCCTGCTGTGGCGGCTGCTGCCCGACCTCGAACCGGCCGAACAGCTCGGCTACGCCAAGCTGTTGCGCTCGGTCGTGTCGGTGTTCGCCGAGGAACCGCTGCTCAGGCTGCGCTGCCTGTACGGCTTTTTGACCTTCGCCTCCTTCAGCGTGTTCTGGACCTCGGCGGCCTTCCTGCTCGCCGAGGAGCCCTACGCGTACGGCGAGGCCCTGATCGGCGCGTTCGGGCTGCTGGGGGCAGCCGGGGCGATCGCCGCGCGGGCCATCGGTCCGCTGGTGGACCGGGGCCGGGACCGACTGGCCTCGACCCTGCTGTACGGGGCGAACCTCGCCGCCTGGGGGCTGCTCGCCCTGGACGGCGGCCACCTGCTGGTCTGCCTGGTGCTCGGGGTGCTGCTGCTCGACTTTGGTGTGCAGGGCGCCCAGGTGACCAACCTCGGCGTGCTCTACCGGCTGCGCCCCGAGGCCCGCTCCCGGATCACGATGGCCTACATGACCGCCTACTTCCTGGGCGGGGCGGCGGGTTCGGCGCTCGCGGGCGCCGTGCAGTCCACCGCCGGGTGGGCCGGAGTGTGCGCGGCCGGGGGCGGGCTCGCCGCGCTCGTACTGCTGCTGTGGGGCCTGGAACAGGCGCGGGCGTAGCGCGTCCCTTTTGTGCATTTCTCCGCTCAGGACCATTTCCAACCCTGGAGTTCTCGTGTCCACTGCTTCGACGGGTGCCGCTCGGTCCCGTCCCCTTCTCACCCTGATCGCGGTCTGTGTCTCCTGCGGACTGCTGCCCGCCTCCCTCACCGGAACCTCCGTGGCGCTGCCCGACCTCGGCAGCGACCTGGACGCCTCGCTGGTGACCGTGCAGTGGGTCGTCAACGCCTACAACCTCACCTTCGCCAGTGTGATGCTGGTGGCCGGCTCGCTGGCCGATCTGCTCGGCAGGCGGCGGCTGTTCACGGCCGGGCTCGTGGTGTTCGTGCTGTGCACGGCCGGTTCGGCGCTGGTCTCCGAGGTCGTGGTGATCGACGTGCTGCGCGGCGCCGCGGGCGTCGGCGCGGCGATGGTGCTCACCGCGGCGACCGCGCTGCTCGCCCAGTCCTACGAAGGCGCCGCCCGCGCACGGGCGTTCGGCTTCCTCGGCTCCTCCTTCGGCCTGGGCCTCGCGCTCGGCCCGTCCCTGTCCGGGCTGCTGGTCGGCGCCTGGGGCTGGCGCTCGGTGTTCCTCACGCACGCCGCCGTGGCCGCCGCCGTCCTGCTGCTGGGCCCGGCCCTGAAGGAGTCGCGCGACCCGCGGGCCGTCGGCGTCGACTACGGCGGCGCGACCACCTTCAGCGGCGCCCTGTTCGCCTTCACCCTCGCCCTGGTCGAGGGCCCGCAACTGGGCTGGGCGCACCCGGTGGTACTGGCGCTCGCCGTGCTGTCGGTCGCCCTGATGGCGGCGTTCGTACGGATCGAGAAGCGGCGCGTCAGGCCGATGCTGGAGCTGTCGCTGCTGCGCGAGCCGAAGTTCGCCGCGGTCAGCCTGATGCCGGTGCTGCTGGCGTTCGGCTTCGTGTGCCTGCTGGTCTTCCTGCCGTCGTTCTTCATCGGCGTGAACGGCATGAGCTCCTCGCGCGCCGGTCTGACGATGCTGCTGCTCAGCGGCCCGGTGCTGGCGCTGCCCGTGGTCAGCGGGGTGCTCGCCCGCAAGGTGTCCACCTCGGTGCTGCTCGGGGTGAGCCTGCTGCTGGTGGCGGGCGGCGCGGCCTGGCTGACCGTGCTCGACCAGGACGCCACGACCGCCCTGCTCGCCGGTCCGCTGCTGGTCATCGGCACCGGTGTCGGCATCTCGTTCGGTCTGCTCGACGGCGCCGCGGTCGGCTCCGTGGACGCGAGCCGGGCGGGCATGGCGGCGGGACTGTTCAACACCATGCGGCTGACCGGCGAGGCCGTCGCGATCGCCGGCATGGGCTCGGTGCTGGTCAGCCTCACCCAGAGCAATCTGCGCGGCTGGAGCGGCGGCGACGTCGACGGCCTCGCCAACCAGGTCGTGCAGGGCGAGATCGGCGCCGCCGCGGACGAGCTGCCCGCCGCCCAGCAGGCCGACTTCACGGCGTTCGCCGCCGACGCCTACACCGACGCCCTGCACACCGTGCTGTGGCTGCTGGCCGCCGTGTGCGCGCTGGGCGCCCCGCTGATCATGCGGATGCTGCGCCCCGCCCCGGCCGCCGAGGCTCCGGCGGCCGCCGACCGCGACGACACCCGGGAACCGATCACGATGGGAGAGACCTCATGAGCACACCCGACGCACGGCCGGTGCTGGTCGTCGGCGCGGGCCCGGTCGGCCTGACCGCCGCCGCCGAACTGGCCCGCCGCGGCACCCCGGTGCGCCTGATCGACAGGACCGACGCGCCCAGCCCGCTGACCAAGGCGCTGATGGTCTGGCCGCGCACCCTGGAGGTGTTCCGCGGGCTCGGCGCCGACGGCTACCTCGACAAGCACGGCCTGCCGGTGCACTCCTTCCGCTACAACTCCGGCACCGACCCGATCTGCGACATCGTCTTCGGCGACCGCACCCGGCCCATGGTGATCATCCAGCCGGACGTGGAGGAGCTGCTGCGCGAGGCGTTCACCCGGGCGGGCGGCCGGATCGAGTGGGACACCGAGCTGACCCGGCTCAGCCAGGACCCGGACGGGGTGCTGGCCACCGTGCGCGCCCCGGACGGCACCGAGACCACCGAGGAGTACGCCTACGTCGTGGGCGGCGACGGCGCGAGCAGCACCGTCCGCAAGGCGCTGGGCATCGAGTTCAAGGGCGCCACCTACCCGAACGTCTTCATCCTGGCCGACACCGAGATCGACGGCGACCTCCAGCGCGACGCCGTGCACTACTACTGCACCGAGAACGGGATCATGGTCCTGATCCCCCTCTACAACGGCCGCTTCCGCGTGTTCACCGCCGGCCCGCCCGGCCTGCGCGGCGAGGACCTCACCGAGGAGATGCTGCAGGACTTCGTCGACAAGCGGGGTCCGGGCGGGCTGAAGCTGTACGACGTCTCCTGGAAGACCACGTTCGCCATCCACGCCCGGCACGCCGAGCGGTTCCGGGCCGGGCGGGTCTTCCTCGCGGGCGACGCCGCGCACATCCACAGCCCGGCCGGCGGCCAGGGTCTGAACACCGGGGTGACCGACGCCCACAACCTCGCCTGGAAGCTGGCCCTGGTGCACCGCGGGGCGGCGGCCCCGGAGCTGCTGGACAGCTACGGCAGCGAGCGCGCGGCGGTCGCGCAGGGCGTGGTGAAGCAGGCCGAGGTGCAGACGAAGGCGTGGATGCTCTCCAAGCGCTGGCAGATCCGGCTGCGGGACGTCTCCGCCCGGCTGGCCGAACGCTCCGGTGTCTTCGACCGGTTCTACTCGCCGTGGCTCGCGGGCCTGACCAACCACTACCCGGCGGGACCGGCGGTCGACGAGGAGCAGGGCCGCCGGCCGCGCCGCACCGGGCCGCGCAACGGCCACCTGGTGGAGGACGCCGCCCTGCGCGCCTCGCTGCCGGTCGACCGGTACACGCTCCTGGTCACGCTCCCCTCCGGCCCGCGCCCCGCGCGGCTGGCCGAGGTGGAGAGGTCGTACGACGAGCTGGTGACGGTCCGCACGAAGCCGGGCCGGCGCTTCTCGGCGGTCCTGGTCCGCCCGGACCACTACGTCGCCGCCCAGGACCACGGCCCCGAACTGACCCGCATCCTCGGCCATCTGGCCACGCTGGCCCCGGCCGCGCTCACCAAGGAAGGACACAGCGCATGACGCAGCAGCAGGTCCGCGGCACCGCGGACACGGTCCAGGAGTTCTTCGGCCGCTTCGGCACGGGCGATCTCGCCGGGCTGCCGGAGCTGTTCGCCGAGGAGGCGGAGCTGGTGGTGGCGGGCGCCCCCGTCGTCCCGTGGACGGGGCGCCTGGTCGGCCGCCATGAAGTGGAGGGGTACTTCGAGCGGTTCGTGGCAGCCGTGGACACCCAGCTCTTCGATGTGGAGCGGATAGCGGTGGACGGCGAGGACGCCTTTGTCCTCGGGGAGTTCACGCACAAGGTGGTCTCGACCGGCAGGTCCTTCTCGGGCCCGTTCACCATCCGGATCACGGTCCGGGACGGGCTCATCCAGCGGTACCAGACCTTCGAGGACTCCTACGCCGCCGCGATGGCCTTCGGCTCCGACTGACCGTCGTCGCCCGCGGTGTCCTCGCCGGGCCGGTCCGGTTCGTCCGGGCCGGCCGCGGCGAAGAAGGCGTCGAGCTTGTCCCGCGTCCCCTGCACCGTCGGCATGTGCAGGACCAGCTGGACCTCGTGGTCGGCGGCCAGCTCCCACTCGTGCACGTCGAAGCTGAGCCCTCCGACGGTGTCGTGGGAGATCTCCTTCGCTCGGCTCGGGCTCGGTTCCAGCACCTCGTGGCTGCCCCACAGCCGCTTGAACTCCGGGCTGCGCTCGGTCAGCTCGGCCAGCACGCGCTCCACCTCGGGGCGGCCGTAGCAGTCGGCCACGTCCGCGCGGAACCGGGCGACCGTGCTGCGGGCGAGTGCCTCGGAGTGGACGTAGCGGCGGCGGCAGGCCTCATTGGTGAAGTACTCCACCAGGATGTTCTGCCCCGGTCCCCCGATGCCCAGGAACTCCGAGACAGCCGAGTTGGCGGCCAGGATGTTCCAGCAGCGGTCCCGGACCAGCGCCGGGTTGGGGAACCAGTGGTTCACGATCTCCGCGAGCCGCGCCGGGTCGGCGGGACCGCTGTCGGCGCGCTGGTCGACCTCCGGTGTCTTCAGACCGGCGAGCCGGTGCAGGTAGATCTCCTCGGCGGGGTTGAGCCGGAGCGCGCCGCTGATCGCGCCGAGTACGGATTCCGAGACGTTGATGTCCCGGCCCTGCTCCAGCCAGGTGTACCAGGACGTGCCGACGCCCGCGAGGACGGCGACCTCTTCCCGGCGCAGTCCCGGAGTGCGCCGGCGACCCGAGGCGGTGAGCCCGACTTCCGCCGGGGACAGTCGCATTCGCCGGGTCCGTAGAAAGTGAGACAACTCTTCTAGTTGACGCTTTCGGCGACCTATCGTCATGAATCATGAGGCTGTATCAAGGGCAATAACCAGTCAAGCAAAAGGTTCGTCAAGGGTGGCTTGAAAACGCCAACCTAGGCCCATCCTCCTGCAGAACAGCAGGTCTTGAGCGATCCTCGACCTGGTTTCCGGCGCGCCGAGTGGCCGAATCCAACCCCTGCATAAAGGCGGATTTCAGACCTCCACTTTCAGCCAGGACGCAATTCTGATTCGCGGTTCACATACCTGGGTGCCCGCTTTTCCAAAATGGTGACGGAAAACACTAGACGGCCATCAAAGGAGAGGCGCCCTTCCGCCACTTGAGGATCTTGTCGAAGCTCACCACGGCACCGCCCAGACCCGGCTCGGTGCCGAAGTGGACATGGTCCGCGAGCTCCTGGATGAGGTACAGCCCCCGGCCGTTCTCCGCCTCCGCGGACAGCCGCCCCGCGTCCCCGCCCGCGTCCCCGCCCGCGGCGCCGAAGCCCGGCCCGGAGTCGGCGACCTCGATCCGGCAGGTCTCGCCGTCCAGATAGGCGGTGACCCGGTACGCCTCCGCGGCACCGTCGAGCGCGCCGTCCCCGCCGTGCTCCACGGCGTTCGCACAGGCCTCGCTGAGCGCGACGGACAGGTCGTAGGAGATGTCCGGGTCGACGCCCGCGCTCTCCATCGTGCCGAGCAGCAGCCGCCGGGCGAGCGGCACGCTGGCAGCCTCACGCCGCAAATGGAGTGACCACCAGATGCTCATGCTCCAGCCTCCCGGCCGCGGCTCGACATACGGTTACGTATTGCCGTCCGCGCCCGTGTGTAAGCGCACTGTTGACGTGATACCGCCCATATGGGCGATGCGCCGGAAGTCGTCAACGGTGTATGTGGGGCTGCTTCACACGTAAGGGGGATTCCTCGCGTAGGTCATCTTGCGGACCTGCCGTGTGGAGGCCGACGGGCCGGTGCGATGATGGGGCCGCCATGAGTGCCCTCCACCCCCAGCGCACGACGCGCGCCGGACGGGACGTCCGGGTTCTGCGGGCCGCGGTGTTCGCCGCGGTCTGCGTCGTGCTGGCCGCGGGCGGGCACGCGCTCGGCTCCTGTGTGTCGATCCCGCTGTGGACGCTGGGCGCCGGATTCCTCGCGGTCCTCGCCGTCGCCGTACCGCTCGCCGGGCGCGAGCGCTCGATGCCCGGCATCGCGGCGGTGCTCGCGCTCGGACAGACCGCGCTGCACACGGTGTTCGGCATAGGGCAGCACGGGGCGGACGCCACCCGGGCGGCCACCGCCGCCGACGCCTCCCTCGTCGCCGAGGCCGCCCGCCTGGTGTGCGGGGTCCCGGCGTCGGCGATCAGCCCGGCCCAGGCGCACCGGATACTCACCGAGGCGCGGCTGCGGCCCCCCTCCGCCCACCCGGAGCACCCGGCGGGGGCGGTCACCGAGTCCGCGTCGCTGCTGCCGTCCCTGCCGATGTTCCTCGGCCATCTGCTCGCCGCCCTGGTGGCCGGCTGGCTGCTGCGCCACGGCGACCTGGCCCTGCGCCGCCTGGTCGGGCTCTCCGCCCACTCCGTCGCCGAGGCGGCCGCCGTACGGTCCCTGCGCGCGGCCCTCGCCCTGGTGCGCGCCCTGCGCGCCGGGCTGCCCGCGCTGCCCGTCACGGGCCCGCGCCCGCGCACCGCGGACCTCGCGCCGCCCCCGCCGCACACCACCGCGCTCCAGCACACGGTGATCCGGCGCGGCCCGCCCGCCACCGCGCCCGTTCTCGTGCTCGCCGCCTGACGCGACCCGCCGCTGGGAGATCCACCCCGGATTCCGGTGGGGCCGCCGACGCGCGGCCCGCGCACGCCACCACCCCGCGCGTGCGCCCCTCTACCTCACCGGAACAACCGAATCTCACTGTGGAGTGCTTCCCATGAAGGCTTCTCGCCTCGCCGCTGTCGGCGCCCTCACCGGCACCGCCCTGTTCGCCCTGTCCGCCCCGGCGCTCGCGCACGTCTCCGTGCAGCCCGAGGGCACGGCCGCCAAGGGCGGTTACGCGGTCGTGGACTTCCGGGTCCCGAACGAGAGCGACACCGCCTCGACCGTGAAGCTGGAGGTCAGCTTCCCGACCGAGCACCCGCTCGCCTCCGCGCGGCCCGAGCCCATTCCCGGCTGGACCGCGAAGGTCAGCAAGACCAAGCTCGACAAGCCGATCGAGCTGCACGGGCAGAAGATCAACGAGGCGATCAGCAAGATCACCTGGACCGCCACCGGCAAGGGCATCGAGCCCGGCTTCTTCCAGAAGTTCGCGGTCTCCATGGGCGCCCTGCCCGAGGACGCCGACGAACTGGTCTTCAAGGCCGTCCAGACCTACTCCGACGACGAGGTCGCCCGCTGGATCGAGGTCCCGCAGGAGGGCCAGGAGGAGCCGGAGAACCCGGCTCCGGTGCTGACCCTGTCGGCGGCCGAGGAGGGCCACCACGGCGCGGCGGCGGACGACAAGTCCGAGGACGCCGACAAGGCCGACGACACCGAGAAGGCCGCCGCGAGCACCGCCGCCGAGGCCGACTCCGACAGCACCGACACCACCGCCCGCGTCCTGGCGATCGTCGGCATCGTCGTGGGTGCCCTGGGCGTGGCCTACGGCGTCCTCGCCGGCCGTCGGCGTACCAACGCCTGAGTCCTCTCCCGGCGCGCGCCGGTGCCCCCGCGGCCCGGCGCGCGCCCGGAACCCCTTTTTATCTCCGGGAACTTTCGCCATGCGCACCAAGACATACGCGGCGGCCGCCCTGCTCGCCGCCGCGGCCCTGACCCTGACCGCCTGCGGCAGCGAGAAGGACGGCTCCTCGCCGGTCACCGTGGTCTCCGAGGAGGCCGGCGCCGACAAGGCCGCGACCGTCCTCGACAAGCCCTTCGAGAAGCCGGACCTGGTCCTCACCGACACCCACGGCAAGTCCTACGACTTCCGCGAGGCGACCGCGGGCAGGCCGACGCTGGTCTACTTCGGCTACACCAACTGCCCCGACGTCTGCCCGCTGACGATGAACAACATCGCCGTCGCCAAGAAGCAGCTGTCCAAGGCCGACCAGGACAAGCTGCGGATCGTGTTCGTCACCACCGACCCCGAGCGCGACACCGCTCCCGCGCTCGGCAAGTGGCTCAAGGGCATCGACCCCGACGTCATCGGTCTGACCGGCGACTTCGACACCATCCAGGCCGGCGCCCGCACGATGGGCATCACCATCGACCCGCCGGTGAAGAAGAACGGCAAGGTGGTCTCCCAGCACGGCACCCAGGTCATCGCCTTCTCGCCGAAGACCGACGCCGGTTACGTCCTCTACGGCGAGGACGCCACCGTCGAGGACTACACCGCGGACCTCCCCAAGCTCATCAAGGGGGAGAACCCGTGAGGCGGCTCGGCACGACCGCCGCGGCCGCGGCCCTGGGCCTGCTGCTGGCCGCCTGCGGGTCCGACGACTCCGGCCCCGAACTGTCCGTCAGCGGCGCCTACATGCCGCAGCCGGTGTCCGACAGCGCCGCCGCGGGCTTTCTGACCATCGAGAACAAGGGCGGCAGCGGCGACGAACTGACCTCCGTCAGCAGCGACATCGCGGGCACCGTCACCGTGCACGAGACCGTCGACTCCGCGATGCGGGAGGTGTCGAAGCTCGCCGTGCCCGCCGACGGAAGCGTGGTGCTCAAGAGCGGCGGCACGCACCTGATGTTCGAGAAGCTGAAGCGGAAGCCGAAGGAGGGCGACACGATCTCCGTGGAGCTGCACTTCGCCGATTCCGACCCCGTCACGGTCGAGATGCCGGTGAAGCCGGCCACGTACACACCGACGACCGGACACTGAGGGAGATCCCTTGACCGCGACCATCGCTCCCCGCGTGCGGACCCTGGTGCTGCTGCTCCTGGCCGCCGCCGGACTGCTCCTGGCCGGTGCCGGACCGGTCTCCGCACACGCCGTGCTCACCGGCAGCGACCCGCAGCAGGGGTCGGTGGTCGAACAGGCCCCGGACCGGGTCCAGGTCACCTTCTCCGAGCAGGTCGCCCTCTCCGACGACTCGCTGCGCGTCCTCGACCCCAAGGGCGAGCGCGTCGACACCGGCAAGCCCGCGGAGGTCAGCGGGACGACGTACGCGGTGCCGCTGCGCGACTCCCTCGCGGACGGCACGTACACCGTCTCCTACCAGGTCGTCTCGGCAGACAGCCACCCCGTGGCCGGCGCCTACACCTTCTCCATCGGCGCTCCCTCGGCGACCTCCGTCTCCGTCTCGGACCAGACCGCGGGCGGCGGGGTCGTCGGCGTGCTCTACGGCTTCGGCCGGTACGTCTCCTACGCCGGGTTCGTCGTCCTGGTGGGCGGTGCCGCCTTCGTGCTCGCCTGCTGGCAGCGCGGGTCCGGGGTGCGGGCGGTGCAGCGGCTGGTGGTCTCCGGCTGGCTGGCGCTGACCTCGGCCACGCTGGCGCTGCTGCTGATGCGCGGCTCGTACACCGGGTCCGGCAAGGTCGCCGACATCTTCGACCTGGACCTGCTGGGCGACGTACTGCAGACCAAGACCGGCGCGGCCCTGGTCTCCCGGCTGCTGCTGCTCGCCGCGGCGGCGCTGTTCATCGCGGTGCTGTTCGGCGCGTACGACAAGCGGGAGGGCACCGAGAAGCGGGACCTGACCTTCGGGCTCGCCATCGGCGGCACGGTCGTGGCGGCCGGGCTCGCGGCGAGCTGGGCGATGTCCGAGCACGCCTCCACCGGCCTGCAGCCCGGGATCGCGATGCCGGTGGACGTCGTCCACCTGCTCGCCGTCGCCGCCTGGCTCGGCGGCCTCACGGCCCTGCTCGTCGCCCTGTACCGCTCCCCCGAACTGCCGCCGGACGGCACGGCGGTACGCCGCTTCTCGGCCCTCGCCTTCGGCAGCGTGCTCACCCTGGTCGTCACCGGCGTCTACCAGTCCTGGCGCCAGCTCGGCTCCTGGTCGGCCCTGACGGACACCCGGTACGGGCAACTCCTGCTCGTCAAGATCGGCCTGGTGGTCCTCCTGGTGGGGGTCGCCTGGATCTCCCGCCGGTGGACGGGACGGCTGACGGACCCGGAGGCCACGGCGACACCGACGGAGAAGGTCCCGGCGTCGGCGACGGGCGACACCGAGCGCGCGGCGACGGGCGGAGCCGAGCGCACCGCCTCCGGGGACGGCGGGCGCGCGGCGTCCGGCGTGGCCGGGCAGGGCGGGGCCGGGGACGGCGAGCGCGCCGTGTCCGACTCCGTGGCGTCGGCCAGGACCAGCGTCACCGCGACCGCTTCGGGCGGCACCGAGGATGACGCGACCGGTGAGGGCGAGGACTCCGCCGACTCCGAGCGTGCCGTTCAGCTCGCGCGGCAGCGGGCCGCCGCGGACTCCGCTCGGCAGAAGCGGATGCGGGACGCCGATCCGAACCGGTTCGGGCTGCGGCGGTCGGTCCTGGCCGAGGCGGCAGTGGCCGTCGTGCTGCTGGCGGTGACCACCGCGCTGACGTCCACGGAGCCGGGCCGTACGGAGCAGGAGGCCGCGAAGGCCGTCGCCGCCGCCGCCTCCGACGCCGGGGACTCCTCCGGGGCGCTGACGCTGGACATGCCCTTCGACACCGGCGGCGAGGACGGCAAGGGAGTCGTCCGCGTCGAACTCGACCCCGCGCGGGCGGGCAACAACGAGATGCACGTCTACGTCACCCGCCCCAACGGACGCGCCTTCGACGTCCCCGAGGTGAAGGTCGCCTTCACCCTGGAGGCCCAGGACATCGGCCCGCTGCCGGTCGTCCCGGACCACATCACCACCGGTCACTGGTCGGCGAACGGCATCCAGGTGCCCATGGGCGGCGACTGGAAGATCGCCGTGACCGTGCGGACCTCCGACATCGACCAGGCCACCGTCTCCAAGAACGCGAAGATCGGCTGAACCACCATGGCTGACCCGTCCATCCCGGAGGCGCGCACCCCCGTCGCCGACGACAGCGGCCCGTCCCCCGCCCCGGCGGGCGTGACGCGCCGCGCACTCCTGGGCACCGCCGGAGCCACCGGACTGGTGCTCGGCGCGGCGGGCGCCGCCGTCGGCTACGCGGCCGCCCCCGCCCAGGAGACCCCGCTCAGCTCGGTCGGCACGGACGAGGTGATGTTTCACGGGAAACATCAGCCCGGCATCCTCCAGGGCCTCCAGGCCCGCGGCCACCTCATCGCCTTCGACCTGGCTCCGGGCGCGGGCCGCAAGGAGGCGGCCGCCCTGATGCGCCGCTGGTCGGACACGGCACGCAGGCTGATGGCGGGCGAACCGGCGGGCAGCGGCGACACGGCGGTGGCCGAGGACGCGGGACCGTCCTCGCTGACGGTCACCTTCGGCTTCGGCCACAGCTTCTTCGCCCGTACGGGGCTTGAGAAGCAGCGCCCGGTCGCCCTGGACCCGCTGCCCGACTTCTCCTCCGACCACCTCGACAAGTCCCGCAGCGACGGCGACCTGTGGGTGCAGATCGGCGCCAACGACGCACTCGTCGCCTTCCACGCCCTGCGCGCGATCCAGAAGGACGCCGGGAAGGCGGCGAAGGTGCGCTGGCAGATGAACGGCTTCAACCGCTCACCGGGCGCCACCGCCCACCCCATGACGGCCCGCAATCTGATGGGCCAGGTCGACGGCACCCGCAACCCCAAGCCCTCCGAGCCCGACTTCGACAAGCGGATCTTCGTACCCGCCTCCGGCGAACCGGCCTGGATGGCGAACGGCTCCTACGCCGTCGTACGCCGGATCCGCATGCTCCTCGACGACTGGGAGGGGCTGTCCCTGAAGGAGCAGGAGGCGGTCATCGGGCGCCGCAAGGCGGACGGGGCGCCGCTGTCCGGGGGCACCGAGACCACGGAGATGGACCTGGAGAAGCTGGACGCGAAGGGTGAACTGGTCGTTCCGATCAACGCCCACGCCCGGATCTCCCGGCCCGACCAGAACGGCGGGGCGGCGATGCTGCGGCGGCCGTTCTCCTTCCACGACGGCATCGACGCCGACGGCACCCCGGACGCCGGCCTGCTGTTCGTCTGCTGGCAGGCGGACCCGCTGCGCGGCTTCGTGACCGTCCAGCGCAAGCTCGACCGCGGTGACGCGCTCTCGAAGTACATCCGGCACGAGGCGAGCGGCCTGTTCGCGGTGCCGGGCGGCGCGGGCGAGGGAGAGTACGTCGGACAGGCGCTGCTGGAGGGGTGAAGCCGGTCGGGATCACCCGGTCGTGAGACGTGCGCGCCCGGGTCCGCGCCGGGGCCATTAGGGTGAGGACATGCCAGCGAGCTATGCGTATCTCGGTCCCGAGGGCACCTTCACCGAAGCCGCCCTGCGCACGCTCCCGGAGGCGGCCACCCGGGAGCTGGTGCCGTACGTCTCCGTGCAGTCCGCGCTCGACGCGGTGCGCGTCGGCGAGGCCGAGGCCGCTTTCGTGCCGATCGAGAACTCCGTCGAGGGCGGGATCACCACCACCCTCGACGAACTGGTCGCGGGCACGCCGCTGATGATCTACCGCGAGGTGCTGCTGTCGATCACCTTCGCGCTGCTCGTCCGGCCGGGCACCAAGCTCGCCGACATCAAGACGGTCTCCGCCCACCCGGCCGCCCAGCCGCAGGTGCGCAACTGGCTCAAGGCCAACCTCCCCGACGCCCACTGGGAGTCGGCCGCCTCCAACGCGGACGCCGCCCGGCTGGTCCAGGAGGGCCAGTACGACGCGGCCTTCGCGGGCGAGTTCGCCGCCGCTCTGTACGGCCTGGAGGTGCTGGAGAGCGGGATCCACGACGCGGAGAACGCCCAGACCCGGTTCGTGCTGGTGGGTCGCCCGGCCCGGCCCGCGGCGCCGACCGGCGCGGACAAGACCTCCGTCGTGCTGTGGCAGCGCGACGACCACCCGGGCGGGCTGCGCGATCTGCTCGGCGAGTTCGCGACCCGCGGCATCAACCTGATGCTGCTGCAGTCCCGGCCCACCGGCGCCGGTATCGGCAACTACTGCTTCTGCATCGACGCGGAGGGCCATATCTCCGACCGGCGGGTGGCGGAGGCTCTGATGGGGCTGAAGCGGATCTGCCTGGAGGTGCGGTTCCTCGGCTCGTATCCGCGCGCGGATGTGACCGCGAAGGACGTGTCCGCTCCGCGTCCGGGGACCTCGGACGCGGAGTTCGTGTCCGCCTCGGAGTGGGTGGCCCGGTGCCAGGACGGGCGGTTCTGAGCGCCGGTCGTACCAGCCGCTCATCGTTATCCACAGAAGTTATCCACAGGTCGGCCTCTCGACCTGGGGACAAGTCGACATCGCAGGGCGACTCGGTCGACAAATCGCCCTACAGCACCCCACTCCGTCCACCGGCGCGCAGTTCACCCTTCGTCCACGTGTTTCCTGCGAGCAATCCTTTGGAGCGACGCATTTCCACTCGAACGTGGGCGTAAAGGAGGTTTGGCCTGGGAATCCACAGGATCGACCGAGCTATTCGGAGTGATCAATTCCGGAATCCACAGATCTTCCACACACCCTGTGGATAACCCCCCGGCACCTGTGGACGCCTGTGGATGAACCTCTCCCAAGTCCCGGTTCTCACAAGGGAATCGGGTCAACCGAGCGCCCGCCGTGTGCCCCGCCCCAGGGATTGGTGCGGATTTTATTGACACAGTGCGCAATTCCGTCATAACGGTAAGTAAGCCGCGATTCGCCATGCCGGGGAAATGCGAGTCGTGAGCAGGGACCCTGCCCCGGTAGCCTTGACCGCGTGATTGACCTTCGCCTGCTCCGTGAGGACCCCGACCGTGTGCGCGCCTCCCAGCGTGCCCGTGGAGAGGATGTCGCGCTCGTCGACGCTCTCCTGTCTGCCGACGAGCGGCGCAGGTCGTCCGGCGTCCGCTTCGACGAGCTGCGCTCCGAGCAGAAGGCGCTCGGCAAGCTGATCCCCAAGGCCACTCCGGAGGAGCGGGCCGAGCTGCTGCAGAAGGCCGAGCAGCTCAAGGCGGACGTCAAGGCCGCGGAGGCCGCGCAGAACGAGGCCGACGAGGAGACCAAGCGCCTGCTGCTCCAGCTCGGCAACCTCGTCCACCCCGACGTGCCCGTCGGCGGCGAGGAGGACTTCGTCGTCCTGGAGACGCACGGCACCATCCGCGACTTCGCCGCCGAAGGCTTCGAGCCCAAGGACCACCTGGAACTCGGCGAGAAGCTGGGCGCCATCGACGTCGAGCGCGGCGCCAAGGTGTCCGGCTCGCGCTTCTACTACCTCACCGGCGTCGGCGCCCTGCTGGAGCTGGCCCTGGTCAACGCCGCCATCGCGCAGGCCACCGAGGCCGGCTTCGTCCCGATGCTCACCCCCGCGCTGGTCCGCCCGCGCGCCATGGAGGGCACCGGCTTCCTCGGCCAGGCCGCGGAGAACGTGTACCACCTGGAGAAGGACGACTACTACCTGGTCGGCACCTCCGAGGTCCCGCTCGCCGCGTACCACATGGACGAGATCCTGGACGCCGACCAGCTGCCGCTGCGTTACGCGGGCTTCTCCCCCTGCTTCCGCCGCGAGGCCGGCACCTACGGCAAGGACACCCGCGGCATCTTCCGCGTCCACCAGTTCGACAAGGTGGAGATGTTCTCCTACGTCGCCCCGGAGGACGCGGAGAACGAGCACAAGCGGATCCTGGAGTGGGAGAAGCAGTGGCTGACCGGCCTTGAGCTGCCCTTCCAGGTCATCGACGTGGCCTCCGGCGACCTCGGTGCCTCGGCCTCCCGCAAGTACGACTGCGAGGCGTGGATCCCGACCCAGGGCAAGTACCGCGAGCTGACCTCGGCCTCCAACTGCGACGGCTTCCAGGCCCGGCGCCTTTCGGTGCGGATGCGCGACGGCAAGAAGGTGCAGCCGCTGGCCACGCTCAACGGCACGCTGTGCGCCGTACCGCGCACGATCGTCGCCATCCTGGAGAACCACCAGCAGGCCGACGGCTCGGTGCGGGTGCCTCAGGTGCTGCGTCCGTACCTGGGCGGGCGGGAGCTGCTGGAACCGGTCGCGAAGTGAGCGGCTCGTTCCCCTACCGGCTGATCGCGACGGACCTCGACGGCACGCTGCTGCGGTCCGACGACACGGTCTCCGTGCGCACCCGTGACGCGCTCGCCGCGGCCACCGCGGCGGGCGCCGCGCACATCGTCGTCACCGGACGTGCGGCGCCCTGGACCCGGCACATCCTCGACGACCTCGGCTACCAGGGGCTCGCGGTGTGCGCCCAGGGCGCGCAGGTGTACGACGCCGGTGAGCACCGGCTGCTGACCTCGGTGACGCTGGACCGGCAACTGGCCGGGGTGGCGCTCGCGAAGATCGAGGCGGAGGTCGGTCCCCTCTTCCTGGCGGCGAGCCGGGACGGCCTGGACGGGGAGGTGCTGGTCGGACCGGGTTACTCGGTCACCGGCAAGCTCCCGTCGACGCCCTTCACCGACGCGGCGGATCTGTGGTCCGCCCCGCTGAACAAGATCTACATACAGCACCCGGAGCTGTCGGACGACGAGCTGGCGGACGCCGCGAGGCGGGCCGCGGGCGGGTTCGTGACGGTCGCCATGGCCGGCGCGGGCATCGTGGAGCTGCTTCCGCTGGGGCTGTCCAAGGCGACGGGGCTGTCCATCGCGGCCCGACGCCTCGGCATGAAGGCCGCGGAGACCATCGCGTTCGGGGACATGCCCAATGACGTGCCGATGTTCGCGTGGGCGGGACACAGCGTGGCGATGGCCAACGCGCACGCGGAGCTGAAGGCGGTCGCCGACGAGGTCACGCTGTCCAACGACGAGGACGGGATCGCGGTAGTCGTGGAGCGTCTGCTCCGGTAACTGGTCCGGCCCAGGGATCGCGGGGAACTGGTCCGACCCAAGAGGCGCGGGGAACCAGTCCGACCCAAAGGGCGCGGGGAACCAGTCCGACCCAAAGGGCGCGGGGAACCAGTCCGACCCAAAGGGCGCGGGGAACTGCGCGACCAGCCACAGCCGGTCCGCAGCCAGATCTCAACCGCGCGCCCCACTACCCATGCGGCCCAGTCCCAGTGACAACGTCTCGCGGAGGATGCACGGATCGAACGTGCGCGGGGTTTCCCCCGACCACGGCTTAGCAAGCCGGTGCCTTACCACTCGGCCAATCCTCCGGGTGGGCGGCCTCACGCGACGTGGGACATCGCGTGCTCGAAGCGGCCGCCCCGGGCAGCTCCCCGTGCGGTGGGGACTCGACGGTGGGGTAACTACACCGGAGTCCGCCGCGGGCTGCCCTGACGGGAGCCGGACGTACTGCCGTGCATGGACATCGCCCCGCTCCTCTCCCAGTCGACGGCGCCGCAAGGCCTCGCGGCCGGACACCAATCATGGTGCCCGGCCGCGGAGTTGGACGCCACCGAATAAACCGTGAGGCGTGCGGCGCGGCCTACTCCTCGCCCGCCAGCGTCAGCGAGCGCAGCTTCTGGCCCGCGTACCAGGTCGCCAGCACGGTGACCGCGACGAGCAGCACCGTGGCCGTGGTCAGGCTGACGTCCGAGACCACGAAGTCCCCGCCGGTCACCTCGTGGGCGACCGCCAGCGACCACTGCTGGACGCTCAGCGTGCGGGCGCCCTCGACGAGGGAGCCGAACAGCGCCTCCCAGACCAGGGCGTAGACCAGTCCGAAGACCACCGCGTGCCGGGAGACCGTGCCGAGCAGCAGGAACAGGGCGGCGTAGGCGATGGAGGCGACCAGCGCGGCCACCGTGTAGGCGACGGCGATCTGCTGGCCGTTGCCGTTGAGAATGAAGCCGGCGATCAGCGTCGGGACCGCGGAGAACACCATGGTCACCGCGATGGCCACGATCAGCTTGGTGAAGATGATCGTCGGGCGCTTGATCGGCTTGGAGAGCAGGTACACCACCGAGCCGTCGTCGATCTCGGGACCGATCGCACCGGTGCCCGCGATGACACCGATGATCGGCACCATGGTGGCCAGCGCCAGCCCGCCGAGCAGGTCGGAGGCGGTCTGGTCGTCGGCGCCCGCGAGGAAGCGCACGAGCACCGCGATCACGATCAGCAGCAGGGGCAGGGCGCCGAGGATGAGGGCCCGTCGGCGGCCGAGCAGGGCCCGGTAGGTGAGCCGGGCGACTGTGGGGTCGTACATCTTGGCCTCCTACGCCGCGACGAGATACGAGAAGACGGACTCAAGCGACTCGTCGGACGGCGAGACCGTGAGCAGGCGGATGCCGTGGTCCCGCGCCACCCTCGGCAGCAGGGCCGTGAAGCGGCCGAAGTCGACTGCCTGGATGCGCAGGGCGCCCTCGGCGAGGTCGACCTCGATGCCGGACGTCGACGGGTCGGCGATCAGCGCGGCGGCCAGCGCCCGGTCGTCGCTGGAGCGCACCAGGTAGCGGTGCGGACGGTCGGTCATCAGACGGCGGATCTTGCGGAAGTCGCCGCTGGCCGCGTGGCGTCCGGCGACCACGACCTCGATGTGCCAGGCGAGCTGCTCGACCTCTTCGAGGATGTGGGAGGAGAACAGGACCGTGCGGCCCTCGTCGCCCATCTTCCGCAGCAGGTCCATCAGCTGCATGCGCTGGCGCGGGTCCATGCCGTTGAAGGGCTCGTCCAGCAGGAGCAGCGAGGGGTCGTGGACCAGGGCGGAGGCCATCTTCACGCGCTGGCGCATGCCCTTGGAGTACGTCTGGATCTTGCGGTCCTGGGCGTACTCCATCTCGACCGTGGCCAGCGCCCGCTGGGCGGCCTTGGCGCCCAGACCGTGCAACTCGGCGTTGGCGAGCACGAATTCGCGGCCGGTGAGGAAGTCGTACATCGCCTCCCGCTCGGGGACGATGCCGATGTGCTTGTAGATCTCCTCGTTGCGCCACACGGGCTGGCCGTCGAGGGTGACCGTGCCGGTGGAGGGGGCCAGGAAGCCGCCCATCATGTTGATGAGGGTGGACTTCCCGGCGCCGTTGGGGCCGAGCAGGCCGGTGACGCCGGGGCCGATGGTCATGGTGATGTCGTTGACGGCGACCACGTTGCCGAACCAGCGCGAGACGTGGTCGATGCTGAGCGTGGTCACAGTGCGGCCTTTCGGTAGCGGCGGATCAGCAGCCCGTAGGTGGCGGCGATCAGGCCGAGCGTGACGAGGACGTACACCGCGCCCTCGCCGTTCGACGGACCCACGCCGCCGGGGAAGTTGCTGGCGGCGCCGAGGAAGGCCGACTGCACCCCGTCGATCAGCGTGACCGGTGAGAACAGCCCCATCCAGGCGATGGCGTCGCCGCTGTTCTGCTCGTGGGCGATGGCCTGGAGGGTGGTGACGGCGCCGTAGGAGATGGTCAGTACGGCGATCACGGCGGCGATGCCGAAGCCGCGCCGCGGGGTGACGGCGGCGATGACCAGGCCAATTCCGGCGAAGAGCAGTGAGAGCAGGGCGACGGACACGAGTCCCTGGGCGAATCCCTTGATCTGGTCGGTGAAGTCGAGCTTGGCCAGCAGCGCGCCCACGTAGAGGACGAGCAGCGGGGCGGCGGTGAGGACGAACATCGCCGAGGCCAGTGCCGCGAACTTGGCGCGTACGTAGTCAGCGGTCTCGATCGGCCGCGAGAAGTACAGCGGCACGGTCTTGAAGCGCAGGTCGCGGGAGACCGACTGGGGCGCCTGCGAGGCGACGTACAGGCTGATGACCGCCTGCATGACGATCGCGTAGCGCGTGTAGTCGACGGGCAGTTCCTTGGCCTTGGTGGCGACCGCGACGGCGACCATGATGGCCGCGGGCACGCACATCACCACGAACAGCAGCATCGGCAGCACCTTGGACTTCGCCGAGCGGCCGAGGCCGTAGGCGCCGCGCAGGGACTGCGAGTACAGCGAGCGGGTGGCGTAGCTGCGGCCGAGGCGGGGGCCGTCGTAGCCGCGGTAGCCGATGTCGTGGATGCGGGTCTGGTCGCCCCTCATGGGCTGGTTCCCCGCCATGGGCTGGTCAAGAGCCATGGACGGCCGCCTCCTTGCGCTGCTCGTCGCCCTCGGTGAACACCTCGGCGATGTGGTGCCGGCGCTGTTCCATGCGGACCAGGCCGAGCCCGAGGTCCGCGATCACGTCCCGGACCAGGTCGTACGTCTCCTCGCCCTGCGCGGTCAGCAGCAGGATGTGCCCGGCGCCGGGCAGGCCGCTGCCGGACTCGACGGTGATCCCGCGCGCCTGGAGCGCCTCGCGCACCGTGCGGGTGCCGTCGGGGTGCTCGTCGGTGTCGGTGACCTCGACGGCGAGGGTGGTGGTGGTCTGGGTGAAGTCGGTGGTGGAGGACGACCGCAGCAGCTTGCCGCCGTCGATGATGACGACGTGGTCGCAGGTCCGCTCCAGCTCGCCCAGCAGGTGCGAGGTGACCAGGACCGAGATGCCGAAGTCGGTGTGGATCCGGCGGATCAGACCGAGCATCTCGTCGCGGCCGACCGGGTCGAGGCCGTTGGTCGGCTCGTCCAGGAAGACCAGGTCGGGGTCGTGGACCAGGGCCTGGGCCAGCTTCACGCGCTGCTTCATGCCGGTGGAGTAGCCGCCCATGGGGCGGTAGCGCTCCTCGTACAGGCCGACATGGCGCAGCGTGTCCGCGGTGCGTTCGCGGGCGGCGGTCGGCGGCAGCCCGGACATGCGCGCCATGTGGACGACGAACTCGGTGGCCGAGACGTCCGGCGGCAGACAGTCGTGCTCCGGCATGTAGCCGACGCGCTCACGGATGGCGGCGCCCTTGGTGGCGACGTCGAGGCCCAGCACCTCGGCGCGGCCCTCGGTGGCGGGGGACAGACCCAGCAGGATCTTGATCAGTGTGGACTTGCCGGCTCCATTGGCTCCGACGAGTCCGGTCACACCGGGCCCGACGTCCACGGAGAGCCGGTCAAGCGCGGTCACCCGGGGGAACCGCTTGCTCAGGCTTTCGGTCGCGATCACAGTCACAACGACGACAGTAGTGACCGTGGACACGCCGGTCGTCAGACCGTGGAGCAGTCTTGGGGTCCCTCTGGAGTCGTACGGGTCCGTAGGGGTCACCCTGAAGTCGAACACCGGCCGGCCCGGCCCGGGGTGCTTTCTGCCTTGACCTCCCCTTGGTCTCCCCTTGGCTTCCTCCTATTGACGCCGGGTCTAACAAGTGCCAGATTCTGCGATGTCAAGTTACGAGCGCGTACCGCAACCGGTGGGACGGGGTGCCATGGCTACGGCGTTGACCAGTGAACGCACGGCGGAGCTCGAAGGTTTCCGAAGAGTGCAGCGTCTTGCCTACGAGTGCGCCGAGGCCGTCGCCGCGCGGCTGGAACCCGGGGTCACCGAGCGTGAGGCCGCTCGGATGCAGCGGGAATGGCTCGGCGAGCGCGGGGTGCGGGACTGGTTCCACATGCCCTTCGCCTGGTTCGGCGACCGCACGGCCTTCGTGAACTTCCGCGTCCCGCTCCAGTTCTTCCCCACGAACCGCCGGCTGGAGCCGGGGATGCCGTTCATCCTCGACATGGCACCGGTGTTCGAGGGCTTCACCGCCGACATCGGCTACTCGGGCTCGCTCGGCGCCAACCCGGTCCAGCACAAGCTCATGGACGACCTGAAAGCCCACCGCGAGCTGATCCTGCGCGAGGTGCGCGAGCGACGGTCGCTGCGGGAGATCTACGAGGACGTGGACCGCCTCATGGTCCGCCAGGGCTACACCAACCGGCACCGCGCCTACCCCTTCGGCGTGATCGCCCACAAGGTGGACCGGGTGCGCGAACGCCGCTTCTCGCCCCGGCTGTTCGGGTTCGGCACGCAGTCCCTGAAGGGCCTGGCCGCGGACGCGCTGCACGGCCACCGCGAGGGCTGGTCCCCGCTGTGGTCGCCGTACCGCTTCTCCGACCATCCGCCACGGCCGGGGCTGTGGGCGGTCGAACCCCACCTCGGGTTCCGGGGCACGGGCGCGAAGTTCGAGGAGATCCTGGTCGTCACCGACTCCCGGAACCCGGAGGAGAGCGCCTTCTGGCTGGACGACGATCTGCCGCATGTGCGGCGGTGGGCGGAAGGGGAGGTCACGTGCTGAACGGTGGGCGGGGCGAAGGGGGAGCGACGGTGGGGCTGGACGGAGAGGGCGCAATGGCGCCGCGTGGAGGGGGAGCGACGGTGCTGACGGGTGCGCGGGCGAGGGGAGAGCGACGGTGCTGACGGGTGCGCGCGAGCGCTGGGTGCGGACCGGCGGGGTCGAGCTGTGCGTGGCCGAGCTGGGGGACCCCGAGCGGCCGACCGTACTGCTCGTGCACGGGTATCCGGACAGCAAGGAGGTCTGGTCGGAGGTCGCGGTCCGGCTGGCCGAGGACTTCCACGTGGTGCTCTACGACGTACGGGGCCACGGCCGCTCGACGGCGCCGAAGCCGCTGCGGGGCGGGTTCACGCTGGAGAAGCTGACGGACGACTTCCTGGCCGTCGCGGACGCGGTGAGCCCCGGGCGGCCGGTGCATCTGGTGGGCCACGACTGGGGCTCGGTGCAGTCCTGGGAGTTCGTGACGGTCAAGCGCGCCGAGAACAGGATCGCCTCCTTCACCTCGATGTCGGGGCCGTCCCTGGACCACTTCGGCCACTGGATCCAGCAGCGCGTGAAGCGCCCGACCCCGCGCCGGGTCGGCCAACTCCTCGGCCAGGGCGCCAAGTCCTGGTACGTGTACCTGCTGCACACCCCGGTCCTGCCCGAGCTGGCGTGGCGCGGACCGCTGGGCAAGCGGTGGCCGCGTCTGCTGTCCCGGCTGGAGGACGTGCCCGCGGGCAACTACCCGACTTCGTCGCTGCCTTCGGACGCGGCGCACGGGGCGTGGCTGTACCGCGACAACGTACGCCCGCGCCTGCGCCGCCCGCGCACGGACGCCTACGCGCACGCGCCGGTGCAGCTCATCACGCCCCTGGGCGATGCCTTCCTCTCCGAGCGGCTCTACGACGAACTTGAGCTGTGGGTTCCGCAGTTGACGCGGCGGACGATCCCGGCCAAGCACTGGGTGCCGCGGACCCGGCCGGACCAGCTGGCCCTGTGGATCGGGGAGTTCGTGACCTCGGTGGAGGGCGGCCAGCCCGCGCCGAAGGCCACCGGGCGCCATTCCGACCGTTTCGCCGGGCAGTTGGTGCTGGTCACCGGCGCGGGCAGCGGCATCGGACGGGCGACGGCGTACGCGTTCGCGGAAGCCGGTGCGCGGGTGATCGCCGTCGACCGGGACGGCGAGGCGGCGGCGCGTACGGCGGAGCTGTCCCGTCTGGTCGGCGCAACCGACGCCTGGTCGGAGGTCGTTGACGTCTCCGACGAGCAGGCGATGGAGAAGCTCGCGGCGCGGGTCGCCGCCGAGTACGGCATGGTGGACGTGCTGGTGAACAACGCCGGGATCGGGCTCGCGGGCAGCTTCCTGGACACCACGTCCGAGGACTGGCGCAAGGTGCTGGATGTCAATCTGTGGGGTGTGATCCACGGCTGCCGACTGTTCGGGCGGCAGATGGCGGACCGGGGGCAGGGCGGCCACATCGTCAACATCGCTTCCGCGGCGGCCTTTCAGCCCTCCCGCCTCCTTCCCGCCTACAGCACCTCCAAGGCGGCGGTGCTCATGCTCAGCGAGTGCCTGCGCGCCGAACTCGCCGACCAGGGCATCGGGGTGAGCGCGATCTGCCCCGGACTGGTGAACACCAGCATCACATCGACCGCCCGTTTCGCGGGAGTTGACGCGGAGGAAGAGGCCAGGCGACAGAAGAAGTCGGCGCGCTTGTACGGAATGCGCAACTACCCGCCGGAAAAGGTGGCCGAGGCGATTCTGCGCGCAATCGTCAATAACGAGGCGGTTGTTCCTGTGACGCCCGAGGCGCGTGGGGCGCATGTGCTCTCGCGGTTCGCGCCGGGGGTGCTGCGCAGGCTCGCGCGGGTGAAGTCGCCGGTCTGAGCGAGGAGTTCGTCAACTCCATCGGCGGTCAAGAAGAGTTGACGAAACCCCTTGAGGCTGGCGCTCGTTGTCCACAGAGTCGCCAATTCCCCTGTGGATAACCGCACTTGGCTGTGGATCAAACCTCGTCGGCAAAATCATTCGCGTGATTCGGGTCTCTCCCGCCACCCTTAACGGATGGACAAGAGACCACCCGACGAACCGATGGACGAGCGCCGCAAGGTGAGGGTGTCGAAATACCTCTCCAAACACCTCCGGCACCAGCCCGAGCGCATCGGGCTCACCCTCGACGAGGGCGGCTGGGTGGAGATCGACACCCTGATCGCCGCCGCGGCCGCGCACGGCTTCCGGTTCACCCGGGAAGAACTGGACCACGTGGTCGCCCACAACGACAAGCGGCGCTTCGCCGTCGAGGGCACCCGGATCCGGGCCAGCCAGGGCCACAGCATCGAGGTGGAGCTAGGACTGCCCCCGGCGACCCCGCCGCCGTACCTCTACCACGGCACGGTGGCGCGCTTCCTGGACGCGATCCGGGCCGAAGGGCTGCGGCACATGAACCGCCACGACGTGCACCTGTCCGCGGACCGCGAGACGGCGACCCGCGTGGGCGCCCGGCGGGGCCGTCCGGTCGTCCTGTCCGTCGACGCGGGCGCCATGCACCGGGACGGGCATGTCTTCCACGTCAGCGCCAACGGCGTCTGGCTGACCGAGGCCGTACCCCCGCGGTATCTGCGCTTTCCGGAGTCGCACCACAGCGCACGGTGACTGTTTCACGTGAAACCCGTTCGGCCGCATACGCTCGGATGATGAGTCTGCACCTGAGCACCGTGATCCCTATCGCAGCCTGACTCGCGAAGATTTCCTTCGGCCAGGTGCCGCAGCGGCCCGTCTCAGATGCCGATGAGCCGGACACGGTCGCCACACAACCGGGCCATGTCGTCGACGTCGGAGGTCAGCATGACCACCGGGCCGGGCTGACGCAGGGCCACCTCGGCCACGGTCGCGTCGATGGCGTACTTGTGGCCGTGCAGACCGGCGGCTTTGAGCAGTTCCGCGGACGCCCTCGCCGCATCCTCGGTCACCGGCTCGACCTTGACGCGGGACAGCACCCAGCGCAGCCGGGGCATACTCACCCGCGCATGGCTGACTTCCGCGATGGCGTTGGCACCGATCACGAAATCGGCACCCACGGCATGAAACACCTGGAACATCGCGAGGATCTTGCGGTCCTGGGCGATCCAGGCGGTAAGCCCCTGGGAGTCCAGAACGACCGTCTCGACATGCTCTTTCACGCCGCGCCGGCCGATCCGCCCGTACCCGTCGTCCCAAAGATCCTGGAGCGCGCCTCCGTCAACTCCTCCTCGGTGAAGGCCCCGTGCTCCTCCTGGTGACGCTGCAGGTCGGCACCGAGCAGTTGGTGCCGCAGTTGCCGCGCCACCGCCTCGGCGACATAGCCGGAGACGTTGTCGGTGAGCTTCCTGAGCTCGGCGACCTGCTCGCTCGGCAGCGTCACAGTGACACGTGTGGTGTCCGCCATGACCCGAGCATACTGCGATATGCACCCCATGGCCGTCTCGCTCGGCACACGTCCGCACGCGAGCGCACCATACCCACTGCCAGCCACACAGGGGCCATGCTTGCCGAAAGGGAACAGCCGCCGACATCCGGGTTTGAGCAAGGCTGCGCCGACCCGCCATGATGGGCCTGCCTGGTGAGCGGGACGCGGTGAGGGCCGCCTGGAAATGATGGGGCGAATGGGCGTGGCACGGGTCGTCGTACGAGAACCACGCACCAGCACGAGGATCACGCCACCGCTCGCCACACCGGAGGCAACCGCCTTCGCGGTCGCCCTGCTCGACGGCGGCTGGGCGGCGGTGTTCCTGCCCGGCGAACCCGCCCGCCTCGGACGGCTGCTGCTCTGGAAGCCCACCGGGGCAGCGGCGGCAGCCGGCACAGTGCCCGAGGGCATCGAATCCGAGTCGGTGGAACTGGTGCTGCCGCACGGCCGGTCGGTCCGACGCCGCAGAGTCGAGGGCTATGCGCTGCCCGCCGCCGTCGCTGTCGCCGCCCTGGCCGACGCCAGGCCGACGCACCCGTCCGCCGCGGCCTGGCAAGCCGCCTCCCGCTTCGCGCTGCGGCTGCTCGCCGACGGCCGTCTCCATCCGGCCCTCACCGACGCCGGTTACGACACATGGCAGGCGGGTCCCCTTACCACCGTACAGCGGCAGACGTTGGACGCCCTCGGCGCCGCCTTCCCACCCCACGCCCACTGCCTGCCCGAACCCGGCTCGGCTCCACTGCGCATCGCGGAACCGGTCGCGCTGATAAGCCAGTTCTGCGACGCGGTCGCGGACGACATGGTCCGTACTCCGGCCGCGCCGCTCGCGATGGGGGCGCTGCCGTACGCCTGGCGCGAGGCGCGTGCCGTGCCCGTCCTGCGCGAGTGGGCCGAGGAGACCGCCGCCGCGTTCACCGCCGACGTCGGCGTCTCGCTGCGTGTCGACCTGCCCGAAGGGCGGCGCCGACAGTTCCGGGCCGTTCTGCAGTTGCACACCACGGCGGATCCGGCGCTCGTCGTAGAGGCCGCACGGCTGTGGAACGAGCCGTCCGAGACCAAGCGCCTCCTCGCCCCTCGCGCCGAGACCGAGACGCTGCTCGCACTGCGCCGCGGCGCCCGCGTCTGGCCTCCGCTCGACCGGCTGCTGAAAGACGCCGCTCCGGACCAGCTGCGGCTGACCGACGACGAGGCGTTCGACCTGCTGGGCGACGCCACCGACACGCTGCGCGCCGCCGGTATCGACGTGCACTGGCCGCGCGAGCTGGTCAAGGCGCTCAGCGCGACTGCCGAGATCGGGCAGCGCACCGCGCCCGGCTCCAGTGCCGGTGGTCTGCTCGACGCCGACGCCCTCCTCGACTTCCGTTGGCAGCTCTCGCTCGGCGGTGAGCCGCTCACCGAGGCCGAGATGGACGCCCTCGCCGAGGCCCGCCGTCCCCTCGTCAGACTGCGCGACCAGTGGGTGGTCGCCGACCCGAAGCTGGTGGCCCGCGCCCGACGCCGCCGGATGGAATCGCTCACTCCCATGGAGGCGCTGGGTGCCGCGCTGACCGGCGAGGTGGAGCGGGACGGGGAGACGATCACCTGTGCTGCGGTCGGGGCGCTCGGCGACCTCGTCGCCCGTATCCGTGACCCCGAGTCCCGTACTCCCGCCACCCAGCCCGCCGCTCTGAAGGCCACGCTGCGCGACTACCAGAAGCGGGGTCTGGCCTGGCTGGCGGAGATGTGCGAGCTCGGCCTCGGCGGCTGCCTCGCCGACGACATGGGCCTGGGCAAGACCATCACCCTGCTCGCCCTGCACCTGCACCGCCAGAGCGACCCCGCCACCGCGGGCCCCACCCTCGTCGTCTGCCCCACCTCCCTGCTCGGCAACTGGCAGCGCGAGGCCGCCCGGTTCGCGCCCACCACCCCCGTGCGCCGCTACCACGGCGGCGGCCGGCACTTGAAGGACCTGGCCGGGGACGAGATCGTCCTGGTCACCTACGGTGTCCTGCGCCGTGACCGCGATGCCCTCGCCGAGAGCGCCTGGTCGCTGATCGCCGCCGACGAGGCCCAGCACGTCAAGAACCCTTACGCCGTCACCGCCCGCGAACTGCGCGCCCTGCCCGCCCGCGCCCGCGTCGCCCTCACCGGCACCCCTGTGGAGAACAACCTCTCCGAACTGTGGGCGCTCCTCGACTGGACCACCCCCGGACTCCTCGGCCCCCTCGCCGCCTTCCGCGACCGCCACGCCCGCGCGATCGAGTCGGGCGAGGACCCACAGGCCGCCGAACGGCTGTCCCGCCTCGTCCGCCCGTTCCTGCTGCGCCGCCGGAAGTCCGACCCGGGCATCGCACCCGAACTGCCCGCCAAGACCGAGACCGACCACGTCGTCCCGCTCACCGCCGAGCAGGCGAGCCTGTACGAGGCGGTGGTCCGCGAGACCATGGCGAAGATCACCGAAGCCGACGGCATCGCCCGCCGCGGACTGATTCTCAAGCTCCTCACTGCGCTGAAGCAGATCTGCAACCACCCCGCCCAGTACTTGCGCCAGTCCACACCCCTGCACGGCCGCTCGGGCAAACTCGACCTTCTCGACGAACTCGTCGACACCATCACCGCCGAAGGCGAGTCGGTACTGGTCTTCACCCAGTACAAGCAGATGGCGGCTCTGCTGGAGAGACATCTGGCGGAACGAGGCATGCCCACCCTCTTCCTGCACGGCGGCACGCCCGTCACCGCACGCGAGGAGATGGTGGAACGCTTCCAGCAAGGCGAGGTGCCGGTGTTCCTGTTGTCGTTGAAGGCGGCCGGCACCGGCCTCAACCTCACCCGCGCCTCCCACGTCGTGCACTACGACCGCTGGTGGAACCCTGCCGTCGAGGACCAGGCCACCGACCGCGCCTACCGCATCGGCCAGGACAAGCCCGTCCAGGTCCACAAGCTCATCGCCGAAGGCACCGTGGAGGACAGGGTGGCGAAACTGCTGGAATCCAAGCGGGCGCTCGCCGACGCCGTCGTCGGCTCAGGCGAAGCCACTCTGACCGAACTGTCCGACGCCGACCTCGCCGAACTCGTCACCCTGGGGAGGCAGTCATGAGCCCGTCCGTCCCCGGCCCTCGCCGTGCACCCGGCCGCGGCAGGCGTGCCTTCGCGGCGACGTGGTGGGGCCAGGCGTGGGTGACGGCGCTGGAGGACTCCACCCTGGACTCGGGGCGGCTGTCCCGCGGACGCACCTACGCCCGCCAGGGCATGGTCGGCGCGGTCACCATCGCCCCCGGCCAGGTCAAGGCCGCCGTCCAGGGCAGCCGTCCGCGCCCGTACCGCTCCGCCGTCCACCTGCCCGTCCTCACCGACGCCCAGTGGCACACCCTTCTCGACACCATCGCGGCCCGAGCCGGGCATCTCGCGGCACTCCTCGACGGTGAGATGCCCGCAGAGCTCATCGACGACGCCCGCCACGCCGGCGTCCCCCTCCTCCCGCAACCCACCGAGCTCGACCCCGAATGCTCCTGCCCTGACTGGGGCCACCCCTGTAAACACGCCGCCGCGCTCTGCTACGCCATCGCCGCGACCATCGACGACGACCCGTTCGTGCTGTTCGCGCTGCGGGGCCGCGGACGGGACGACGTCCTCGCAGAACTGCGCGCACGCCGGACAGCGGGTCGGACCACGGACGCCCCGCCCGCTCCGGCCGGTGTCCACGCGGCCGGCGCCTACGCCGCGTGGACCGCCCTGGCCGAGCACGCCCCGGGGTGGCCCGACCTGCCTGAACCGTCCGCTCACGACGCCGCGCTGCCGGTCCCCCCACCGGCCGGCAGCGGCCTCGCCGGCGCGGACCTGGAACGCCTGATGACCGATGTCTCAGCACGCGCGGCACGGCTGCTGTCGGGCGACGCCACCACCCTGCACCTGACTCAGCACCAGGACGCCGTACGCATCGCCGCGAGCGGGCCTGGCCCTGAGTGGTTCCACAACCTGGTCCAGAACACCGGCGCCAACCCCACCGCCTTCGCCCGTCTCACCCGCGCATGGCGCCACGGCGGCCCCACCGGCATCACCGTCGTCGAACAGCCCCACAGCCCGGAACCGTCAGCGATGACGGCAGCCCGTACCGCCCTGACCGTGGCCCTCGCCGAGATGACCAACACCCCCGTCCGCCTCAGGGCCTGGCGCAACCGCCTCACCCTCCCCGACCACGGCATCCAGCTGCGCCTGGGGCCCGACGCCCGCTGGTACCCCTACCTCCAGGACGACGACGGCGAATGGTGGCCGGCGGCACCGGCCGACACCGACCCCGTTTCCGCGCTCACCGCGATCTGGCTACGCGCCGGGATGTAGTACAAATCCCTCAGCATTGCTCGCAGTCACCAGAACATAGGGTTGGGCATGCGACTGAGCACCGCAATCCTTCCTATTCACCGGTGGGGCCAAGGACAGAAGCTTTGGCAGAGAGCCGAAGCCCTCGGGTTTCACGCCTCCTACACCTACGACCACCTCTCCTGGCGCACATTCCGGGACGGGCCGTGGTTCGGGGCAGTGCCCACATTGACCGCAGCGGCGACGGCTACGCAGAGTATGCGGCTGGGTACTCTCGTAACCTCCCCGAACTTCCGGCACCCGGTGACCCTCGCCAAGGAGCTGATCACGCTCGACGACATCTCCGGCGGCCGGGTCACCCTCGGCATCGGCGCCGGCGGCACCGGTTTCGACGCCACGGCCCTCGGCCAGGACCCTTGGACGCCGAGGGAGCGCGCGGACCGCTTCGCCGAGTTCGTCCCGCTCCTCGACTGCCTCCTGACCCAGGACGCCGTCTCCTACGAGGGCGACTTCTACTCCGCCCACGAGGCCCGCAACATCCCCGGCTGCGTCCAGCGGCCCCGGCTGCCCTTCGCGGTGGCCGCGACCGGCCCACGTGGACTGCGGCTCGCCGCCCGCCACGGGCAGGCCTGGGTGACCACCGGTGACCCGAAGCTGTACGAGAACGGCACTCCCGAGCAGTCGGTTCAGGCCATTCGCGGGCAGGTGGAGAGGTTGTCCGACGCCTGCGCCGAGATCGGGCGGGACGTGGGTGCGATGGACAAGATCCTGCTCACCGGGTTCACCCCGGACCGGGCGACGCCCCTGGAGTCCCTCGGTGCCTTTGTGGACTTCGCGGGGCGCCATCGCGAGCTGGGCTTCACGGAGATCGTGATCCACTGGCCCATTCCGGGCTCGGACTTCGCCGCGGACGAGAAGGTCTTCGAGCAGATCGCCATGGAGGCGGTGGGCCAGCTCGGGTGAAGGTGACTCCGGGGACTGCTGAGGCCCGTCCGGGCCTGGTTCATGGGCGTTAACTACTCAGATGCGCACACTGCCGCACGGGCGTGCAGGCATATGCGGGACAATGGCGCGGTGACCTCAGCGACTCGACAGCCCGAGACCCCGGCCGCCGCTCTTCCGCCCCGGCTGATCGCCACCGATCTCGACGGCACCCTGCTGCGGGACGACAAGTCGGTCTCCCCGCGCACGGTCGCGGCCCTCGCCGCAGCCGAGGAGGCGGGCATCGAGGTCTTCTTCGTGACCGGCCGGCCCGCTCGCTGGATGGACGTCGTCAGCGACCACGTCCACGGCCACGGCCTGGCCATCTGCGGGAACGGCGCCGCGGTGGTCGACCTGCACGGCGGCCCCGGCGCCCACCGGTTCGTGAAGGTCCGCGAGCTGGCCCGGGAGAACGCCCTGGACGCCGTGCGCCTCCTGCGCGACGCGGCGCCCGGCACCATGTACGCCGTCGAGCAGACGTACGGCTTCCACCAGGAGCCGGACTACCCCAAGCTGCACATGGAGATCCCCGACACCCTGGCCCCGGCCGAGGAACTGCTCTCCGGGGAGAGCCCGAGCGCCGACGAACCGGTGCTCAAGATCCTCGCCTACCACCCCGACCTCGACCCGGACGCCTTCCTCACCCTGGCCCGCGTCGCCATCGGGGACCGCGCCAACGTCACCCGCTCCAGCCCCAGCGCCCTGCTGGAGATCAGCGGCCCCGGCGTCTCCAAGGCCAGCACGCTCGCCCTGTGCTGCGCCGAGCGCGGGATCTCCCACGAAGAGGTCGTGGCCTTCGGCGACATGCCCAACGACGTGGAGATGCTCACCTGGGCCGGACAGTCGTACGCGATGGGCAACGCCCACCCGGACGTCATCGCCGCCGCCTCCGGTCGGACCGTCGCCAACAACGACGACGGTGTGGCGGTCGTCATCGAGCGGCTGCTGTCCCTGCACGCCTGACCGGGGCTCGCGCGGTCAGCCCAGGGTCACGTCCCGGTCGGCCAGCCAGGCCGCCGGGTCCAGCGCCGACCCGGACTGCGGGGTGACCCGCACCTCGAAGTGCAGATGCGGGCCCGTGGAGTTACCGGTGCTGCCGGACTGCCCGATCCACTGCCCGGTGCTCACCCGCTCGCCCTGGTCGACGGCGACGGCCGCGAGATGGGCGTACTGCGTGTAGTAGCCGTTGGGGTGCTGGAGCACGATCTCGATGCCGAACGGTCCGCCGCAGGACACCCGCACCACGCGCCCCTCGCCCACCGCGCGCACCGGGGTGCCGATCGGCACCGCGAAGTCCTGCCCGGTGTGCCGCCGCGCCCACCGGTCCCCGCCGCTGCCGTAGGACGCGGACAGCTCGTAGGTCTCCACCGGCGCGACCCAGCGGCTGGCGAAGTGGGTCTCCGGCTGGTCGAGCCGGACGGCGCCCCGGCAGGCACCGGCCGCCACCGATGCCTCCGCGCGGCCCTGCAGCTCCTCGCGGGCCTCCTCCAGCTTGGCCTCGATGTCCTGCTTCAGCGAGGCGAGTTCGGTGCTGCGCCGGTCCAGCTCCCGCCAGGCCTCCTTGGCCATCTCCTCGTCGGCGGTGAGCCGCGCCTCGGCCCGGCGGTTCTTCTCGACGGCGTTGTTGACCGCCAGGTTGGTTCGGGAGAAGACATGCTGACCGCGCATCAGCTCCTCGGGGCTGTCGGCGAGGATGATCTGCGCCGTCACCGGCATCCCGCCGCCGTCGCGGTACTGGGCGCGGGCGATCCGGCCCAGGTCCTCGCGCAGGACGGCGATCTCCGCCCGCTGGCGGTCCAGCAGGGCCTCCAGCCGTTCGGCCTTCGCCCGCTGCTCGTCCGCGTCCCGCTGACCGGCCTCGTAGTGCCGGGTGGCGACGGCCGCCTCCTCGTACAGCTGTGTCACCTTCGCGCTGAGCGCGGAGTCGCCGTCCGTGGCGGCGGTCTCGGCGGTGTCGGAGGTGTCGTTCGTAGTGGCGGGGCGGGCCGCGAGCACGGCGCATGCGCACAGCAGCACCGGAACGAGCAGCGGATGACGGCGAAGTGAGCGCATGTCAGCGATCGTGTCCCCGTACCGGGTGCCCGGTCCTGTTCAAGGGGTACGGCTGGGGGAACGGTTGGTCCCAACGGGCCACGACGGCGTCGCCGCGGCGCGTCGCCCGCCGTTCAGTCCGGCACCCGCCACTCAGTACGGAGTCCGCCACTCAGTCCGGCGCCTGCCACTCGTGCGGTATCCCCGATCCACCACGGGGTCCGCCCCCGGTACGAGCTCCGGGCCCCAGTTCGGCGCCCGCCACCCAACACCGCGCCCGCCGTTCAGTCCGGCACCCGCCACTCAGTACGGAGTCCGCCTCTCAGTCCGGCGCCTGCCACTCGGTGCGGTATCCCCGATCCACCACGGGGTCCGCCCCCGGTACGAGCTCCGGGCCCCAGTTCGGCGCCCGCCACCCAACACCGCGCCCGCCCCTCAGTGCGGTGCCTGCCACACCACCGTCGTCCCGCCGCCGTTCTCCCCGATGCCGGCTTCGAGCCAGCTGTCGCCGCCCAGCGACTGGGCGCGTCGCTTGAGATTGCGCAGGCCGCTGCGCCGACCGCCCTCGGGGACGCCCACGCCGTCGTCGGCGACGGTCAGGCGCACGCCGGGAGTGCCGTCGGGAAGCTCGACGATCGCGTCGACGACGACCTCGATCCGGGACGCGTTCGCGTGCCGGAAGGCGTTGGAGAGCGCCTCACGCAGGGCGGCGAGGAGATTCTTGCCGGTCAGTTCGCCGACCAGGGTGTCGACGGGCCCGATGAAGCGGTGCCCGGGGCGGAAGCCGAGCGGCACGGCCGCCGTGGTGAGTTCGCGCAGCACCCGGGTGCGCAGGCTCGTGGCGGCCTCCGCCGGGTTCTGCTGGAGCGCGAAGATCGCGGTGCGGATCTCCTGGATGGTGGTGTCGAGTTCGTCGACCGCCTTGCCGACGCCCTCCCGCACCTCGGGCACGACCGACCGGCGCTGCGCGCTCTCCAGCATCATCCCGGTGGCGAACAGCCGCTGGATGACGAGGTCGTGCAGGTCGCGGGCGATCCGGTCGCGGTCCTCGTAGACCGCGAGCCGCTCCCGGTCGCGCTGGGCCTCGGCCATCATCAGCGCGAGCGCCGCCTGCGCGGCGAACTGCACCGCCAGCACCCGCTCGGCCCGCGTGAACGCCCGCTCCCCGCGCCCCCGCGCCATCACCAGTCCGCCCAGCACGCGGCCCTCGCTCTGCAGCGGCAGCATCATCGTCGGCCCCCACGCGCGGGCGAGCCGGGCCACGGCCTCCGGATCGGTGGCCGTGCGCGGATCCGTGGCCGCGTCCTGGAGGAACACCGCCCGCCCGTCGAGGATTTCGCGCACCAGCTCGTTCTCGGCCGGTACGACGGTGCCCAGCACCCTGCACGGCCGCTCGGCGGACACGGCGACGATCTCCAGGCCGTCCTCGTCGGCGGGCAGCAGCACCAGAGCGGCGGCCGAGTCGGACAGGCGGCGCGTCTGTTCGGCGACCACCTGGAGGGCGTCGTCGGTGTCCTGGCCCGACAGCAGCGCGGTGGTGACGGCGACCGAGCCGTCGATCCAGCGCTCGCGCTGCTGGGCCGCCTCGTACAGGCGGGCGTGGCCGATGGCGATCCCGGCCTCGGAGGCCAGGACGCGGACCAGGTCGAGGTCCTCCTCGCCGAACGGTCCGTCGCCGTGCTTCTCGGCCAGGTAGAGGTTCCCGAAGATCTCCCCCTGGACCCGGATCGGCACGCCCAGGAAGGTGCGCATCGGCGGGTGGTGGTCGGGGAAGCCGGAAAAGCGCGGATCCTTGGTCACGTCCTCGATCCGCAGCGGCACCGGGTCGTGGATCAGGGCGCCGAGCACACCGTGGTGGCCGTCGGGCCGCCGCCCGATGCGGCGCGCAGTCTCCTCGTCCACCCCGTAGTAAACGAAGTCCGAGAGCCCCTCGCCCTCCTCGTCGACCACCCCGAGGGCCGCGTACCGGGCGTCCGTGAGGGCGGCGGCGGTCTCGCAGATCCGGTCGAGGGTGGAGTGCAGCTCCAGCTCGCTGCCGACGGACCGCACCGCCTCCAGCAGCCGCAGCAGGCGCCCCGCCTGCGCGTCCGGCAGAGCGGGCGGCGGGGTGGGGAGACCGGGGGACTGTGACATGACCTGAGCCTAAGTACGCCGTTTTGTTCAGGAAACTCGGACGGGCTGCCCCGCCGACGCCAGGAGATCCGCCTGCTCCTCGCGCTCCACCATCGCCCGCAACGGCCCCTCCACGGCCGCCAGCTCGGCGAAGGAGCCGCGCTGGACCACCCGTCCCCGGTCGAGGACGACAACCTCGTCCACGGCGTCGAGACCGGCCAGCCGGTGCGTGATCAGCAGGGTTGTGCGGCCCTCGGTGGCGGCGAGCAGATCGCCGGTGAGCGCGTCGGCGGTGGGCAGGTCGAGATGCTCGGCGGGCTCGTCGAGCACCAGCACCGGGAAGTCGGCGAGCAGGGCGCGGGCCAGCGCCAGCCGCTGCCGCTGACCTCCGGAGAGCCGGGCGCCGTGCTCCCCGACCAGCGTGTCCAGCCCCTCGGGCAGCGCCTCGGCCCAGTCCAGCAGCCGGGCCCGCTTCAGGGCGTCCCGCAGTTCGTCCTCCGTGGCGCCCTTCCGGGCGAGCAGCAGGTTCTCGCGCACCGAGCTGTCGAAGAGGTGCGCGTCCTGGGCGCACAGCCCCACCAGCCTCCGTACGTCGTCCCCGGCGAGGGCGCGGGCGTCGACACCGCCGAGCGTGTACGTGCCCGCCCGCGCGTCCAGGAACCGCAGCAGCACCTGGGCCAGCGTCGTCTTGCCCGAGCCGGACGGCCCGACCACGGCGATCCGGCGGCCCTCCTCCAGGGTCAGGTCGAGCCCGGCGAGCGCGTCCCGGTCCTGTCCCGCGTACCGGGCGGCCAGGCCCTCGACGACGACCGGGAAGGGCGCGGCGGGCGCCTGCCGGGGCCGCTCCGGCTCGTGTACGGGCTCGGGGGCGTCCAGCACCTCGTACACCCGCTCCGCGCTGCGGCGCACCCGCTGGCGGTACTGGACGGCGAGCGGCAGCCCGAGGACCGCCTCGAAGGCAGCCAGCGGGGTCAGTACGACCACGGCCATGGCGACTCCGCTCAGCCGCCCGTCGGCGACGCCCTGGGCGCCCACGAGAGCGGCGGCCGCGACGGTCAGGCCGGAGATCAGCGCGGTGAGCCCGTCGCCGAGCGCGGTGGCGGTGGCGGCGCGCGAGGCGATCCGGGTGAGCGCGGCGTCGGCGCGGCGCGCTTCGGCGGTACGGGCGGGCAGGGCGCCGGCGACGGTCAGTTCGGCGGTGCCGGTGAGCAGATCCGTCACGCGGGTCGCCAGTACACCCCGGGCGGGGGCCAGCCGGTGTTCGGCGCGGCGGGCGACGGCGCCGGTGACGAGGGGGACTCCGACGCCGGCTGCCAGCAGGCCGACGGCGAGCACCGCGCCCGCCTCGGGCAGCAGCCAGGCCGTGAAGCCGACGGACACCGCGGACACCGCGGCGGCGGCCCCGGCGGGCAGCAGCCAGCGCAGCCAGTAGTCCTGGAGGGCGTCGACGTCGGCGACGAGCCGGGAGAGCAGGTCGCCGCGCCGGGTGGTACGCAGTCCGGCCGGGGCGAGCCGCTCCAGGCGCCGGTAGACGGCGACCCGGGTATCGGCGAGCATCCGCAGCACGGCGTCGTGCGAGACCAGCCGCTCGGCGTACCGGAAGACGGCGCGCCCGATACCGAAGGCGCGGGTCGCCGTGACGGCCATCATCAGGTAGAGCACGGGCGGCTGCTCGGAGGCGCGGGAGATCAGCCAGCCGGAGGTGGCCATCAGTCCGACGGCGCTGCCGAGGGCGAGGCTCGCGAGCAGCAGCGCGAGGGCGAGCCTGCCGCGCCGGGCGCCGGACATGGCCCGGACCCGGGCGAGGACGTCACGGCCGTCGGCGGGGGTGGCTGAGGCTTCCGCTGCCGGGGCTTCCGGCGCTGTGCCGGTCGCGGTGGGCACGGACTTCGGCTCCGCCGGGACGGGGGGCGGGGGGACGACCGGCTCCGCGGGGATTGGGTGTGGGGTGACGACCGGCTCCGCGGGGACCGGGTGTGGGGTGACGACCGGCTCCGCCGGAACCGGGTGCGTGGTGACCGCCGAATCCGCCGAGACCGAGTACGCGGCGACCACCGAATCCGCCGAGACCGAGTACGCGGGCACGACCGGCTCCGCCAGCCGCACCACACGGTCGGCCACCGAGAGCAGCGCCGGCCGGTGCACCACCAGCAGAACCGTGCGCCCGGCCGACAGGCGCCGTACCGTCGCCACGACCTCCGCCTCGGTGTGCCCGTCCAGCGCGGCCGTCGGCTCGTCCAGCAGCAGCACCGGCCGGTCGGCGAGGAACGCCCGCGCGAGCGCCAGCCGCTGCCGCTGCCCGGCGGACAGCCCGGCGCCGTCCTCGCCGAGCACGGTGTCGGCGCCCTCGGGGAGCGCGGACACGAACTCCAGCGCCCCGGCGTCCTCCAGGGCCCGTGTGACGGCGGTGTCGTCCGCATCGGGACGGGCCAGCCGTACGTTCTCGGCGATCGTCCCGGCGAACAGGTGGGGCCGCTGCGGCACCCACGCGATCCGTGACCGCCACTGCTCCAGGTCCAGTTCGGTGAGATCGGCTCCCCCGATCCGCACCCGTCCCTCGGCGGGCCGGACGAAGCCCAGCAGGACGTTCAGCAGCGTCGACTTGCCCGCCCCGCTCGGCCCGACCAGGGCCACGGTCTCGCCGGGTTCGACCGTGAAGGACACTCCCGACACGGCGTCCCCGGCGCGGCCGGGGTAGCGGACGGTGACGCCCTCGAAGGCCAGGGCGCCCGACGGGACCGGGGCACCGCCCGAGTCCGGCAGGGGCGTCTCCAGCACCTCGAAGATCTCCTCGGCCGCCGCCAGCCCCTCGGCCGCCGCGTGGTACTGCGCGCCGACCTGGCGCAACGGCAGATACGCCTCGGGCGCCAGCACCAGGATGACCAGGCCGGTGTAGAGGTCCATCTCGCCGTGCACGAGCCGCATGCCGATCGTGACGGCGACCAGGGCGACGGAGATCGTGGCCAGCAGCTCCAGAGCGAAGGAGGACAGGAAGGCGATCCGCAGGGTCCGCATCGTCGCCTGCCGGTACTCGCCGGTGATCCTGCGGATCGACTCGGCCTGCGCCTTGGCCCGGCCGAACACCTTCAGCGTCGGCAGCCCCGCCACGACGTCCAGGAAGTGCCCGGACAGCCGGGACAGCAGCCGCCACTGACGGTCCATCCGGGACTGCGTCGCCCAGCCGATCAGCACCATGAAGACGGGGATGAGCGGCAGGGTCCCGACGATGATGGCCGCCGAGACCCAGTCCTCGGTGACGATCCTCGCCAGCACCGCCACCGGCACCACCACCGCGAGCCCGAGCTGCGGCAGATAGCGCGAGAAGTAGTCGTCCAGGGCATCGACCCCGCGGGTGGCGAGCGCGACCAGCGACCCCGTCCGCTGTCCGGCCAGCCATCCCGGGCCGAGCGCGGGGGCGCGTTCCAGCAGCCGCCCGCGCAGCTCGGACTTGACCGCCGCGCTCGCCCGGTGGGCGGCCAGCTCGGTCAGCCAGCCGACGACCGCCCGCCCTGCCGCCACCGCCGCCAACAACAGCAGGGGAGTGCGCAGCTCGGCGACGGACATGCCCTGCTGGAACGCGCCCACCACCGTCTCGGCGATCAGCATCGCCTGCGCGACGACCAGCAGGGCCCCCATGACGCCCAGGCCGACCACGGCCACCAGGAAGATCCGGGTGGCGCGGGCGTACCGGAGCAGTCGGGGATCGATTGGTTTCACGTGAAACACACCTCAATGCACGGATTCAGCGATGTGCTGCGTACCGATGCGCTTGCGGAACACCCAGTAGGTCCAGCCCTGGTAGAGCAGGACGATCGGCGTGGCGATCACCGCGCACCACGTCATGATCGTCAGGGTGTACCCGCTCGACGAGGCGTTGGTGACCGTCAGGCTCCACTCCTCATTGAGCGTGGACGGCATGACGTTCGGGAAGAGCGTCAGGAACAGCATGGCCACCGCGGCCACGATGGTCACGCCCGACAGGGCGAACGCCCAGCCCTCACGGCCGGCCTGATTGGCCACCAGCGCCGCGACCAGCGCGGCCACGGCCACCACCAGCGCGACCAGGCTCTGGCCGTCGCCGTTGTCGACCTGCGTCCACAGGAGGAAGACCAGCGCGCACACGGCCGTGGCCAGACCGACCATGAGCGCCAGCTTCCGCGCCCGCTCCCGGATGTCCCCGACGGTCTTCAGCGCCACGAACACCGCGCCGTGGAAGGTGAACAGCGTCAGCGTCACCAGGCCGCCGAGCAGGGCGTACGGGTTGAGCAGATCCCAGAGGTTCCCCACATACTCGAAGTCCTGGTCGATCTTCACGCCGCGGACGATGTTGCCGAAGGCCACACCCCACAGGAACGCCGGGACCAGCGAGGACCAGAAGATGGCGGTCTCCCAGTTGCGCTGCCAGTGTTCCTCGGACCGCTTGGCGCGGTACTCGAAGGCGACGCCCCGCACGATCAGACAGATCAGGATGATCAGCAGGGGCAGGTAGAACCCGGAGAAGAGGGTCGCGTACCACTCGGGGAAGGCGGCGAAGGTGGCGCCGCCGGCGGTCAGCAGCCAGACCTCGTTGCCGTCCCAGACGGGGCCGATGGTGTTGATCAGCACCCGCTTCTCGGTGCGGTCGCGGGCCAGCAGCCGGGTGAGGATGCCGACCCCGAAGTCGAAGCCCTCCAGGAAGAAGTAGCCGGTCCACAGGACGGCGATCAGGACGAACCAGACGTCGTGCAGTTCCATGACTGTGCAGCTCCCTCGGCCTAGTACGAGAAGGCCATCGGCTTGTCGGCGTCACGGGGGTCGCCGCCGATCTTCGTGGGCGGGTTGAGGTCGGCCTCGGTGAGTTCGGGCGGTCCTGCCTTGACGTACTTCACCAGCAGCTTGACCTCGATCACGGCGAGGATCGCGTAGAGCGCGGTGAAGATGATCATCGAGGTGAGGACCTCGCCCTGGGAGACGCCGGGGGAGACCGCGTCGCGGGTGCGCAGCACGCCGTAGACGACCCACGGCTGGCGGCCCATCTCGGTGAAGATCCAGCCCCAGGAGTTGGCGATCAGCGGGAAGGCCAGTGTCCAGATCGCGATGCGCCAGTACCACGTGGTCAGCTTCGGGCCGAGGGCCTTGTTCGGGAGCAGCGCCAGATGCGGCACCTCGTCGTCACCGACCCTGAGGTGCTGCGGCAGCATGAACTTCTTCCGGGTCAGCCACAGACCCAGCAGACCGATGGCGAAGGACGTCATACCGAAGCCGATCATCCAGCGGAAGCCCCAGTAGGCGACCGGGATGTTGGGCCGGTAGTCGCCGGGCCCGAACTGCTCCTCCTCCAGCTTCTGGATGTCGTTGATGCCGGGCACGAAGGAGCTGAAGTCGTCCTTGGCCAGGAAGGACAGCAGACCCGGAATCTCTATGGCGACCTTGTTGTGGCCCTCGTCGACATCGCCGTAGGCGAAGACGGAGAACGGCGCGGGTGCCTCGCCGTCCCACAGGGCCTCGGCGGCAGCCATCTTCATCGGCTGCTGCTCGTACATGATCTTGCCGAGCACATCGCCGCTGACCGCGGTGAGCAGACCGCCGATCGTGACCGTGACCAGGCCGAGCCGCAGCGAGGTCTTCATCTCGCGGATGTGCTTCTTGCGCAGCAGGTGGAAGGCGGAGATGCCGACCATGAAGGCGCCACCGGTGAGGAAGGCGGCGGAGAGCGTGTGGAAGACCTGGGCCAGCGCGGTGTTCTGGGTCAGCACCAGCCAGAAGTCGGTGAGTTCGGCCCGGCCCCGCTCCTCGTTGATGCGGTAGCCGACCGGGTGCTGCATCCAGGAGTTGGCGGCGAGGATGAAGTAGGCCGACAGGATCGTGCCGATCGACACCATCCACATACAGGCGAGGTGGATCTTCTTCGGCAGCCTGTCCCAGCCGAAGATCCACAGCCCGATGAAGGTGGACTCGAAGAAGAACGCGATCAGGGCCTCGAAGGCGAGCGGGGCGCCGAAGACATCACCGACGAAGCGCGAGTAGTCGGACCAGTTCATGCCGAACTGGAACTCCTGCACGATGCCGGTGACCACACCCATCGCGATGTTGATCAGGAAGAGCTTGCCCCAGAACTTGGTGGCCCTGAGGTACTTCTCCTTCTCCGTGCGCACCCAGGCGGTCTGCAGGCCGGCCGTCAGGGCGGCGAGCGAGATCGTCAGGGGGACGAACAGAAAGTGGTAGACGGTGGTGATGCCGAACTGCCATCGCGCCAGAGTCTCCGGCGCCAGAGCCAGATCCACGTGTCAGTCTCCTTACTTCGGCGCGAACACTGCCGTGATCTATCCCCCGAACATCCCGCGCATCACGGGACCACCCCGGCATGCTTGTGAACGCGTTCACATTCACAAGCAATTATGACGCACTGATTTTCGTCACTCGCAGGGGGTCCCCTTAGTGCCGTCGGGGTCGGATCCTCGCCGACAGGCCCTTGACGACAGCCCCCTGGCGGCAGCCCACGACGACAGACCCTTGCCGCCAGGCCCTTGGCGGCACCTTCAACATATTGTTGAATTACTCGCCATGCAGATACGGATCTCCTGGCCCGCGGGAAACCTCACCGCGACCCTCGACGACGACAGCCCGACCACCCAGGCCCTCGCCAAGGCCCTGCCCCTCACCTCCACCGCCCGCACCTGGGGCGAGGAGGTGTACTTCGACACCGAGGTCTCGGTTCCACGTGAAACCGGCGCCCGGCAGATCGTGGAACCGGGCACCGTGGCCTTCTGGACGGACGGCGACGCGCTCGCCCTCCCCTACGGGCCCACACCGATCTCGCGAGGCGACGAATGCCGCCTCGCGAGCCCGTGCAATGTCCTGGGCCGCCTCGACGGCGACCCCCGCCTCCTCGCGACCGTACGCAACGGTGACCCCGTCCGGGTCGAGGAGATGACCGACTAGAGCTCCATGACCAGAACTCCCTGACCGGAGCTCGCCGGCTCAGAGCTCCTTGCGGAAGTCCTCCGCGACCTTCAGGAAGATGTCGTTCGCCTCGGTCTCACCGATCGTCACGCGAACGCCTTCACCCGCGAACGGCCGGACCACCACACCGTGCCGCTCACAGGCGCCGGCGAAGTCCACCGTGCGCTCCCCCAGCCGCAGCCACACGAAGTTGGCCTGGGTCTCCGGCACCGTCCAGCCCTGGGCGCGCAGCGCGTCGACCACGCGCGTGCGCTCGCCGACCAGCGAGCCGACCCGGCCCAGCAGTTCGTCCTCGGCCCGCAGCGAGGCCACCGCCGCGTCCTGCGCGAGCTGGCTCACCCCGAACGGCACCGCGGTCTTGCGCAGCGCCGCCGCGACCGGCTCGTGCGCGATGGCGAAGCCGACCCTCAGGCCCGCGAGCCCGTACGCCTTGGAGAAGGTGCGCAGGACGCAGACGTTCGGCCGGTCCCGGTAGATCTCCACGCCGTCCGGCACCTCGGGGTCGCGGATGAACTCGCGGTACGCCTCGTCCAGCACCACCAGCACGTCACCGGGCACCCGGTCCAGGAACCGCTCCAGTTCGGGGCGCTTCACGACCGTGCCGGTGGGGTTGTTGGGGTTGCAGACGAAAATCAGCCGCGTCCGCTCGGTGATGGCGTCGGCCATGGCGTCCAGGTCGTGCACATCACCGGGCGTCAGCGGCACCCGTACCGAGGCCGCGCCGCTGATCTGCGTGATGATCGGGTACGCCTCGAAGGACCGCCAGGCGTAGATGACCTCGTCGCCGGGGCCGGCGGTGGCCTGGAGCAGCTGCTGGGCGACGCCGACCGAGCCGGTGCCGGTGGCCAGGTGGGAGACCGGAACCCCGAAGCGCTCGGAGAGCTCGTTCATCAGGCCCGTGCAGGCCATGTCCGGGTAGCGGTTGAAGGAGGAGGCCGCGGCGGTCACGCTCTCCATCACGCCGGGCAGCGGCGGGTAGGGGTTCTCGTTGGAGGACAGCTTGTAGGCGACCGGCCCGCCGGCCGCGGCGGGCTTGCCCGGCTTGTAGGTGGGGATACCCTCCAGCTCGGCGCGCAGCTTGGGGCTTGTCTCGCTCACCGCAGTCCTCCTCGCGACAACCGGCGGCATCCTCGCCCCCGGCTTTCCAATGCTTCTCACCTTATGAGGATTCGGCCCTCCTGCGTACAGGTGAGGCAGGACCTCCTCCGTCACACCGGCATCACGGGCATCACACCGCAAGCTGTACGAATCGGGGGGCGCGCTCTACATATATCTATGCGCCGGTGGCTCGCGCCGTGGCGCGCATCCCTCGTGAAGGTGAGTTGAGACCTCTTCGAAACATCGGGAACTTGGCAGGCCTGCGCGCGCCGACAAGTCACGTATTGCCATGGGAGCGCTTAACTCCCTTGCAATCCAAGGCATTTGGCGCTTGGTGACCATGCAGAAACGTGCCTGTCAACGCCTGCATATGCGTCCGCACTACCCCACCTGATGAGCCCTACTATCGGCTCGCCATGACAGCAGCAGGGAAGCACCAGGTGAGCCGCGCGGAGACCGCCCGCCGGGGCAACAGGCCGGGGCGGGCGGGTATCAGAGACGTCGCCGCCGCAGCCGGAGTCTCCATCACGACCGTCTCCGACGCCCTCAACGGCAAGGGCCGGCTCCCCGACGCCACCCGACGCCACGTCCGTGAAGTCGCCGACCGGCTGGGCTACCGCCCGTCGGCCGCGGCCCGAACCCTCCGTACCGGCAAGTCAGGACTCATCGGCCTGACCGTGACGACATACGGGGATGAACCTTTCACCTTCACCGAGTTCGCCTACTTCGCCGAGATGGCCAGGGCCGCCACCTCCGCCGCGCTCGCCCGCGGCTACGCCCTGGTCATCCTGCCCGCGACCTCCCGCCACGACGTGTGGTCCAACGTCGCCCTGGACGGAACCGTGGTGATCGACCCGTCCGACCAGGACCCGGTCGTCAGCGAACTGGTCCGGCAGGGCTTACCGGTCGTCTCCGACGGCCGCCCCGTCGGCTCGCTGCCGGTCACCGCCTGGGTCGACAACGACCACGAGGCCGCCGTCCTCGGCATCCTCGACCACCTCGCCGACGCCGGCGCCCGCCGCATCGGCCTACTCACCGGCACCACCACGGACACGTACACCCACCTGTCCACCACCGCCTACCTGCACTGGTGCGAGCGGGTCGGCCAGGACCCCGTGTACGAGGCGTACCCGGCGCACGACCCCTGCGCGGGAGCCGTCGCCGCCGACCGGCTGCTGGCCCGCCCCGACCGCCCGGACGCCGTCTACGGGCTGTTCGACCCCAACGGCACCGACCTGCTCGCCGCCGCCCGGCGCTACGGGCTGCGCGTCCCGGACGACCTGCTGCTGGTCTGCTGCAGCGAGTCCACGGTCTACGCCAACACCGAGCCACCCATCACCACGCTCTCGCTCAAACCGCGCCGGATCGGCACGGCCGTGGTGCAGCTGCTCATCGACGCGATCGAGGGGGTCGAATCGGACCAACCGGTCGAGCAGGTGATACCTACCGAGCTGATCGTCCGTACCTCGTCCCAGCGACGTCCCCCGCGGACGACCGTCAGCCCGCCCCGGTCACCCGAGGAGCGGTAGAACAGGGCCGGAGACGGGCGGTAGAAGCCCTGCCCAATCGGGGCGAAAGCCGCGGTGAACCAGAGCCCTGTTCTGATTCACCACCCCTGGGTCATCACATGGCGCGATCTGCATTCCTATGATGGGCCCACGACACCGCGGGCCGCTGCGACCAGGCAGTCCGAAGCGGTGCAGATGCGGCGCGATGGTGGAGGGGTCTGATGACTCAGGGGGCCGGTCAGGGACCCGAGGTGGAGCGGACGGCGACGTTGCGCGACTTCCGGGTGCCCGCGTACGTCCACGAGACCGGTCCGTACGGCCAGCCCGCCCATCCCCACGCCCCCGCCTCGCCCCCCGCCCCGCACGGCACTCCGGCCGACCCGCACGGCGGACACCCGGGCGGCATCGCCCCGCCCCCGTCGGCCCAGGAGGCCTACCCGGAGGGGTACACCCCCACCCAGCGCGACCTGCCCGTCATCAACCGCCGCGGCGACACGCTCCAGGTCACCGTCGAGCCCATGCCCGCCCCGGCCCCCCAGCGGGCCGACGGACCCGGACCACTGTTCGTCGTCGGCGACGTCCACGGCTACCTCGACGAACTGATCGCCGCCCTCCAGGCGAAGGGCCTGATCGACGCGGCGGGCAACTGGTGCGCGGGCACCGCCCGGCTGTGGTTCCTCGGCGACTTCACCGACCGCGGCCCCGACGGCATCGGCGTCATCGACCTCGTCATGCGGCTGTCCGCCGAGGCCGCCGCGGCCGGCGGCTACTGCAAGGCCCTCATGGGCAACCACGAGCTGCTGCTGATCGGCGCCAAGCGGTTCTCCGACACCCCCGTCAACTCCGGCGCGGGCACCGCCACCTTCCAGGCGGCCTGGCTGCTCAACGGCGGCCAGAAGACCGACATGGACCGCCTCCAGGACCATCACCTGCAGTGGATGGCCCGCCTGGACGCCATGGAGGAGGTCGACGGGCATCTGCTCGTCCACTCCGACACCACCGCCTACCTGGACTACGGCCGCTCCATCGAGGAGGTCAACGACACCGTCCGGGAAACCCTCACCCGTAACGACGCGGACGAGTGCTGGGACCTGTTCCGCAAGTTCACCAAGCGCTTCTCCTTCCGCGACGAGGGCGGCTCCGACGCCGTACGCTCCCTGCTCGATACGTACGGCGGCACCCGGATCGTTCACGGCCACAGCCCGATCCCCTATCTGCTGGGCGAGGTCGGCTCCGAGGACGGCGAGGACAACGGCGGCCCGGTCGTCGAGGGACCGCACGTCTACGCCGACGGTCTGGCCATCGCGATGGACGGCGGCGTGACCATGGCCGGGAAACTACTGGTCCAACAACTCCCGCTGGACAACTGAATCTTCACCGGGCACACCCGTCCCCGGCCGGAAGCGCCGGGGACGATGCAGGCCAGGGCCCAATTTCTGCAAACCCCCTGTCACCGTGTGCCGTCACCGCTCTACCATCGGCTTATCCGTAGCAGGCTCCCCTCCGTTTCTGCCCGACGGCTCGTTGCCATGCGCGAGCCCCAAGCCCTACGGAGCATCGGGGGATGCACATGAACAGCGTTCCGCAGCACCTGCACAGTGAGGACCGCCAAGAGTACGAGCGGCTCCTCGACGAGGCGCTGCGCTCCGCACCCACTCGCCCTGAACTGGCCGCTGTCGGACAGCGGCTCAACACCGAACAGCTGCGCACCATGGCGCTCAACGCCTCCGCGATCATCACGGCGGCAGCGGCGACCGAGTACCAGCACTATGTGAAGGTCCGCGAGGAACTGCGCCATCCGGCGCCGTCCACCCCGTCCGTGCGGGAATCCGGCTCCAGTGAGCCGACATCCGGCGCGATGGGGCTCGCCGCCACCATGGGAGAGGCCACCGCCGAGACCGCCGGCGCGGGTGTCGTCGCCGTCGCGGCCGTCCTCACCCCTGTCCTCGCCGGAATCGCCGCGGCGATCTTCCTGCTCGTCGGCTACATCCTGAAGATGCTGAACCCCGAGCCGGCGTTCGCCCAGACCATGCTCACCACCGGCTGGGTGTTCGGCGCCGTGACGGCGGTCGCGATCCTCGTCGCCGCCATCGGGCTGCTGCTCACCGCACTGCGCAACCGCCCGGCGACGGACGGTGCCTACGGGGAGATGCACGGTGAGGTGGCCAGGGCCAGGGAGGCATGGCGGGAAGCCCTGCTGGAACGGGGCATCGTGCCGTTCCTGCGGGACGCCCTCGCCGACCCCGGCACCGCCGTCGCCCTGCCCCGCACCGCCCCCACGGCGCCGACCAGCCGAATCCCCCACCTCGGCTACGACCGCCCGGGATTCAGCAGCCCCGGCGAAGGTCCCGCCTCGGGTTCCCGTCCGAGCTTCACCAGCCCGGACTACACCAGCCCGGATTACGGGGGCCCGGAACACCAGCCGGAGTGACCCTGGTCCCTCGGCTTGCGCCCCCACGAGGGGACGCAAGCCGATCGTCAGGGGTGGCTCCGCTCAGAGGATGCCGGCGCTGCGTGCTGCGACCGTCCAGCTCGGGAACTCCGACAGCAGACGGTCGTACAGCTCCTGGTCGGGGACGGTGCTGATGTCGTCCACGGCGAAGAAGCCGACGTTGTCGACGCGGCGGCCGGGCAGGGTGTCGAAGCGCTCCAGCACACCGTAGTTGGACTTGCCGAGCCCCACGAACTGCCAGAAGATCGGCTCCTCGACGGCCGCGCGCAGCTCCTTCTCGATCTGGGCATTGCGGTAGATGCCGCCGTCGGAGAAGAACAGCACCAGGGTGGGCGCGGGCACCGGCGTCTTGCGGACATAGTCACGGACCTCGGCGATGACCTTCTGCTCCTCGTTCTGGATCCCGACCGCGCGCATGTCGACCTGGCCCTCCACCAGGCCCTTCTTCCGCTTCCTGCCACCGAAGAGGCTGAGCTCACCGCAGCGCACGTGCAGCCGGGTCCACTCCGGCAGCTCACCGATGCGGAAGTCCGGCAGCCGGGCCGGATTCGAGGCGAAGGTCCACGCCTGCATCTCCCCGTCGTCGTCCAACTGCGCGGCCACGGCGGCCATCCGCTCGACTACGTCGGCGACGACGCCCTTGGAGTACAGGAACGACATGGACCCGGAGGCGTCCAGCACGAGAATGACGCGGGCGGTGATCCCCTCCGCCCCGTGCTTGCGGAGACTGACGGCGACCTGCTTCTTCCGGAGATCGAGCCGCTTGCGCATGTCGACCGGGAGCCGTTCCTCGTCCTTGCTGAGGTTGGGGGAGGGGGCGGCGGGAGCGGGAGGTGTCACCGGAGCCGCTGGTACCGGAGCCGGAGCCACGGCCGCCGCTGGGGCGGCCTGGGCCTGGGCTGGGGCCTCCTCCTCGTCCACGGTGATACCGAAGTCGGTCGCCAGCCCGGCCAGCCCCGAGGCATACCCCTGCCCGACGGCCCGGAACTTCCACTTCCCCTGCCGCAGATAGAGCTCCCCGCCGATGAAGGCGGTCTCGGTGCTCGCCTCCATGACGAAGTGAGCGATCTCGGCCCTGGTCCCTTCATCGACCAGCCTGAGTCTGAGCCCCGGCACCTGCCCGAAGGTGCCCCCGTCGGCCGAGGCACACAGAACGATCCGCTCAACGGCGGGCTCCAGCCCCCCGAAGTCAACGGTGAGGGTGTCGGTAACAGTGCCCGCATCCCGCTGCTTCCCCAGATGACTCACAGCCTGGGAGGCGTGCTGCGGCTGGTTGTAGAAAACGAAGTCCCCGTCGTCCCGCACCCGCCCCGCCGCGGTGAGCAGCAGCGCCGAAGCATCCACATCGGGCACCCCCGGCCCCTCCGACCAGGTCAACTCCACACGTACGGCCGCGGCATCCACAGCCAGATTGGCGCCCTTGCTCAGTGCTGTCATGGAATCAGTGTGCCGACTGATCACGTTCTGCCGGAAGGGACGCGGTGAGCCGCAGCAGCGCTTCCCCCGAGGCCTACAGCTGGACGAGCCGCGGCCGCAGGGCGAGCCCCGCCTCGGTCAGCGTGGCCCGCTCGGGCTGGGGAGGACGTCAAGCGATCGACAACCCCTTCGGGGTGTCCGAGTCGCCCCCGGCCACCGCCCGGGGCAGGCGTTTCACGTGAAACGTCACCCTCGAACGGTTGGCCGGGACACTCGGAACTCAGTCCGCGAGCGGCAGATACACCCGATTCCCCGCCGCCGCGAACTCCTTCGACTTCTGAGCCATGCCCTCCTCGATCTCCTCCGGCGTACCACCGTGCTGACGGCGGATGTCCTGGGAGATCTTCATCGAACAGAACTTCGGGCCGCACATGGAGCAGAAGTGGGCCGTCTTGGCGGGCTCCGCCGGGAGGGTTTCGTCGTGGAACTCACGGGCCGTGTCCGGGTCGAGGGCCAGGTTGAACTGGTCCTCCCAGCGGAACTCGAAGCGGGCGTCCGACAGTGCGTCGTCCCACTCCTGGGCACCCGGGTGGCCCTTGGCGAGGTCGGCCGCGTGGGCGGCGATCTTGTAGGTGATGACGCCGGTCTTGACGTCGTCACGGTTGGGCAGGCCCAGGTGCTCCTTGGGCGTGACGTAGCAGAGCATCGCCGTGCCCCACCAGGCGATCATCGCGGCGCCGATGCCGGAGGTGATGTGGTCGTAGGCCGGTGCCACATCCGTCGTCAGCGGGCCGAGCGTGTAGAACGGCGCCTCCTCGCAGATCTCCTGCTGAAGGTCGATGTTCTCCTTGATCTTGTGCATCGGGACATGGCCCGGACCCTCGATCATGGTCTGCACGTTGAAGCTCTTGGCGATGCGGTTGAGCTCGCCGAGCGTCCTCAACTCCGCGAACTGTGCCTCGTCGTTGGCGTCCGCGATCGACCCGGGCCGCAGGCCGTCGCCGAGGGAGTACGTCACGTCGTAGGCGGCCAGGATCTCGCAGAGCTCCTCGAAGTTCTCGTACAGGAAGCTCTCCTTGTGGTGCGCGAGGCACCACGCGGCCATGATCGAGCCGCCGCGCGAGACGATGCCGGTCTTGCGGTTGGCGGTCAGCGGCACGTACGGCAGGCGGACGCCCGCGTGGACGGTCATGTAGTCCACGCCCTGCTCGGCCTGCTCGATGACCGTGTCCTTGTAGATCTCCCAGGTCAGTTCCTCGGCCTTGCCGTCGACCTTCTCCAGGGCTTGGTAGAGCGGCACCGTGCCGATGGGCACAGGGGAGTTGCGCAGCACCCACTCGCGCGTGGTGTGGATATTGCGGCCGGTGGAGAGGTCCATGACCGTGTCGGCGCCCCAGCGGGTCGCCCAGGTCATCTTCTCCACCTCCTCCTCGATGGAGGAAGTCACCGCGGAGTTGCCGATGTTGGCATTGACCTTCGCCAGGAACCGCTTGCCGATGATCATCGGCTCGATCTCCGGGTGATTGACGTTCGCGGGCAGCACCGCCCGCCCCGCCGCGATCTCCTCGCGCACCACCTCGGGCGAGACGTTCTCCCGGATGGCCACGTACTCCATCTCGGGCGTGATCTCCCCTCGGCGTGCGTACGCGAGCTGGGTAACCGCGCTGCCGTCACGGCTGCGGCGCGGCAGCCGGGGCCTTCCCGGGAAGACCGCGTCGAGGTTGCGCAGATTGCCGCCGCGCGGCGAGGTGTGCTTGATCCCGTCGTCCTCGGGGCGGACGGGACGGCCCGCGTACTCCTCGGTGTCCCCGCGGGCGATGATCCAGTTCTCCCGCAGCGGGGCCAGGCCCCGGCGGACGTCGGTCTCGACGGTTGGATCGGTGTACGGGCCCGAGGTGTCGTACAGCGTGACCGACTGCCCGTTGGTGAGATGCACCTGACGGACCGGCACTCGCAGATCGGGGCGCGAGCCCTCGATGTACCCCTTGTGCCAGCCGATGGACTTCCCGGCCTCCTGCGCCTTCTCGTCCTGGCTGGAGGCAGGCGTGCGTACGTCCTTGATGGTCATGAGACCTACTCCCTACGCCGGCATTACCCGGTAACAGGTTCGGCGGTCGACGCAGCGGTATCCGTCTGCCGATGCCCCGTGGGCAACATCACTGTCGTGGTGATGTTCCACGTGAAACATCGCTGGGACGGAGGTCAGCGCCCTCTCAGCCCGGTGCTCCGAGCTCCCGCGTGTACAAAGGTGCCCCCACGCTAGCGTCAATTCGGGCGCGGTGACCAGGGGGCCTCTGTCGTTCTTGCGATGATCGGGCGGTGACCTCGATGCATGAACCCCCGCTTCCGCCGCCCGGTCCGCCCCGTACCCGCGGCGGCACCGAAGCGCCAGGCGACGGCCACAGGCATCCGCAGGGACACGGGCACGGGCCAGGACACGGGCATTCCCACGCTCACGCCCACGGTCCGGCCGCTCCGGTCTCCAAGCACCTGCGCAAGGTGATCGCGGCCGTCCTCATCCCGTTCGCCGCCGCCGTGGTGGTCGGGCTCGCCGTACTGTGGCCGGGCGGTGCGCCCGGGCACGAGCGCACCGGGGTCGGCTTCGACCGCCAGACCCAGCAGGCCACGGTCACCCAGGTCGAGAAGGTCAGCTGCTCCTCGGTGAACGCCTCCGGGGTCCCGCCGACCGGTGACACCTCCACGGCCGAGGGCTCCTCGGCGCAGCAACAGGCCGACGGCACCTGCGAGAAGGCGACGATCCGGGTCGACACCGGCAAGGACAAGGGCCGCACCTTCACCGAGATCGTGCAGCCCGACCAGTCCCGGAAACTGAGCGAGGGCCAGGAGGTCATCGTCGCCTACGAGCCCTCGGCGCCGAAGGACCTCCAGTACGCGGTCACCGACGTCAACCGCCGGGTGCCGATGATCGTGCTCGCCGGTATCTTCGCGCTCGCCGTGGTGCTGGTGGGGCGGATGCGCGGAGTCATGGCGCTGATCGCGCTGGCGGTCAGCTTCCTGGTGCTGACCCTGTTCATCCTCCCGGCCATCCTCCAGGGGTCGAACCCGTTGCTCGTGGCGGTCGTCGGGTCGAGCGCGATCATGCTGATCGCCCTGTACATGTGCCACGGGCTGTCGGCGCGAACATCCGTGGCGGTGCTCGGCACGCTGATGTCGCTGCTGCTGATCGGCGTCCTCGGTTCCGTCTTCATCGACTGGGCCGCGCTCACCGGCAACACGGACGACAACACCGGCCTGATCCACGGGCTGTACCCGGAGATCGACATGAGCGGTCTGCTGCTGGCCGGCATCATCATCGGCTCGCTCGGTGTGCTCGACGATGTGACGGTCACCCAGACCTCGGCCGTCTGGGAGCTGCACGAGGCCAACCCAGCGCTGGGCCGGCGCGGGCTCTACCGCGCCGCCATCCGGATCGGCCGCGACCACATCGCATCGGTGGTCAACACCCTGGTCCTCGCCTACGCGGGCGCCGCGCTGCCACTGTTGCTGCTGTTCACGATCGCGGAGAGCAGTGTGGGCACGGTTGCCACGAGTGAGCTGGTGGCGGAGGAGATCGTGCGCACGCTGGTCGGCTCGATCGGCCTGGTCGCCTCGGTGCCGCTGACGACGGCGCTGGCCGCGCTGGTGGTCTCGGCGGACCGGCCGGAGGGGCAACTCGCGACGGCCGAAGGCCGATCGGCTCCCGCGCGTCCCACGACCGGCGCCCAGCCGGCCCCGGCACGCGGAGGGCGGGGGCGCCGCCGCAAGCGGTGACGCGTCTGCGAGGGCGCTCGCAGTGCGGGTGCCCTCAAGCTGCGGACGCCCTCCCCCGGAAGAAGCGTTCCTGCACGGCACCCTCCGCCGAAGCCGAGACGTTACGGCAGGGCGTCCCACGGCTCCTGCCGTAACGCTTCACCCCGCGCTCTGTTCCTCGGCCAGGATGCGGTCCAGGGCCTCGTCGAGGCTGGCGTCGAAGTCGGACAGCGCGGCCTCCTGCCCCAGCGGCACCAGCTTGTCCGTACGGTCGAGGAAGGCGATGAGCGGTGCAGAGGAGGACCGGAACAGCGCGTGGTCCCCGCCGACCTGAAGCCGGATCAGCACATCGCCGAGGCTGTCGGGGTCGGCCGGGGCGACCCGCACATCGCCCTCACCGCACGGGCGGCCCACCCCGTCGATCAGCAGCTCCCGCCCGAACGCCCAGGTCACCGGGGCGTCCCCGGGCAGATGGAAGGTCAGCCGCACGGCATAGGGATCAGAGGTCTCGTACCGCAGCTCCACCGGAATGCGGAAGGAGAGCTCCTCGGAGACGAGGAAGCTCATCATGACCTCTGCCTGTACGGACTCGCGCATCGCCTACCCCGTCATCTGCCGTCGTATCGGCCAGGAATGATCCGCCTGACACTGAGGGAATCTTGCTGAACGTACACAGGAGATCACAAGGAGTGAGTTTTCAGATGCTGATAGAGATCGCGAGCGACCCCAGATGTCGCCCGATCTCGCCTTGCAACTGCCGGGCTGCGGCCATCAGGCGGTCGGTCTGATGACGCGGTACGGAGATCGCCATGGTCGCCGCTGTTGTACCCACAGTGATCGGAATGGCGGCGCACACCGTGCCCAGCGCGTACTCCTGACGCTCGGTCACCAGCTCCATGCGCTGCATCCGGTCCAGCCGCCGGAGCAGGGTGCGGTCGGTCCCCACGGTGTACGGGGTGAGGGGCTGCACCGGATAGCGCTCCAGATGGTCCCGGCGCGAGCCCTCGTCCAACTGAGCCAGCAGGCACTGACCGATGGCGTGCGCGTGCCCGGTCTCCCGGAAGTCGGCCCATTCCTCGACGGCAGGATTGCCGGGGGTGTCGGAGACGCACATGACCTCGATCTCGCCGTCGCGGTACATCGCGTAGTACACGGGCACACCGATGGCGTCCCGCCAGTGGGCGAGCGCGTCGGCGACCGCGCTGCGACGTTTCTGCTGTGCTCCGCTGCTGCCCAGCCGCTCGGCCGCCTCCCCGAGGAAGAACAGCCCCTTGTCACGTCGTAGATAGCCCTCGTGGACCAGGGTGCGCAGCAGGTGGTAGGCGGTCGGCAGGGCGAGGCCCGTCTCACGGGCCAACTGCTTGGCGGGAGCGCCGTGTTCGTGCTCGGCGACGGATTCCAGCAGGCGCATGGCGCGCTGCACGGAACCGATGAGGGTCGCGGAGTGCGCGCCGCCGGAGGGATGGGCGGGCGCGGGGTCCTGCGGTGTCGGCTGGGCCGGGGGGCGGGCGCAGGTGCCGGTGCCGGGGTAGGGGGCCCGGGCGGACGCTCGGGCTGCGTGGGTTTCGGAGAGGGCGGTGTCAGCCGTGGCCAAGGGTCACTCCCGAAGCGCGAGGGGGCAGCCCGTGCGGGGAAACACGGGTGGGGGTGTACGCCGCTCGCGGGGTCGTCCCCGCGTCGATTTCCCGGACTCTATTCGTCCATCAGCGCTCGTAGACGGCCTGCCCGCGAAACTTCCCTCGCCCGAGGGAACCGGTGATTCTGGTTACCGTCCACCGGTGCCCGCGGTGTCGCTCAGAAGTCCCCGCGCGAGGAGGAGCTCGACGTGAACTTCCGTACGACGTAGACAAGTCCGCCGACCAGGGCCACGAAGACCAGCACCTTGAACAGCAGCCCGATGACGAAGGTGACCACGCTGGCTATCAGCCCGCCGAACACGACCAGGGCGATGACCGGCACCGCGATCCACTTGACCCACCACGGCAGTCCCGCGAAGAACTCACCCATCGTCCTCGTCCTTACCTCTTTTGCCCGTCGCAGTGCCGGGTCCTGTGGGACGGTTCCGCGCTGTGACCGCGGAGCCGTCTTTCTTGCCTGCTTCGATGCTAGGGCGGCGGAGGGGACCGGCGGGTGCGTCACACCCCCCGTCCTCCCCTGATCGATCCCCTAGGGATTTGGGGGGCCGACCCTCAGCTCTCCGGCGGAGAGAACACGACGAGGACCCGCAGATCCTCGCTGATGTGGTGGAACTTGTGGGCCACCCCGGCCGGCACGTACACCACGCTGCCCCGCGCGACCTGTGTGGTCTCCATGCCCACGGTGATCGCCGCGCGGCCGCTGACCACGAAGTAGACCTCGTCCTGGTTGTGCGGCTGCTGAGGGTCGTGCTCGCCGGCGTTGAGCGCGTACAGACCGACCGACATGTTCCGTTCCCGCAGGAACTGGAGGTATGCGCCGTCGTTGGCGGCGCGCTCCGCCTCCAGTTCGTCCAGCCGGAATGCCTTCATCGCTAGTTGCCCGCCCTCTGCCACTGCTCGTTTCCGATCTCGTCTGCCACGATCAGACACATGAAGAATTTCGTAGTCAAGACGATCGCCAACGCGGGCGCCCTGGCGGTCGCCGTATGGCTGCTGGACAAGATCACCCTCACCGGTGACAGCACGGGCAAGAAGGTCGGCACCCTGCTGCTGGTCGCACTGATCTTCGGGCTGGTCAACGTGGTGGTGAAGCCGCTCGTGACGCTGCTCAGCCTGCCGCTGCTCGTGCTCACGCTCGGCCTGTTCACGCTGGTCGTGAACGCGCTGATGCTGCTGCTGACCTCGTGGCTCGCCGACAAGCTGGACCTGAGCTTCCATGTCGACGGCTTCTGGACCGCGGTGCTCGGCGCCTTGATCATCTCCGTGGTCTCCTGGGCGCTCAACGCGTTCCTGCCCGACGGGGACTGAGCGCCGATGACGTACCGCGTCTGTTTCGTCTGCACGGGCAACATCTGCCGCTCCCCGATGGCCGAGTCGGTCTTCCGGGAGCGGGTGGCCGAGGCCGGGCTCGACGGCCTGGTCGAGGTCGACAGCGCCGGCACCGGCGGCTGGCACGAGGGCGACCCGGCCGACCCGCGCACGGTGTCGGTGCTGGAGAGCAACGGCTACGACGGAGCCCACACCGCCCGCCAGTTCCAGCCCTCCTGGTTCGTCCGCCTCGACCTGGTCGTCGCGCTCGACGCGGGCCACCTCAAGGCGCTGCGCCGGCTCGCGCCCAGCGCGGAGGACGCGGCGAAGGTGCGGCTGCTGCGCTCGTACGACCCCGCCGCGGGCGACGACCTCGATGTGCCGGACCCCTACTACGGGGGCATGGACGGCTTCGAGGAGTGCCTGGAGATGGTCGAGGCGGCGAGCGTCGGGCTGCTCGACGCCGTGCGGGAGGCGATTCGGGGGCGGGCGGCATGAGCGGAGCCGCGCGGCCCCTCGGGGAGGGCACCCGCGCGGTGCGTGCCGGGCTGCCCGACCCGGTCAAGCACGAGCCCACCCTGCCCGGACCGGTGTTCGCGGCCCACTTCCATCTGCCCGGCGACCCGACCGGCCCGTACGCCTACGGCCGTGACGAGAACCCGACCTGGACCCGTCTGGAGCGGGCCATCGGCGAGCTGGAGGCGCCCAGCGAGGACGGAGTGCACACGCTCGCCTTCGCTTCCGGCATGGCCGCCGTCTCCTCGGTCCTGTTCTCCCAGTTGCGCGCCGGGGACACGGTCGTCCTGCCCGACGACGGCTACCAGGCACTGCCCCTGGTGCGCGAGCAGCTGGAGGCGTACGGCGTCCGGGTGCGCACCGCGCCGACCGGCGGCGACGCCCAGCTCGACGTCCTCGACGGGGCCCGCCTGTTGTGGATCGAGACGCCCTCCAATCCGGGGCTGGACGTCTGCGACATCCGGCGGCTGGCCGAGGCGGCACACGCGCGTGGCGCCCTCGTGGCCGTCGACAACACCCTCGCGACCCCGCTCGGGCAGCGCCCGCTGGAGCTCGGCGCGGACTTCTCGGTCGCGAGCGGCACCAAGCAGCTCACCGGGCACGGCGACATCCTGCTCGGCTACGTCTGCGGCCGCGACGACGCGGCGATGACCGCCGTGCGCCGCTGGCGCAAGATCGTCGGAGCGATCCCGGGGCCCATGGAGGCGTGGCTCGCGCATCGCTCCCTGGCCACGCTCCCGTTGCGGGTGGACCGGCAGGACGCCACCGCTCTCGCGGTCGCCGAGGCGCTGCGGGACTGGCCCGAGGGCCTGGACGTGCGCTATCCGGGCCTGCCGTCCGACCCCTCCCACGCGATCGCCGTACGGCAGATGCGGCGCCATGGGTGCGTGGTCTCCTTCACGTTGCCCTCACGCGCGCGTGCCGAGCGTTTTCTGGACGCGCTGCGGCTGGTGGACGACGCGACCAGTTTCGGCGGGGTGCGGTCCACGGCCGAGCGGCGCGGACGCTGGGGCGGGGACGCGGTGCCGGAGGGCTTCATCCGGCTCTCCGTGGGCGCCGAGGATCCCGAGGACCTGGTGGCCGATGTGCTGCGTGCGCTCCGGGAGTCGGCGCGGTGACCGGCTCCGGGGGAGGGCGGCTACGCCCGGGTGGGGAGCATGCTCCGTACAACGGGCGGTCCGAGCCTCCCCCCTCGTGGCTCGGACCGCCTTCGGTTCCGCGCGCGAAGAACCGCGCGAACAAGGCTAGTTGACTCTGTGTCAGTGTCCAATCACAGTAGCGACAGCGACCTATCGACTTATTTATAGTTGAGCGCGGTCGGGGGGCCGAGGGAGGGCCGAAGAGGGGAGGGTGTTGGCATGGACTTGGCCTTGCTACGCACCTTCGTGACGGTGCACAGGGCCGGTTCCTTCACGCGTGCCGCCGCGCTGCTGGGTCTGTCCCAGCCCGCGGTGACCTCCCAGATCCGCACTCTCGAACGCCAGCTGGGCCGGCCGCTCTTCCTGCGCCAGGCCCGCGGAGTGACACCGACGAGCATCGGCGACGAGCTCGCGCACAAGGCGGCCCCGCATCTGGACGCCCTGGTCGAGATCACCGAGGCCGGCCTGGACGACGAGTCCTCCTTACGGACCCTGCACCTCGCCGGACCGCCCGAGTTCACCGCCGAGCGGGCGCTGCCCGCGCTCACCGAGCTGACCGGCGAGGACGGCCAGCCGTTCGCGCTGCGGGCCTCCTTCGGCACCGCCGAGGAGACGCTGGAAGGGCTGGCCGCAGGACATCATGATCTGGCCATCAGCACCGCCCGCCCGCGCGGCGCGCTGCTCACCGCGACTGCGCTCTGCGACGAGGAGCACGTCCTGCTGGCCGCCCCGCGCTGGGCGGAGAAGATCGGCCCCCAGGCCCCGCGGCACGAGGGCGCTCGGGCGCTGGAGGACATCCCGGTCATCGAGGTGCACGAGTCACTGCCCTTCGTCTCCCGCTACTGGGCCTCCGTCTTCGACTCCCGCCCGGCCGCACCCGGCACCGTCATCGTCCCCGACCTGCGGGCGGTGCTGGCCTGTGCCGCCGCCGGGGCAGGTCTCGCGGTACTGCCCCGCTATCTGTGCGCGCCCGTACTGGAGCGCGGCGAGGTGGTCGCCCTGCACGAACCGGCCGTACCGCCGCTGCGGACGTACTTCCTGGTCGTACGCACCGGGACCCTGGCGATGCCACATGTCGCCCGGGCCCACGAGTGGCTGCTGCAGTCGGCGTCCCAATGGTGCTGACCGCGATGTTTCACGTGGAACCACCCGTGAGGTTTCACGTGGAACCAGCCGGGCCACATTTCTCCCATGACCGTCCGACCCGTGGTCAAGCGCACCGCCCGTGCCGTTCTGCTGGACGGTGACGACCTGATCCTGATCAAGCGCACCAAGCCGGGCATGGATCCCTACTGGCTCACCCCCGGCGGCGGGGTCGAGCCCACGGACGCGACCGTCGTGGACGCCCTCCATCGCGAGGTCTACGAGGAACTCGGCGCCAAGATCGTCGATGTGGTCCCCTGCTTCGTCGACACCGTCGAGCACATCGGCGAGGACGGCGGCGCGACCGGGGTGAAGGTCCAGCACTTCTTCGTCTGCCGACTGGAGTCGATGGACACCTCCCTGCGGCACGGGCCCGAAGTGGACGAGCCCATCGGCGAGTACGAGATCGTGCGGGTGCCGTTCACCCGCGTCGGCATCGCCTCGGTCCACCTCGTTCCACTGTCACTGCGGCACTATCTGGACGGCAACATCGAGGGCGTACGGGCGATGCACGCACCGGACCTGGGCTGATCCTCCGCGGCCCGGTCCGCCATGACCTGGCCAAAAGGACGTATGTCTCAGCCGAAACAGGTGGACGCCGGGGCCACCTGTCGGACAGCCTGACCTGCGTGCCGACACCTATCCCCACCGCTCTGCCCATCCGCCGCCTGACGCTCCGCGATCTCACCGCCTGCGCCGACCTGTCCGAGAACCGGGGGTGGCCCCGGGAAGAACACAAATGGGGGTTCCTCCTCACCGCGGGGCAGGGCTACGGCATCGACGACCCCGAGGGCGGGCTGGTGGCCGCCTGTGTGGTGACCCGGTACGGCCCGGCCGAGCAGCCCGACCTGGCGGCCATCGGCATGGTCCTGGTCGCCGACCGGCACGCCCGCCAGGGCGTCGGACGCCGCCTGATGCGCCATGTCGTCGAGTCCCTGGGCACCGTCCCGCTGACCCTGCACGCGACGCCGAACGGGCGGCCGCTCTATGAGGAGCTGGGCTTCAAGGCGACCGGCCGCGCCGAGATGGTCGCCGGCCGGTTCACTCCTCGGGCCGACGACCCCCAGGTCGCCACCCGCGCCGCCACCGCCGAGGACCTGCCCGCGATCCTCCGGCTCGACGAAGAGGTCTTCGGCTCCGACCGCACTCCCCTCATCACCCGGCTGCCCGCCTTCGCCGACCAACTGCGGGTCGCCGAGGAGGACGGCCGGATCACCGGGTACGCGGCCGCCTGGCCCAATATGCACACCCATGTCGTCGGCCCGCTGATCGCCCGGGACACCGAAACCGCCCAGGCTCTGATCGCTTCCCTCGCCGCCGACACCGACCGCCCGCTGCGCACCGACATCGACGTACGGCACGAGGAACTGCTGGCCTGGGTCAAGGCGCGGGGCCTGGAGTCCGTCGCCTTCAACGCGGTGATGTCGTACGGCATGGACGAGCTTCCCGGCGACTGGCAGCGCCGGTTCGCCCCGCTCACGGTGGCGGCGGGCTGAACCGTACGGACACGACGGACGCCGGTTCCTTCGGGAACCGGCGTCCGTGCTTGTGTCAGGGCGTTGCCGTCAGCGGTGCGCGAGGGCCTGCTCCCGGGCCGGGACGGCCCCGGCGACCACGGTGCCCGCCTTGCGGTCCCGGCGCTCCAGGGCGGCCGAGAGGAAGGCCAGCAGCAGCGCGGCGGCGGCGAGGGCGGCGCCGACCCAGTTGGGGGAGGTGTAGCCGAAGCCGGCCGCGATGACCATGCCGCCGAGCCAGGCGGAGAGCGCGTTGCCCAGGTTGAAGGCGCCGATGTTCACGGCGGAGGCCAGTGTCGGAGCGCCGTGCGCCTGGTCGAGGACGCGCTTCTGCAGCGGCGGGACGGTGGCGAAGCCGAGAGCGCCGATGAGGGCGATGGTGACGGCCGCGAGGACCTTGTTGTGGGCGGTGAGGGTGAACAGGGCCAGCACCACGGCCAGGGCGCCCAGGGAGACGTACAGCAGCGGCATCAGGGCGCGGTCGGCGAACCGGCCGCCGACGAGGTTGCCGCCGACCATGCCGAGCCCGAAGAGGACCAGCAGCCAGGTGACCGAGCCCTCGGCGAAGCCGGCGGCGTGGGTCATCATCGGCGCGATGTAGGTGATGGCCGCGAAGACACCGCCGAAGCCGAGGACGGTCATCGCCATCGCCAGCAGGACCTGGGTGTTCTTGAAGGCGGCCAGCTCATGGCGCAGCCGTACGCCCTCCGGCCGGGGCAGGTCGGGGACGAGCCGGGCGATACCGGCGAGGCCGACCACGCCGAGCGCGGCGACGATGCCGAAGGTGACCCGCCAGCCGACGGACTGCCCGACGAACGTGCCGAGCGGTACGCCGACGACGTTGGCGACGGTCAGACCTGTGAACATCATCGCGATGGCGCCGGCCTTCTTGTCGGGGGCGACCAGTTCGGCGGCGACGACCGAGCCGATACCGAAGAAGGCACCGTGGGCGAGGGAGGCGACGACCCGGCCGATCAGCATGACGGCGAAGGCGGGGGCGAGCGCGGACAGCAGGTTCCCGACGATGAAGAGGGCCATCAGCAGCATCAGCATCCGCTTGCGGGAGATCTTGGTGCCGAGGACCGTCATCAGCGGCGCTCCGGCCACCACGCCGAGTGCGTAGCCGGTCACCAGCAGGCCGGCCGTGGGGATGGAGACCCCGAAGTCACCGGCGACCTGGGGCAGCAAACCCATGATCACGAACTCGGTGGTTCCGATTCCGAAGGCCCCGATCGCCAGGGCCAGGAGCGCGAGCGGCATGGGGGTGCCACCTTCCAGAAGATTGCAGGAGAGCTTTACGTGCCAGAACAATACTTGCAAGCGCGTTATATTTGCAAGCGAAGGCTACCGGTCCCGCAGTCCGCGCCTAGAGTGAGCCCCATGGGAGATCTTGAAATACGCCCCGTGACCACGGACGACGTCCCGGCGATCGTCGCGATGCTCGCCGACGACCCCCTCGGGGCCCAGCGCGAGTCGCCCGACGACCTGTCCCCCTATCTGGCGGCGCTGGAACGCCTCAGCGGCGACCCCAACCAGCTCCTGAGGGTCGCCGAGCGGAGCGGGCGGATCGTGAGCACCCTCCAGCTCACAATCGTTCCCGGCCTCTCCCGCAGGGGCGCGACCCGCTCGATCATCGAGGGAGTCCGGATCCACGCCGACGAGCGCGGCAGCGGGCTGGGGACACAGCTCATCGAGTGGGCGATCGAGGAGTCCCGGCGCCAAGGCTGCTCCCTGGTCCAGCTGACCTCGGACGCCTCCCGCACGGACGCGCACCGCTTCTACGAACGACTCGGGTTCGAGGCGTCCCATGTGGGGTTCAAGCTCGCGCTGTAGACCCCGTACAGCGCCGAGGGGTGTCTGTTTCACGTGAAACAGACACCCCTCGCTCACCCACCGTCGGCTACCCGATGCCGCGCCACCCCTCCGGGTCCACACCACCGGGCACCCCGGCCCCCTCCTCGTACGGCTGACGCGTGAACACGAACGACCCGAGGTCCAGGTGGCTCACGGTCCCGTCCGGACGCCGTACGGCCCGCAGCAGCTCCCCGGCGTAATAGCCCTCAAGGCCCGTCCACGTGCCGTCCCCGTTCGCCCGGAACCGCGAGCGGCGGCCCCTGCCGGACAGCGGCTCCAAGGAGACCAGACCGTCGGCCGACACCCTCAGCGCGAAGGCATGCGTCCCCCAGTACCACTGCCCCGCCAACTCCAGTACGGCCGGATCGACTTCCGCCAGCGGCCGCCACGGCTCGGGGATGCGCGGCTCCGCCTCGGCGACGATGCGCACGAGGTCGCCGGCGATCAGGGCGGGCATCGGGCCCGAGGTGCAATTGGTGAGCACCACCGCCCCGATGTCGTCGCTCTCGCTGAAGAGCATGGTCGCCAGGAAGCCCGGCAGCGACCCCGAGTGCCCCACGAGCAGGCGGCCGTCCCAGTTGATGAGCTGCATGCCGAGCCCGTAGGCCACCCCGTCGACGACGTCCGCGGACTCGGCCGGGGCGGCCGGTGTGCGCATCTCCCGGACGCTGCTCGCGCTGAGCACCTGGTCGTCACCGCGCAGCAGGAAGACCGCGAACCGCGCCAAGTCGGCGGTGGTGGACCACAGTTGACCGGCCGGGGCCATCAATCCGAGGTCTTCGGCGGGCTCCGGGAGCATCGCGTCGGCCCAGGGGTGCACCGCCCAGCCACCGGCATGCGGCGCTTGCGGCTGCCCGCTGGTCCGGTTCAGGCCCAGGGGTTCGAGTACTTCCCTGCGCAGGATGTCCTCCCAGGGCTTTCCGCGCAGCTTCTCCACGAGCGAGCCCAGCAGGGTGTAGCCGGGGTTGGAGTAGTGGTGACGGCGGCCGACGGGGTGCAGGAGCGGCTGTTCACCCAGGACGTCGGAGAGTTCGGGGCGCAGCGACCCGGGCGTCCGCTCCCACCACGGCCCGGGGGACTCGGCGGCCAGTCCGCCGGTGTGGGCGAGGAGTTCGGCGATGGTGGCCTCCCCCGCGCCGGTGCCCGGCAGATGCTTCTCCAGTGGGTCCCCGAGGTCGAGCAGTCCCTCGTCGCGCAGACGCAGCACCAGAACGGCCGTGAAGGTCTTGGTGATCGAACCGATCCTGTACTGCACATACTCGTCCGGCACCTCCCCGTCCACACAGCTGCGGGCGCCGTGCCACACCGTGCGCCCGTCCCGTACGACGGCCGCGACCAGTGAAGGCGTACGCCCCTCGGACTGGGCCACGGCGATCCGGTGCAGCAATGCCCGCCGGGTACCCGGCAGCAACTCTTCCTGAGGTGTCGTCATTGCCCCAGTCCACCCCGAGGAGCCCCGGGGAGTCGAGCGCATATCGCCGGGGCGGAGGGATCAGGTCTGTGCCATGTCGACGAAGCGCGAGTAGTGGCCCTGGAAGGCGACCGTGATCGTCGCGGTGGGGCCGTTACGGTGCTTGCCCACGATGATGTCGGCCTCGCCCGCGCGCGGTGACTCCTTCTCGTAGGCGTCCTCGCGGTGCAGCAGGATCACCATGTCGGCGTCCTGCTCGATGGAGCCGGACTCACGCAGGTCGGACACCATCGGCTTCTTGTCCGTGCGCTGCTCGGGACCACGGTTCAGCTGGGAGAGCGCGATCACCGGCACCTCCAGCTCCTTCGCCAGGAGCTTGAGGTTGCGGGACATGTCCGAGACCTCCTGCTGACGGCTCTCGGACCGCTTGGAACCGCCCGACTGCATCAGCTGGAGGTAGTCGATGATCACCAGCTTGATGTCGTTGCGCTGCTTGAGCCGGCGGCACTTGGCGCGGATCTCCATCATCGACAGGTTCGGGGAGTCGTCGATGTAGAGCGGCGCGGCCGAGACCTCGGGCATCCGGCGGGCCAGCCGGGTCCAGTCCTCGTCCGTCATGGTGCCCGACCGCATGTGGTGCAGGGCCACCCGGGCCTCGGCGGAGAGCAGACGCATCGCGATCTCGTTGCGCCCCATTTCCAGGGAGAAGATGACGCTCGCCAGGTTGTGCTTGATGGAGGCCGCCCGCGCGAAGTCCAGCGCCAGCGTGGACTTGCCCATGGCGGGACGGGCCGCGATGACGATCATCTGGCCCGGGTGCAGTCCGTTGGTGAGCGAGTCGAGGTCCGAGAACCCGGTGGGCACACCTGTCATCTCGCCCGTGCGGGAGCCGATCGCCTCGATCTCGTCGAGCGCGCCCTCCATGATGTCGCCGAGCGGCAGGTAGTCCTCGCTGGTGCGCTGCTCGGTGACCGCGTAGATCTCGGCCTGGGCCCGGTTGACGATCTCGTCGACGTCGTCGTCGGCCGCGTATCCCATCTGCGTGATCCGCGTGCCCGCCTCGACCAGACGGCGCAGGACGGCCCGCTCGTGGACGATCTCCGCGTAGTACTCGGCGTTCGCAGCCGTCGGGACCGTCTGGACGAGGGTGTGGAGGTAGGCCGCGCCACCGACCTTGTTGATCTCACCGCGCTTGGTCAGCTCGGCGGCGATGGTGATCGGGTCGGCCGGCTCGCCCTTGGCGTAGACGTCGAGGATCGCCTGGAAGATCTTCTCGTGTGCGGGCTTGTAGAAGTCGTGGCCCTTGAGGATCTCGACGACGTCCGCGATGGCGTCCTTGGACAGCAGCATGCCGCCGAGGACGGACTGCTCGGCATCGAGGTCCTGGGGCGGCACGCGCTCGAACGCGGAGCCCCCGCCGTCCCACTCGCTGCTCTCCCGGCCGCGGTCGTGCTGCTCGTCGCGGCCTCGGCCACCGTCACCGCGGCGACGGGACGCAGGCAGACGATCGCTGGGCCCGCTGTCGGCCCACGGGTCGTCCAAGGGCTCGGAAATGCTCACCGAGCCACCTCCTCCCGTCCGCCGAGCGGACCTTCGCGTGCCCCTCTGTTGTACGGCACGCCACTGACAAATAAGAGGCCCAACTCCGGTTCTGGCGCGTCGGTTTTGTGGTGTTTTCTCGACCGACGGACGGAGCGGGCGCCGGACTACGGTAGGCCCCTCGGCGACGTCAGCCAATCTGGTTATCCACAGGCCATGTGGACGACGGCCCAGATGCTGTGGACAACTCCGCGAAACCTGTGCACGACTCGGTGGACAGCCCTGTGAACAAGCCGCGCCTCTTTCTGAAACAGCCGCTCTGACCTGCACTTTCCCCATCCACCGGCTGTGCAGAAGAAAAACTTCCCCAGTCGGCCCAAGATCGCTTCGAACGGTGCGCGAAAGCACACACCCCGAGACGACCTGTAATGGTCACATGCCAATTGCATCTCTTACCTGTGGACGATTAGATTGGTGCTCATGACACAGGCTCCCGCGACCCCCAAGGCGGTCCGCCGTCGGCATGATCGAGAGATCATCACGCTGGCCGTCCCGGCCTTCGGCGCACTGGTCGCCGAGCCCCTGTTCGTCCTCGCCGACAGCGCCATCGTCGGCCATCTCGGCACCGCCCAGCTCGCCGGACTCGGTGTCGCCTCCGCGCTCCTGATGACCGCGGTGAGCGTCTTCGTCTTCCTCGCCTACGCCACCACCGCGGCCGTCGCCCGCCGGGTCGGCGCGGACGACCTCCCGGCCGCCATCCGTCAGGGCATGGACGGCATCTGGCTGGCCCTCATCCTCGGTGCCGTCGTCGTCGCGGCCGTCCTGCCCACGGCGCCGTCCCTGGTGGAACTCTTCGGCGCCTCCGACACTGCGGCCCCCTACGCCACCACCTATCTGCGCATCTCAACCCTCGGCATACCGGCGATGCTCGTCGTCCTCGCCGCCACAGGCGTCCTCCGCGGCCTCCAGGACACCCGGACCCCGCTCTACGTCGCCGTCGCGGGCTTCGTCGCCAACGCCGCGCTGAACGCCTTCCTCGTCTACGGCGTCGACCTCGGCATCGCGGGCTCCGCCTGGGGCACCGTCCTGGCCCAGTGCGGCATGGCGGTCGCCTACCTCGTGGTCGTCGTACGCGGCGCCCGCAGGCACGGCGCCTCGCTGCGCCCCGACGCCGCCGGGATCAGAGCCTGTGCCCAGGCGGGCGTTCCCCTGCTGGTCCGTACGCTCTCCCTGCGCGCGATCCTGATGATCGCCACAGCCGTCGCGGCCCGCCTGGGCGACTCCGACATCGCCGCCCACCAGATCATCCTGTCCCTGTGGAGCCTGCTGGCCTTCGCCCTGGACGCCATCGCCATCGCGGGCCAGGCCATCATCGGCCGCTATCTGGGCGCCGACGACACCGAGGGCGCCCGCCAGGCATGCCGACGCATGGTGGAGTGGGGCATCGCTGTCGGCGTCGCTCTCGGCCTGCTCGTCGTCATCTCCCGGCCCCTGCTGCTGCCGCTGTTCACCAGCGACACCGGCGTCCAGGAAACGGCCCTGCCCGCGCTGGTGATCGTGGCCCTCTCCCAGCCGATCGCGGGAGTGGTCTTCACCCTGGACGGCGTCCTCATGGGCGCCGGCGACGGCCCCTATCTGGCCTGGGCGATGCTCCTCACCCTGGCCGTCTTCACTCCGGTCGCCCTGCTCGTCCCGGCACTGGGCGGCGGGCTGACGGCGCTCTGGGCTGCCATGACGCTGATGATGACGGTCCGCCTGCTGACCCTGTGGCTGCGTGCCCGCTCGGGCCGCTGGCTGGTGACGGGCGCGACCCGCTGACCGTTTCACGTGAAACACGCGAGGCCCGGAAGGTCGGTGTTTCACGTGAAACACCGAGGCGGGCTCAGCGCCCACACACACCGAGACAGCGAGAAGGGGCCGCACCCAACGGGTACGGCCCCTTCTCTCAGCTCTTCAAGCCGAACAGCTTCAAGCCGAGCGCGGTGATCAGGCCGCGACAACCTCGATGGTGACCTTGGCGGCAACCTCGGGGTGCAGACGCACGGACGTCTCGTGGGCGCCCAGGGTCTTGATCGGAGCGGTCAGCTCGATGCGACGCTTGTCGACCTCGGGGCCACCGGACGCCTTGATCGCCGAGGCGATGTCGGCCGGGGTGACGGAACCGAAGAGACGACCGGAGTCGCCGGAGCGGACGGCCAGGCGGACCTTGACGCCCTCAAGCTGGGCCTTGACCTGGTTGGCCTGCTCGATGGTCTGGATCTCGTGGATCTTGCGAGCACGACGGATCTGCTCGACGTCCTTCTCGCCACCCTTGGTCCAACGGATCGCGAAGTTCCGCGGGATCAGGTAGTTGCGAGCGTAACCGTCCTTGACGTCGACGACGTCGCCCGCGGCGCCGAGGCCGGAGACCTCGTGGGTGAGGATGATCTTCATGTGTCGGTCACCCTTCCCTTATCGCGCGGTGGAGGTGTAGGGCAGCAGCGCCATCTCACGGCTGTTCTTCACGGCCGTGGCGACGTCACGCTGGTGCTGCGTGCAGTTGCCGGTCACGCGGCGGGCACGGATCTTGCCGCGGTCGGAAATGAACTTCCGCAGCATGTTCGTGTCCTTGTAGTCCACGTACGTGACCTTGTCCTTGCAGAAAGCGCAGACCTTCTTCTTCGGCTTGCGCACAGGCGGCTTCGCCATGGTGTATCTCCTGTGTGATCAAGAAGTTGGGGTTACGACCCGCCCTCGACCAGGGGCACGAGGCCCTAGGTCCTAGAAGGGGGGCTCGTCCGAGTAGCCGCCGCCACCGCCGCCGGAGTTTCCACCCCAGCCACCGCCGCCACCCTGCTGGCCACCGGCGGGAGCACCGGTCGCCCACGGGTCGTCGGCGGGAGCGCCGCCGCCCTGCTGGCCACCGCCGGGGCCGCCGCCCCAGCCGCCGCCGGCCTGACCGCCACCGCCGCCGAAGCCACCGCCCTGGCCGCCGCGGCCGGAGGTCTTGGTGACCTTCGCCGTGGCATTGCGCAGGCTGGCGCCGACTTCCTCGACGTCCAGCTCGTAGACCGTGCGCTTGACGCCCTCACGGTCCTCGTAGGACCGCTGCTTCAGCCGGCCCTGCACGATGACGCGCATGCCTCGCTGGAGCGACTCGGCGACGTTCTCCGCCGCCTGACGCCAGACCGAGCAGGTCAGGAACAGGCTCTCGCCGTCCTTCCACTCATTGGTCTGACGGTCGAAGGTGCGAGGGGTGGACGCGACGCGGAACTTCGCGACCGCCGCACCGGACGGGGTGAAGCGCAGCTCGGGGTCGTCGACAAGATTGCCGACGACCGTGATGACGGTCTCGCCTGCCATGGGGGAACCTCTCGGCGGGTTTGCTGCTGGCTGCTTGCTGCTACTCGAATCCCGAGATCAGCTGAGCTGGAGAGCTCAGTGGGTCTCGGGGCGGAGGACCTTGGTCCGGAGGACCGACTCGTTCAGGTTCATCTGGCGGTCGAGCTCCTTGACGACCGCAGGCTCGGCCTGCAGGTCGATGACCGAGTAGATGCCCTCGGGCTTCTTCTTGATCTCGTACGCGAGACGACGACGGCCCCAGGTGTCGACCTTCTCCACCTTGCCGTTGCCCTCACGGACGACGGAGAGGAAGTTCTCGATCAGGGGGGCGACAGCGCGCTCCTCCAGATCGGGGTCGAGGATGACCATCACCTCGTAGTGACGCATGTGGAACCCACCTCCTTTGGACTCAGCGGCCACGGTCGTTCCGTGGCAGGAGGGTTGTGATGCGTACGCAACGGTATCGGCCACCACTGACAATCGGGGTCCCCTCTCGGGAACCCCTCGTCCTGGTGTGGGCAGACACCGCTGCAGACGGTACAGAGTACCTGCACACCCGCTTCCGGTTGAAATCCGGCCGTGAGAGCCGACAATCTGGATACATCGGGTGTGTATGGCGCTACGATGCGCCGTCTTCCGCAGGAGGTGCCACATGGCACAGGCAATGCGACCCAACACCGCCGGAGGCCTCTTCGCCACGGACGGAAAGCCCCATCCCATCCAGGACACGCTGCTCGCGGTGACCCTGGTCATGGGCATCACGGCCTTCGTCACAGCGATGTTCGACGACCTGCATCTGGTCAGCTCGTGGACCGGCCTGGTGGGCATCCTCACCGGCGCCTACGGCCAGTGGATCTCGGAGACGACGCGGGAGCGCTTCGGTCTGATCCTGGGTCTGGGTGCCTCGGCGTTCGGCTTCTTCCTGGGGATGGCGCATGGCGGGCTCTTCGGCGGGGTCGTCGGCTGACACCCGTGGGGACCGTCCGCGGCTCCCTGTGACACCTCCCAGCAGCGCCCCGGCGGCCCACAGGCCGGGGCGCGGGGTCCGTACGCCCGATCGGGCCGCTTGCGGGGCGCAGTAGGCTTCCGGGCTAGAGCCGGAGCCCCTGACCGCATGGGGACACACCAGCCCGAGGAGCGCCCCGAATGAGCCTGACCCTGAGGACGATCAGTCGCGAGCAGCATCTGGCGTACATCCAGAGCCTGCCGGCGGCGAGCCACATGCAGGTCCCGGCCTGGGCCGACGTCAAGGCGGAGTGGCGCTCCGAGAACCTCGGGTGGTTCGACGACCGTACCGGCGAGATGGTCGGCGCGGGCCTGGTGCTCTATCGGCAGCTCCCCAAGATCAAGCGCTACCTCGCCTATCTGCCCGAGGGCCCGGTCATCAACTGGTTCGCGCCAAATCTGACGGACTGGCTGGAACCGATGCTCGCGCACCTGAAGCAGCAAGGTGCCTTCTCCGTGAAGATGGGCCCGCCGGTGATCATCCGCCGCTGGGAGGCGGCCTCCATCAAGGCGGGCATCCAGAACCCCGATGTGAAGCGGCTGCGCGACATCGAGGCCGACTTCATCGAGCCGCGCGCCTTCGAGGTCGCCGACAAGCTCCGTCGTATGGGCTGGCAGCAGGGCGAGGACGGCGGCGCCGGCTTCGGCGACGTCCAGCCCCGCTATGTCTTCCAGGTGCCGCTCGCCAACCGCTCGCTGGAAGAGGTGCACAAGAACTTCAACCAGCTGTGGCGCCGCAACATCAAGAAGGCCGAGAAGGCCGGTGTCGAGGTCGTCCAGGGCGGTTACCACGACCTGGAGGAGTGGCAGCGGCTGTACGAGATCACGGCCGTGCGCGACCACTTCCGGCCCCGCCCGCTGGCCTACTTCCAGCGCATGTGGACGGCCCTCAACACCGAGGACCCCAACCGCATGCGGCTGTACTTCGCCCGGCACAACGGGGTGAACCTGTCGGCAGCGACGATGCTGATCGTCGGCGGGCACGTCTGGTACTCCTACGGCGCCTCCGACAACATCGGCCGCGAGGTCCGGCCCTCGAACGCGATGCAGTGGCGGATGCTGCGCGACGCCTACGCGCTCGGCGCGACCGTCTACGACCTGCGGGGCATCTCCGACTCGCTGGACGAGTCCGACCACCTCTTCGGTCTGATCCAGTTCAAGGTGGGCACCGGCGGCCAGGCCGCCGAGTACCTCGGCGAGTGGGACTTCCCGCTGAACAAGCTGCTTCACAAGGCGCTCGACATCTACATGTCGCGTCGCTGAGCCCCGGGCATTTGCTTCGATAGCTTCCATACCTCTGATACACCGCAGCCACCAGAAAGGTTCCAGGTCCGGCCATGGCGCTCACGCTCTACGTCGACACCGCGCGCTGGCGGGCGCACCACAAGCACGTGCAGGAGCAGTTCCCGGGCCTGGTCCCGGTCTGCAAGGGCAACGGCTACGGCTTCGGGCACGAGCGGCTGGCGGAAGAGGCCACCCGCCTCGGCTCGGACATCCTCGCCGTGGGCACCACGTACGAGGCCGCGCGCATCAAGGACTGGTTCAGCGGCGACCTGCTGGTGCTGACGCCGTACCGGCGGGGCGAGGAGCCGGTGCCGCTGCCCGACCGGGTCATCCGCTCGGTGTCCTCGGTCGACGGCGTGTACGGCCTCGTGGGCGCCCGGGTGGTCATCGAGGTGATGTCCTCGATGAAGCGGCACGGCGTGAGCGAGCAGGACCTGCCTCAGCTGCACGCGGCCATAGAGAACGTGCGGCTGGAGGGCTTCGCCATCCACCTGCCGCTGGACCGCACCGACGGCTCGGACGCCGTCGAGGAGGTCATCGGCTGGATGGACCGGCTGCGCGCGGCCCGGCTGCCGCTGCACACCATGTTCGTCAGCCACCTCAAGGCCGAGGAACTCGCGCGTCTGCAGCAGCAGTTCCCGCAGACCCGGTTCCGCGCCCGTATCGGCACCCGGCTGTGGCTGGGCGACCACGAGGCCACCGAGTACCGCGGCGCCGTCCTGGACGTCACGCGCGTCGCCAAGGGCGACCGGTTCGGCTACCGGCAGCAGAAGGCGGCCTCGGACGGCTTCCTGGTCGTCGTGGCGGGCGGAACGTCGCACGGTGTGGGTCTGGAGGCCCCGAAGGCCCTGCACGGCGTCATGCCGCGCGCCAAGGGCGTCGCCCGCGCCGGTCTCGCCACCGTCAACCGGAACCTTTCTCCGTTCGTCTGGGGCGGCAAGCAGCGCTGGTTCGCGGAGCCGCCGCACATGCAGGTCTCGATCCTCTTCGTACCGGCCGACGCGCCGGAGCCGAAGGTCGGTGACGAGCTGGTGGCCCATCTGCGTCACACCACCACGCAGTTCGACCGTCTCGTCGACCGCTGAGCCGACTGCGCCTGAGCAACACAAAGGCCGTGCACGGGTTTTCCCGCGCACGGCCTTTTCCTTGACGTGGCCCCCCGGGAGCCGTTCGCTCAGAGCGAACGCCCGTCCGGTCCCGAGGCACCCCACTCCACCTGTGGCTTCTCGAAGGGGACCGCGCGCTGGTGCGGATACCCCCCGGCGCCGAGCACGAAGACGTCCGGCGCCTGGTCGAGCACCCCGCCCGAGGGATCGTCGTCGCCCGCCTTGCGTACCGGGTCGCGCTCGGGCAGGAAGATGTCGCGGACGACCATGGCGCACAGGTAGAGCGTGCCGAGCAGATGCACGCCGATCGCCCAGTGGTAGCCGTCGGTCGGCAGCCCCTTGTGGGCGTCACCGCTGGTCGTGTAGGCGAGGTACATCCAGATACCGAGGAAGTAGATCACCTCGCACGCCTGCCAGATCAGGAAGTCGCGCCACTTGGGCCGGGCCAGCGCCGCCAGCGGGATCAGCCAGAGTACGTACTGCGGCGAGTAGACCTTGTTGGTGAGGATGAACGCCGCGACGAGCAGGAAGGCGAGCTGGGCGAAGCGCGGCCGGCGCGGAGCGGTCAGCGTCAGCGCGGCGACACCGACGCAGCACAGCAGCATCAGCAGCGTCGCCAGAGTGTTGACCGTGTCGGTGCTGAGCGGGTCACTGGAGTTCTGCGCCATGATCAGCCAGAAGGACCCGAAGTCCACGCCGCGTTCCTTGCTGAACCGGTAGAACTTCGACCAGCCTTCGAAGGCGGGCACCATCACCGGACCGTTCACGATCACCCAGGCGGCCGCAGTACCGCCCAGGGCCCTGCCGAAGTCCCGCCACTTTCCCGCCCGCCAGCACAGCACGAACAGGGCACCCAGCAGCAGGACGGGATAGAGCTTGGCGGCCGTGGCGAGGCCCAGGAGGATGCCGAAGGCCAGGGAGCGGCCCCGGGACCACATCAGCATCGCGGCGGCCGTCAGAGCGACGGCCAACAGGTCCCAGTTGATGGTCGCGGTGAGGGCGAAGGCCGGTGCCAGCGCGACCAGCAGTCCGTCCCAGGGGCGCCGGGCGTGCGTACGGGTCACGCAGACGGCGATGACGGCCGCGCAGGCCATCAGCATCCCCGCGTTCACGAACCAGTACCACTGCCCCTGGGCCTGGGCGCTGCCGTCGTCCGGGGTGAGCCAGGAGGCGACCTCCATGAAGACACCGGTGAGCACCGGGTACTCCAGGTACTCCATGTCGCCGGGGAGCCGGTCGAAGTACGGCACGAGACCGTCGGCGAAACCGCGCCCCTGGTACAGGTGCGGAATGTCGGAGTAGCAGGCGTGCGTGTACTGCGAGCCGGCGCCGTAGAACCAGCCCCCGTTGTAGCAGGGGGCCTTCTGGACCAGGCCGAGGGCGAACATGCCGATCGCCACGAGCGAGATGATCCGTACCGGTGTCCACCACGACGTGCCCACCAGGGCAAACCGTCCGAGCGGACCGCCGATCAGCTCACTGCCGCTGCGTGCCACCTCGTCGTCCTTCGTCGGCCGCACGGGGTCCGGCTCGTGCACGCTCGATTGCGTCGTCTCTGCACTGGGCATGGGGCACATCCTGCCGTACAAGCCTGGGAACACGCCGAGGGCCGCCGCACCTGACAGGTGCGGCGGCCCATGTTTCACGTGAAACGCCCCGGCTAGCCGGAGAGATCCCCTCCTCCGCCTCCGAAGAACCCTCCGTTGCCGTTCCCATTGCCGCCGTTGTTGTTGCCACCATCGGTGGCTGTGGCCGTGGGCGAGGAGGTCACGCCTCCGTCCGTGCCGCCGTTGTCGTTACCGCCGACGGTCTCGTCATCGTCGTCGTCGCAGCCGAAGAATCCGCACTCCGGCTGGGACTGCGTGGGCTTCGGGTTGCCGGGCGTCCTCGTGGGCGTGGGAGTCGGCGTCGGGGTCGGCTCCTCGGTCTCGGTCTCCGTGGGAGTCGGCGTCGGGGACGGCTCCTCGTTGATGACCTCGCCAATGGGCTCGGGCTCCGGGAAGTCCTTCGCCGGCTGTCCCTTGAGCGCCTTCTCCATGTAGTCGTGCCAGATCTCGGCCGGGAACGAGGCACCGTGGATCGATTCCTGGTCACCCGTGCCGTACATCTCAAGGAACTTGCGGTTCTTGACCTTCTCGTCGTCCGGGTACCGGAACATGCTGACCGCGGTCGACAGCTGCGGGGTGTACCCGACGAACCAGGCCGACTTGTTGCCGTCGGTGGTACCGGTCTTGCCGGCGACTTCCCGGCCGGTCAGCTGGGCGTTGGTACCCGTGCCCTTCTCGACCACGGTCTTCAGCACGTCCGTGACGTTGTCGGCCACCTGCGCGGTGAACGCCTGCTCCGTCTCCACCTCGTGGGTGTAGACCGTGCCGTCCTTGCTCTTGACCTCCTTGACGGAGTACGGCTCACGCTGCTTGCCGCTCGCGGCGAAGGTGGCGTAGGAGCCCGCCATCCGGATCGCGCTGGGCTCGGAGATGCCGATCGAGAAGGAGGGGAAGGTGGTGCCGGTCAGGCTGCTCTCCAGCAGGCCCGCGTCGACGGCCGCCTCCTTCACCTTGTCCAGGCCGACGTCCATGCCGAGCTGCACGAAGGCGGAGTTCGCCGAGAACTGCATCGCGGTGCGCAGGTCGACCATGTACTTCGGCGGGTCTCCCAGCGACTGGTTGCCGTCGTTGGCCTGGAGCCACTCCTTGCCCTTGTCGTCCTGCCAGACGGTCTTGTCGTAGTTCAAGATCTTGAGGTTGTGCTTGCCGCTGTACAGGCTCTTCGGCGACACCTTGGTCCGCTCGTCCTGCGCCTGTGTCGGCTCGCTGTCAGGATCCCTCACGCCCCACTTCATCGCGGCCGCCAGAACGAACGGCTTGAACGTCGAACCGACCTGGGCGCCGGTGACATCGGCGTTGTTGGTGAAGTGCTTGGTCGCGTCCGCGCCACCGTAGATCGCCTTGATGGCACCCGTCGCCGGGTCCACCGAAGCCCCGCCGAACTGGACGTGGGTGTCCGTGTCCGGGCGCTTCTTGGGGTCGATGTTCGCCTTCTCGACCTTCTTCACCGCGGCTTCGAGCGCCTTGACCTTCTTCTTGTCGAAGGTCGTGTAGATCGAGTAGCCGCCCTGCTGGAGATCCTCGGCGGAGATGTTCGTGTTGTTGATGACGTACGCCTTGGCGAGGTCGACGAGGTAACCGACCTGACCGCCCAGGGCGGTGTTGGACCGGGGGTTCTGGGTCTTGGGAAGATCCCGGTACTTCTCCCGGACCTCGGCGCTGAGGTGGCCGTACTCGACCATCTTGTCCAGCGTGTCCTGCATCTGGATCTTGGCACGCTTGGTGTTGGCCTCGGGGGTCGCCGTCTGGTCGATGGAGGTGGCGCCCGCCGGGTCGTAGTAGGTCGCGCCCTTCAGCATGGCCGCGAGGAAGGCGCACTGCCCGGTGTCGAGGTCGATCGCGTCCTTGTTGAAGTAGGCCCGTGAGGCGGCCTGGATGCCGTAGGCGCCGCGGCCGTAGTAGGCGGAGTTCAGGTAACCCGCCATGATCTCGTCCTTGGAGAACTTGGCGCCCACCTTGACCGAGACGAAGATCTCCTGGAACTTGCGGGTGAGGGTCTGCGACTGGTCCTCCAGCATCGCGTTCTTGACGAACTGCTGGGTGATGGTCGAACCGCCCTGCGTCTGGCCGCCGCGCGCCATGTTGAACACCGCGCGCGCGATGCCCTTGGGGTCGATGCCGCTGTCCTCGTAGAAGGTCTTGTTCTCCTGGGAGATGACCGCGTTGCGCATGTCCTCCGGGATCTGGTCCAGGTTCACGATCTGGCGGTTGATCTCGCCACCCGTGGCGACCATCACGGAGCCGTCGGACCAGTAGAAGACGTTGTTCTGCGCCTCCGCGGTGTCCGCGACGTTCGGGACGCCGACCATCGCGTAGCCGATGCCCGCGATGGCCACCAGGCTGCCCATGAAGCTGAGGAAGAGGCCGGAGACCAGCTTCCACGACGGCACCCAGCGCGAGGGGCCCTCCCGGCCCGCGCGCGGATAGTCAATGAACCGCTTCTTGGCGGACACTGCGGCCCGTCCACGGCCCCGGCCGGGACCGCTCGGGCCACGGCCCCGGCCCGGCTCGGGCGCTCTGCGGCGGCCGCCTCCGTTCCGCTGGGCGGCGCGACGGGCTTCGGCGCGCCCTCCCTGGCCGTACGACTCCGACGCATGGGAGCTGGTCCCGTACGAATCGGACAGGGACCCGCGCGGAGCCGCTCTGCGGCCGGAGGACGCGCCGGACTGGCCGCGTCGGGCAGCGGCACGTCCGCCTCCCTGCGGCTGCGGCGGTTTGCGACGGTGCTCGCTCATCGAACGACTACTCCTCGGGCAGGCGCACCCGTGTGACGCGCCTGGAAACGGCGGCAGGTTTCCGGTCCCCCCGAAGTACGGATGCGGACCGTTCCGCATTCACCCGTACTGCACCGGGGACGACGACGCCCCCACACGTCACTTGGTTCCCGGTGGATTGCATGGCGCACAGACTACGCACCGTCAAAACCCGCCGAGCCCTGAAGTTCACCCCAAATCAGGCAACTCGCATCCCGTGAATCAGTGATGTGATCCCGTTCACGATCCTCCCTCTTGTCGCACACGGAAGGCCGTTCTATCGTCGTGATGTATCGAGTCGATACATCAGCGCGAGATAAGGCGAGGAGGCGAGGGGATGAGCCGACGTTCCGGGATCCTTGAGTTCGCCGTCCTCGGTCTGCTCCGCGAGTCTCCAATGCACGGCTACGAGCTGCGCAAACGACTCAATACATCACTGGGTGTGTTCCGGGCGTTCAGCTACGGCACGCTCTATCCCTGCCTCAAGACGCTGGTCGCCAACGGCTGGTTGATCGAAGAGCCGGGGAACGCACCTGAGGACGCCCTCGCAGCGTCCCTCGCCGGCCGCCGCGCCAAGATCGTCTACCGGTTGACGGCGGAAGGTAAGGAGCACTTCGAGGAGCTGCTCTCGCAGACCGGTCCCGACGTGTATGAGGACGAGCACTTCGCCGCCCGGTTCGCCTTCTTCGGGCAGACCTCGCGCGACGTCCGCATGCGCGTGCTGGAGGGCCGCCGCAGCCGCTTGGAGGAGCGGCTGGAGAAGATGCGCGCCTCACTGGCACGCACCAGGGAGCGCCTCGACGACTACACACTTGAGCTCCAGCGCCACGGGATGGAGTCCGTGGAGCGCGAAGTGCGCTGGCTGAACGAGCTCATCGAGAGCGAGCGGGCCGGGAGGGACCTCAAGGGGTCCGCCCCCCGGGGGGCCGCTCAGCAGGACACCACAACTGGAGCGACGGGCGGCCTGCCCCGCGCCGGGGACGAACCCGGCACGGATACGCCCGACGACACCGCCACGTGAGAGCCCACCTGGGCCTCACTCGTACACACAGGGAGCAACCGGAATGGGTTCGGTTCGCGTAGCCATCGTTGGCGTGGGCAACTGCGCCGCGTCGCTGGTGCAGGGCGTCGAGTACTACAAGGACGCCGACCCGGCGTCCAAGGTCCCGGGCCTGATGCACGTGCAGTTCGGCGAGTACCACGTCCGTGACGTGGAGTTCGTCGCCGCGTTCGACGTGGACGCGAAGAAGGTCGGACTCGACCTCGCGGACGCCATCGGCGCCTCCGAGAACAACACCATCAAGATCTGCGACGTGCCCTCCACGGGCGTGACCGTCCAGCGCGGCCACACCCTCGACGGTCTCGGCAAGTACTACCGCGAGACCATCGAGGAGTCCGCCGAGGAGCCGGTCGACATCGTCCAGGTCCTGAAGGACAAGCAGGTCGACGTGCTCGTCTGCTACCTGCCGGTGGGTTCCGAGGACGCGGCGAAGTACTACGCCCAGTGCGCCATCGACGCCAAGGTCGCCTTCGTCAACGCCCTTCCGGTCTTCATCGCCGGCACCAAGGAGTGGGCGGACAAGTTCACCGAGGCGGGCGTGCCGATCGTCGGTGACGACATCAAGTCGCAGGTCGGCGCCACCATCACGCACCGCGTCATGGCGAAGCTCTTCGAGGACCGGGGCGTCATCCTGGACCGCACGATGCAGCTGAACGTCGGCGGCAACATGGACTTCAAGAACATGCTGGAGCGCGAGCGCCTGGAGTCCAAGAAGATCTCCAAGACGCAGGCCGTCACCTCGCAGATCCCCGACCGTGAGCTCGGCGAGAAGAACGTCCACATCGGCCCGTCCGACTACGTGGCCTGGCTCGACGACCGCAAGTGGGCCTACGTCCGCCTTGAGGGCCGCGCGTTCGGTGACGTCCCGCTGAACCTGGAGTACAAGCTGGAGGTCTGGGACTCCCCGAACTCCGCCGGTGTCATCATCGACGCCCTGCGCGCCGCGAAGATCGCCAAGGACCGCGGCATCGGCGGCCCGATCCTCTCCGCGTCCAGCTACTTCATGAAGTCCCCGCCGGTCCAGTACTTCGACGACGAGGCCCGCGAGAACGTCGAGAAGTTCATCAAGGGCGAGGTCGAGCGCTGACGCGCATCGGCTAGTTCTGCTCCTGCCAGAGCCGAGAAGGGTCCCCGGGTCATACGGCCCGGGGACCTTCCCGTATGTGAGGCTGGGCCCCATGTCCGTCGCCCGCGACCTGCGCGTGCTGCTGCGCTTCGTCAACTTCAGGCGTCTGCTCGTACTTCGGCTGCTCTCCCAGGGCGCCGACGGCGTCTATCAGGTCGCGCTCGCCACGTACGTCGTCTTCTCCCCCGAGAAGCAGACCTCGGCCGCCGCGATCGCCTCCGCGATGGCTGTCCTGCTCCTGCCGTACTCCCTCGTCGGCCCGTTCGCCGGAGTCCTCCTGGACCGCTGGGAGCGCCGTCAGGTCTTCCTCTACGGCAGTCTGCTACGCGCCCTGCTCGCCTCCGCGACGGCCGTGCTCATCCTCAGCCCCACCCCGGACTGGCTGTTCTACGCCTCCGCCCTGTGCGTCACCGCCGTCAACCGCTTCATCCTCGCCGGCCTGTCCGCCGCCCTGCCCCGCGTCGTCGACGAGGAGCGCCTGGTGATGGCCAACTCCCTGTCCCCGACGGCCGGCACGCTCGCCGCGACCGCGGGCGGTGGACTCGCCTTCGCCGTACGGCTGCTGGCCTCGGACTCCGACGCCGCCGTCGTCCTGCTCGGCGCCGCCCTGTACCTGTGCGCGGCACTGGCCTCCCTGCGCATGTCACGCGAGCTGCTGGGCCCCGACCGGGAGTTGGTACGGCCTCAACTGCGGGCGGCGATCGCCGGCACTGCGCGGGACCTGGCGGCCGGGCTGCGCCATCTGGCCGCGCCGCCGCGCCGGGAGGCTGCCTGGGCGCTGGCCGCGATGACCCTGATGCGCTTCTGCTACGGCGCCCTGCTGGTCATGCTGCTGATGCTGTGCCGGTACGCCTTCTCCACCACCACGGACGACGGACTCGCCCTGCTGGGGCTGGCGCTGGGCATCTCCGGCGCGGGCTTCTTCGCGGCGGCCGTACTGACGCCGTGGGCGGCACGGGGGCTCGGTCCCGGCCGCTGGATCGTCGTGTGCGCCGGGACGGCGGCGGTCCTGGAGCCCGCGCTGGGGCTGCCGTTCGCGGCCGCTCCCATGCTCGTCGCGGCGTTCGTCCTCGGGCTGACCACCCAGGGCGCGAAGATCGCCACGGACACCATCGTCCAGTCCTCCGTCGACGACGGCTTCCGCGGCCGGGTCTTCTCCCTCTACGACGTTTTGTTCAACGTCGCCTTCGTCGGCGCGGCCGGAGTCGCCGCCCTGATGCTCCCGCCGGACGGCCGCTCGGTGCCACTGGTGGTAACGGTCGCCGTTATCTACGGGGCAGTAGCTGTAGCTATGTTCCGCTTTGAGCGCCGATAAGTGTCACATCAATGCCACAGAGCCCCTCCTGACTATGGGCATGTCAGTGGTGGCCGATAACTTACGTGGGTCTTATGCGCGCTCCGCTCGCGTCACTCACCCATGTTCTTTAGGGGGACCCCCGAAGTGTCCACTCCACCCCAGGGCCAGAACCCGTTCGCTCAGGGCCAGAACCCGTACGGCCAGCAGCCGGGCCAGCTGCCGGTCCCGCAGCAGGGCGCCGCTCCGTACGCCCCGGTCCCGCCGACCCCTCCGGCCCGGCGCGTCAGCAAGAAGGTCCTTCGCATCGTGGCGTTCATCGTCGTCGCGATCCTCATAGCCGTCGGCAAGTGGTACCTGGGGAAGACGGACGCCGAGTCCGCGTCCGTGGGCAGCTGCATGAAGAACGAGGGCACGCAGTTCAGCCCCGACCTCAAGACGGTTGACTGCTCCTCCTCCGAGGCCAAGTACGAGGTTGTCGAGAAGTTCGACAACACCAGTGACGACTCCAAGTGCGAGGCCGTCGCCTCCGCGGAGATCGCCTACTACCAGACGGGTGACGGCCACGACGTCGTCCTCTGCCTGAAGGAAGTCAAGTAACACAGCAGGGGCGGTGTTTCACGTGAAACACCGCCCCTCTGCGTCTTGCCCGGGGTCATGTTTCACGTGAAACATGACCCCGTTTCACATCCTCAGCCCTGCTCCTCCTCGGCCCACCACTCCTTCAGGGCCGCCACCGCAGCGTCGCGTTCCATCGGGCCGTGCTCCAGGCGGAGTTCCAGCATGTGCTTGTAGGCGCGGCCGACGACCGGGCCCGGGCCGACGCCGAGGATCTGCATGATGTCGTTGCCGTCGAGGTCCGGGCGGATGGAGTCCAGCTCCTCCTGCTCCTGGAGCTTGGCGATGCGCTCCTCCAGACCGTCGTACGCCCGTGAGAGCGCCGCAGCCTTGCGCCGGTTGCGGGTCGTGCAGTCGGAGCGGGTCAGCTTGTGCAGGCGGCCGAGCAGCGGCCCCGCGTCCCGGACATAGCGGCGGACCGCGGAGTCCGTCCACTCGCCCGTGCCGTAGCCGTGGAAACGCAGGTGGAGCTCGACGAGCCGGGAGACGTCCTTCACCAGCTCGTTGGAGTACTTCAGCGCGGTCATCCGCTTCTTGGTCATCTTCGCGCCGACCACCTCGTGGTGGTGGAACGAGACCCGCCCGTCCTTCTCGAAGCGCCGGGTGCGCGGCTTGCCGATGTCGTGCAGCAGCGCGGCCAGGCGGAGCGTCAGGTCGGGGCCGTCCTCCTCCAGCGCGATCGCCTGCTCCAGGACGATCAGCGTGTGCTCGTAGACGTCCTTGTGCCGGTGGTGCTCGTCGCTCTCCAGCCGCAGGGCCGGCAGCTCGGGCAGCACCCGGTCGGCGAGCCCGGTGTCGACGAGCAGCGTCAGGCCCTTGCGGGGGTTGTCGGACAGGATCAGCTTGTTCAGCTCGTCCCGGACCCGCTCCGCCGAGACGATCTCAATGCGCTCGGCCATCGCCTTCATGGCGGCGACCACCTCGGGCGCCACCTCGAAGTCGAGCTGCGCCGCGAACCGCGCCGCCCGCATCATCCGCAGCGGATCGTCGGAGAAGGACGCCTCGGGGGTGCCCGGCGTGCGCAGCACGCGTGCCGCGAGGTCTTCGAGCCCTCCGTGCGGGTCGATGAACTCCTTCTCGGGCAGCGCGACGGCCATCGCGTTCACCGTGAAGTCCCGGCGGACGAGGTCCTCCTCGATGGAGTCGCCGTAGGACACCTCGGGCTTGCGGGAGGTACGGTCGTACGCCTCCGACCGGTAGGTCGTGACCTCGATCTGGTAGCCGTCCTTCTGCGCACCTACGGTGCCGAAGGCGATCCCGACCTCCCAGACCGCGTCCGCCCACGGGCGCACGATCTTCAAAACGTCCTCGGGACGGGCATCCGTGGTGAAGTCCAGATCGTTGCCGAGCCGGCCGAGCAACGCGTCCCGGACCGACCCGCCGACCAGGGCGAGTGAGAACCCGGCCTCCTTGAAGCGGCGGGCGAGGTCGTCGGCGACAGGCGCGACCCGCAGCAGCTCGCTCACCGCGCGGTGCTGCACCTGGCTCAGGACACTGAGGTTGTCTTCGTTGGCGTTCGGCACAACAAAACAGGGTACGTGCCGGGAACGGCCCTCAGCGCCTCCATTAAACGCGCACAGATCCGCTCCACTTCATACGGGCACATACAGGACAGCCCGGCCCTGTGAGCGATCTTGTGGCGCAGACCGCGGCACTTCCCCTCAGCGCGCATCGTTACCATGCGTGGACGCACATTCCGACGACCACTGACGACGACGAGGGACGGGCGAGCGCGTGGCCGAGGCGGCAGACTTCCAGGGGACCAGTCCCTCACCTGCCCGCCGGTGGCTGCGGCGCACCGGGGCGCTGCTCGCCGGTGCGCCCCTGCTGGCGGGGCTGCTTCAGCTGCCCGCGGCCGCCCCGGCCCAGGCCGCCGACATCGACGAGACGGTCGCCGTGTCCGTGGACCACCTCACACCGAGCGTGGCGACGGACGACGACACCCTGACCGTGACCGGCACGGTGACCAACAAGAGCAAGCAGGCCGTCACCGACGCCCAGGTGGACCTGCGCATCGGCCAGGAGCTGATCACCCGCTCCGGGATCGACACCGCCGCCAAGGCCACCGGCTACCAGCCCGGCACCGACGGGCTGCCGCTCGGCGGGAAGTACGTCGAGACGTTCGACAAGCTCACTCCGGGCGTCTCGCAGCCCTTCACCATCTCCGTCCCGGTGGACGAGCTGGATCTGGACGGGAACGGCATCTACCAGCTCGCGGTCTCCCTGACCGGAGAGACGGCCGCCCAGGGCTGGCCGCAGGTGCTCGGCGTCCAGCGCACCTTCCTGCCGTACCAGTCCGACGAGGCGGACACCAAGACCCGGACGACCGTGCTGTGGCCGCTGATCTCCACCGCCCACATGACGGCGGAGACGGGTTCCAACGAGGCTCAGACCCCTGTCTTCCGCAACAACGACCTGATCCACGAGATCAGCCCCGGCGGACGGCTGGAGCGACTGGTCACCCTGGGTGAGGACCTCGATGTGACCTGGGTCGTCGACCCGGACCTGCTGGCCTCGGTCGACGCCATGACCGACAGCTACCAGATCCGCAGCGAGGACGGCGAGACCACCACCCCCAGCACCCGCGCCGACCAGGAGATCGCCAAGCAGTGGCTGGCCGAGCTCCAGGACGCGGTGGCGGGCGACGAGGTCGTCGCGCTGCCCTTCGCAGACCCCGACCTGGCCTCCCTCGCCCACAACGGCACGGCCGTCACCGGCTCGCTCGGCCACCTCAAGGAGGCGACCGACGTCGCCCGCGACACGGTCGAGTCGATCCTGCACGTGGAGCCGACCACCGACTTCGCCTGGCCGGTCGAGGGCGCTGTGGACCCCTCGATCGTCAAGGTCGCCACCTCCGCCGGGGCGGACAAGGTCATCGCGCGCAGCGACAGCCTGGAGGAGACCGCGGGGCTCACCTACACGCCCTCCGCGGCCCGCCCGATCGGCGGCGGCACCACGGCGGTGGTGGCCGACGCACGGCTGTCCACGGCCTTCCAGGGCGACATGGCCCGCGCCTCCGACTCGACCCTCGCCGTCCAGCGGTTCCTGGCCCAGAGCCTGGCCCTGAACCTCCAGACGGACGACCAGCGCACCATCCTCGTCGCCCCGCAGCGCATGCCCACGGCCAGCCAGGCCGGTGCCCTCGCGGCGGCGGTCACCGCCCTGCAGAACGGCGGCTGGACCCAGTTCCAGGACCTCACGACGACCGCTGCGGCCAAGCCCGACCCCGGCGCCACCACCAAGGTCCCGGCGAAGTCGGCGTACCCCAAGAAGCTGCGCAAGCAGGAGCTCCAGCGGTCCGCCTTCGAGCAGATCGCGGCCACCCAGCGCAAGCTCGACAAGTTCAAGGTCATCCTCAGCGACGAGTCACGGGTCGTGACGCCGTTCGGCCGGGCCATGAACCGCGCGATGTCCACGTCGTGGCGCGGCCGGGCCACCGAGGCGGCCGTGTACCGCAATGACGTGGAGACCTACCTCGACTCCCTGGCCGACCAGGTCTCCCTGATCGAGAAGTCCGAGACCAAGCTCTCCGGGCGCAGCGCCACGATCCCGGTGACCGTGCAGAACAACCTGGTGCAGGGCGTCGACAACCTGGTGCTGCGGCTCACCTCGACCAGCCCGCGGCGCCTGAAGATCGACGGCGCCGCCTACGACGAGCAGCCGGTCACGGTCAACGGCGGCCACAGCCAGACGGTGAAGTTCACCACGTCCGCCGAGGCCAACGGCCAGGCCGAGGTGATCGCGCAGCTCTACACGAAGGACGGGCAGAAGTACGGCCCTCCGGTACGGTTCGACGTCAAGGTGACCGAGTTCACCGCCACGGTCATGCTGGTCATCGGCGGCGGCTTCCTGCTGCTGGTCCTCGCGGGCTTCCGGATGTACACCCAGCGCAAGCGCGCCGCGCGGCAGGCCGAGGAGGCCGGTCCCGAGAACGGCTCCGAGACGGGCCCCGAGGCCGCCGAGCAGGCCGTGGACGACCCCGGGAACCCCGAGGGGCCCGACGAGCGTCCCGAACAGGAGTCCGGCGCGGATGCCGGGGCAGGCGACCCGGAGCAGCCGAGTGACCCGACCCCGGACACCCCAGCGGAAAGCGCCGACCCGTCCGGGACGGGTGAGAGAGTGGACCGTTGAGGATGTCGTGGCCGGTGGGCCCGGGACGATGAGGGTGGGTAACCATGAACGCGCCGTACGACGGTGACCGCGGCCAGGCCGCCGCGGGCAGCTCGGGGTACCCCGAGGGCCCGCCGCCCGAGCACGGCCAGGTACCGCCGCAGCCTCCCGCGGACATGTACCTCCAGGACGCCTACGACCAGGACCCCTACCGGGACCAGGACCTCTCCGCCCAGGACCCGGTCGCCGAGGCGCTCTACGACCGTGCCGCGCACCCCCCGCCGCCGCCCGGCACCTACCCCCCGCAGCAGCCGCTGTACGCCCAGCCCCAGCAGTCGCCGTACGCGCCCGACCCGAATGTGTGGGCCCAGACCCCGGCGCCCGAGCCGGACGGCGCGACCCAGTACCTGCCCTACGGCGACGACCCGCGCACCACTCAGTACGTGGGCGTCGACGACCTGGTCACCCACTCCGCCGAGGAGCGCCACGAGCCGGACGCCTTCGCGCACCTGTTCAGGGACCAGCAGCAGGGTGGCGCCCGTCCGGCGCAGGAGAGCGCGCCCGTCCCCGGCCCGGCCGGGGAGCCCGCCCGCTACCCGCAGCAGCCGCAGCAGCAGTCCGCCCCGCCCGCCGACGCGACCATGAACCTCGGCACCGCGCCCGTGCCGCCCCCGGCCGCGCCGACGCCCGCCGCGAAGAAGGGCGGCAAGGCGGCGGGTCTGCTGAAGTCGAGCGCGGTGATGGCCGCGGGCACGATGGTGTCCCGGCTCACCGGGTTCATCCGCTCCGCGCTGATCGTGTCCGCCCTCGGTGTGGGCCTGCTCGGTGACACCTTCCAGGTCGCCTACCAGCTGCCGACCATGATCTACATCCTGACCGTCGGCGGCGGTCTGAACTCCGTCTTCGTTCCGCAGCTCGTGCGCGCGATGAAGGACGACGAGGACGGCGGCGAGGCCTATGCCAACCGTCTGCTGACGCTGGTGATGGTCGCCCTCGGCGGGCTCACCGTGCTCTCCATGTTCGCCGCACCGCTGCTGGTCCGCATGTTGTCGGACTCGGTGGCGAGCAACCCGGCGGCCAACGAGGTCGGCGTCACCTTCGTCCGGTACTTCCTGCCCACCATCTTCTTCATGGGCATCCACGTGGTGATGGGTCAGATCCTCAACGCGCGGGGTTCGTTCGGCCCCATGATGTGGACCCCGGTCCTCAACAACATCGTCATCATCGTCACCCTCGGCACGTTCATCTGGGTCTACGGCAGCGCCGCCGAGTCCGGCATGACGGTCACCAACATTCCGCCGGAGGGCGAGCGGCTGCTCGGGATCGGCGTCCTGCTCGGCCTGGTCGTGCAGTCCCTGGCGATGATCCCGTACCTGCGCGAGACCGGCTTCAAGCTGCGGCTGCGCTTCGACTGGAAGGGCCACGGGCTCGGCAAGGCGGTCACCCTCGCCAAGTGGACCGTGCTGTTCGTCCTCGCCAACCAGGCCGGCGCGATCGTCGTCTCCCAGCTCTCCACCGCGGCGGGCGAGGAATCCCCCGTCGACGGCACGGGCTTCGCGGCCTACGCCAACGCCCAGCTGATCTGGGGCCTGCCCCAGGCGATCATCACGGTCTCCCTGATGGCCGCCCTGCTGCCCCGGCTGTCCCGCTCGGCCGCCGAGGAGGACTCCGGCGCCGTACGCGACGACATCTCGCAGGGCCTGCGCACCACGGCCGTCGCGATCGTGCCGATCGCCTTCGGCTTCCTCGCCCTCGGCATCCCGATGTGCACGCTGATCTTCGGCTCCTCGGGCACCAGCGAGGCCACCAACATGGGCTTGATGCTGATGGCCTTCGGCCTCGGCCTGATCCCGTACTCCGTGCAGTACGTCGTCCTCCGTGCCTTCTATGCGTACGAGGACACCCGAACGCCCTTCTACAACACGGTCATCGTGGCCGCGGTCAACGCCGCCGCCTCCGCCGCCTGCTTCTTCGTGCTCCCCTCGCGCTGGGCCGTGGTCGGCATGGCCGCCTCCTACGGCCTCGCCTACGCGATCGGTGTGGGCGTCGCCTGGAGCAGGCTGCGCAAGCGACTGGGCGGCGACCTGGACGGTGCCCGCGTGATGCGGACGTACGCGAGGCTGTGCATCGCCTCGATCCCGGCGGCACTGCTGAGCGGAGCCGTCTGCTACGGCGTCGCCAAGACCCTCGGTCAGGGTGTGGTCGGCTCGCTGTCCGCCCTCGTCTTCGGTGGTGCCGTGCTGCTCGGGATCTTCTTCGTGGCCGCTCGCAGAATGCGGATCGAGGAGCTGAACTCCCTGGTAGGCATGGTCCGTGGGCGTCTGGGCCGCTGAGCCCGGGGTACTCGCACAACCATCGATCGCCACCGTGTGTCGTGCATAGCGGCGGACTGTGGGCACAATTGGTTTCGGCGTCTCGGAGCGCGCAACGGATGGGGAGGCAGGAGCGACGGTGGCGGAACGGAGCACGGCTGCCGTCGACGTGGCAGACAACAGCGGTGACGAGCCGCTGACCGCACAGGCGGACCAGTCCACGGCCGACGGGGTGGCCCAGAATCGGGAGCGGGACACGGACACCGACGAGGCACAGGGGAGTGGCGGGACCGAAGGTTCCGAAAAGACCTCACCACCCGAACTGCACAGCGGTCACAAGCTCGCCAGGCGGTACCGCCTGGAGGAGTGCGTCACCCGTCTGGACGGCTTCAGCAGCTGGCGTGCGGTCGACGAGAAGCTGCGGCGTGCCGTCGGCGTTCACATCCTGCCCGCGGATCACGCGCGGGCGCGCTCCGTCCTGGCCGCGGCCAGGTCCTCCGCCCTGCTCGGCGACCCCCGCTTCGTCCAGGTGCTCGACGCCGTCGAGGAGAACGACCTCGTCTATGTCGTGCACGAATGGCTGCCCGACGCCACCGAGCTGACCACCCTGCTCTCCGCCGGCCCGCTGGAGCCGTACGACGCCTACCAGATGGTGTCCCAGATCGCCGCCGCCATGGCCGCAGCGCACCGGGAGGGCCTGGCGCATCTGCGGCTGAACCCCAACGCCGTGCTGCGCACCTCGACCGGGCAGTGGCGTATTCGTGGACTCGCCGTCAACGCCGCGCTGCGCGGCATCAGTTCGGACACCCCGCAGCGCACCGACACGGAGTCCATCGGCGCCCTGCTGTACGCGGCGCTCACCCAGCGCTGGCCGTACGAGAACGACGCCTACGGCCTGTCCGGGCTGCCCAAGGACATCGGTCTGATCGCACCCGACCAGGTACGGGCGGGCGTCCACCGCGGTCTGTCCGAGCTGTCGATGCGGGCGCTCGCCAACGACGGGGCGACGGCCTCACGCCACGAGTCCGCCTGCACCACTCCGGAGGAGCTGGTGAAGGCGATCAGCGAGATGCCCCGCATCCGCCCGCCGGAGCCGGCGTTCACCCCGCCCCCCGAGTACCAGCGGACCACGTACCAGCAGGGCACATACGGCCGCCCGTCCCCGCACCCGGGCGCCACCCAGCCGACCCCCACCCCGCCGCCCCCGCTGCAGAGCCGCACCGGCAAGGCCCTGAAGTGGGCTGTCTCGGCCCTCCTCATCGCCGCCCTGGGTCTGGGCAGCTGGCAGCTCGCGGACGCCCTGATGGACCGCGGCGGCAAGGGCGACGACACCAACCAGACGCAGACGACGGACGACGGCGACAAGAGCCCGAAGAAGCCCGCTGCGGGCAAGCCGATCGCGATCCAGGACGCCCACGACTTCGACCCGTTCGGCGGAGACAAGTCGGAGTACCCGGCGAACGTGCCGAAGGCCTTCGACAACGACCCGCAGTCGTACTGGGAGACCAGCTACTACGAGGGCGCCGAGTTCGGAAACCTGAAGCCGGGCGTCGGTGTCGTCCTCGACCTCGGCAAGGCTCAGAAGGTCGGCAAGGTCACGGTCAGCTTCATGGGCGAGACGTCCGTCGAACTGCTCACGGCGTCCGGTGACTCGGGCACGATGCCCACGTCGTTCGAGAGCTACAGCAAGGTCGCCGCGGGTTCGGGCACCACGGTGACGCTCAAGCCGAAGGAGAGCGTGAACTCCCGTTACCTGCTGGTGTGGCTGACCAAGCTGCCGATACAGGCTGACGACGGCAAGTGGCGCGGAAGGGTCATGGACATCAAGGTGACCAGCTGACCGGGTCGGGGGATGGTGTGGAGAGCGGATCGAGCCGAGCCGATCTTTCGGACGCCGATCTTCTGGCGCGCCATGTCTCGGGTGACAAGGACGCCTTCGGGGAGCTCGTGCGTCGGCACCGTGACCGCCTGTGGGCCGTCGCCCTGCGCACCCTGGGGGACCGCGAGGAGGCCGCGGACGCCGTTCAGGACGCGCTGGTCTCCGCCTACCGCGCCGCCCACACCTTCCGCGGGCAGTCGGCCGTCACGACCTGGCTGCACCGGATCACGGTGAACGCCTGTCTCGACCGCGCCCGGAAAGCGGCCTCCAGGAAGACCTCCCCCGTCGATGACACCGAGCGCCTGGAGCAGCTCCTGGAGCCGCACGAGTCGGCCGCGGCACCCGCCGAGCGCAACGATGTGCACCGGCAGCTCCTGGAAGCCCTGGGCACCCTTCCCGCCGATCAGCGCGCGGCCCTCGTCCTCGTCGACATGCAGGGCTACCCCGTCGCCGAGGCCGCCCGAATCCTCGACGTGCCCACCGGCACGGTCAAGAGCCGGTGTGCCCGGGGCCGGGCCAGACTGCTGCCGCTCCTCACCCATCTGCGGCCGGAAAACGCCGGTAGCGGCAAAGAGGCGGACGGGGGACGGAACCGCGGGGAGGGTACATCCGTCCCACCGGCAGCGGGACCGCGTGCCACGGGGTCGCAGACCGCGGGGCCGGACGACACCGGGCCGAGTGATTCAGCTGCTGTGAAGGGCGGAGGTGGGCGAGCGTGACGTCGACGGACATGGCCGGGCATCCGGAAGTCACCGAGCTCTCCGACCTCGCCGAGGGCCTGCTGCCCGCCTCCCGCAGCGCGGACGTACGCCGGCACCTGGACTCGTGCGAGCTGTGCGCGGACGTCTACGCCTCCCTGGGCGAGATCCGCGACCTGCTCGGCACCCTGCCGGGCCCGGCGCGGATGCCCGATGACGTCGCGGGCAGGATCGACGCCGCGCTCGCCGCGGAGGCACTGCTGAACTCCACGGCCCCCGAGGAAACAGTGAGCGCGGTCGCCGAGAACGAGGCGCGTGTTTCACGTGAAACATCGGTCGCCGCCGACCGCCCCGCCGGTCACGCCCGTACCTCCACTACCGGCCCCGGCCGCAGGAACCGCCGGCACGGTGGACGCCGTCGCGTCGCCGTCCTCGGCACCGTCTTCACGGTGGCCGCCCTGGGGCTCGGCTCCGTCCTGCTCACCTCCCTCGGGGACGACTCCGGAGGCCCTGACGGCGACAGCGAGGTGACGACCCAGGCCGGGGACACCTTCGCCGCGAGCACCCTGAAGCAGCACGTCTCCGATCTTCTCGCCCAAAAGAGCAGTGAAGGCGGACGCTCCCCGCGCAGCACCACGGGGATGGAGTCCGCTCCGGACTCTCGGGGGCCCAGGATCTTCAACCAGCCGACGGACGTGCCGGGCTGCGTCCAGGAAGGCATCGGTCGTGACGAGACCGCCCTCGCCACCGAGGAGGGCGTCTACCAGGGCACCCGGGCGATGCTCGTTGTGCTGACCGACCCGGCCGACACCAGCAAGGTCACCGCCTACATCGTCGACGCGACCTGCGTGACTGACCCGTCCGTGGGCAAGGCCGAGGTGCTGTTGACCCACACCTATCCGCGGGCCTCCTGAACACCTCTCTCACTGTGCGGACGCGTCTCCTCCGCCCGCCGTGGAAAGCGCTACGGTGGCGCCCCGCCGTGTGCCCGGACACAGCGGGAATGCACGCCCCTTAGGATCCGTTGGGTGGGGTGAGAGTTCTGAGAGGGGCTCCCGCCGGACCTATGACGCAGTCCAGAGACGAGGAATCAAGCCGTGAGCGACGTCCGTAACGTGATCATCATCGGCTCCGGGCCCGCCGGCTACACGGCGGCGCTGTACACCGCACGCGCGTCGCTGAAGCCGCTGGTGTTCGAGGGAGCTGTCACCGCCGGTGGCGCGCTGATGAACACCACCGAGGTCGAGAACTTCCCCGGCTTCCAGGACGGCATCATGGGCCCCGAGCTCATGGACAACATGCGCGGGCAGGCCGAGCGTTTCGGCGCCGAGCTCGTCCCGGACGACATCGTCTCCGTCGACCTCACCGGTGAGATCAAGACCGTCACCGACACCGCGGGCACCGTCCACCGCGCGAAGGCCATCATCGTCGCCACCGGCTCCCAGCACCGCAAGCTCGGGCTGCCGAACGAGGACGCCCTGTCCGGCCGCGGTGTCTCCTGGTGCGCCACCTGTGACGGCTTCTTCTTCAAGGACCAGGACATCGCCGTGATCGGCGGCGGCGACACCGCGATGGAGGAGGCCACCTTCCTCTCGCGTTTCGCCAAGTCCGTGACCGTCGTCCACCGCCGCGACTCCCTGCGCGCCTCCAAGGCGATGCAGGACCGTGCCTTCGCCGACCCGAAGATCAAGTTCGTGTGGGACAGCGAGGTCGCCGAGGTCCAGGGCGACCAGAAGCTCGCGGGCCTGAAGCTGCGCAACGTGAAGACCGGTGAGCTCTCCGACCTCGCGGTCACCGGCCTGTTCATCGCGATCGGCCATGACCCGCGCACCGAGCTCTTCAAGGGTCAGCTGGACCTGGACGAGGAGGGCTACCTCAAGGTCGCCGCGCCCTCCACCCGTACGAACGTCCCCGGCGTCTTCGCCGCCGGTGATGTCGTCGACCACACCTACCGTCAGGCCATCACCGCGGCCGGCACCGGCTGCTCCGCCGCTCTCGACGCCGAGCGTTTCCTCGCCGCTCTCGCCGACGGTGAGCAGACGGTGGAGCCCGAAAAGACGACCGTCTGACACCCCACCCGCCCCACGCACCAAGAGTTAAGGAGCCCGCAGTGGCCGGCACCCTGAAGAACGTGACCGACGACACCTTTGAGCAGGACGTCCTCAAGAGCGACAAGCCTGTCCTGGTGGACTTCTGGGCCGCCTGGTGCGGTCCGTGCCGCCAGATCGCCCCGTCGCTGGAGGCCATTGCCGCCGAGTACGGCGACAAGATCGAGATCGTCAAGCTGAACATCGACGAGAACCCGGGTACGGCCGCCAAGTACGGCGTCATGTCCATCCCGACGCTGAACGTCTACCAGAACGGTGAGGTCGCCAAGACCATCGTCGGCGCCAAGCCGAAGGCCGCGATCGTCCGTGACCTTGAGGACTTCATCGCCGAGTAGGCGTTGTTTCACGTGAAACACGAATGGGCCAACCCCGACGGGTTGGCCCATTCACGTGTCCGCGGCCCACGCCCTACAGAGGGCGCAGCACCGGTTCCTTCTGCACGGCCCCGAGCAGCCGGTCGAGCGCCATCTCCACGTCTTCCTTCCAAGAGAGGGTCGTCCGCAGCTCCAGCCTCAGCCTGGGGTGCGTGGGATGGGGCCGTACGGTCTTGAAGCCCACTGCCAACAGATGATCGGCAGGGAGCAGACACGCGGGCTCCTTCCAGCGCGCATCCCCGAACGCCTCGATCGCCTTGAAGCCCCGTCGCAGCAGATCCTTGGCGACCGTCTGCACCATCACCCGCCCGAGCCCCTGCCCCTGATACCCGGGCACGATGAACGCCGTCATCAACTGCACGGCGTCGGAGGAGACGGGGCTCGTGGGAAACGCGCTCGACCGGGGGACGTAGGCCGGGGGCGCGTACAGCACAAAGCCCACGGGGACATCGTCGACGTAGACGACCCGGCCGCAGGAGCCCCAGTCCAGCAGAACGGCGGAGATCCAGGCCTCCTTCTCCACCGCCGCGGTGCCGGCGGCTACCGCTGCTTCGCCGCTGACGGGATCCAGCTCCCAGAAGACACACGTCCGACAACGCTGGGGAAGGTCCTGAAGGTTGTCCAGCGTGAGCGGTACGAGCCGACGCCCCATGAAGGCTGATCCTCGCTTCCCTCGCCCGCTGCGCTGCGGGCGGCTGTCAGGGCGCTCCGTTCCCTGAGCAGGCTGCCGACGAATCCGCCGACCGCGCCGAGGCCCAGGCCCGCGCTCACCAGTCCGGTCCGGCTCACCGTTCGCATGGCCCCCGCCTCCCCTAAGAGGTGCCGCCAGGTGGATGCGCCTTACCCGATCGCATCGTATCCACGAAGTGATGGCGTCGATACCGCCGGAAAGCAAAGGGCGGACCGTGTTCCGGTAACCACCGGACACGGCCCGCCCTGCGTCGGCGCCCCTGGGCACAAGGCCCCACGGGTCAGTCCTCGGAGTCCTCCGCGCCGTCCTCCGTCAGGCTCTTCTGAAGAGCCAGCCGCTCGCCCGGGGCAAGGGTGTTGAGGATCCGCTCCAGGTCCTCCGGCGAGGCGAACTCGACGGTGATCTTGCCCTTCTTCTGGCCCAGCTCGACCTTCACCCGCGTCTCGAAGCGGTCCGAGAGCCGGGTCGCGAGGTCGGACAGCGCCGGGGAGACGCGGCCACCGGCCCGCGGCCCCTTGGCTCGCGGAGCCTTCTGTGAGCGGGAGCCCATCAAGGTGACGATCTCCTCGACGGACCGGACGGACAGGCCCTCCGCCACCACGCGGTAGGCGAGCCGCTCCTGCTCCTCAGGATCCTCCACGGAGAGCAGCGCCCGTGCGTGGCCGGCGGAGAGGACACCGGCAGCCACCCGGTTCTGCACCTTCGGCGACAGCTTCAGCAGCCGCAGCGTGTTGGAGACCTGCGGACGGGACCGGCCGATGCGGTCCGCCAGCTGGTCATGGGTGCAGTTGAAGTCCTTCAGCAACTGGTCGTAGGCGGCGGCCTCTTCCAGCGGGTTCAGCTGGGCACGGTGCAGGTTCTCCAGCAACGCGTCCAGGAGAAGCTTCTCGTCGTCCGTCGCCCGCACGATGGCCGGGATGGCCTCCAGGCCCGCCTCACGACAGGCCCGCCAGCGCCGCTCGCCCATGATGAGCTCGTAGCGCCCGGGAGCCAACTGCCGTACGACGACCGGCTGGAGGAGACCGACCTCCTTGATGGAGGTGATGAGCTCCTGCAGCGCGTCCTCGTCGAAGACCTCACGCGGCTGGCGCGGGTTCGGCGTGATGGAGTCCAGGGGGATCTCGGCGAAGTGAGCGCCCATGGGAGGCGGGGGCACATCCGCCGACGGCTCCACCGTTTCATGGGAAACCGACGGCAGCGCCGTCACCTTCGCCGCGGCCACGCCACGGTCGGAGGTCAGCACAGGGGCCGGAGACGCGGCCCCGGCTCCCCCCACCGCGGCCGGAGCCGCCGTGCTGTCCGCCGGCCCAGGGATCAGCGCGCCCAGGCCGCGGCCCAGACCAATCCTCCGTCGCTCACTCACTGGATCCCCTCCACCATGCTCGGGTCGTTCTGGGCGCCGATGTGGGCGTGCGTCGCGTCATAGCCGACACCGACACCCCTCAGCGCGATTTCTCGTGCCGCCTCAAGATAGGACAGCGCACCGCTGGATCCGGGGTCGTAGGTCAGCACCGTCTGTCCGTAGCTCGGCGCCTCGGAGATACGGACCGAGCGGGGAATGCTCGTCCGCAGCACCTCGTCACCGAAGTGACTGCGCACCTCTTCCGCGACCTGGGACGCCAGTCGGGTCCGGCCGTCGTACATGGTGAGCAGGATCGTCGATACATGCAGGGTGGGGTTGAGGTGTCCCCGCACCAGGTCGACATTGCGCAGCAGCTGTCCCAGACCTTCCAGCGCGTAGTACTCGCACTGGATGGGGATCAGGACCTCCTGGCCGGCCACCAGCGCGTTCACGGTCAGCAGACCGAGCGAGGGCGGACAGTCGATGAGGATGTAGTCCAGGGGCTGCTCATAGGCCTGAATGGCCCGCTGAAGCCGGCTCTCACGTGCCACCAGGGAGACCAGCTCGATCTCCGCGCCGGCGAGATCGATCGTGGCGGGTGCGCAGAAGAGACCCTCGACATCGGGCACCGGCTGGACGACGTCCGAGAGCGGCTTGCTCTCCACCAGCACGTCGTAGATCGAGGGAACCTCGGCGTGGTGGTCGATACCCAGAGCCGTGGACGCGTTGCCCTGGGGGTCGAGGTCGATCACCAGGACGCGGGCACCGTGCAGGGCCAGGGACGCGGCAAGGTTGACGGTCGTCGTCGTCTTGCCGACGCCGCCCTTCTGGTTGGCAACCACCATGACCCGGGTCTGTTCGGGTCGCGGGAGACCCTCCCCGGCGCGGCCGAGAGCCTCTACCGCCAGTTGGGCGGCACGACCGATGGGAGTGTCGTCCATCGGGGGCGGTGTTTCACGTGAAACATCCTCCCCCATCGACTCGGTACGGGGACCGGGGACCGGATCGGTCATCGGTCCCGCGATGTTGGCGTCGGACCGCAAGGATTCACTCTCCTCGACTTCAGGCTCGCAATGAACAGAGCCTCCCATGCCTTCGGGGTCGTGAACCAGTGAGCCCTGGCGTTCTGTGGAGAAATCCACCTCTGTGGACAACTCCGTTACCTCTCCGAGTGACCCGAGAGGCTTGCGGTCACGGGGTTCGGCCGCGGCGCGGCCCCGGCTGATGATGCCGTGCAGCAATGAGCGACGTTTCACGTGAAACACGATGCACAGCAGCGGGGGCCGAACTGTCGCGACACTCCGGCATGCATAGGTTGGGCAGCTTGTGTGGAGTACGTCTCGTCTCCGCATTGCGGATCAAGCGGCTCCCACGCCAGGACGGATCAGCGCCGTCGCCGCGTCCGCCCCGTCCGGGCCGCCTTCGCCCGCTTCGCCGCGAAGCGCACACCGCCGGGGCTCTCCCCGACTTCCACCCGGACCACCGTCGACTGCGGGTCCACGATGCCCTCACCGACATGGAGGATGGAGGTCCCCACCGCGCCGAGCTTGCTCAGGGCGGTGGCTGCGCTCTTCAGCTCCTCCTCCGCGGTGTCCCCCTTGAGCGCGAGCATCTCACCGTAGGGACGCAGCAGCGGGATACCCCAGGTGGCGAGGCGGTCCAGCGGGGCCACGGCCCGGGCCGTCACCACATGAACCGGCTGGAGCTTGCCCATGACCTCCTCGGCACGGCCGCGGACGACGGTCACATGGTCCAGGCCCAGCAGCTCCACGACCTCGGTCAGAAAGGTCGTCCGCCGCAGCAGCGGCTCCAGCAGCGTGATCTTCAGGTCCTCCCGGACCAGGGCCAGCGGAATGCCGGGCAGCCCCGCACCGGAACCGACATCGCACACCGTCACCCCCTCGGGCACGACCTCGGAGAGCACGGCGCAGTTCAGCAGATGCCGCTCCCACAGCCGGGGCACCTCACGGGGCCCGATCAGACCGCGCTGCACGCCCGCCTCCGCGAGCAGCTCCGCGTAGCGGACCGCGTCCGCGAAGCGATCGCCGAAGACCTCGCGGGCCTGTTCGGGCGCGGGGGGAAGCTCCGCTGCCTCCGTCACGGGGGACCGTCCTTCCGTACCGTGTCGGCGCATCCAGGCGCCGGCACCAGAACCACCAGAACTATCAGGCTGACAAAGTTCGGCCCCGCCTGCCGGGCAGACGGGGCCGGAGGATCGTACGAACCGATCAGGCGGGCAGCACGACGACGAAGCGCTGCGGCTCCTCGCCCTCGGACTCGCTGCGCAGTCCCGCGGCCTTGACCGCGTCGTGCACGACCTTGCGCTCGAACGGGGTCATCGGCTTGAGCTTCACCGGCTCGCCCGTGTTCTTCACGTCCGCCGCGGCCTTGGCACCCAGCTCGGAGAGCTCGGCACGCTTCTTGGCACGGTAACCGGCGATGTCCAGCATCAGCCGGCTGCGGTCGCCGGTCTCCCGGTGCACGGCCAGGCGCGTGAGCTCCTGGAGCGCCTCCAGCACCTCACCGTCCCGGCCGACCAGCTTCTGCAGGTCGCGGCTGCCCGTGTCGCTGATGATCGAGACAGCGGCACGGTCGGCTTCGACATCCATGTCGATGTCGCCGTCGAGGTCGGCGATGTCCAGCAGACCTTCGAGGTAGTCCGCCGCGATCTCGCCCTCCTGCTCCAGGCGGGTCAGGGTGTCTGCGCCCTCGGCAGCGGCGGAGGTGGTGCCTTCCGTCACGGGATGGACTCCTTCTTACTTCTTGGAGGGGGACTTCGGCCGCTGCGGACCCTTGCGCTGCCCGGACTGGGCCTTGCTGCGGGTACCGGCGCCGGGCTTCTTGGCGGCGGTGGGCTTGGCGTCCTGCGGGGTGTCGGACTTCGTCAGCGACGTCTTGGGTTCGGGGTCGCCCGCAGCCTTCGCACCGCCCTGCCGCTGCGACTTGCTCTGCCGCTTGGGCTGCTGGCGCTTGGGAGCCGCCGTGGGCGCGCCGTCCTCGGTGTCGACGGCCACGGACGTCTCGCTCTTCACCACAGAGCCGTCCGCCTGGGCGGCGAGACCCGCCTTGTTCAGGCCGTTGATGAACTTGCGCTCGTACTCGTTGCGGTCGCGGCCCTTGGCGACGATCGCCTTGACGATGTTGCGCTCACCGCGCCGGCTGACCTTGCCGTGGTGCGTGACGCGCTTGGTCAGACGCTCCAGGTAGGCGGCCTGGGCCTTGGAACCCGGGGTCGGGTTGTTGTGGATGACGTACATCTGCTGGCCCATGGTCCACACGTTGGTGGTCAGCCAGTAGACGAGGACACCGACCGGGAAGTTGATACCGAAGACGGCGAACATGATCGGGAAGATGTACATCAGCATCTTCTGCTGCTGCATGAACGGCGTCTTCACCGTGGTGTCGACGTTCTTCGTCATCAGCTGGCGCTGGGTGAAGAACTGCGACGCCGACATCAGGACGATCATGACCGCGGTCACGACACGCACATCGGTGATCGTCGAGCCGAGGGACTCGACCTTGGCCGCGCTGTCCGTGAACTTGGCCGCGAGCGGCGCGCCGAAGATGTGCGCGTTCTGGGCGCTCTCCAGCAGCCGGTCGTTGATGACGCCGACCTTCTCGTTGTTCGCGATGCTGTTGAGCACGTGATACAGGGCGAAGAAGAACGGCGACTGCGCCAGGATGGGAAGGCACGAGGAGAGCGGGTTGGTACCCGTCTCCTTGTACAGCTTCATCATCTCTTCGGACTGGCGCTGCTTGTCGTTCTTGTAGCGCTCCTGGATCTTCTTCATCTCGGGCTGCAGCGTCTGCATGGCCCGGGTCGCCTTGATCTGCTTCACAAAGAGCGGGATCAGGCAGATACGGATCAGAATCACCAGGGACACGATGGACAGGCCCCAGGCCCACCCGGAGTCATCGCCGAAGAGGGCGCCGTACACCTTGTGGAACTGGACGATGACCCAGGAGACGGGTGTCGTGATGAAGCTGAAGAGGCTGGCAATCGTGTCCACTAATCATGCTCCTTGGGCATGGGACGGGGTCTCTGCGGCCGGGCTCGAAGAGCTGTCACTCGTAGGCACATTCTCTTCGGTGGCCGTTTCGGCGGCGGAGGGCCCGCCCTTGCGTGCGCGCCATGCGCCCCGCAGCATTTCGTGCCACCGCGGACGCTTGCGCGGCGGGACATGGTCCACACCGCCCAGCGACCACGGATTGCAGCGCAGGATGCGCCAGGCCGTGAGCGCCGTGCCCTTGATGGCACCGTGCCGGTCGATGGCCGTGTAGCCGTAGTGGGAACACGACGGGTAGTACTTGCACACCGGCCCCAGCAGTGGGCTGATGGTCCACTGGTAGATCTTGATCAGAGCCAGCAGCGGGTACTTCATCGTGCGCCCCCTCCCAGCAGCCGCTGCAGAGCGGCATCCAGGTCTCGGGCCAGCTGTGCATGGTCGGCGTCACCCGCACCGGGCAGCGCTCGTACGACTACCAGGCTACCGGGGGGAAAGACATCGACTCGATCGCGCACCAGGTGGCGAAGTCTGCGCTTCACCTTGTTGCGGACCACCGCACCGCCGACAGCCTTGCTCACGACGAAACCCGCACGCGTCGGGGGAGCGCTCTCCCCAGGCGCGTGCGGGTCCGTGGCACCGCTACGAAGGTGGACGACGAGAGTCGGGCGTCCGGCCCGGCGTCCTCGTCGTACCGCGGTCGCAAAGTCCTCGCGCCGCCTCAGCCGGTTCTCGGTGGGCAGCACGACGTCATGACCTGACCGGGATCAGGCGGACAGACGGGCGCGACCCTTGCTACGGCGGGACGCGAGAATCGCGCGGCCGGCACGGGTGCGCATACGCAGCCGGAAGCCATGGGTCTTCGCGCGACGACGGTTGTTCGGCTGGAAGGTGCGCTTGCTCACTCGGGGGCTCCAGAAATCAAATCGGTGGTGGCGGGTGCCGTCCTGGCTGTCACCGTGCGCCCACGAGTAGCTCGCGTTACGCCCGAGTGCACCGCGGAACACCCCCGCAGCGGCGGGGACTACTCACTCTCAGCGATCGGTGCCCATCGGAGGCAGGCGGCAACAGCCGTCGACAACTCGACCTCGCCACGGTACGCGGGGCTACGCCATCCGGTCAAACCAGCGGTCACCGGGAGACACTATCCACAGCCTGGGGACAACAACTTGAACCGCACCGGTCGCCCTGACTACCGTGGCTGAACTCCGATTCGCCCGTCCCGACCGATTTGAATCCCGACCCGTCCCACCATCACACGTTCGTGGGACCCGTGAGAGAGCGTGCCCTGTGGCTGACGTACCTGCCGATCTTGCCGCAGTGTGGCCACGAGTACTGGAGCAGCTCCTCGGCGAGGGACGTGGCCAGGGAGTCGAGGCGAAGGACGAGCACTGGATCCGCCGCTGCCAGCCGCTGGCGCTGGTCGCGGACACCGCCCTGCTCGCGGTACCGAACGAGTTCGCGAAGGGCGTCCTGGAGGGCCGGCTCGCCCCGATCGTCAGCGAGACCCTGAGCCGCGAGTGCGGCCGCCCGATCCGGATCGCGATCACCGTCGACGACTCCGCCGGTGAGCCCCCGGCCCCGCTGGCCCCCGCGCCCCGCCCGCAGCCGCGCTACGAGGAGCCCGAGCTCCCCACCGGCCAGTACGAGGGCTACGGCCGCCACCGCGGTGCCGACGGCGACGCCTACCCCTCCCGCCCGGACCGTCCGGAACACCCGGAGCAGAACGACCCGCTGCCGACCGCCCGCCCGGCCTACCCCTCGGAGTACCAGCGCCCCGAGCCCGGCGCCTGGCCGCGCCCGCAGCAGGACGAGTACAGCTGGCAGCAGCAGCGCCTCGGCTTCCCCGAGCGCGACCCGTACGCGAGCCCGACGCAGGACGCCTACGGCCAGGACTCCTACGGCCAGTCGTCCCAGGACTACCGTCCGCAGCCGGGTGACCGCGCCGGCACCGACCGCCCTTCTTATGAGGGACAGCGGTCCGACTACGGCCAGCCCGACGCCCGCCGCGAACTGCCCGAGCCCTCGACCGGCCCCGGCGGCCCCAGCGGCCCCGGCCCCGCGTACCGCGGCGGACCCGGCGCAGGCGCCGGCGGCGCCCCCGGCCCCCTGGCCGCGCAGCCCGCGCCCGCCCCCGGTCCCGGGGAGCCGACCGCACGCCTGAACCCCAAGTACCTCTTCGACACCTTCGTCATCGGCGCGTCGAACCGTTTCGCCCACGCGGCAGCGGTCGCCGTCGCCGAGGCACCGGCGAAGGCGTACAACCCCCTTTTCATCTATGGGGAGTCCGGGCTCGGCAAGACCCACCTGCTGCACGCGATCGGGCACTACGCGCGGAGCCTCTACCCGGGCACGCGCGTGCGGTACGTGAGCTCGGAGGAGTTCACCAACGAGTTCATCAACTCCATCCGCGACGGCAAGGGCGACAGCTTCCGCAAGCGGTACCGCGAGATGGACATCCTGCTCGTCGACGACATCCAGTTCCTCGCGGACAAGGAGTCGACGCAGGAGGAGTTCTTCCACACCTTCAACACGCTGCACAACGCCAACAAGCAGATCGTGCTGTCCTCCGACCGGCCGCCCCGGCAGCTGGTGACGCTGGAGGACCGGCTGCGCAACCGCTTCGAGTGGGGCCTGACCACCGACGTCCAGCCGCCGGAGCTGGAGACGCGCATCGCGATCCTGCGCAAGAAGGCGGTGCAGGAACAGCTCAACGCCCCGCCGGAGGTACTGGAGTTCATCGCCTCCCGCATCTCGCGGAACATCCGCGAGCTGGAGGGCGCGCTGATCCGGGTGACGGCGTTCGCCTCGCTCAACCGGCAGCCGGTGGACCTGGGCCTGACGGAGATCGTCCTGAAGGACCTGATCCCCGGCGGCGACGACGCGACGCCCGAGATCACCTCCACGGCCATCATGAGCGCCACCGCCGACTACTTCGGCCTCACGGTCGAGGACCTGTGCGGCAGCTCGCGCGGCCGCCAGCTGGTCACGGCCCGGCAGATCGCCATGTATCTGTGCCGTGAGCTCACGGACCTGTCCCTGCCGAAGATCGGCGCGCTCTTCGGCGGCCGCGACCACACCACGGTCATGCACGCGGACCGCAAGATCCGCAATCTGATGGCCGAGCGGCGCTCCATCTACAACCAGGTGACCGAGCTGACCAACCGCATCAAGGCGGGCTGACAGCCGCCGCCACAGGGCCGAAGGCGCGAGGGTGCCCCCGGAGTGTTCCGGCGGCACCCTTCGCCGTTCCTGGCGGTGAGGGCGGACCTGGCGCCGCGGTGGGGCTGCGCCCCGGTGACGGGAGCGGTGGCTGGGAGGCCATGGCCGCGCCGCGGTGTCCGCACCGCGCCCTCCGGCGGCTACGGGCCGGACCCTCACCGGAATCCGGGCCCCTCGGCGACCCGAACCCGCCGGACACAGCACCGCCTGCCCCGCTCCACCCCCTCACGCCGCACACCCCGACCCCCACCCGCTGTTCGATTACCTGCGGGGTTACGGCCTTCCTCCACAGATTCGGTGACTTTTTTCCGTCCACATCCTGGGGACTGCCGAGTTGTCCAGAATCTGTCCACAGGCTGTGCTGTTGAAAGACCATCAGCCCAGCTCAGCTGGTTGTGGATTCGTGGACAACCGATCTCCACAGACTGTGGATAACTCTCCGTTCCACAGGGTGTGCACAAAGTTATCCACCGACTACCCACAGGCTGAGGGTAGTTGTCCCCAGCGATCTCCAGGTTCTCCACATCGCTGTCCACTGTTCGGCAACCCGACGCGTCCGATCGCCGGGTCGAGTGAAAGGCGTCACACGAAGTTGCCGGGTTGCCCTGTGGGAAAACTGGGTAAACCTGGGGACGCAGCTGGGGACAACTCGGCCCAACCTGTGTACGAGGTGTGCAGAACTTTCTGTTCTCCACAGGAAGCCCGAGTTGTCCACTGCCTCCATGCACAGGACCGGTGGATAAAATTCCCGCTCTGAGCTGGGCAAACGGAGTTATCCACGGTTTCCACAGGCCCTACTACTACCGACAACTAGAGAGAGCGGGGATTCCGTTTCGAAGGGGGTCCTGTGCACAACTCGCTCTCCGGCGCCCGACTGCCCCTCGTCACGACTTGACCCCGAGGGGCACCTACTGTCAGTGGGGTGCGTCAGACTGTTCCCCGGTGTCCTCCCCGTCACAGGGACCGCTGACACCGACGACAGACGACGAAGCCAGGCAGGGCGAGAAGCGCCGGCAACAGCAGGAGGCGGCAACAGTGAAGATCCGGGTGGAACGCGACGTACTCGCGGAGGCCGTGGCCTGGGCGGCGCGCAGCCTCCCGGCCCGTCCTCCGGCGCCTGTCCTCGCCGGCCTCCTCCTCAAGGCCGAGGACGGCCAGCTGAGCCTGTCGGGCTTCGACTACGAGGTCTCCGCGCGGGTATCGGTGGACGCCGAGGTCGAGGAGGAGGGCACGGTGCTCGTCTCCGGCCGCCTGCTCGCCGACATCTGCCGCGCCCTGCCCAACCGGCCGGTGGAGATTTCCACAGACGGTGTACGGGCGACCGTGGTCTGCGGCTCCTCCCGCTTCACCCTCCACACCCTGCCGGTGGAGGAGTACCCGGCGCTGCCGCAGATGCCGTCGGCGACCGGCACGGTCCCCGGTGAGGTCTTCGCCTCCGCCGCCGCGCAGGTCGCGATCGCCGCGGGCCGCGACGACACGCTCCCGGTGCTGACCGGTGTGCGCATCGAGATCGAGGGCGACCGGGTCACCCTGGCCTCCACCGACCGCTACCGCTTCGCGGTCCGCGAGTTCCTGTGGAAGCCGGAGAACCCGGACGCCTCCGCGGTCGCCCTGGTGCCCGCCAAGACCCTGCTGGACACCGCCAAGGCGCTGACCAGCGGCGACAGCGTGACGCTGGCGCTGTCGGGCTCCGGTGCCGGTGAGGGCCTGATCGGCTTCGAGGGCGCGGGACGGCGTACGACGACCCGGCTGCTGGAGGGCGACCTCCCGAAGTACCGCACGCTGTTCCCGACCGAGTTCAACTCGGTCGCGGTGATCGAGACGGCGCCCTTCGTGGAGGCCGTGAAGCGTGTGGCGCTGGTCGCCGAGCGGAACACCCCGGTGCGGCTGAGCTTCGAGCAGGGCGTGCTGATCCTGGAGGCCGGCTCCAGCGACGACGCACAGGCTGTGGAAAGGGTCGACGCGCAGCTGGAGGGCGACGACATCTCGATCGCCTTCAACCCGACCTTCCTGCTGGACGGTCTGAGCGCGATCGACTCCCCGGTGGCGCAGCTGTCGTTCACCACGTCCACCAAGCCGGCCCTGCTCAGCGGCAAGCCCGCCGTGGACGCCGAGGCGGACGAGGCGTACAAGTACCTGATCATGCCGGTCCGGCTCAGCGGCTGAGGCATCACCGCAGGTGAGGGCGTGCGTTTGAGCGCGTATGCCCACAGGTGTGCGTGAGCGTCCGGGTTTAGGCTCGGACGTGGGCACGTAAGTGCTTTCACGCCACAGCAACCTAAGGAACCACTGATGGAGCTCGGTCTCGTCGGCCTCGGCAAGATGGGCGGCAACATGCGCGAGCGGATCCGCCGCGCGGGCCACACCGTCGTCGGATACGACCGCAACCCGGACCTCGCGGATGTCCACAGCCTGAAAGAGCTTGTGGACAGCCTCAAGGGCCCGCGCGTGGTCTGGGTGATGGTCCCGGCCGGTGCCGCCACCCAGTCGACCGTCGACGAGCTCGCCGAGCTGCTGGAGCCCGGGGACGTCGTCGTGGACGGCGGGAACTCGCGCTGGACGGACGACGAGAAGCACGCCCGGGAGCTGGCCGAGAAGGGCATCGGCTTCGTGGACTGCGGTGTCTCCGGCGGTGTGTGGGGCCTGGAGAACGGCTACGCGCTGATGTACGGCGGCGACGCCGAGCACGTCGCCAGGGTCCAGCCGATCTTCGACGCGCTCAAGCCCGAGGGCGACTACGGCTCGGTCCACGCCGGCAAGGTGGGCGCCGGGCACTTCGCCAAGATGGTCCACAACGGCATCGAGTACGCCATGATGCAGGCCTACGCCGAGGGCTGGGAGCTGCTGGAGAAGGTCGACTCCGTCACCGACGTGCGCGAGGTCTTCCGCTCCTGGCAGGAGGGCACCGTCATCCGCTCCTGGCTGCTTGACCTCGCCGTCAACGCCCTCGACGAGGACGAGCACCTGGACAAGCTGCGCGGTTATGCACAGGACTCCGGCGAGGGCCGCTGGACTGTGGAAGCCGCCATCGACCACGCTGTGCCGCTGCCCGCGATCACGGCCTCGCTGTTCGCGCGGTTCGCCTCGCGGCAGGACGACTCTCCGCAGATGAAGATGATCGCGGCGCTGCGCAACCAGTTCGGCGGCCACGCGGTCGAGACGAAGTAATCCACAGGACCGTTTCGGCGGTCCACAACGCCGGGGGAGGTCGGCGAACGACCATGCACGTCACGCATCTGTCGCTGGCCGACTTCCGCTCGTACGCGCGCGTCGAGGTCCCGCTCGACCCCGGCGTCACCGCCTTCGTCGGCCCGAACGGCCAGGGCAAGACCAACCTGGTCGAGGCCGTCGGCTATCTCGCCACCCTCGGCAGCCACCGCGTCGCCTCCGACGCGCCCCTGGTGCGCATGGGCGCCGAGCGGGCGGTGATCCGCGCCCAGGCGCGGCAGGGCGAGCGGCAGCAGCTGGTGGAGCTGGAGCTGAACCCGGGCCGCTCCAACCGCGCCCGGATCAACCGGTCCTCGCAGGTCAGGCCCCGGGACATCCTGGGGATCGTGCGCACGGTGCTGTTCGCGCCGGAGGACCTGGCCCTGGTCAAGGGCGACCCCGGCGAGCGGCGCCGCTTCCTGGACGAGCTGATCACCGCGCGCTCCCCGCGTATGGCGGGCGTGCGCTCCGACTACGACCGCGTCCTCAAGCAGCGCAACACCCTGCTGAAGTCCGCCGCGCTCGCCCGGCGGCACGGCGGCCGCTCGATGGACCTGTCCACGCTGGACGTGTGGGACCAGCACCTCGCGCGCGCGGGCGCCGAACTGCTCGCCCAGCGTCTCGACCTGATCGCCGCGCTCCAGCCGCTGGCGGACAAGGCCTACGAGCAACTCGCGCCCGGCGGCGGCCCGCTGGCGCTGGAGTACAAGCCGTCGGCCCCCGGCGAGGCCCAGACCCGCGAGGACCTGTACACGCAGTTGATGGCGGCGCTGGCGGACGTCCGCAAGCAGGAGATCGAGCGCGGTGTCACCCTCGCCGGGCCGCACCGGGACGATCTGCTGCTGAAACTCGGCCAGTTGCCCGCCAAGGGGTACGCCTCGCACGGCGAGTCCTGGTCGTACGCGCTGGCGCTCCGGCTCGCCTCCTACGACCTGCTGCGCGCCGAGGGCAACGAGCCGGTGCTGGTGCTGGACGACGTGTTCGCGGAGCTGGACACCCGGCGCCGGGAGCGGCTGGCCGAGCTGGTCGCGCCCGGCGAGCAGGTGCTGGTGACGGCGGCCGTCGACGACGACGTACCGCATGTGCTGACCGGGGCGCGGTACGCGGTGTCGGAGGGGACGGTGGAGCGCGTATGACCGCCGAGGAGCCCAAGAAGGCCGCCGAGCCGTCCGGTGTCGACCTCGCACGCGTGGCGCTGCGGGCGGCCAAGGAGCAGGCACGCGCGCGTGGTGACGCGCAGCAGCAGAAGAAGCAGGCCCGGCGCGGCGGGGGCCTGCGCTCGGGCGCGCGCGCCGACGGCCGCGACCCGATGGCGCTGGGCGCGGCCATCAACCGGCTGATCACCGAGCGCGGCTGGGAGACGCCGGCCGCGGTGGGCGGGGTGATGGGCCGCTGGCCGCAGATCGTGGGCCCGGATCTGGCCAATCACTGCGTGCCGCAGACGTACGACGAGGACGAGCGGGTGCTGGTCGTGCGGTGCGACTCGACGGCGTGGGCGACGAATCTGCGGCTGCTCGCGCCCCAGCTCGTCGCACGGCTGAACGAGGACCTCGGGCACGGCACGGTCAAGGTGATCAAGGTCCTGGGCCCCGGCGGCCCCGAGCGCCGCTACGGCCCTCTCAGGGCCCCGGGGAGCACCGGTCCCGGCGACACCTATGGGTGACGTACATCACGTAAACGGCTGATGAAGCGGTCCGTTCGCGCTGTCGCGCGCGGGCGCGCGGGCGGCTGCGCGGGCTAACTGACTCCCAAGTAGCAAAGGGTTGACGCCCCGAAGCGCTGAGTGCCGCTGTGAGCCTCTTGGAGCCCCGCTCCGCATATGGGGACCCATCTCAGTCCGGTTCAGGGCGGCACATGCGGACTCAGGTACCGGCAAACCCCCATCAGTGTCAGTGCTACCGGTAGACTAGAAGGCAATCCCGCCCCAAACGTGGGGACCGCCCGGGAAAAGCTGAGCAACGCTGATCAAGGCTTACCAACGCAACATGCCGCAGCCGCTCCGGCAAACCGCCGACGAGCCCGGCTCGTGCTGTGCCAGAAAGGGCGCTTCGTGGCCGATTCCGGCAACCCCAACGAGAACATCCCGTCCGCCGACGCCGTGGCAGGCGTACCCGAGGCCAGTGCCACGGCGTACGACGCGAGTGCCATTACCGTCCTCGAAGGTCTGGACGCGGTCCGCAAGCGACCCGGTATGTACATCGGCTCCACCGGTGAGCGCGGACTGCACCACCTCGTCTACGAGGTGGTGGACAACTCCGTCGACGAGGCGCTGGCGGGCCACGCGGACACCATCGAGGTGACGATCCTGGCCGACGGCGGCGTACGCGTCGTCGACAACGGCCGTGGCATCCCGGTCGGCATCGTCCCCTCCGAGGGCAAGCCGGCCGTCGAGGTCGTGCTCACCGTGCTGCACGCGGGCGGAAAGTTCGGCGGCGGCGGTTACGCGGTCTCCGGCGGTCTGCACGGCGTGGGCGTCTCCGTGGTGAACGCGCTGTCCTCGAAGGTCGCCGTCGAGGTCAGGACGGACGGTCACCGGTGGACGCAGGACTACAAGATGGGCGTCCCCACGGCTCCGCTGGCCAAGCACGAGGCCACCGAGGAGACCGGCACCTCGGTCACCTTCTGGGCCGACGGCGACATCTTCGAGACCACCGAGTACTCCTTCGAGACGCTCTCGCGGCGCTTCCAGGAGATGGCGTTCCTCAACAAGGGCCTGACCATCAAGCTCACCGACGAGCGCGAGTCGGCGAAGGCCACCTCCGGGGCGGACGAGGCGGGCGCCGACGAGAAGGCCGAGGTCAAGACCGTCACGTACCACTACGAGGGCGGCATCGTCGACTTCGTGAAGTACCTCAACTCCCGCAAGGGGGACGTGGTCCACCCGACGGTGATCGACCTTGAGGCCGAGGACAAGGACAAGGCCCTCTCGCTCGAAGTCGCCATGCAGTGGAACAGCGGCTACAGCGAGGGCGTGTACTCCTTCGCCAACATCATCCACACCCACGAGGGCGGTACCCACGAAGAGGGCTTCCGCGCGGCGCTGACGAACCTGATCAACAAGTACGCGCGCGACAAGAAGCTGCTCCGCGAGAAGGACGACAACCTCACGGGTGACGACATCCGCGAGGGTCTGACCGCGATCATCTCGGTGAAGCTGAGCGAGCCTCAGTTCGAGGGCCAGACCAAGACGAAGCTCGGCAACACCGAGGCGAAGACCTTCGTCCAGAAGGCCGTCTACGAGCACCTCAACGACTGGCTGGACCGCAACCCGAACGAGGCCGCGGACATCGTCCGCAAGGGCATCCAGGCGGCCACCGCGCGCGTGGCGGCCCGCAAGGCCCGCGACCTGACCCGGCGCAAGGGCCTGCTGGAGTCGGCGTCGCTGCCGGGCAAGCTCTCCGACTGCCAGTCCAACGACCCGACCAAGTGCGAGATCTTCATCGTCGAGGGTGACTCCGCCGGCGGCTCGGCCAAGTCCGGCCGCAACCCGCAGTACCAGGCGATCCTCCCGATCCGCGGCAAGATCCTCAACGTCGAGAAGGCGCGGATCGACAAGATCCTGCAGAACCAGGAGATCCAGGCGCTGATCTCGGCCTTCGGCACCGGTGTGCACGAGGACTTCGACATCGAGAAGCTGCGTTATCACAAGATCATCCTGATGGCGGACGCCGACGTCGACGGCCAGCACATCAACACCCTGCTGCTGACCTTCCTGTTCCGCTTCATGCGGCCGCTGGTCGAGGCCGGGCACGTGTTCCTGTCCCGTCCCCCGCTGTACAAGATCAAGTGGGGCCGGGACGACACCGAGTACGCCTACTCCGACCGCGAGCGCGACGCCCTGATCGAGCTGGGCCGCCAGCGCGGCAAGCGCATTCGCGAGGACTCCATCCAGCGCTTCAAGGGTCTCGGCGAGATGAACGCCGAGGAGCTGCGCGTGACCACCATGGACCAGGAGCACCGGGTCCTCGGCCAGGTCACCCTCGACGACGCCGCCCAGGCCGACGACCTGTTCTCGGTTCTGATGGGCGAGGACGTCGAGGCCCGCCGCGCGTTCATCCAGCGCAACGCCAAGGACGTCCGCTTCCTCGACATCTGAGTCGGTCTCAGCTGACCGCACCAGGAAGGATCTTCACCAGCAATGGCCGACGAGAACACTCCTGTCACCCCGCAAGAGGGCGGCGAAGTCGTGATGCGCATCGAGCCCGTCGGGCTTGAGACGGAGATGCAGCGCTCGTACCTCGACTACGCGATGTCCGTCATCGTCTCGCGTGCGCTGCCGGACGTCCGGGACGGACTCAAGCCCGTCCACCGCCGCGTGCTGTACGCCATGTACGACGGCGGCTACCGCCCCGAGCGCGGCTTCTACAAGTGCGCCCGCGTCGTCGGCGACGTCATGGGCAACTACCACCCGCACGGCGACTCCTCGATCTACGACGCGCTGGTCCGCCTCGCGCAGCCGTGGTCGATGCGGATGCCGTTGGTGGACTCCAACGGCAACTTCGGCTCCCCGGGCAACGACCCGGCGGCCGCCATGCGCTACACCGAGTGCAAGATGGCGCCGCTGTCGATGGAGATGGTCCGCGACATCGACGAGGAGACCGTCGACTTCACGGACAACTACGACGGCCGCTCCCAGGAGCCGACCGTCCTGCCCGCCCGCTTCCCGAACCTGCTGATCAACGGCTCGGCCGGGATCGCGGTCGGTATGGCGACCAACATCCCGCCGCACAACCTGCGCGAGGTCGCCGCCGGTGCCCAGTGGTACCTGGAGAACCCCGAGGCCTCGCACGAGGAGCTGCTGGACGCGCTCATCGAGCGCATCAAGGGCCCCGACTTCCCGACCGGCGCGCTGGTCGTGGGCCGCAAGGGCATCGAGGAGGCGTACCGCACGGGCCGCGGCTCGATCACCATGCGGGCGGTCGTCGAGGTCGAGGAGATCCAGAACCGTCAGTGCCTGGTGGTCACCGAGCTGCCCTACCAGGTCAACCCGGACAACCTCGCGCAGAAGATCGCCGACCTGGTCAAGGACGGCAAGATCGGCGGCATCGCGGACGTCCGCGACGAGACGTCCAGCCGCACCGGCCAGCGCCTGGTGATCGTCCTGAAGCGGGACGCGGTCGCCAAGGTCGTCCTGAACAACCTGTACAAGCACACCGACCTGCAGACCAACTTCGGCGCCAACATGCTGGCGCTGGTCGACGGGGTGCCACGCACGCTGTCCCTGGACGCGTTCATCCGCCACTGGGTGACGCACCAGATCGAGGTCATCGTCCGCCGTACGCGCTTCCGGCTGCGCAAGGCCGAGGAGCGGGCGCACATCCTGCGCGGTCTGCTCAAGGCCCTGGACGCCATCGACGAGGTCATCGCGCTGATCCGGGGCAGTGAGACCGTCGACGTCGCGCGCACCGGCCTGATGGACCTCCTGGAGATCGACGAGATCCAGGCCAACGCCATCCTGGAGATGCAGCTGCGCCGGCTGGCGGCCCTGGAGCGGCAGAAGATCGTCCAGGAGCACGACGAGCTCCAGGCCAAGATCAACGAGTACAACCAGATCCTCGCCTCCCCGGTCCGCCAGCGCGGCATCGTCAGCGAGGAACTGGCCGCGATCGTCGAGAAGTACGGCGACGACCGCAAGACCATGCTGGTGCCCTACGACGGCGACATGTCCATCGAGGACCTCATCGCCGAGGAGGACATCGTCGTCACCGTCACCCGCGGCGGCTACGTCAAGCGGACGAAGACGGACGACTACCGCGCCCAGAAGCGCGGCGGCAAGGGCGTGCGCGGCGCGAAGCTGAAGGAAGACGACATCGTCGACCACTTCTTCGTCTCCACCACCCACCACTGGCTGCTGTTCTTCACCAACAAGGGCCGGGTGTACCGCGCGAAGGCCTACGAGCTGCCCGACGCCGGCCGGGACGCGCGCGGCCAGCACGTGGCCAACCTGCTCGCCTTCCAGCCGGACGAGTCGATCGCCGAGATCCTCGCCATCCGGGACTACGAGGCGGCGCCGTACCTGGTGCTCGCCACGAAGGCCGGTCTGGTGAAGAAGACGCCGCTGAAGGATTACGATTCGCCGCGTTCCGGCGGTGTCATCGCGATCAATCTGCGCGAGCGCGAGGACGGTTCGGACGACGAACTGATCGGAGCCGAGCTGGTCTCGCCCGAGGACGATCTGCTGCTGATCAGCAAGAAGGCCCAGTCGATCAGGTTCACCGCCACGGACGAGGCGCTGCGCCCAATGGGCCGTGCCACCTCGGGTGTGAAGGGCATGAGCTTCCGCGAGGGCGACGAGCTGCTCTCGATGAATGTTGTTCGACCCGGTACGTTCGTGTTCACTGCTACAGACGGTGGGTACGCGAAGCGGACCGCCGTGGATGAGTACCGCGTCCAGGGGCGTGGCGGTCTCGGTATCAAGGCCGCCAAGATCGTTGAGGACCGTGGGTCGCTCGTCGGCGCGCTGGTGGTCGAGGAGACCGACGAGATCCTCGCCATCACGCTCGGCGGCGGTGTGATCCGCACGCGAGTCAACGAGGTCAGGGAGACCGGCCGTGACACCATGGGCGTCCAACTGATCAACCTGGGCAAGCGCGATGCCGTGGTCGGCATCGCACGAAACGCCGAGGAGGGGCGTGAGGCGGACGAGGTCGACGGCGACCTCGACTCCACCGACGCCGCCGCCGACGGCACGGACGAGGGTGAGGCGCCCTCGGCCGAGTAGCACGAGGAGTGAGTCACGTGAGCGGAGCCACGGGCGCCGGATCGGCCGGTACCTCTACGGGTACGGACACGGACGGCGGCGGCCGTGGCTCCGCCGCGCAGACGACCAACTCACCCTCGCCCGACACGCATGGATCCCAGGGGGGAACTGTGACGGACACCCGAGGCCCGCAGGCCCAGCAGTACGCGGCCGGCCCGGCCCCGGCGAACCAGCAGCAGCCGGCCCAGGCGGCGCCCTCGCCGCTGCCCGGCGAACGGCAGCCGCAGCCCTCCTCGGGGCCCTACCACCCGCCGCAGGCGTACCCGGCGGGCGCGCCGGCGCCGGTCGGGGCGACCGGCGCGATGCGCAAGCCGCGCACGGGCGCCCGCACCCAGCCGCGCACCCGCAAGGCCCGGCTGCGGGTGGCCAAGGCCGACCCGTGGTCGGTGATGAAGGTCAGCTTCCTGCTCTCCATCGCGCTCGGCATCTGCACGATCGTGGCGTCGGCGGTGCTGTGGATGGTCATGGACGCCATGGGCGTCTTCTCCACGGTCGGCGGCACCATCTCGGAGGCCACCGGCTCCAACGAGTCCAACGGCTTCGACCTGCAGTCCTTCCTCTCCCTGCCGAACGTCCTGATGTTCACCTCGATCATCGCGGTCATCGACGTCGTCCTCGCCACGGCCCTGGCCACGCTCGGCGCCTTCATCTACAACCTCTCGGCCGGCTTCGTCGGCGGCGTCGAGCTGACGCTGGCCGAGGACGAGTGACGGCCCCGCGAGAACCGATTTTGGGACTGCGCACCACGTGCGCTAATCTTCAGGAGTCAGCGCGCGGGACACACACCGCAGAGCGCGGCGGGGCTATAGCTCAGTTGGTTAGAGCGCATCCCTGATAAGGATGAGGCCACAGGTTCAAATCCTGTTAGCCCCACCAGCGAAAAGACCCCCAACCGGTCACGGTTGGGGGTCTTTGACGTCTACCGGTGACACCAACCGCTCTCTGTCCGGTGATCAGGAGCATCGCCGCGCTGTGGACGGCGGCGGCGTACGGGGCGCATGAAAGCGCCCGATCGCTGGCGACGGGGGATGCACCAGCGATCGGGCTGGTGCAACAGTAACAAGGGTGGTTGGGCGGGGGGAGCGGGCGTTCGGGAGGGGGCGGGTGTTGTGAGCGGGATCACGTTCCCGGATCAGGTCTCGCACGGGGGGTCGTAGGAGAGGCGGGACAGGTACTCGTCCCATTTCGCCTTTGTGAGGACGTTCCTGGTGGTCGCGCAGATGTGGGCCACCGCGCGGTCCACGTCCAGGTTCCACAGGCGGACCGTGTCGGTGCCGCTGGAGACGCCCAGGAGGCGGCTGCGGGGGCTGAAGGAAAGGAAGTTGCCCGTCTTGGCGTTGGGGCTCATCGACTGGCCGATGGGTGCCGCGTCGGAGGGGTCGGTGACGTCCCACAGGCGGACCGTGTTGTCGTTGCCGCCGCTGGCGAGGGTGTTGCCGTCGGGGCGGAAGGTCAGGGAGACCACCGCCTCGGTGTGGCCGGTGAGCGTGGCGACCGGGGCGCGGGTGCCGGCCGGGTCGGTGACGTCCCACAGGCGGACCGTGTCGTCGTCGCTGCCGCTGGCGAGGGTGCGGCCGTCGGGGCTGAACGCGACCACGTTGACGGGGCCGTCGTGGGCGGTGAGCGAGCGGCCCAGCAGGGTCGTACGGCGGGGGTGGGCGGTGTTCCACAGGCGGATCGTGCCGTCCGCGCTGCCGCTGGCCAGCGTGCGGCCGTCGGGGGAGAAGCGCAGGGCGTTGACGTAGCCGCGGTGGCCGGTGAGCGGGGGGCCGGAGGGCGACGGGTGGGCGGGGTCGGAGACGTTCCACAGTTGCAGGGTGCGGTCGTCGTACGCCGTGGCGAGGATGCGGCCGTCGGGGCTGAACGCGAGGGCGTCGGGGCCCATGAAGCGGGTGCGCAGGGTCAGCGGCGGGCCGTGGGAGACCGGGTGGGCGGGGTCGGAGACGTCCCAGAGATAGACCGAGCGGTCGCCGGTCAGCACCGCCAGCGTGCGGCCGTCGGGGGAGAACAGCACCGAGCGCTGGCCCCCGTCGTCCGGCATGAACGGCTTGTTCAGGGCCTGTGGACGCTGGGGATCACGGACGTTCCACAGGCGGACGCTGCCGTCGCGGGCGGCCGTGGCGAGGACGTGCCCGTCGGGGCGGAAGGCGCCGCTGCGGCCGAACATGTCGGCGGTCGGGACCGCCCACAGCCGTACTTTGCTGTCGCCGCTGCCCGTGGCCAGGGTCCGTCCGTCGGGGCTGAAGCCCAGCGCGTACATCTCCCCGCTGCTGCCCGCCAGCGGCTCGCCGACCTGGGAGGGGTACGCCGGGTCGCTGACGTTCCACAGGCTCGCGGTGCTGTCCGCGCTGGCCGCGGCGAGCGTGTCGCCGTTCGGGCTGAAGTCCACCGACCAGATGGGGCCCGTGTGGCCGGTCAGGGGCGGCCCCAGCGCGCTCGCCCGGCCGGGGTCCGTCACGTTCCACAGGCGGATGGTGTCGTCGGCGCCGCCGCTGGCCAGGGTGCGGCCGTCCGGGCTGAAGGCGACCGAGTGCACCAGGTCGGTGTGGCCGGTCAGGGGGGTGTCGTAGCGCTTCGGGTGGCGGGGGTCGGTCACGTTCCACAGGCGGATCGTGTCGTCGTCGCCGCCCGCGGCCAGGGTCTCGCCGTCGGGGCTGAACGCGATCGAGCGCACCGCCTCCTTCGCGCCGGTCAGGGTGTTGACCGTCCGCGGGCGGTCCTTGCCGGACACGTCCCACAGGCGGACCGTGCGGTCCTCGCCCGCGGAGGCCAGGGTGCGGCCGTCGGGGCTGAACGCGATCAGGTAGATCGTGCCCTCGTGGCCGGTCAGCGGGGTGTGCAGCGGCTTGGGGTGACGGGGGTCGGACACGTCCCACAGGCGGATCGTGCCGTCGTCCGCCGCGCTGGCGAGGGTGCGGCCGTCGGGGCTGAAGACCGCGCTGCTCACCCAGCTCGTGTGGCCGTGGAGGGGACCGCCCAGCGGGAAGGGGCGGCGCGGGTCGGAGACGTCCCACAGGCGGATCGTGCGGTCGTAGCTGGCCGTCGCCAGGAGCTTGCCGTCGGGGCTGAAGGAGGTGAGGTAGACGGCGCCGGTGTGGCCGAGGAGCGGGGTGGCCAGCGGGGCGTTCACGATGGACAGCAGCCGGTTGACGGTGCCCTGGTCGTCGGGGCGCAGCCGGTGTGCCACCAGATCGAGCTGGGCCGACAGCGAGGGGTCGGTGTACTGCACCCGGTCCGCCTCCGCGACCACCTGCTCGAACACGGCGTCATTGCGCTGCTGCCAGGCCACCACCGCGGCCCCCACGGCCACCAGCGCCAGCACCACCAGCGCCGACACCGCGCCCCGGCTGATCCACAGGATGCGCCGCCGTAGCCGTACCGATGCCGCGAGGAACTCCATCGCGCTGCGGGTCAGGAAGGTGTCGCCGGCCGACTTCGCCCAGGCGTGCGCTTGTTCCAGCCGGGAGCCCCGGTAGAGCAGGGAGGAGTCGCGGCGGGACTCCTCCCAGGCCCGGCCGTCCTCCTCCAGGCGCTGGCGCAGCAGATTGCCGCCGCGGTCCTCGTCGATCCACTCGCGCAGCCGGGGCCAGGCGTGCAGCAGGGCCTCGTGGGTGATCTCGACGGTCTCCGCGTCGAGGGTGACGAGGCGGGCGCGGGCCAGCGCTTCCAGGGACTCCTCGGTCTTGTCGGGGTCGCTGGACTCCGCCGCCAGCTGCCGTCTGGTCCCCCGCCTGCGGGTGGCCTGGGTGTCCTCGCCGAGCCGCACCAGGCGCAGCAGCAACAGCCGGGCCGCCGTCCGCGCTGCCGGGTCCAGACTGGACCAGGCCCGCTCGGCGGTCGCCGCGACCGCGCCCTGGATGCCGCCGGCCGCCCGGTACCCGGCCAGGGTCAGCCGTCCGGACTTGCGGCGCTGCCAGGTCGCCAGCAGGGCGTGCGAGAGCAGCGGCAGCACGCCGGCGTCGTGGGCGCCGCGCGGGCCGTCGGCGCTGACCTCGCGCACGATCAGCTCGGCGAGGCCGGGCTCCAGCTCCAGTCCCACGGCCTTGGCCGGTCCGGTCACCGCCTCGCGCAGCTCGGTGCCGGTCAGCGGGCCGAGGACCATGTGCCGGTGCTGGAGGGCGTCGGCGAGTTCGGGGTAGCCGAGGCACTGTTCGTAGAAGTCGGCCCGTATGCCGAGGACGACGAGGGCGGGGGCCGGGGTGCCGTCCTCTTTGGGGGTGCAGGCGGCGTGCAGGAGCTGGACGAAGGTGTGCCGGTCGTCCTCCTCGGCGCAGAGCGTGAAGGTCTCCTCGAACTGGTCCACGATCAGCACCGGCCGCCCACCGGAGCTCTCCCCCGCCCACGCCCGTACGGCCTCACGGACCCGGTCACCGAAGCCGGGTCCGGCCGGGTCGGGCACCGGCGCCAGCCCGGGGAGGCGGCGGGCCAGCTCGGTGAGCGGATCGGCGCCGGGGACCAGTTGCAGCACCTGCCGCTCGCCCTCCCGCAGGGAGGGCACCAGACCGGCGTTGAGCAGCGAGGACTTCCCCGCGCCCGAGGCGCCGACCAGCATCAGCAGCCCGCCGGAGCGCTCGGCGGCGCTCAGCTGGCCGAGCAGGGCGGCCGTACTGCGTTCCCGGCCGAAGAACCAGCGGGCGTCCTCCTGGCGGTAGGAGGCGAGGCCGCGGTAGGGGCAGACGGTGCCGACGGCCGGGGGCTCCTCCTCCGCCGCCGGGGCGCTCTCGGCCGTCTCCACGGGGTCGGCCACCGCCCGCTCCCACAGGAGCTGCCACTGCGTCATGTCGTACAGGCCGGGGGAGACCGGCGAGGGGCGGGCGCGGCGGGCCTGCGGGACGAGGACCTGGAGTACGGCGGCCAGGGCGGGGAACTGGGCGGGCACGTTCTTCGCGCGCCGCCAGTCGCTGATGCGCTGCGCGGAGACCCGTACCGGGCGGCCCCGCTCGTCGACCCGCTGGAGCTGGGCGACCGCCTCGGAGACCCGCTTGAGGGGAGGGTTGCCGGCCTCCCGGTACAGCAGGGCAAGACGTTCCGCGAAGGTTGTGCGTGCCTGTGAGTCGGAACTCAAGGCATCCACCCCTTACTTCCTCCGCGGCTGGACGTCCGGACCGGTACGGGCGTCCGGACCGGAAAACTCACTTTATACGGCTGACCTGCGCGAAAACCCAGGGCGGAAAACCGGAACCTCCTCGGGAAGAGCCCCAACTGGCAGGATCACACCGCGTAGCCAGTCAACCGCGTGTCGTCCGGAGAGGCTGCCGGTACCCCTCGCCCCTGCCGTCGCGAACGGGTTCCGTCCCCGGTCCACGAGCCCTACTGGCCCTGCCGAGCTACGGTCCGCGACCCGGTCGCGGACCGTCCCCAGCGCGTCGTTTGGCACCGGTCCCCGCGAGGGGAGGGACCGGTGCCGAACGACGCGGCTGCCGGTTTCCCCCGCCCTCCCGCCCGGCCCGGCGCTTGCCGCTTTCCCGCCGTGGCCGTACCGTCGTTTCTGACGAACCGTCAGATGCGAGACGGGAGGGGCCGAGGTCGTGAGTGACACCAGCGAGCGGGAACTGCCCAGGGTCATCAGCGTGGACGACCACGTGATCGAGCCCGCACATCTCTTCGAGACCTGGCTCCCGGCCAAATATCGGGACAAAGGCCCCAAACCCTTCACCGCGGGGATCGGTGAGTTGGAGTACGTCGGCGGGAAGTACCGCTTCACCACCGACCCGGACGGTCAGATCACCGACTGGTGGGAGTACGAGGGCGAGTTCTTCCCCTACAAGCGGATCATCGCGGCGGTCGGGTTCTCCCGGGACGAGATGACGCTGGACGGGATCACCCGGGAGCAGATGCGGCGGGGATGCTGGGACCCCAAGGCGCGGCTCGCGGACATGGACCTGAACCATGTGGAGGCCTCGCTCTGCTTCCCGACCTTCCCCCGCTTCTGCGGCCAGACGTTCGCCGAGGCCAAAGACAAGGAGGTCGGGCTCGCCTGTGTGCGCGCCTACAACGACTGGATGGTCGAGGAGTGGTGCGGCGACAGCGGCGGCCGGCTCATCCCGCTCTGCCTGATCCCGCTGTGGGACGTGGACCTGGCCGTCGCGGAGATCCACCGCAACGCGGCCCGCGGGGTGCGGGCGGTCACCTTCAGCGAGATCCCCACCTATCTCGGCCTGCCCTCGATCCACTCCGGCTACTGGGATCCCTTCTTCCGGGCCTGCGAGGAGACCGGCACGGTCGTGAACATGCACATCGGGTCCTCCTCCCAGATGCCGGCCGCCTCCCCGGACGCGCCGCCCGCCGTGCAGGCCTCGCTGAGCTTCAACAACGCCATGGCCTCGATGATGGACTTCCTCTTCTCCGGGGTCCTGGTGAAGTTCCCGCGGCTGAAGCTCGCCTACAGCGAGGGACAGATGGGCTGGATCCCGTACGCCCTGGAGCGCGCCGACGACGTGTGGGAGGAGCACCGGGCCTGGGGCGGGGTGAAGGACCTGATTCCGGAACCGCCCTCGACGTACTACTACCGGCAGATCTTCTGCTGCTTCTTCCGGGACCGGCACGGCATCGAGGCGATCGACACCGTCGGGGTGGACAACGCCACCTTCGAGACGGACTATCCGCACGTCGACTCGACCTGGCCGCACACCAAGAAGGTGGCCGCCGAGCATGTGGCGGGGCTGTCGGACGAGGTGGCGTACAAGCTGTTGCGCGGCAACGCGATCCGGATGCTCGATCTGCCGTTCGACCGCTGAGCCGTGTCCCGTAGCGCGGATTGACGGCCGGTCGCCTGAGCCCCGTCCCGTACCGCGGATTGACGGCCGCGGTCGCCGGGCAGTGACCCCTCAGAGAGACGGGAGGGGCGATGACCAAGGTCTCCGTGGACCCGGAGCTGTGTTACGGATCCGGTGAGTGCGTCTACCGCGTGCCGTCCGTGTTCACCGTGGCGGACGGCTTCGGGGCCGTCCAAGAGGGCCGTGAGGACAGCGGGGACGACCCGGAGGTACGGGAGGCGGCGGAGAGGTGCCCTTCGCAGGCGATTGTGCTGGGTGACACGGCCTAGGGGGACATGGCCTGGGTGACACGGCCTGGGGTGACACGGCTTGAGGTGACACGGCCTAGTAGGTCCACGCCGAGGATGTCAGTGCCCGTGCCCTCGCCTCCGCCACGGCCATCCTCGCCGCCCGTTCCGCCGGGTCGACGTGGGCGGACTGGCCGGTGGCCTGGCCCTGCCACTTGCGGTAGAGCAGGCCGGGCTCGGCGGTGAACCAGCCGCGGCTGACGGCGTTCAGGGCGAGGAGTAACCCGGTGTCCTCGGAGGCCGGCAGCGCCATCCAGCCGCCGAGCGCGAGCAGCAGGTCCCGGCGGACGCAGAGGGTGGCCGGGTGGACCTGGGCCAGGAAGTCATGGGCGCGCCAGTGGGCGAGCACCGCACCGCGCTCGACGGGACCCTCGTCGGGGTCGCCGGGAAATCCGGTCGTGGAACCGTCGGGATGCAGGTCGAGGGCGCGCGAGGTCGTCCACGCTATGCCGTGCCCGCCCTCCAGGGCGGCCAGGTCGCGGGCGAGCGCGCCGGGCGTCAGCCGGTCGTCGGCGTCCAGCACCTTCACATAGGCGCCGTCCGCGTGCGCGAGCGCCATGGTCCGGGCGACACCGGGGCCGCCGGGCCTCCCCTGCCGGAAGGTCACACGGTCGTCGTCGGGCACGAAGGGCGCGACGGCGTCACTGCTGCCGTCCTCCTGCACGATCCAGTGCCACTCCCAGTCGTCCGGCATTTCCTGCGCGCACAAGGACGCGTAAGCCTCGGGCAGGAAGCGGGCGGAGGGGCCGTGGACGGCGGTGACGACGGTGACGCGGTGGGTGCCGTGGCGTGCTGACCGGGCCTTGTCCCACCGATGACGACGGCTGTCGTGGACCGTGGGCGTGCGAGGCATGGGTCAAGGCTACGACGCGACCGGGCGGCGGAGCTGTGCGGCCGTAGGTCGTGCGGTGTTGAACAAGTTCCGTAAGTAAGAGGGGGATTGAGTCAGCGTCGGGTCAAGCGGTGAAGCCTGGAGGGGCATCGGCGCGGTGTGCGCCGGAGTGCTCGGGCGGTGTGTGCCGGAGTCGGCCGGGCGATGGGTGCCGGGGCCGGTCGGGCCGTGTGCTCGGGAGTCAGCCGGGCGGTGTGTGCCTGAGCCGGGCGGGCGACGGGCCCGGTCACCGCTGGAGCGGGATGCGTGCCGTGCGCGTGGCGTCCTCGGCCGGCTCGCAGTCGAGGGTGGCGACCGGCGCCGTCCTGGACTCGGTCTCCGTGTCCGCGAGCGGGCGCTTGCGGCAGGTCGGGGTCTTGCCGTGCGCCTCGGCGCGGATGCGCTGCTTCATCGTGGGCGGCAGTGACCTGACGTAGGCCCAGGGCCAGGGGGACAGCGCCGGCACGGTGACCTCCTCGGCGCGATCGCTCGTGGTGTCACGGTCGCTGCCGGTGTCCGGTGCCGAGTCGGTGCGCGGCGCGACGGCGGTGGCGGTGGTGGCGGAGATCAGTCCGAGCGCCGTGAACAGCGCGAGGAAGGCGGAGACGACGGCGGTCCACAGCGTCATGACCCGGTTCCCGGTCATGGCCCCTCACTTTCAGGTTGGGCGATTTGCGTACTTTCCTCATGATGTGTATGGCGGTCCGGAAGTGGTGGACCCGGGCCCGTGGCGCGTCGATGTTCAGATGAACACCACTCGGATGGGTGCAAGACAGGCGGAAAGTGGCGAAGAGCGCCCAAAGTGACCGTCCGTGAGAGTGTGATCACCCTCAGATCGGAACGGTGTCCTCCGTTCTACTGCGGCCCCTCGACGGGGAGTTGAGGGCCCGAACACAGGTCACCGATCGGTATCGATCGGTGTGTATAGTCGGGCGCCAGAGGTCCCCTACGTCAAGGAAAGACGAGGTCGCGCGGTGAAGAAGCTTCTCCTGGTCGCACTGGCCGCCATCGGCGGGCTCCTCGTGTACCGCCAGATCCAGGCGGATCGCGCCGAGCAGGATCTGTGGACGGAGGCGACTGACTCCGTGCCCACGGGTTCGTGAGCATCGACAAGCTGAACTGAGAACAGACCCCGGCCGTGACGCGGTCGGGGTTTTGTGTTGCTGCTGCGCGGTTCGGGCGGGGTGGGCAGGATGAGTGCCGCGACGACGAGGAGGGGGCGCGTGATGGGGCGGCGTACGACAGGCCCTGGGTGGCGTGCGGTGTGCCGCGGGGCCGTGGCGGCGGCGGTCCTTGGGCTGTGGGTACCGTCCGCGGTTGCGGCCGCCGCGGAGCCGTCGTATGGGTTCGCGCCGGACGCGCGGACCGTCCCCGGGGTCGCCGGTACGGCGCAGGCCGTCCCTCTGACGGCCGGACGGGTCTACCGCAGTTCCCTCCCGGTGAGCGAGGCCGTCCACTACCGCCTCGACCTCGACGCCACCTCCAACGCCTACGTCTCCGCCACCGCCGTACCCCCGCCGGACGCCGCCGTCTCCGCCTCCGACGGGGTCCGGGTCTCCGTGCGGGACGGCGACGACCACATCTGCTCCTCCGAGACGGAGACCTTCGGCGGCGGCCAGAGCGCCCGCCCGCTCACCGCGGTCGCCGAGCGCCTGCTCAACCGGGCGAGGCAGCGCTGCGCGACGGCGGGCACGTACTACGCCGTCGTCGAGCGGGTCGGTACGACGGCTGTGGGCGATGCCGCCTGGGACCTGGAGCTCGCCGTGTACTCCGAGCCCGCCCTGACCCGGCCCGAACCGACGGACGCTCCCGAGGCCCGGAACTCCGAGTCCGCCGCGCCCCTGACGGGCGAGGAGGTACGGCGGGACGGGGGCACCGGGTTCGCCTCGGCCGTCGGTGTCGCACAGGGCGTGTGGCGCACCGACCTCACTCCTGGGCAGACCGCCTTCTACAAGGTGCCGCTCGGCTGGGGCGAGCGGCTCCAGGCCACCGCCGACCTGGCCGCTTCCGGTGCGGGCAGCAGGGTCGTCGTGGGCGCGCTGGAGCTGTCGCTGCACAGTCCGGTGCGGGCCGTCCTCGACGAGGAGAACCTCAACTTCGACGGCAGGGCGCGCTCGGCGTCCCTGGACCCCACACCGCCGGTGGCCTACGAGAACCGCTACAGCAGCTCGGACGAGGTGAAGGGGGCGCGCTTCGGGGGCTCGTACTACCTGGCCGTGCACCTGTCCGCCCGGATGACCGAACGCTTCGGTGACGGGCCGTTCGCGGTGACCCTGCGGGTGCGGGTCGAGGGCTCGGAGCAGGCGGGGCCCGCGTACGGCGGGCAGTTCGCGCCGCGGGGCGTGTTCGCTCCGGTCGCCGGGGTGGGCGGAGCGAGCGGGCTGCCCTCCGGGGGCGGGGGCTCGGACGACGACGGCCGGACCATGACGATCGTCGCGGTGAGCGGCATCGGCGGCGGGACGGCGATCCTGGCCGTGCTCGGGGTGTGGACGGTCGCGGCGCGACGGCGCGCGGTGCCGTAGACCGTGTCCGCGAGGTCCCGTCGTGCCGAATGGTGTGCGGTGCGTCAGATGTGGGCCAGGGCCCAGAAGCCGGTGGCGTAGCAGGCCAGGGCCAGGAGCAGCAGCGGGATCGCGACCTTCGCGGGCGGTCCGGGGCGGCGCGCGGCACGGCGGCGGGCGGCCCGGCCGACGGGCGGAGCGGGAACCTCCGGGACGCGGGCGGTGTATGAAGCGGTGGAGGCCGTCTCGGTGGCCGGGTGCGGGTGCGGGTGCGGGGGGTGCGGTTGTGGGAGTGCGGGTGGCGGCGGTGGTACCGGCGTCCGTACGGGCGAGGGCGCCGGGGTCGGGGGATGCGCGGGGTACTGCGGTACGCGCTGCTCGGTGACCGGGGTGTGGTCCACGCCCGGGGCGCGCTTGAGCGGTCCGTTCGGTCCGTATCCCTTCGGCAGCGGCCCGAGTTGGTCGAAGATCTCGATCTGCTCGTCGTCGGGGCCCGGCTCCGGCAGCAGTTCCGCCGCCGCGGCGAGCGCCTTGCGGGCGCCGGTCGCCGTGCGGAACCGCGCCAGGGGGTCCGGCTGGAGCAGCGTCGACACGACCTGCCACAGCGGCTCGGGTATGCCCTTGGGCGCCCCCGGGGTGCCGTGCGCGGTGAAATAGTCGGTCAGCGCCTTGGCGTCCGGCTTGGCGCCCTCCAGCAGATACAGCGCCACCAGGCCCACGGCGAACAGGTCCGAGGGGAAGTCCGGCTCCGCGCCGAGCAGTTGCTCGGGGGCGAGGTAACCGGGCGTGCCCACCACGAGGTTGGTCTCAGTCAGCCGCGGCTCGCCCAGCCGCATCGCGATGCCGAAGTCGGACAGCCGCAGCCGCGGCCGGCCCGTGCCGGTGGCCTCCAGCAGCACATTGGCGGGCTTGATGTCACGGTGCACCACGTCCTCGGCGTGCACCGCCGCGAGCCCCGCGAGGAGCTGGTCGAGCAGGACGCACACATAGGACGGGGGCAGGGGGCCGTAGTCGCCGATCAGGTGGACCAGCGAGCCGCCGCCGACCAGGTCCATGGTGAACAGGACCTTGTCGTCGTCGGCGGCCCAGCTGGCGGGGGCCAGCACATTCGGATGGTCGATCCGGATGGCCTGCTCCCGTACGAACCGCAGCAGGGAGTGGGCGTCGCTCTGCTGGAGCACCTTGGCGGCCACGTACCGGCGGCGGCGGTGGTCCCAGGCGCGCCACACCGCGCCCACCCCGCCGCGACCGATCGGGTCGACCAGTTCGTACCGCCCCGCGAAGACCTCACCCATGGCTGCGCGTCGCTCCTCCCCCTGCGCCTACCCCCCTTGCTTCCCCCGGTCGGAGCGAAACGACTCCCCCGCGCACTGTGAGACGCGACCCCCTCGCGTCCCGCCCGTCAGTTCTGGTGGGACTGGTAGTGCGCCACCGCGTCCGAGGTGCGGCCCGCGCCGTACACGCGCAGGAACTCCGCCAGCTCCGGGTGGGTCGGGGCGAGGGAGTCGGCGGCCTCGATGATGTCGCCGGCGGCGGCGACCGAACGCAGCAGCGACTGGATCTCGCGGACCACCCGCTTGACCGTGGGCGCACCCGAACTGTTCGTCGACTGCCCGGTGTTGCTGAGCACCGAGCCCCCCTGCGACTTCTTGATCTCCTCCATGCGCTCGGTGGCCTCGGCGGCGCTCACGCTGCCGTCCGCGACCTGCCCGGCCAGTTCCTGGAGCAGCTGGACCCGCTGCACCACGGCCGGATTGCCGATCTTCGCGCGCTGACCGCTCATCAGCTGCGACAGCATCGGCGCGGACAGTCCCAGTACCCCCGCCAGACGAGCCTGGTTGAGACCAAGATCATCTATGAGTTTACGGAAGAGCGCCCCCAGTGGCTCCCCGTACCAGTTCCGCTGCAGTTCCCGCGCTCTTGCGGTCGCTTCCTGCTGTGCGGCGTCCATTGCGTCTCCCCATCGCTTCCCCTGAACCGCGCTTCGCTGTAGCGAACCGCGCGGGAGCATCTTACGGAGAGTGGTCGCCCGTAGGGAGCCCCAATCTTTTTGCGAGACACCCGGGGTGACCCGGTACTCTGGTTCGGGTCGCCCACCGGAAGCGCGGTCTTCTTCCGTCGGCGCACCCGTTCCGGGGCCTTAGCTCAGTTGGTAGAGCGCTGTCTTTGCATGGCAGATGTCAGGGGTTCGACTCCCCTAGGCTCCACAGACAGAACCCCTCCGACCAGTACAGATGTGGTCGGAGGGGTTCTTTTTCCGTTCAGTGCCGCGGGGCGGGAAACCCCCGACAGGTCTCCCGTCCCGCGGAGTGCGGGTGCGCGGGCGCGTTTTCAGGGGCGCTCGTCGCGGTTGGCTGCCTCCTCGGCCTCCTTGGCCTCGACCTCGGGGTCGAGGACCGACGAGCTGCCGTCGACGGAGCTGAGGCGGCCCGACTCGGGGACCTCGGTGGCGGCCGGGGGTTCGACCAGCCAGTCCGGGTTGGCCTGCTTGTCCCACCACTTCCAGGCGGCGAACGCCGCGCCCCCGAGGACGCCCAGCACCAGCAGCGCCTTCGCGAACCGGCCGGAGCGGGAGTGGCGCTGGTGCTTGCGGACCAGCTTCTGGACCTCCTCGGGCGGGACCTGGCCGCGCAGCGCGGCCAGCGCCGCCAGGCTCCGGGCCGCGGCCTCGTCCCGTACCGGTACGGCGACCGCCACGGCGTGCTCGATCCGGGGCCGGGAGTACTCGGCGGCCTGGCGGGCAGCGATACGGGTACGGACGGCTGCCTCCTGGGCGGCGTGGTCGACCTTCGGCGGTACATGGGTACGGGCCTGCTCCAGCAGCGGTGCGACATGGGAGTCGTACTGCACGCGGGCCTGCTCCGCGGCCTGGGACACCTTCGGCGCGAGCCGTACACGTGCCTCGTGTGCGTAGTGCGCGGCCTGGTCCTTGGCCGTACCGGCGTAGGGCGCCACCACTTCCGCGGCGTGCCGCACGCTGTCCTTCGCCGAGCCGGCTGCGGCGCGCACGCTGTCTTTGCGGGTCACGGGATCCTCCTCCTCGGTGGCGTACGGTATTTCGACTTTCCACCCTTTTAGGGATCATGCCTGTCAATCGGCCCGGGGGCATGTGAGGACGGGCATCCGGGTCACACGGATGAATTAGGGGCAACAGGCGCTTGTCGTCGACAATGCCACGGATCGCTGCCGCGCGCCCCCGGCCCGGGCCGACGGGGCCGGATTTCTGCAAGGATCGGACGGTCACCGGAATGACGAAAGAAGGCACACCGTGGCCGAGCAGCTCTATGCCACCCTGCGGACCAGCCAAGGCGACATCGAACTGAGGCTCCTGCCGAACCACGCCCCGCGGACGGTGCGGAACTTCGTCGAGCTCGCCCAGGGCGAGCGGGAGTGGACCAACCCCGCCACCGGTGAGCGCACCACCGACAGGCTCTACGACGGCACGGTCTTCCACCGGGTGATCGGCGGCTTCATGATCCAGGGCGGTGACCCGCTGGGTACGGGCATCGGCGGCCCCGGCTACGAGTTCGCGGACGAGTTCCACCCCGACCTGCGCTTCGACCGGCCGTATCTGCTGGCCATGGCCAACGCGGGCCCGGGCACCAACGGCTCGCAGTTCTTCATCACGGTGGCCCCGACCCCGCACCTGAACCGCAAGCACACCATCTTCGGCGAGGTCGTCGACCCGGCGAGCCAGAAGGTCGTGGACGCCATCGCCGCCACCCCCACCAACCCGCGCACCTCCCGCCCGGTCAACGACGTCGTCATCGAGTCCGTGGTCGTCGAGACCCGGTAGGACCCGTCTGGCGGCGCTGTCGTGTCCGAAGGGAACCAATCGTCCCGCTCATCCGTAGACATGAGCGGAACGGGTGCATTCCGGACGAGCACTTAGGGGATCTCATGGACCAGGCGCCAGACAGCGCGCATCAGGCCCAGGGCCTGCCCGGCTGCTACCGGCACCCGGACCGTGAGACCGGTGTGCGGTGCACCCGCTGCGAGCGCCCGATCTGCCCCGAGTGCATGGTCAGCGCCTCGGTCGGCTTCCAGTGCCCCGACTGCGTCCGCTCCGGCTCCGGCACCGGGCATCCGCCCGCCGCGAGCAGCCCGCGCACCCTCGCGGGCGGCACCGTCACGGCAGATCCGCACCTGGTCACCAAGATCCTCATCGGGATCAACCTCGCGGTGTTCCTCGCCGTGCAGATCGAGCCGTCGCTCTTGAACGACCTCTATCTGCTCGGCACCTGGCCACCCGCGCCGTTCGCCCCGACCCAGGGCGTCGCCGACGGCGAGTGGTGGCGGATGGTCACCTCGATGTTCACGCACGAGCAGATTTGGCACATCGGCTTCAACATGCTCAGCCTGTGGTGGCTCGGCGGACCGCTGGAAGCCGCCCTCGGCCGGACCCGCTATCTCTGCCTCTACCTGGTCTCCGGACTGGCCGGCAGCACCCTCGCCTATCTGCTGGCCTCCCCGACCACGGCCACGCTCGGCGCCTCCGGTGCCGTCTTCGGCCTCTTCGGCGCCACCGCCGTGCTGATGCGCCGCCTGAACTACGACATGCGGCCGATCATCGCCCTGCTGGCGATCAACCTGGTCTTCACCTTCAACCCGAGCTTCAACATCTCCTGGCAGGCCCACATCGGCGGCCTGGTCGCGGGCGTGATCATCGGGTACGGCATGGTCCACGCCCCCCGCGAGCACCGGGCCCTGGTGCAGTACGGGACGGTCGCGCTGGTGCTGGCGGCGGTCGTCGTGCTGACCCTGCTGCGGACCGCCCAGCTCACCTGAGCCGCCGCTGTCCACAGCTGAGCGACGATGTTGTCCACAGCATGTGCCGGATCTTGTGCACAGTGTGCGGGAACAGCTGTGCCCCCTGTCACTGACCGGTGTTTCCGCAGGTCAGGCAGGGGGCGAACGGGTTTTCGATTGCCGGTACTTCCGTCACACCGGCGTCAACATCCGAGAGGTTATCCACAGATCGTCTTTCTTTTCCCCATGTGGAAAAAGCCTGTGGATAACTCAGTGGATAACCCTGGGCAGAGCTACTTCCACTGCGTGGAGACGCCGAACCCGGCCGCGATGAAGCCGAAGCCCACCACGATGTTCCAGTTGTCCAGGGCGTCGATGGGCAGCGAGCCGTCGGTCACGTAGAACACCACGATCCAGGCCAGCCCGAGGACGAACAGGGCCAGCATCACGGGGGCGACCCAGGAGCGGCTGCTCAGGTTGATGGCGGTCGCCTGCTTGGCGGGCGGCGGCGTGTAATCGGCCTTCTTGCGGATACGTGACTTCGGCACGAGGGTCTCTCCTGTCGATGCGCTGCGTGGCCGCGCAGGGAACGGGGGCTGGCTCGGGGCAGCGTAACTGGGGACTCTGAGTGCTCCCCCGGGCGTCCGTTAGCGTAGTGCTTCCGTGGCGCCGAAGGAGATAAGGGTACGTTGAGCAATTCTGCCGACTTCCCCCCACCGCAATCCAGTCCTGCCCCGGGCCGACGTCTGAGGCCCGTGCGGGTGCTCACCGCTGCCGTGTTCGCGCTGGCCGGTCTGATCTTCTTCACGAGCTTCAACACCGCCAAGGGCACCAACATCCGCACCGACGACTCCCTGCTGAAGCTCTCGGACCTGATCCACGAGCGCAGCAAGAAGAACGGCGAGCTGGACGAGTCCAACGCGGCGCTGCGCGACGAGGTCGAGACGCTGGCGGAGCGGGACGACGGCAGCACCAGCACGGAGGACGCGAAGCTCGCGGGCCTGGAGAAGCGCGCGGGCACGCAGAAGCTCAAGGGCGAGGCGATAACCGTCACCCTGAACGACGCCCCGCCCAACGCCACCGCCAAGCTCCCCGGCTACCCCGAGCCGGAGCCCGACTACCTGGTCATCCACCAGCAGGACCTGCAGGCCGTGGTGAACGCCCTGTGGCAGGGCGGCGCCCAGGGCATCAAGGTCATGGACCAGCGGCTGATCTCCACCAGCGCGGTGCGCTGCGTCGGCAACACCCTGATCCTCCAGGGCCGGGTCTACTCCCCGCCCTACAAGATCACCGCGGTGGGGGACCCCGGCAAGCTCCAGCAGGCCCTCGCCAAGAGCCCGGCGATCCAGAACTACATGGTCTATGTGAACGTCTACGGGCTGGGCTGGAAAGTCACCGAGGACGGCACGGTGACTCTGCCCGGCTACTCGGGCACAGTGGATCTGCAGTACGCCCAGCCCGTGGAGTGACCCCGACCGGGAGCCGCCGGTGCGTCTTGTCGTCAGGACCGTCAGCGAGCTGTTCATCACCGTCGGCACGGTGATCGTGCTCTTCGTCGTCTACGTGCTCTTCTGGACCGGCGTGAAGGCCGACCGAATCATGGACGACCAGATCGACCAACTGGAGGAGCAGTGGGCGCGGCAGTCCGCGCGGCCCACGGCGAGCCCGGCACCGGGCGCCTCGGCGAGCGCCCCGCCGAAGCCGGCGCCGTACCGGCACGGCAAGCCCTTCGCGATCATGTACATCCCGCGGCTCGGTTTCACGTGGAACAAACCGGTGCTGGAGGGCACCGACACCGGGACCTTGAAGAAGGGCCTCGGCCACTACGAGCGCACCGCGCGGCTCGGCCAGAAGGGCAACTTCTCCGTGGCGGGCCACCGGCGCACCTACGGCGACCCCTTCAAGGACTTCCCCAGACTTCGCCCCGGGGACGCGGTGGTGCTGACCGACGGCACGACCTGGTTCACGTACCGCGTCGACAGGGGCCCCTACAAAACCGTGCCGTCGGACATTGAGGTGATCGACCCTGTGCCACGTAAGTCGGGGTACAAGCGCACGGGCCGCTATCTGACGCTCACCACCTGCGATCCGGAGTGGGGGCACAGTCACCGGCTGATCGTGTGGGCGCATCTGGACTCCACACAGCCTGTGGAGGCCGGGAAACCAGCGGCCCTGCGCCGTTAGTCTGGTGGGCGGTACGGCGTGAGTCCGGTGCCGTGGCGCTATGGAAGGGACGGCATGTACGGCTGGATCTGGCGGCATCTGCCGGGAAACGCGTGGGTGAAGGCCCTGCTCTCACTCGTGCTGGTCGTGGCCGTGGTGTACGTCCTGTTCCAGTACGTCTTCCCGTGGGCCGAACCGCTGCTTCCCTTCAACGATGTGACGGTGGACAACCAGTGAGCGCGCGCATTCTCGTCGTCGACAACTACGACAGCTTCGTCTTCAACCTGGTTCAGTACCTCTACCAGCTGGGCGCCGAGTGCGAGGTCCTGCGCAACGACGAGGTGTCCACCGCCCACGCCCAGGACGGCTTCGACGGTGTCCTGCTCTCGCCCGGACCCGGCACCCCCGAGGAGGCGGGCGTCTGCATCGAGATGGTCCGCCATTGCGCCGCCACCGGGGTCCCCGTCTTCGGCGTCTGCCTGGGCATGCAGTCCATGCAGGTCGCGTACGGCGGTGTGGTGGACCGGGCGCCGGAGCTGCTGCACGGCAAGACCTCCCCCGTCGAGCACGAGGGCAAGGGCGTCTTCGCCGGTCTGCCCTCCCCCTTCACGGCCACGCGCTACCACTCGCTGGCCGCCGAGCCGGCCACCGTCCCGGCCGAGCTGGAGGTCACCGCCCGCACCCACGACGGCATCATCATGGGGCTGCGCCACCGTGAACTGCCCGTCGAAGGCGTGCAGTTCCACCCGGAGTCGGTGCTCACCGAGCACGGCCACCGGATGCTGGCGAACTGGCTGGTGGAGTGCGGTGACCAGGGCGCTGTGGCGAGGTCTGCGGGGCTCGCCCCGGTGGTGGGCAGGGCCACGGCGTGACCCAGCTGCGCCCCGAGCGCGAGTCCGGTGCCTCGTACGGGCAGGACCCGTACGGGGCGTCCGGCGCGCTCGGGGAGTGGTACGAGAGCGCCCAGCCGAGCGAGCCCTGGCTGCCGCCGGCCGACGAGGAGACGGTGGCGCTGCGGATACCGGCCGCGTCCGGCGCTGTGGCCGATTCTGGAGCCTCCTCCACCGCTTCCGACGCTCGCCCCCCGGCGGGGGGCCGTGCGGCCCGGAGAAAGGCCGCCAAGCGGCGTCATGGGCGTCATGGGGGCGCCCGGAGCGAGACGCCGGGCGGCGCGGAGTCCGCGGACTCCTCCGGCCGGCCGCTGTCCCGGGTGGAGGCCCGGCGGCAGGCGCGGGCCCGCAAGCCCAGTGCCGGGGTGCTGGTGAGCCGGGCGATCGGCGAGGTGTTCATCACCACCGGCGTGCTGATGCTGCTGTTCGTCAGCTACCAGCTGTGGTGGACGAATGTGCGGGCGCACGCGCAGGCGGACAAGGCGCGCAGCAATCTGGAGAAGGACTGGGAGAGCGGCAAGCGCAACCCCGGGACCTTCGAGCCGGGGCAGGGCTTCGCCATCCTGCACATCCCGAAGCTGGACGTCGTGGTGCCCATCGCCGAGGGCATCAGCAACAAGAAGGTGCTGGACCGGGGGATGGTCGGGCACTACGGCGAGGGCGAGTTGAAGACGGCGATGCCGGAGGCGAAGAGCGGCAACTTCGGTCTCGCCGGGCACCGCAACACGCACGGGGAGCCGTTCCGCTACATCAACCGGCTCCAGCCGGGCGATCCGATCGTGGTGGAGACCCAGGACGACTACTTCGTCTACAAGATGGCGTCCATGCTGCCGTCGACGCCGCCGAGCAATGTGAGCGTGCTGGACCCGGTGCCGCCGGACTCGGGGTTCAAGGAGCCGGGGCGCTACATCACGCTGACCACGTGCACGCCGGAGTTCACCAGCAAGTACCGGTTGATCGTGTGGGGCAAGATGGTCGAGGAACGGCCGCGCAGCAAGGGCAAGCCGGATGCGCTCGTGCAGTAAGGGCAGATGAACAGTGGCAGCGACCACCGAGCAGCAAGAGCTGACGGGCGGCCCCGCCTCCCCGCGCCGCCGGGGCACCGGCCGTGTCGCGGCCGCGGTGAGCGTCTTCGGTGAACTCCTCATCACGGCGGGCCTGGTGCTGGGCCTGTTCGTCGTCTACTCCCTGTGGTGGACGAACGTGATAGCGGACCGCAAGGCGGACCAGCAGGGCGACAAGGTCCGTGACAGCTGGGCCCAGGAGGAGAAGGGCGGCCCGGTCGCCTACGACTCGAAGAACGGCATCGGCTTCCTGCACGTCCCGGGCATGACCGGCGACGAGATCCTGGTGGAGAAGGGCACCACGTCGAAGGTCCTCAACGACGGCGTCGCCGGCTACTACACCGACCCGGTCAAGGCGGTGCTGCCCACCTCCGGGAAGAAGGGCAACTTCTCCCTGGCCGCCCACCGCGACGGCCACGGCGCGAAGTTCCACAACATCCACAAGCTCAAGAAGGGCGACCCGATCGTCTTCGAGACGAAGGACAAGTGGTACGTCTACAAGGTCTACGGCATCCTCCCGGAGACCTCGAAGTACAACGTCAAGGTTCTCGGCGCCGTCCCCAAGGAGTCCGGCCGCACCAAGGCCGGCCACTACATCACCCTGACGACCTGCACCCCGATCTACACCAGCCGCTACCGCTACGTCGTCTGGGGCGAACTGGACCGGGTGGAGAAGGTCGACGACCAGCGCACTCCGCCGAAGGAGCTCAGCGGGGCGTAACCGGAAGCACCGGCCGGGACATGACGAAGGCCTCGGCTCCCTCAAGAGGGAGCCGAGGCCTTGGTGCTTCTGAACGAGGCAGGTCAGCCGAAGAGGCCGCCGTCGCCGCCGTTGCCTCCGTTGCCGCCCGGGCCGCCGTCGAAGGCGACCAGGTCGACCCGCTGGCCCTTGTTGACCGTGTTGCCCGCGCCCGGGTTGGTGCTGAAGACGGTGGCGTTGTCGTCCTGGGAGCCGGTGATGTTGCCGACCACCAGACCCAGGTCGGTCAGCGCCTTCTTGGCGTCCTTGAGCTTCTGGCCCTGGAGGTTCGGCACCTGGACCTGCTGGTTCTCGGGCGCCTTGCCGATCTGGATGGTGACCTTGGAACCGGGGACCGCCTGCTGACCGGAGCCCGGGGTGGTCGCGATGACCTTGCCCACCTGGTTCGGGTCCTGGGTCTCCACGTCGGTGCACTCACCGACCAGGTCGTTCTCCTCCATCCGCGCCTTGGCCTCGTCACAGGTCGAGCCGACGACGTCCGGGACGGTCGACTTCTCCTGCTCCTTGGCCACGGTGAGCGTGATGGTGGAGCCCTTCTCGACCTCTTCGCCCAGCTCGGGGTCCTGAGCCGTGACCTTGCCCGGCGTCTCCGACGACACCTTCTCGACCTTCTTGACCTCGAAGCCGTACTTGTCGGCCTCCAGCGTCTGCTTGGCGACCTCGAAGTCCTGGCCGAGCACACTGGGCACCGCGACCTTCGGCGCGCCGGTCGACACCACGATGTTGATGGTGTCGCCCTTGTCGACCTTCGTGCCCGCCTCCGGGTCCTGGTCGCAGATCTTGCCCTTCGGCTGGTCCTCGCAGGGCTTCTCGGTCTGCTCCAGCTTGACCTCGGCGTTCTTGGCCAGTTTCTCGGCCTCCGGCACCGTCAGGCCCACCATGGCCGGTGCCTCGGTCCTGTTGTTGGCCACGCCCTCGCCGTTGAAGATCCACTTGCCGATCAGGATCGCGCCGACCAGGACCAGCACGGCGGCCACGGCCAGCAGGATCGTGGAGGTGTTGGACTTCTTCTGGCGCCGCCGGTCCGGACGGTCGTCGTAGCCGAAGCCGCCGTCGTCCGGGTTCATCGGGGGCAGCATCGACGTCGCGCCGCCGTCCGCGGAGCGCAGCGCGGTCGTCGGCTGGTCGTCCGGGTACTGGCCGTAGCCCACCGAACCGAGCGCCGCCGTGGCCGCGACCGGCTGGCCGTCGAGGCACGCCTCGATGTCGGCGCGCATCTCGTCCGCGGACTGGTAGCGGTAGTTGGGGTCCTTGACCAGCGCCTTCAGGACGATGGAGTCCATCTCGGGCGTGATCTCGGGGTCGAAGACCGACGGCGGCTGGGCCTCCTCCCGTACGTGCTGGTAGGCCACGGCGACCGGGGAGTCGCCCACGAAGGGCGGCCGTACCGTCAGCAGCTCGTAGAGCAGACAGCCCGTCGAGTACAGGTCCGAGCGCGCGTCGACCTGCTCGCCCTTGGCCTGCTCCGGGGAGAGGTACTGGGCGGTGCCGATGACGGCCGCGGTCTGGGTCATCGTCATACCGGAGTCACCCATGGCGCGGGCGATGCCGAAGTCCATCACCTTGACCTGGCCGTTGCGCGTCAGCATGACGTTCGCCGGCTTGATGTCACGGTGCACGATGCCGTTGCGGTGGGCGTACTCCAGGCCCTGGAGGATCCCGATCGTCATCTCCATCGCGCGCTCCGGCAGCAGCTTTCGGCCACTGTGCAGAAGCTCACGCAGAGTCGAGCCGTCCACGTACTCCATGACGATGTACGGGATCGACACGTTGTCGATGTAGTCCTCGCCCGTGTCGTAGACCGCGACGATCGCGGGGTGGTTGAGCGAGGCGGCCGACTGGGCCTCCCGGCGGAAGCGGGCCTGGAAGGACGGATCACGCGCGAGGTCCGCGCGCAGCGTCTTCACAGCCACGGTCCGGCCGAGGCGGATGTCATGCGCGAGGTAGACCTCCGCCATGCCACCACGGCCGAGCACCTGGCCCAGCTCGTACCGGCCGCCGAGGCGACGCGGCTCTTCCATAAGCTACCTACCAGCCCTCTCCGTCGGTCCCGACCGCACGCTCGTACGGTTCGAGGCTGCCGTCCGGGCCTACCGTACCCGGCTCGCTCTGTGTGACCTGGCCAAGCCCGTCAGCCGATACAGGACCGGTATCGCAACGTGCACCGATGTGAAGGCGACGTGAGCGGGGTCACTTCTTGCTGTCGATGACGGCCTTCATCACGTCCCTTGCGATCGGACCGGCGAGACCACCGCCGGAGATGTCGTCACGGTTGGCGGCGCCGTCCTCGACGACCACCGCCACGGCCACCGGCGAGCTGCCGTCGGACAGCTTGGCGTAGGAGATGAACCACGCGTACGGCTTCTCGCTGTTGTTCAGGCCGTGCTGGGCGGTACCGGTCTTGCCGCCCACCGTGGCGCCGTCGATCCGGGCGCTGGAGCCGGTGCCCTGCGGGTCGTTGACGACCGCCTCCATCATCTGCTGGAGCTTCTGCGCGGTCTCGGCGGAGACCGCCTGGGACAGCTCCTCCGGATCGTTCGTCTCGATGGTGTCCAGGTTCGGCGCCTTGAGCTGGTCGACCATGTACGGCTTCATCAGCTTGCCGTCGTTGGCGACGGCCGCGGCGACCATGGCCATCTGCAGCGGGGTGGCCCGGTTGGAGGCCTGGCCGATGCCGTCCATGGCGTTCTGCGGCCGGTTGTCCTCGGGGTAGACGCTCTGGGCGGCGCGGACCGGGGTGTCCAGCTCGGGGTTGTTGAAGCCGAACTTCTCCGCCTGCTCGATCATCTTCTCGTTGCCCACGTTGTCGGCGAGCTTCGCGAAGACGGTGTTGCAGGACACCATGAGCGCGTACTTCAGGCTGGCGTTCTTGCACTCGCCGTGCTGGTTGGTCAGCGGCTTGCCGGTGGTCTCCGGCAGCTGGTACGGGTCGGGCGTCTTGGTCGCGTCGTCGATGCCCGACACCTCGCCGTTCTCCAGCGCGGCGGCGGCGGTGACGACCTTGAAGGTGGAGCCGGGCGGGTACACCTCGCGCAGCGCCCGGTTCAGCATCGGGTCGTCCGGGTTGTTCTTCTTCTGGACCGCGTTCCACGCCTCGGCGTCCTTGTTGGACGTCCCGGCGAACTTGGAGGGGTCGTACGAGGGAGTGGAGACCAGCGCGAGGATCTTGCCGGTGGACGGGTCGATCGCGGCGACGGCGCCCTTCTTGTCGCCGAGCCCCTCGTACGCGGCCTTCTGCGCGGCGGCGCTGAGGGTGGTGACGACGCTGCCGCCCTCCTTCTGCTTGCCCGTGAGCATGTCGAGGGTGTTGCGGAAGAACAGCCGGTCGTCGTTGCCGGTGAGGATGCCGTCCTCCAGCTTCTCCAGCTGGTTGGCGCCGAACGCCTGCGAGGAGTAGCCGGTGACCGGCGCCCACATGGGGCCGTTGGTCCAGGTGCGCTTGTACTTGTAGTCGCCGCTCTCGGACTCGACGGACCCGGTGATGGCCTTGCCCTCGACGATGATGTCGCCGCGCGGGGTGGAGTAGCGCGCGATGTTGACGCGGCGGTTCTCGTCGTCGTCGGCCAGATCGTCGGCCTTGACGTACTGGAGGTAGTTGTTCCGGATCAGCAGGGCGAGGATCAGCAGTCCGCAGAAAAGGGCAATCCGGCGCAGGGGCTTGTTCATGACGGGCGGACCACCTGGGTCATCTCGGCGTCGGGGTTCGGAGCGGGGGCGGGTGCCGGGCGGCGCGCGGTGTCGCTGATCCGCAGCAGAATGCCGATCAGGGCCCAGTTGGCGAGGACGGACGAACCGCCGTAGGCCAGGAAGGGAAGCGTCATACCGGTCAGCGGGATGAGCCCCATGACACCGCCGGCGACCACGAAGACCTGGAGCGCGAAGGCGCCGGACAGGCCGACCGCGAGCAGCTTGCCGAACGGGTCGCGGGCCGCGAGGGCGGTACGGATGCCGCGCTCGATGATCAGGCCGTAGATCAGCAGGATCGCCATCACGCCCGCCAGGCCCAGCTCCTCGCCGAAGGTGGCGAGGATGAAGTCGGAGTTGGCGGCGAAGCCGATGAGGTCGGAGTTGCCCTGGCCGAGCCCGGTGCCGAGGGTGCCGCCGGAGCCGAAGGCCCACAGCGCCTGCATGGCCTGCTCGGAGTGGAGGATGCCGTCCTGGGCGCCTTCCCGGCTGAGCGTGAACTCGCGCATCGGGTCCAGCCATGCCTGCACACGGGTCTGGATGTGCGGTTCGAAGCTCGCCACACCGACGGCGCCGACCGCGGACATCAGCAGACCGAAGACGATCCAGCTGGTCCGCTCGGTGGCGACGTACAGCATGATGACGAACATTCCGAAGAACAGCAGGGACGTACCGAGGTCGGTCTCGAAGACCAGGATGAGGATCGACATCGCCCAGACCACGAGGATCGGACCGAGGTCGCGGCCGCGCGGCAGGTACAGACCCATGAACCGGCGGCTGGCCAGGGCGAGCGCGTCTCTCTTGACCATGAGATAGCCGGCGAAGAAGACCGCCAGCGCGATCTTCGCGAACTCGCCCGGCTGGAGCGTGCCGAGACCGGGGATCTTGATCCAGATCTTGGCGCCGTAGACGTTCGCACCGAGGCCCGGCACGAGCGGCAGGAGCAGCAGGAAGAGCGCGCCCGCCATCGAGATGTACGTGTAGCGCTGGAGGACCCGGTGGTCCTTCAGCAGCAGCAGGACGACCACCAGCAGCGTGATGCCCATCGCGGAGTACAGCAGTTGGCGGGGAGCGGCCTCGAAGTATTCGTCTCTCACCTGGAGCCGCTTCGACTGGTCCAGGCGCCAGATCACGACCAGCCCCAGACCGTTCAGCAGCGTGGCCAGCGGCAGCATCAGCGGATCCGCGTACGGCGCGAACTTCCGTACCGCGAGATGGCCGATGCCCGCCAGCAGGCCGAGGCCCAGGCCGTAGCCGAGCAGGCCGGCGGGTACCTCGTCGTTGAGCGCCAGGCCCACGTTGGCGTAGGCGAAGACCGGGATGACGACGGCGAACACCAGCAGTCCTAGCTCGGTGTTGCGTCGGCTCGGCGCGCCGATGGAGCCGATCGTGGACGTGTGGTGCGTCGAGGTGTGGGAAGTACTGCTCATCGTGTGACGGGGCCTCTCACGTGCCTACTGCGTACCGCACTTCGAGACGACCTTCTTCTCTTCCTCCGAGAGGGTGGGGCCGGGAGTGGGAGCGGGTGAGGTCGCGGACGGGGACGGGGACTTGGTCGAGTCGCCCGAGGGCGTACCCGACGGCGTGTTCGACGGATTCGGTGTCGGTGACGCCTTGGACGTAAGAGAGGTACGGGTGGTTCCCGTGGTGCCTCCGGCCTCGCCCTCGCCGGTCTTGGAGTTCTGCTCGCTCTGGGCTTCCTGCCGCTCGGCCTGCTTCTTGCAGGCGGAGGCCTGGAGGGCGAGCTCGTCGATCTTCTTCTGGGCGTTGGACAGGCCGCCCTCGGCGATCGTGGCCTCGACCAGTTCCCGCTGGTACGGCGGCAGGTACTTGAGTTCGATCTCGGGGTGGTCCTTCTCCACCTTCGACAGCGAGACCCAGGCCAGGTCCTGGCTGATCCCTCGGTAGAGCGCGACGTGCTCGCCGTTGACGCCGACGTAGTACTGCGTCTGCGTCCACTTGTAGCCGCCGTACAGACCGCCGCCGATCACGGCCAGCGCGAGCGCGGAGTAGAGGGATCTCTTCAGCCACCTGCGCTTGCGCGGCTTGACCAGGTCCTCGTCGGAGTACGGGGCGAACCCGGAGGTGTCGATGAACCCGGTGATGTCGCCGGAGCCGGGCGGGCCGAACTCGCCGCCTCCGCCGCCCTGACCGGGCACCTGGCGGCGGCCGAGCCCCGCGGCGCGGCCGGCCGGGGTCTGCATGATGCCGTTGTCGTGCACCTGGAGCTGGTTCTCTGCGACCGCTCCCACGACGACCGGCTGGTCGTGCAGCTGCCCCGCGAGGGTGTCACCGGTGTCCAGGTCGAGGACGTCGGCCACGATCACGGTGATGTTGTCGGGGCCGCCGCCGCGCAGCGCGAGCTGGATCAGCTCCTGCACGGTCTCCTGCGGGCCCTGGTAGCTGGCGAGGGTCTCCTCCAGGGTCTGGTGGGACACCACGCCGGACAGGCCGTCGGAGCAGATCAGATAGCGGTCGCCGGCCCGCACCTCGCGGATCGACAGATCGGGCTCGACGTGGTCGCCGCTGCCCAACGCCCGCATCAGCAGGGAGCGTTGGGGGTGGGTGGTGGCCTCTTCCTCGGTGATCCGGCCCTCGTCGACCAGGCGCTGCACCCAGGTGTGGTCCTGGGTGATCTGGGTCAGCACCCCGTCGCGCAGCAGATAGGCGCGCGAGTCGCCGACGTGCACCAGGCCCAGGCGCTGGCCCGTCCACAGCAGGGCGGTGAGCGTGGTGCCCATGCCCTCCAGCTGGGGGTCCTCCTCGACCATCGAGCGCAGCTGGTCGTTGGCGCGCTGCACGGCCGTGCCGAGCGAGGTGAGGATGTCCGAGCCCGGGATGTCGTCGTCGAGGGCGACGATGGTGGAGATCGCCTCGGAGGAGGCGACCTCGCCCGCGGCCGCGCCGCCCATGCCGTCGGCGATGGCGAGCAGGCGCGGTCCGGCGTAACCGGAGTCCTCGTTCCCCTCCCGGATCATGCCTTTGTGCGATCCGGCGGCGAAACGCAGTGACAGACTCATGCGCACCTCGCCCGTCGGCTCCGGATACATCCGCACGGTGCCCACCCTCCGGTCGGGAGCGCGCCGGGGCCCGTCGTGAGGGCCGCCGATGCGTGCTCGCTCCGCTCGCGCTCATTCATGATGTAGCACTACTTCCGCAGCTCGATGACGGTCTTGCCGATACGGATCGGCGCGCCCAGCGGAATCGGTGTGGGGGTCGTCAGCCGCGATCGGTCGAGGTACGTGCCGTTGGTGGAACCCAGGTCCTCGACGATCCACTGCCCGTCGCGGTCCGGGTAGATCCTGGCATGGCGGCTGGAGGCGTAGTCGTCGTCCAGCACGATCGTGCTGTCGTGCGCCCGGCCCAGCGTGATGGTCTGGCCCTGCAGCGCGACGGTGGTACCGGTGAGGGTGCCCTCGGAGACCACGAGCTTGGTGGGGGCGTTACGACGCTGGCGGCCGCCCCCGCCGGCCTGCTGGCGCTGCTGCGGCGGGGTCGCCGCCTGCCGGGCCGGCTGCTGCTGGCGGCCGGCCTCCCGGCGCGCTCCGCGCTGGGTGACGCGCGTACCGAACAGGTCGCTGCGGATGACCTGCACGGCCACGATCACGAACAGCCACAGGACGGCCAGGAAACCCAGCCGCATGACCGTGAGGGTCAGCTCTGACATTGCCCCCGCTTCACCCTTCGGCTTGCCTATAGATAACGGTTGTGCTGCCCACGACGATCCGCGAGCCGTCGCGGAGCGTAGCGCGGGTGGTGTGCTGCCCGTCCACCACGATGCCGTTGGTGGACCCGAGATCCTGGATCGTCGAGGGCGTTCCGGTCCGGATCTCACAGTGCCGGCGGGAGACGCCGGGGTCGTCGATCCGCACGTCGGCGTCGGTGCTGCGGCCCAGCACCAGCGTCGCGCGGGAGATCTGATGGCGGTTGCCGTTGATCTCGATCCAGTAGCGGGTGCGGCCGCCGGCCATGGGCGCGGCGGGACGCGGGCCGCCCGCGGGCTGCGGGTAGCCGTAGCCGCCGGGGCGGGCGCCGCCGGGGGGTGGCGCGGCCGGCATCGGCGGGGCTCCCGCGGGCGCGGGCGGGGCGGCGGGCGGGTAGCCGTAGCCACCGGCGCCGGGCCGTCCGGCCGGGGCGGGAGCGGGGTGGCCGCCCTGCTGGTCGGTGGAGCCGGCCAGGGTGCGGCTGCGTACGCGGTAGAGCCCGGTGTCGAGGTCGTCGGCCTTCTCCAGGTGGACCTTGATCGGGCCCATGAAGCTGTAGCGCTGCTGCTTGGCGTAGTCGCGCACCATGCCCGCCAGCTCGTCGCCGAGCTGCCCGGAGTAGGGGCTCAGGCGCTCGTAGTCGGGGGCGCTGAGCTCCACGATGAAGTCATTGGGGACGACCGTGCGGTCGCGGTTCCAGATCGTGGCGTTGTTGTCGCACTCGCGCTGCAGTGCACCCGCGATCTCCACGGGCTGGACCTCGGACTTGAACACCTTGGCGAAGGTGCCGTTGACCAAGCCTTCGAGACGCTGCTCGAACTTCTTCAGGACTCCCATGGGGCACCTCCTCCGTAGCTGCTTCCGTCTCTAACCTCGTACTGCTTACTGATCGTATCCACGCGCCGGTAAATCGGCTGGTTCCCCCTGTCGGCCCAGTCGACGGGTGTCGACGCCTGTCGAAGTTCCCTGTGGAGCCGCCCTTCGAACGCTTCTCGGGGCTCCTCCTGCCAAGGATCGTAGAGGCGGCCGCAGACCAGTGTCCCGCACCTGACTGTGCACCCGGACCGGCTCGTGGGGAGACAGGGCCGACCGGTACGAGGTTGATACGTGAACAGATACACGCTGAGACGTGCGGGACGGCTCCGAGATGCGGCGCCCGGGGTTCCGGTGCAGGTGAGCGGCTGCCCAGGCGGAAGGGATGTGAATCCACCCCGCCCAGCGTGCTAATGTTCTGGGTGTCGGAAGGCGCCGGACCGCAAGGAACGGGGCCCGAGGACACACCCAATGCGCGGGTGGCGGAATAGGCAGACGCGCTGGATTCAGGTTCCAGTGCCCGCAAGGGCGTGGGGGTTCAACTCCCCCCTCGCGCACCGCTGAGAGGGCGGCATCGATCCGATGCCGCCCTTTCTCGTTGTCCGCGGTGACTGTGACGGTTCTCTCGCCCGTTCCCGCCGCTCTCCTCACTGTCGCGCCCGCCCCCGTGTGAGGAAGCTCTCAGGTCCTCGCCGTCTCTCTCAGGCCCGCTTCATGACCAGGCTCACGTTGTGGCCGCCGAAGCCGAAGGAGTTGGCGAGGGCGGCGTCCCAGGAGCCGGTGCGGTTCTCGCCGCGCACCACGTCCAGGCGGACCTCGGGGTCCTGCTCGTCGAGGTTGCGGACCGCGGGGACCACCCCGTGGTGCAGCGAGAGCAGCGCGGACATAGCGCCGAAGGCCCCGGAGGCGCCCAGCATGTGGCCGGTCATGGACTTGGTGGCGGTCACCGGGGTCTGATCGCCGACGACCTTCGTCAGCGCCTCCGCCTCCGCGATGTCCCCGCTCGGGGTGGAGGTGGCGTGCGCGTGGACGTGGCCGATGTCCCGGGCCTCGACCCCCGCGTCGGCCAGCGCCGTGCGCATGGCCTGCACCTGGCCCTCCGCGTCGGAGGCGGTGATGTGGTGCGCGCTGGAGTGCACGGCCGCGCCCGCGAGCGCGCCGTACACCCGTGCCCCGCGCGCCCGCGCGAAGTCGGCGCGCTCCAGGACGAACAGGGCGGCGCCCTCGGCGATCACGAACCCGGAGCGGGCCGCGTCGAACGGTCGGGACACCGCCGCCGGGTCGCCCCCTTGCGCGGACAGCGCCTTCATCTGCGCGAAAGCGGCGATCATGAACGGGTGCAGGGTGGCCTCGGTGCCGCCCGCGACGACGACATCGGCGCGGCCCGCCCGGATCAGGTCCAGGCCCAGCGCCAGCGACTCGGCACCGGAGGCACAGGCGCTCACGGGGGCGCGGGCGCCGGCCCGGGCGCCCAGCTCCATGGAGACCCAGGCGGCCGGGCCGTTGGGCATCAGCATCGGCACCGCGTACGGCGACAGCCGCCGCATCCCGGAGGACGCGTAGAGGTCGTTCTGGCCGAGCGTGCTGAGGACGCCGCCGATGCCGGTGCCGACGACCACGGCGAGCCGCTCCGGCTCCACCTGCGGCACGCCCGCGTCCTGCCAGGCCTCGCGGGCGGCGACCACGGCCAGCTGCTCGCCCCGGTCCAGCTTGCGGGCCCGTGCCCGGCCGATCGGCTCGGCCGGATCCGCCTCGACGGTGCCGGCGATGCGCACCGGCAGCTCCTCGGGCCAGTCGGGGCCGAGGTCGCGGACGCCGGAGCGCCCGGCCAGCAGGCCGGCCCAGGAGGAGTCGGCGGTCGCGCCCAGGGGTGTCAGCGCGCCCACACCCGTCACCAGTACGTCGTCAGTGTGCGGGGCCATCTGTCGTCTCCTCGATCGCGGGGCAGTCGTCGATACGTCCCCTCACCATCGCCCGGCCGTCGGCCGCGGCGGCCCGCGGGACGCGAACGGGCAAGAGATCCTGCGTGGATGTGGCACCGGGGCCGGGTCGTGCGGTCCGGGGGTCTGCCCGGGGCCGGGTCGTGGGGTCGGTGGGTGTGCCCGGGCGCGGGTCGTGCGGTCCGTGGGTGTGCCCGGGCGCGGTCTGGGCGGTGTGTCGGTGCGGTGGTGTGCGTGCCGGGCGGTGGCCGCGGTGGCCTGTGGGTGCGAACCGGTGAGTGCGCGGGGCGGGTTGTGTGGGGCGGTGGGTCTGCCCGGGGCGCGGTCTGGGCGGTGTTTGGTGCGGTGGTGTGCGTGCGGGGCGGTGGCTGCGGCGGGCCGTGGGGCGAGTACGGGCGAGTGCGCGGGGCAGGTGGCGCGGGGCGGTGGGGGCCGTGGGCCTGCCCGGGGCGTGGGCTGGGCGGTCTTTGGTGCGGCGCGTGCCTGCGGGGCGGTGGGTGTCGGTTGGCGGCGGGGTGGTCAAAGCGGCGTTCCGGCCGGTCGGGGGGGCGTGCGCGGATGTGCCACTGCGCGTGCGCGGGCGGGCGAGAAGATCGCCGGGCGGCCGCCTAGCGTGACCTCGGTGCAGCGGCGCCCCCGCCGGGCCGGGGACAAGCCCGGCGGGAGCCCGGTCGTCACCTCGTGGGGAACAGCTCCCCGTCCGTGCGGCGGGACAGCAGCGACCGGTACCAGGCGGCGCCCACGGCGAAGTCGCGGGCGAAGTCGTCCAGGGGCGCCATGTCGAGCAACTGCCACAGACGGGAGCTGTCGTACCAGTGGTCGACCGCCAGCAGCGACAGACGCCGCCGGATCAGTGGGTCCCGGTCGGCGCCGGTCAGGGCGGCTGCCCGGGCGCGGGAGACCTCGCCCTCGGGCAGCGGGAGCCGCAGCTCGCGGCAGACCGCACCGACCAGGTCCCGCACGGCCACCGGCTCCGGCCGGGCGGCGTGCAGGACCTGTCCGCGCGGCAGCTCGGGCCGCAGGGCCAGCGCGGCCACGGCACGGGCCAGGTCGTGCACACCGATCAGCGACGTGCGGGCCCGCCCGCCGTCGATCCAGCGGGGGAAGGCGGTGAGGAAATCCACCAGGGCCGGTACCACCCAGACATCACCGGGGCCGTACACCAGGTGCGGGCGCAGGACGACGCCGCCGGCCGCGAGGACCCGCTCCTCCCCGGCCAGCCTGCTGACGCTGGTGGGCGAGGACGGCCCGAGCGCCGGTTCGCCCTCGCGGGCGCCGGTGTGCGGCTCGTCCCGGTACACGGCCGTCGTGCCCAGCTGGACGATCCGCTCGACCCCCGCGCGGGCGGCCTCCTCCAGCAGGGCCTTGGTCCCGGAGTCGTTGACGGCCGCGCAGTCCGCCGGGCTGCCGCCGATCAGCGAGGCCAGGTGGAGCACGGTGTCCACGCCGTCGCAGACCCCGCGCAGCGAGCGCGGGTCGGTGAGGGAGCCGCGGCGCACCTCCACCCTGCCCGTCTCGTCGGGCGCCGTCGGGCGGTGGTGGACCAGCAGGCGCAGCCGCGGAGCGTTCGCCGCGTCCGGGCCGCCGGTCAGCAGGGCGGCCACGTGGGAGCCCACGAAGCCGGTGCCGCCGGTGATGAGAATCCGTCGCGTCGGTGCCATGCGAATTTCTTCCGATCTTGTCTCGGGAACAGTGATCAGGCCAGGCAATGCGGAACGGAGGGGGGAGGAAACGGCGCGTGGGGGGTGCCGGTGGCCCTGTGGAAAGGGCCGGGAAATGGATTCGAGTCAGATTTGAGCGCGACGCGAATCACGGACTTAAATCACGGGTAATGTGAGGCCATGCGCTACGGCGGACTTCTGCACGGAAAACACGCGTTCATCACGGGCGCGAGCAGCGGGATCGGCGCCGCGGCGGCCCGGGTCTTCTGCCGGGAGGGCGCCGCGGTCACCCTGGCCGCCCGCCGCGAGGAGCGGCTCGCGAAACTGGTGGGCGAACTGTGCGCCGAGGGCGGGAAAGCCCAGTACGTGGTGGTTGACGTGGTGGAGAAAGCGCAGGTCGAGGAGGGGATCGCGCGGGCCGTGGAGAGCTTCGGGCGGCTCGATGTGGCGTTCAACAACGCCGGGGTCGGGGCCGAGGGAACGCCCATGCACCTGATGGGTGACGAGGTCTACGACACCGTCATGGACACCAATGTCCGCGGAATGTGGAATTGCCTGCGCCAGGAAGTCGCGGCGATGCTGGAGCACGGTGGCTCCATTGTCAACACGAGCAGTACGGCGGGGCTTGTGGCAACCCCGGTCGCCGCCCCGTACATAGCCGCCAAGCATGCTGTCATCGGATTGACGAAAGCGGTCGCCGCGGAATATTCGGCGAGCGGAATTCGGGTCAACGCGATTGTGCCCGGGGCGACGCACAGCGAAATGCTGGACACGTGGATGGCGCGGGTTCCCGGGGTCGCGGAGGAAATGGCGCGGGCGGCGCTGCTGCCGCGGATCGCGGTGCCGGAGGAGATCGCCGAGGCGGCGGCCTGGCTGAGCAGCGACCGGGCCTCGTTCGTGGTCGGCGCGACGGTGCCGGTGGACGGCGGGTGGACGGTGCGGTGAGCGGCGGACGTCCGGACCGGTTCGGTGCGAGGACGAAGGCGGGCGCCGGGACGGTCGGCCGGCCGGTGGGGCTGCGTCGGTGCGGGTCATGGGACGAGCTCCTGTGCTGTGGCGGAACTGAAGGTGCGGTGCCCGGCGCTGGGCCGGGGTCGAGCGAAGGGCGGTGCCGGTGGAGGGCGGAAGCGGACGGGACCGTGCGCGGATCCACGTATGCCGGGGTACGGATGTGCGGATCGGGCGCCGGGAGCGGTTGGGTGCGGGCGGCGGGCGGACGCGGGAACGGTGTGCGGGCCGGGTGGCCGGCCGGGTTCCGGCGCGGGGCGGGCGACGGGGCCGATGGTGCGCGTATTAGAGGTGGGGCGCGTACTGCTCGTACGGGAGGTGGCGCGCTCGGTGCCGACGGAGGGTCGGCCCACCTGGGGGCTCGGCGGTCGCCCGGCGGGCTAGCCGGCCCCGGCCGAGCCGCGGAAGAGGATCTCGAAGACCTGCTCACCACCCTGGTGGCCGGTGACGGACAGCGTGTATCCGCCGTCGGCCTCCTCGGTGAGGTCGGTCCGGACCGTGCAGGGCGCGTCGAACTCGACGTAGCGCGAGCAGGAGACGACGCAGGAGAAGGGGCGGAAGGGGCGAGGTCCGAAGGTCAGGTGCGCGGCCTGCTGGGCGGCGTCGAGGAGGACCATCGCGGGCATGTGGTCGTTCGGGTGGTCGAACATCAGCGGGTTCGACACATCGGCCCGCAGCAGCCACTCGTCGGGTGCGTCCCCGGCGGACAGCGCGACGTCGCAGGCGTGGGTCCGGCCGACGGAGTGCGGCGGCAGGGGGGCGGGCAGCGGCGCGGCCAGTGCGGCCGGCCAGGCGGTCTCGGTACGGCCGCGGCGCAGTCGGCGGTAGACCTCGGGGGTCATGACGGAGCACTCTCCGCCGCCGGTGCCGATGATCTCGCCGCCGGCGCGGATGACCACCCGGGCCTCCAGGGCGGACGGGATGCCGCGGCGGTGTTTCACGTCATGGACGGATACGTCCAGTTCGAGCTGGGAGGGCGCGCCTGGGGCGAGTAACCGGGCCGGGTCGATGCGGTGGTGGGCGGTGGAGACGAGGAACTGGTGGCCGAGCGGGACCCCGAGGCCGTCGTGCGCGACCAGGATCACGGCCTGGCGTATGGACTCGATGACCAGTGAGGGCAGGAAGTCGCCGTCCTGGTCGGTGAAGCGGCGGTGGTCCGCGGGCCAGTGGGTGAAGACGGTGTAGTGGCTCTCGTCGAGCTTCGTGATGCCGGTCGGCAGCACGTCCTTGCGGTCGGTGCGGTGTACGAGCCGGGTGTCGACGGCCGTCGCGGGCGGCAGGATGTGCGGCCTGACCGGTGCTGCCGGCCTGACCGGAAACACCGGTCTCCTGATCCCCCCGTGGCGGTGTCGGCCCCTGTGAATACCAATGTTCGTGGTCATTGCTCTTCCTTCTGGAACGAGAAGGTGCATGACGGGTGACTGGTTCCAACCCCGCCGGTAAGATACGCGCATGCGGGTATGTTTTTCAATGAGAGCGGGTGGTTCCGCATAAGCGCCCGCTCTGGACACTCCATCAACTACGACGAAGGAAGGGGGCCCAGTGGCACAGCAGGATCGAGCCATCAGGACACGTCAGGCGATTCTGGAGGCGGCCGGTGAGGTCTTCGCCGAGTGCGGCTACGCCGCCACCAGGATCTCGGACGTCTACCAGCGATGCGGTGTGACGAAGGGCGCCTTCTACTTCCACTTCACCTCCAAGGCCGAGCTGGCGCAGGCGGTGCTGGACGAGCAAGTGGCGGACCAGATCCGGTACTTCGCCCCGCCGCAGGAGCCCGGGGCGCCCAAGCTCCAGGAGTGGGTGGACGTCACCCTGCTCGTGGCGCACCGGCTCACCTTCGACCGGATGCTCCAGGGCAGCATCCGCCTCGCGGTGGACCAGGGGCACGACGTCATCGACCGCAAGGTGCCGTACCAGGCCTGGATCGAGGTGAGCACCCGGCTGCTGGGGGAGGCCCAGGAGCGGGGCGAACTGGTGCCGGGGATCGATGTGGCGACCGTGTCCGAGGCGGCGGTCGGCGCCTTCACCGGGGTGCAGCTGCTGTCGGAGATCATGACGAACCGGGCGGACGTGGAGGAGCGGATCGCCGTTCTCTACGACCTGATGGCCCGGTCACTGGGCCGGCCCGAGGTGTACGGCCGGCTCGACATCACCGCGGAACGCGGCAAGGCGCTCTCGCGCGGTGCCGCCGTCTCCGGCTCCGTCTGAGGCGTCTTCCGGGCGGCCCCGACGGGGCCGGTCGAAGGGAGCGGCACATGCAGATCCAGCAGCTACGGGCATTTCGCGAGGTGGCGGCCGAGTTGAGCGTGACCCGGGCGGCCCGCAACCTCAACTACGCGCAGTCGACGGTGACGGCGCAGATCCAGGGGCTTGAGGAGTCGGTCGGGGCGGCGCTGTTCGACCGCAGCCACCGGCGGCTGGCGCTGACCGAGGCGGGGGCGCGGCTGCTGCCGTACGCCCGGATCATCATCGACGCGGCGGAGGAGGGGCGGCGGGCGGTGTCCGCGGCACAGGCGACGCCCCGCTGCGACGGGCGGGTCCGCCGGGTGCGGCGGGCGCGTGTGCCGTCGTGACCGTTCCCGCCGTAGCTGTGCGGAACTGGTCCTTCATGTGGTTGCCGACGATTGGGGAGTGACCGGAAGAGATCCTTGTGCTGGAACTGGGTAAGCCCGACGCCCTCGGAATGTGAGATTCCGGGGGCGTTGTCCGTTCGCGCGTATTTCGGCAAGGGGCGGTGCGCGGTGCGGCAACCGGGCGGGCGGGGGCGTTCGTAGAGTCGGGGCATCGCGGTGAGTCCGGGGCCGTTGACGGGCCGGACGCCGCTCGCCCCCCATCGCGGCCCTCCCCCCGACCGGCGTCCTCCTCGTACATCCCCCGGCGAGGAGTGCCCCGGCGGCGGGAGGGCCGCTTCGTACCCCGGAGCCGTGACGCAACCCGGAGCCCGTGACGCAGCGGGCGATCCGCCGCACACGCGATCCGACACCTTCCCCGGACACAAGTGAGGCACAGCTCGATATGAATGCTGATCAGCGCATGACGGACGTGGACTCCTGGCGCCGCTTCCCGGCCGCCCAGCAGCCCGAATGGCCCGACCCGGACGCCCTCAAGGGGGTGCTGGCGGAGCTGGCGACCTACCCGCCGCTGGTGTTCGCCGGGGAGTGCGACCAACTGCGCGAGCGCATCGCCCGGGTGGCCCGGGGCGAGGCGTTCCTGCTCCAGGGCGGCGACTGCGCCGAGACCTTCGACGCGATCACCGCCGACCAGGTGCGGGACAAGGTCAAGACGCTGCTGCAGATGGCGGCCGTGCTGACCTACGCCACCTCCGTGCCGGTCGTGAAGATCGGCAGGATCGCCGGGCAGTACTCCAAACCGCGTTCGCAGCCGGTCGAGGTGCGCGGCGACATCACCCTGCCCGTCTACCGCGGTGACGCCGTCAACGGCCAGGAGTTCACCGAGGAGGCCCGCCGGCCCGACCCGGAACGCCTCAAACGGATGTACCACGCCTCCGCCTCCACCCTGAACCTGATCCGGGCCTTCGTCACCGGCGGCTACGGCGATCTGCGCCAGGTGCACGAGTGGAACCGCGACTTCGTCAACAGCTCCCCCGTCGGCGCCCGTTACGAGGCGCTCGCCCGGGACATAGACCGCGCCCTGACCTTCCTCGCCGCCTGCGGCGCGGACCCCGGGGAGTTCCACCTCGCGGAGTTCTACTCCAGCCACGAGGCGCTGCTGCTCGACTACGAGGCCGCCCTGACCCGCATCGACTCGCGCACCGGGCACGCCTACGACGTCTCCGGGCACATGGTGTGGATCGGCGAGCGGACCCGGCAACTCGACCACGCGCACGTGGAGTTCGCGGCCTCCGTGCGCAACCCCGTCGCCGTCAAGCTCGGTCCGACGGTGACCCGGGACGAGGTGCTCGGGCTGATCGACCGGCTCGACCCCGAACGGGAGCCGGGGCGGCTGTCGTTCATCACGCGGATGGGCCGCGACCGGGTGCGCGACGTGCTGCCCGCGCTGGTGGAGGTGGTGACCGAGGCGGAGGCGCCGGTCGCCTGGATCTGCGACCCCATGCACGGCAACACCTTCTCCGCCGCCAGCGGCCACAAGACGCGCCGCTTCGACGACGTACTGGAGGAGGTGACCGGCTTCTTCCAGGCGCACCGGGAGCTGGGCACGCACCCCGGCGGCATCCACATCGAGCTGACCGGGGACGACGTCACCGAGTGCGTGGGCGGCGGCCACCCGATCGGTCTGACCGACCTGCACCGGCGCTACCAGACCGCCTGCGACCCCCGGCTCAACCGGTACCAGGCGCTCGATCTCGCCTTCCAGGTCGCCGAGTTGTACGCCGACCGCGCGGTGCCGGCCGTGCCCGGGCCGCGGCTGGCGCGGGTGGCCTGAGCTGGGTGTTCTCGGCGAGGCCGGGCCGATGACGGTCCGGCCTCGGCGGTGTGCCCGCCCCCGGTGATCCATCGAAACTCTCGATCGAAGTAGAAAACCCGCATGCGGGTATGTTTCCCTGGTAGGGCTTCGACGAGAGCTCCGACATCGGAACAGGGGGTACGCGATGCAACGTGTCAGTGAGGTGAGGCCGCGGCAGGTGCGCCGGTGCACCGCCGATCCGCCGCCCGCCGAGCGCGGCGGACTGCAGATCGTCAGGAACCACGAGGAGATCCTCGAAGGGACCACGGTCCGGCACCGCTTCGGCGAGGTCACCGTCTCGCTGGTGCAGGGCGGTCCCCGCGAACTGGTCCGGCCCGGCCGGCTCATCGCGGACGGGCGCCGCGCCCGGCTGCGGGTGTGCCGTCCGCTGCGCGGCGAGGTCTGGGTCTTCCAGGACGGGCGGCACGGTGTCGTACGGCCGCCGCAGCTGATCTCCTTCGACACCGGACGGCCGTTCAAGGTGATCATGCCGGAGGAGTTCCGGATGGTCGACGTCATGGTGACGCACTCCCTGGTCGGCCTCACCGCCACCGACACCCAGCGGCTCACCGCCCGCGCCTGGAACGGCGACCAGGGCGTCGCCGCGCTGCTGAGCGGCATGCTCGAAGGGCTCGACCGGCACGGGGAGGAAGTGGAGACGGCTGTCGACCTGCTCGGCGGGAGCGTCGCCGGACTGACCGCGGTGCTGTTCGCCGAGCGGATGCGCGAGGTCGCGCCCGACAGCGAGATCGCCCGGCAGGCGCTGATGCTGCGGATCCAGGCGCATGTGCGCGAGCACCTCGCCGAGCCGAGCCTCAGCCCCAACGAGGTGGCCCGGCGGCACAACATCTCGCTGCGCTACCTCCAGAAGATCTTCCAGGAGTTCGGGGTCAGCCCGGCCCGCTGGATCCGCGACGAGCGGCTCGCCCGCTGCCGGTCCGAGCTGGCCGACCCCGCCCTCGACCACCTGCCCGTGGCGCTGATCGGCGAACGGGCGGGCCTGTACGGCGCCTCCCACTTCAGCCGGCTCTTCCGCGGCCGCTACGGGGTCACCCCCAGTGAGTTCCGGAAGGAGCGCCGCGCCATGCACCACCTGGACAGCGACCGCGTTTCGAACGCCGGAGCGCGGTCGTGAGCGCGACGGGTGCCGCCCCGGAGGCGGCGTACGGGACCGTCGAGCACTTCCTCGGGCTGCTGCTGCCGGGCGGACTGCCGCCGGAGTCGGCCTGCCCCGGGCGGCTGGTGTCGGCGCGGACGGTGACCCACCAGGGCGGCCCGGCGCCGCGTGCGGCGGGGCGCGGTGAGCGGCGCACCCGCTCCGGACGCGGGAGGACGACATGACCGCGACCGCCACCGGCCTGTCCGAGCTGCGGATCAAGGTGCTCGGGCCGCTGGAGATCCACGTCGGCGGCGAACCGCGCACCCTCACCGCGCCGATGGCGCGACGGGCGCTGGCCGTGCTGCTGCTGGACGCCAACCACCTGGTCTCCGTGCAGGCCCTCGTCGAGGAGCTGTGGGACGAGGAGCCGCCGCGGCTGGCCCGCAAGACCGTGCAGACCTACATCTACCAACTGCGCCAGGCCCTCAAGGGCAGCGGCGACGGCGACACCGGGGAGCGGCTGGAGACCGGTTCCGGCGGGTACCGGCTGATGGCGCGGCCGGGGGAGCTGGACCTGTGGGAGTTCGAGCAGCGGGTGAACCGGGCCCGGGCCGCGCTGGCCTCCGGAGCGCCGGAGGACGCGGCGCGGCTGCTGCGCGAGGGGCTCGCGCTGTGGCGCGGGGAGCCGTTCGCCGGGCTTGAGGCCGGACCGCTGCTCGCCGCGCGGATCGCGCAGATCGGCGAGGCCCGGCTCGCGGCGCTGGAGCTGCGGATCGAGGCCGATCTCCAACTGGGGCGCCACCAGGGGCTGGTGGCCGAGCTGCGGCGGCTGACCGTGGACCATCCGCTGGACGAGCGGTTCACCGCGCAGCTGATGATCGCGGCGCACCGGTCGGGGCAGCGCAGTACCGCGCTCGACGCGTATCTGCGGCTGCGGCAGCGGCTGGTGGACGAGCTGGGGATCGAGCCGTCGGAACGGTTGCGCAAGCTTCAGCAGGACATCCTGCGGGAGGTGCTGCCCCCGGCGGCGAAGCCGGAACGGCGGCCGGTGCCCGTGCCGTCCGCTCCGGTAGTCGACCAACTTCCCCTGGAGACACCGGACTTCGTGGGGCGTGAGCCGGAGCTGGCCCGTATCGCCGAGGGCGGCGCCGCCGTGGTGACGCTGCTCGGACCGGCGGGCGTGGGCAAGACCGCGCTCGCCGTGCGGGCGGCCCGGGCGATGGCGGGGCGGTTCAAGGACGGGCTGCTGTACGCGTCCCTGCACGATACGGCGGACCGGCCGCGTTCCCCGGAGGCGGTGCTGCGGTCCCTGCTGGACGGGCTCGGCGTCGCGCGGCAGCGGCAGCCGGAGGACACGGAGGGACTGGCCGCGCTGTTCCGGGCGGCGGCGCGGGAGCGTGCGCTGCTGGTGCTGCTCGACGACGCGGCCGGCGCGGACCAGGTGCTGGCGCTGCTGCCGGGCGGGGAGTCCTGCTTGACGGTGGTGACGTCGCGGGTGCGGCTGTCGCTGCCGGGGGCGCGGCGGCTGACGCTGGGGCCGCTGGGGGCGGAGGAGGCGGAGGGCTTCTTCGTCCGCCTGGTGGGGGAGGACCGGGTCGCGGGGCACCGTCCGGCACTCCGTCACGTGCTCGCCCGGCTCGGCGGCGACCCGCTGATGCTGCGGGCCGTGGGCGAGCTGTACGCGGCCCGCCCGATGTGGACGCTGACCGACCTGGCCGAGGGTCTGGTCGACGACGACCGCCTGGTCGCCGAACTCCAGGACGAGGCCTGCGCGGCACCCTCCCGGGCGCACAGTGCCCTGGACCGCCTGCCCCCCTGGCTCCGCGAGGCCGTGTACGCCCTCGCCGCGGCGGAACCCGGCCCCTTCGACACGGAGTACGTCAAGCGCGTGCTCGGCCTGGACACCTGGACGGCCCAGTCCCTGGTGGGCCGCCTGCTGGACCGGCATGTGCTGGTCCTGTCCGACAGCACCCCCGGCGGCTCGGCGATGTTCCGGGTGCCGGAGCTGGTTCGGGTGGGGGTGCTGGCACGGGCTCGGGATGCCGCCGAGCCGACCTCGGGACCGGCCGACTTCGGCCGCGCCGACGCCGTACGGCCCGGGACCGGCGGGGCGGAGGCCGCCTGGTCCGGAGCGGGCCGCGGTGACGGCGGATCGTCCGAGGCCGGGCGGGGCGGCGTCGTACGTACCGAGGCCCGGGGGGCTGCGCGGCGGGTCTGCGCCGTTGCGCCTGGGCTCGGCGATATCGCGGGGTTCGCGACCGGTCCGGCGGACGGCGTCCCGGCCCGAGCCGGGCGGGCGGCCGCCGGGTCGGTTGAGGCGGGGCGTGGGGAGCTGCCCCGGGCCGGGGGTGACGCCGATGGCGTAGGGCCCGGGTCCGGGTCCGGGTGTGCCGACACCGCAACGTCCGGGACCGGCGGGGCGGGGACCGTCGGGTCCGGGGGCGGGACGACTGAGGCCGGGGTCGGGAGTGCTCGGGCCGGCGATGCTCGGCAGGCGTGCCTCAGGGGATCCGAGGACGGGCGGGCGGAGGTGTCCGGCATCGAGGCCGGAACCGATCGGCCACCCGTCGTAGGCGCCGGGGCGGACCACGTCGGCGCGGATGCCGAGGCCCGTCGTGCTCCTGCTCTTGGCGGCGAGGCCGGTCGGGCGTCCGGCGCGGGTGTCGACGCCCGTCGTGCCCCGGTGCTCGGTGCCGGGGCGGACCGGGTGTCCGGCGCGGGTGATGCGGAGCACCGCGTGTCCGGCCACGACGCCGGCCGCGTACCCGTGCACGGGGTCGGGCGGCGTGGGGCCGTCCGGTCACACGGGGCCGGGCAGCCCGGGGCGCCGCGGCGGCGGTCCGTCGGTACCGGGTGCTGAGTCCGTCGGCCCGTTCCGGCCGGGCGCGAGCGTACCGCAAGGGCCCCGCAAGACCCGGCGGTGGCTTCGCCCCTTCGACCCCACCAGGGGGCCTTGCCTCCTGGACCCCCATCGGCCCTGAAGGGGCCTCCCTCAAACGCCGGACGGGCTGGAGGGGCCGGGCCTCGCGGCCACCTGCGGGTGGGTGGGGATCGGCCCTGACGGGGCCTTGACCTCAAGCGCCGGTACCGGGTGCTGAGTTCACCGGCCCGTTCCGGCCAGGCACCGCCGTCCAGGAAGCGCACCCGCAAGACCCCTGGCAACACCGCTGGGAACACCCCCGCACAACCCCTGAAAAACCCCTCCCACCTGCACGTTTCCCCGCCCTTGGATGGGCCTTGGGCGGGTGTTGAACGGGGGCGCGGAGGGTGGTCAACGGCGACGGAAACGAATCATCTAGGAGACCCTCATGACGGACCAGCAGTTCGGTCAGCTCGACGTCCGCTACCTCAACCACTCCGCGCTCGCCCTGCCCGGCGGCGGGGAGCTGTACTACGAGGACAGCGGTGAAGGCCCGGCGGTGACGCTGCTGAACAACTTCTATATCGTCAGCCCGATCTGGCGGAACTTCACCACCGCCCTGGCCGACGACTTCCGGCTCGTCCACTACGACCTGCGCAACCAGGGCGCCTCCAACCCGGGCCCCGAGCCGGTCTCGTTCATGGACCACGTCGAGGACGTGCGCCGTCTGCTGGACCACCTCGGCATCGAGAAGACCTACCTGGTCGGCACGTCCATATCCACCCTCATCGCCCGCGAGTTCGCGCTGAAGTACCCCGAGCGCGTGGCCGGCCTGGTCCTCGTCGGCCCGGCGTTCTCGCCCAACGGCACCCTGCGCCGCAAGCTCGTCAGCCGCTCCTGGCTGGCCAGCCTGGAGTCCGGCGGCACCACCCAGCTCTTCAACCACCTCTACCCGCTGGTCTTCCCGGACCAGATGATCCACGAGGGCGGCACCGCGGCCTACCTGGCGCTCAAGGACAACTTCCTGTCCCTGCTCTCCGTCGGTTCCATCCGCGAGAACCTCCTGGCCTCCCTGGAGATCGAGGACAGCCCCGAGGAACTCGCCCGCCTGGCCGCCCCGACGCTGATCATCAACGGCGACGGCGACTTCGCCTGGAGCGAGTCCGTCATCGAGGACGCCCTCAACCGCATCCCGGACAGCCGCGCCGTCACCCTCAAGCACGCCGGTCACGTGCCGTTCTTCGACGACCCGCAGGGCTTCCAGACCGCCGTCTCCGAGTTCGTACACGAGCTGGAGGCGCGCCGTCCCACCGTGGCCGCCACCGAGGCCGCGTAGCGCGGACGGACGGACGACGGCGCGGGGGCGCCCGGCGAAACCACCGGTGATCCCGGTTCCGGCGCCCCCGGCCCTCGCCCCCCGGACCCACCCGCTGCACCACCGCAGCACCACCCACGACGCACACCACGTCACGACGCTGGAGACAAGCACTCATGACAACACGTCTGTTGACCGGGGCCACCGGCTTCGTCGGCGGAGCCGTGGTCCTCGAACTCCTCGACAAGACCGACGACCCCGTCATCGCACTGGTCCGCGGCAAGGACGACTCCGAGGCGACGCGGCGCCTGCACGACACCCTCTCCGCGATGGCGGACGGCTACGGCCGCTCCGACCTGCGCCCCGAGATCCTGCGCCGGACCGTGGCCGTGCACGGCGACATGACCGTCGACGGCTGCGGGGCCGACGTCTCCGCACTGCCCCCGGTCGACGAGGTCTGGCACTGCGCCGCCTCCCTGCGCTACGAGGAGGAGTACCGCACCGAGATCGAGGCGCAGAACGTCCAGGGCACCGCCAACGTCCTCGACCTCGCCCGCACGGTGGGCGCGAGCACCTTCAACTACGTCTCCACCGCCTATGTCGCGGGCTCCCGCACCGACCTGATCACCGAGGGCCCGGTCACCGACCCGTCGGTGGCCAACAACTGCTACGAGCAGACCAAGATGCGCGCCGAGGCCCTCGTCGAGGCCGCCGCCGGCGACCTGCGGATCCGCATCCTGCGGCCCACCGTCGTCATCGGCCACAGCGTCACCCGGCACGGCCTGAACTGGTCCGGCCTGTACGGCTTCGCGCGTCAGGTGCTGGTGTTCAAGAAGACCGCCTCGCGCAAGCTCGGCACCTTCCTCTCGCACGCCCGGGTCCGGCTGCTCGCCGACCCCGACACCGTGGTCAACCTCGTCCCCGTCGACATCGTCGCCCGCAACGCGGTCGCCATCTCGCTGTCGGACTCCCCGGAGACGTACTTCCACCTCGGCAACTCCGACGGGCCGAAGGTCCGGGACATGGTCACCCAGATCTTCGAACTGCTCGGCCTGCGCGAGCCGTTGTGGGTGGACGACCGGGACGGCTTCACCGCGATCGACGAGGCCCTCGACGGCGGCATGAACTTCTACCGCTCCTACCTGCGCTACAACAAGCGCTTCGACCTCAGCAACACCGCGGCCGTCTGCGGCCCGGACGCCTCCTACGCCCCCACCGGCCCGGAGGAGATGGCCGAGTACCTCCTCTACTACCTGCGCACCCTGCGCGGATTCCAGGAGAACACCGGCAGCGAGCGGGTCGTCCACCCCGTCGCCGCCTGACCGGCCCGCCCCGTCCCCGGTCCGCCCGACGGACCCATCCCTGAGCCTGCGTACCTCCGTAGGCCGTCACTGGAGGAGACATGTACGACAGCACGACGGTCGCGGAGCACCTGCGCGGCCTGCTGGAGAACGCGATCGGCGGCCCGCTGCCGCTGGAGGACCCCGCGGCCCGTGCCGCGTCCCTGTGGAACCTGGGCCTGACCTCGGCGGGCTTCATGCGCCTGCTCGCCGAGGCCGAGGACGCCTTCGGTATCGAGTGGGACCTGGACGAGCCGACCGACGCGTTCTCGTCCTACGACGCCCTGCTCGCCCACGTCACCGCGCACCTGGAGCGCCGCGCCGCCAAGGCGGGGGGTGTCGCGTGATGGCCCGCGTGAACCGCCGGCTCGCGCTGGCCACCGCCCCCGCCGAGGCCGCCCGCCGCCACGGCGCCGTCCCCATCCGTCTCGACAAGCCGCTCGACCTGTTCCCGCAGGCCGGCCGGAACTTCGACTACGCCACCTTCGCCGACCTGGTGGAGGAGGCCGCCACCATGCTCTCCGGCGCGGGCATCCGCGACGGGCAGCGCGTCCTCGTCGTCAAGCAGCCCAACTTCGACATCCCGCTGCTGGCCTTCGCCTGCGCCCGGATCGGCGCCGTGCCGGTGCTGGTGCACTCCGCGGTCGGCTTCCAGGCGCTCGGCGTGATGACCGAGCGGGCCGCCCCGGCGGCCGTCATCAGCGACGCCGTCACCGAGTCGGCCGGGGTGCTCGACTCCGTGGACCCGACGCTGCCCCGCTGGTACGTCGGTGAGCGCGGCGAGCACGGACTGTCGCTGCTGGACACCCAGCGCGGCGCGATCCCGCCCGCCGTGGTGCCGAGCGTGGACACCCCGCAGCTCGTCACCCACAGCTCCGGCACGACCGGCGTGCCCAAGCTGGTGCTGCACTCCGTGCACAGCTTCGCCGGGCACGCCCGGCCGCAGATCACCATCGGCAAGGTGCTGCGGGTGCGCGACCCGTACCTGATGTGCCTGTCGCCGGTGCACGCCCGCTGCATGTCCGGGATGCTCGCCATCCTCGCGCTCGGCCTGCCGCTGGGCTTCCTCACCGACACCTCCCCCGAGAACGCCGCCGACCTGCTCGCCGCGGTCCGGCCCGGCGTGGTGGAGACCGTCCCGAACGCCTTCATCCGCTGGGAGGAGGTCGCCGAGACCCGCCCCGAACTCTTCGCGCAGACCCGGCTGTTCGTCAGCTCCTTCGACGCCGCCCACCCGCGCACCATCCGCACCCTGCTCAAGGCCGCCCGGCCCGGCGCCCGCTACATGCAGGCGTACGGCCAGACCGAGACCGGACCGGTCACCGTCAAGTCGCACAAGCTCAAGAGCCGCTGCGAGCACGGCCGTTGCGTGGGCCGCGGGGTCCTCGGCCACACGAAGATCAGGGTCGTCGACGACGAGGGCGACAAGGCTCCCAAGGGCACCCCGGGCCAGATCTTCGCCCGCTCCTCCGGCGTCACCCCCAGCTACCTCGGCTCCCCCGACCAGCGGGTCGACGGCTGGTGGGCGATGGGCGACTACGGCATGGTCAGCGCCCGCGGCTGTCTGCACCTGTACGACCGGCTGGTGGACCGGGGCAGCGGCGTGGAGAGCCTGCTGGCCGCCGAGGACGACATCCTGGAGGCGCTGCCGCAGCTCACCGAGGTCGCCATCATCCCGATGGGCGACGGCGGCCCCGCCGTCCCGCTGGTGTGCACCCGCGGCGACCTGCCGCTGGACCGCGCCGCCTGGGCCGCGGCCGTCGCCGGACTCCCCGAGCTGTCCCCGCCCGTGCAGTGCCGCTGGGACGACATCCCGCACACCGCGACCTGGAAGGTCAAGCGTCTGGAGGTGGCCCGCCGGCTGGCGGCGGGAGACCTGCCGGTGCTGGCCGCGGCGAGGGAGGAACGATGACGACCGCCCCTCCGCGCCGGACCACCACGGCGACGGAACTCTGGCAGCACTGGCTGCCCGCGGTGGAACGGCTCGTCCCCGTGCCCGAGGAGCACCGCTCGGCCACCCTCGCCCACGAGGAGGCGGCCCGCGAACTCGCCCTCGCCCCGGACGTGCTGGAGCACCTGGTCGGCGCCGGTTTCCCCGCCGAGGACACCCCGGACGGGCTGCGCTACGACTACCACGACGTGATGAACCTCGGCCTCCAGTCCGGCCTCGGCCGCTCCCTGGCCGAGCTCGGCGAACGCCAGTGCATGCGGCTGGCCGCCGGGCAGCCCGAGGGCTGGCTCACCGAGAAGGTCACCCGCATCCGGCTCACCGCCACCTGCTCCGCCGCGGGCTGCACCAGCTGCGTCACCCCGCCCGTACCGGCCGAGCCCGCGCCCAAGCTCTACGAGGGGCGGCTCACCGAGTGGGCCAAGGAACCCGGGCGGGCGGACACCATGCTGGCCACGGTCACCACCCGCGGCCACCGGGACGCCCCGCGCACCGACACCGTCCGCCGTATCCACGACGACCTGCTGGAGCGGCTGGTCTCCGGCGAGTACCAGTACGGCTGGGTGCCCGAGGGCCTGCGTTCCCGGCCCGCCGAGGCGATCGGGCACCGCACCGTGGACTGTGTCGTGGCCGCCTGGCAGATGCAGCGGTGGGCCGAGGAGGCGGGCGTGCGCGCCCGCACCCGGCGCGGCTTCCTGCTCGGCCTGGTCGGTGTCGAGCACGCCTGGACCGAGGTGTTCGAGGAGGGCCGCTGGCTGCTCCTGGACCCGGTGCTGGCGTACCTCGGCTCCCGGCACAAGGCCACCCACCCCGAGTTCGCCGACTTCACCCGAGGTTCGGTGCACAACCGGCTCCTGGTCTGGGACCGGTCCGTCGACGAGTCGCTGGCCGACCACGAGTGCGTGGCCGGCGGACACGTCCGCGTCGACTGCCGTCAGCTCCCCGCCGCCCGTACCCCCGCCTGAGCGTACGGGCGGACACATCCCCCCATCGGGGCGACGCCCCGCCCCGTCTTTTCTGGAGGAAACACCCATGTTCAACAAGCTGGCCGCGCTCGCGACCGGCCGCCGCAAGCTGGTTCTCTGGCTGGGACTGCTGTTCTGTGTCGTGGCCGGAGGACTGGGCGGCGCCGTCAACAGCAAGCTGTCCTCCGGTGGTTACGAGGTGCCCGACGCACCGTCGACGCAGGCGAACGAGATCCTCAGCGAGAAGTTCGGCACCGGTGAGCCCAACCTCGTGCTGCTGGTGAAGACCCCCAAGGGCGTCGACGACGCGGACACCGCCGCCAAGGGCGCCGAGCTGACGAAGAAGCTCGCCGCCGAGGACGGCGTCCAGGAGGCCGCCTCCTACTGGACCCTGGACAAGGCGCCCAGCTTGCGCGCCGAGAAGTCCGACTCCGCGCTCGTCCTCGCCCACCTTGAGGGCAACGAGGACGAGGTGGACGACTACCTGGCGAAGCTGCGCCCGCACTACGAGGACGGCTTCGAGGGCCTGCAGATCCAGTTCGGCGGCCGGGCCGAGGCGTACGCGGAGATGAACGAGCAGACCCAGGAGGACCTGGCGCTCGCCGAGACCCTGGTGCTGCCGCTCACCCTGATCCTGCTGGTCTTCATCTTCCGCGGCGTCATCGCCGCCCTGCTCCCGCTGGCCGTCGGCATCGTCGCCATCATCGGCGCGCTCGGTGTGCTGCGGGTGCTGGTGGAGCTGACCGATGTGTCGGTCTTCGCGATGAACCTCACCACGGGTCTCGGGCTCGGCCTCGGTATCGACTACAGCCTCTTCGTGGTCAGCAGGTACCGCGAGGAGCTGCGCAAGGGCGCGAGCGTCAACGACGCCATCGGCACCAGCCTGCGCACCGCCGGCCGTACCGTCCTGTACTCGGCGATCACCGTGGCGCTGTCGCTGTCGGCGCTGCTGCTGTTCCCGATGTACTTCCTGCGCTCCTTCGCCTACGCCGGTATCGCGGTCGTCGCGTTCGCGGTGGTCGCCGCCCTGGTGCTGCTGCCGGCGCTGCTCGCGGTCATCGGCACCCGGATCAACAAGTGGTCCTGGAACCGCAAGAAGCCCGAGGGGGCCGTCGAGAGCGGCTTCTGGCACAAGCTCGCCACCCTGGTGATGCGCCGCCCGCTGCCGCTGGCCACCGGCGTCATCGTGATCCTGCTCTTCCTCGGCTCGCCGTTCCTCGGCATCAACCTCAACCTCGCCGACGAGCGCACCCTGCCCAAGGACGCCGAGGCCCACCAGGTCGGCCAGGTCCTGGTCGAGGACTACTCGGCCCGCGAGATGGAACCGCTCATGGTCGTCGCCGAGAACGCGGGCGACCCGGCCGAGCGGGACGCCAAGGTCGCGGAGTACGCCCAGACGCTGTCCAAGCTGGACAACGTGGCCCGCGTCGACGCCCAGACCGGCTCCTACGCCGACGGCGAGCAGATCGCCCCGGCCGGCGCCCTCAACGAGCGCTACGAGAAGGGCGAGGGCACCTGGCTGTCGGTCATCCCGGAGGTCGGCTCCTACACCGACGAGGGGCAGGACCTGGTCGGTGACGTGCGGGCCGCCGAGGCACCGTTCGAGGACGTGAAGGTCGCGGGCACCGCCGCCTCCTTCAAGGACACGATGACCTCGCTGACCGACCGGATGCCGTGGGCGCTGCTGCTGATCGCGGTCTCCACCTTCGTGCTGCTGTTCCTGATGACGGGCAGCGTGCTGATGCCGGTGAAGGCGTTCGTGCTCAACCTGCTCAGCCTCACCGCCACCTTCGGCGCGATGGTCTGGGTCTTCCAGGACGGCAACCTGATGTGGCTGACCGGTGACTTCACCGTCACCGACGGCATCGTGGCGACCACCCCGATCATGATGTTCTGCGTCGCCTTCGGCCTCTCCATGGACTACGAGGTCTTCCTGCTCTCCCGGATCAAGGAGGAGTACGACCGCACCGGCGACAACAGGAGCGCGGTCGCGCTGGGGCTGCAGCGCACCGGTGGCCTGGTCACCGCGGCGGCGGCCCTGATCGCCCTGGTGTTCGTCTCCTTCCTGGTCTCCGGCATCACCTACATGAAGCTGCTCGGCCTCGGTCTCGCCCTGGCCGTCCTGATGGACGCGACCCTCGTCCGGGGCGTCCTGGTCCCGGCGTTCATGCGCCTGGCCGGCCGCTACAACTGGTGGGCCCCGCGCCCGCTGACCCGGATCTACGAGCGGTTCGGGCTGAGCGAGGGGGAGGAAGCCCCCGCCCCCGTGACCACCGCCGCGGGCAAGCAGGCCGACTCCGGCCGCGCGCCCGCCGACATCGGCAGCTGACCGTACGCACCGCACCGACTCCCGGCGGGGCCGCCCCGAGGCCATCGGCCGCCCCGAGGCCACCGGGCGCCCCACGGCAGCCGGGCGCCCCGCCGGGACCCACCCACCACCTCACCCACCGCACCACCGCGCACACTCCGAGGGGACCACCATGTCCGACCAGCTGACCCAAGGCCACGCGCTCCTGCTGGAGTTCGTCGATCTGCCCGAACTGCTCGACGGCATCGGCCGCGACGACGACCTGACCACGGCCGGCTTGAACTCCGGCGACCTGATCCGGCTCGCCCTCGCCATCGAGGAGCGCACCGGCAGCCCGCTCGACGACGACGAACTGACCGCGCTGCACACCATCGCCGGGATCGACGAGGTGCTCACCGCGCGCGCCGCGACCGTGAGCGAGGCCCGCTGATGTGGATGGCCCACTTCGTCCGGCGGCACGCCGGACAGCGCCCCGACGCCCTCGCCCTCGCCGACGAGCGGCTCTCGCTCACCTGGCGTGAGCTGGACGAACGTACCGACTCCCTGGCCGCCGCCCTCATCGACCGCGGGGTCGGGCCCGGGGAGCGTCTGGTGGTCAGCTCGCCGAACCGGGTCGAGGTGCTGGAGCTGTACATCGCGGCCGGGAAGGCCGGGGCGATCGTCTGCCCCGTCAACCACTCCTTCCCCGCCCCCGAGGTCGAGCACGTCGTCTCCAACTCCGCGCCCCGCGGCGTGATCGCCGAGCAGGGCGTCCTGGACCGGCTCGGGGACGCCTTCGGCGACACCTGGAAGATCGCCCTGGACGGTCCCGGCTACCAGGAACTGCTCGCCACACCCCGCCGCACGCTGCCGCTGCCGCGGATGGACGACCTGTTCGCGATCCTGCACACCTCGGCCACCACCGGCCGCGCCAAGGGCGTCGCGGTCACCCACCGCTCGGTGTCCGCCTGCTACACCGCCCTCGCCGCCGAGGCCCGCTTCACCGCCGACGACGTGATGCTCAACCCCTGCCCGCTCTTCCACGGCTCGATGGTGATCGGCCTGGCCCTGCTGGCGGCCGGCGGAACCCTGGTGCTGCAAAGGGAGTTCGCCCCGCAGCGCTTCCTCGCCGAGGCCGAGCAGCGCCGCGCCACCCGCGCCTTCGTGGTGCCGTCGATGGTCCGCTTCGCGCTGCGCACCAAGGCGTTCGAGACCACCGACCTGACCAGCCTGGTCGACGTGATGTTCGGCGGCGCCCCCATGCCGGAGGAGCTGCTGCGCGAGTCCCTGGAGCGCTTCCCCTGCCCCTTCCGCGGGATCTACGGCATCACCGAGGGCGGCGGCCCCATCGCCACGGTCCTCTTCGGCGGCGCCGAGGACCACGGCGCCGACGCGGCCGCCCGTGAGCTCAGGCTGCGCTCGGCGGGGCGGATGCTGCCCGGCTGCCACATCGAGATCCAGGACAAGGAGGGCCGCGCGCTGCCGCCCGGCGAGATCGGCGAGGTCTGCGTCCGCGGCGACGGTCTGATGCGCGGCTACTGGCGCAACCCTGCCGCCACCGAGTCCGCGCTGCGCGACGGCTGGCTGCGCACCGGCGACCTCGGCTACTCCGACGCCGACGGCTACCTCTACCTGGTCGACCGGATCAACGACGTCCTCATCCGCGGCGGCCAGAACGTCTACCCGGCCGAGATCGAGCGGGTGCTGGGCGCCCAGCGCGGGGTCGCCGACGCGGCCGTCGTGGGCGCGCCCTCGGAGGAGTGGGGCGAGGTCCCGGTCGCCTTCGTGGTCAAGGAGGGCGAGGAGGTCTCCGCCGCCGGTCTGGTGAAGGCCTGCGCCAGCGAACTGGCCAGCTACAAGCGGCCGGTGCGCATCGAGTTCGTCGACGAGATCCCGCGCAGCGCGGCCGGGAAGATCCTGCGCCGCAAGCTGCGGGAGCGGTTCGCCGACGGCATGCCCGGCGCGGCCCCGGTGCCGCCCGGCGAGCGGGGGGAGTGAGCGCCGTGCGAGTCGCCTGCATAGGTGCCGGGCCCGGCGGTCTGATGCTGGCCCTGCTGCTGCGCCGCCTCGGCGGCCACGAGGTCGACGTCTTCGAGCGCAGCCCCGCCGGCGCCACCTACGGCTTCGGTGTCGTCTTCTCCCGCTTCAGCCTGGCCCGGCTGCGCCGCGCCGCCCCCGACGTGGTCGCCGCCCTGCTGGACCGCGGGGCCCGCTGGGACGACGTGGAGGTGCGCCGGGACGGCGAGCGGGTCCGCTCCACCGGCCACGGCTTCGCCGCCGTGGAGCGGCGCGCGCTGCTCACCGCGCTGAACGAGCTGGCCGAACAGGCCGGTGCCCGGCTGCACTTCGGCACCGAGGCCGATGCGCGCGACCTGCTCGGGCGGTACGACGTGGTGGTCGCCGCGGACGGCGCCGGCAGCCGCACCCGGGCCGCGTTCGCCGAGGAGTTCGGGGCGTCGGTCCTGCCCGGCCCCGGGCGGTACGCCTGGTTCGGCGTGGACCGTGCCTTCGACGCGATGACGTTCCTCTTCGCGGACAGCCCGTACGGCCCGGTCGGCGCCCACGTCTACCCGTACGGCCCGGACCGCTCGACATTCCTGGTGGAACTCGGCGAGCGGGAGTGGGAACGGGCCTCCTTCACCGAGGGCGCGAGCATGCCGCCCGGCTGGAACGACGAGCGCGCCATGGAGTTCTGCGCCGAGGTGTTCGCCGAGCACCTGGGCGGGGCGCGGCTGCTGTCCAACGGCTCGCGCTGGCTGACCTTCCCGAAGATCTCCAGTACGCGCTGGTCCACCGGGCGCCTGGTGGGGCTCGGGGACGCCGTGCACACCGCGCACTTCTCCGTGGGCTCGGGGACGACCCTGGCCCTGGAGGACGCGGTGGAGCTGGCGCGGCGACTGGCCGAGCACGGGGAGGGCGACGACATCGACGCGACCCTCGCCGGGTACGAGGCGAACCGGCGGCCCATCGTGGAGTCCGTGCAGCAGGTCGCCTGGGCGAGCCAGCGGATGTGGTCCCACCCGTCCGAGCACCGCGCCCTGGACCCGGCCACGCTGATGCTGCGCCTGCTGACCCGGACAGGCCAGTCGGCGGCGGACGTCCTGCTGCAGCTCGACCCGCAACTGGCCAAGATCGGCGACGGGGTGACGGCCCTGCCGGACCACGAGGTCCCGCAGCTGGTGCCCGACACGGACGGCACGCTGTCCCTGGCCGGCCGGCCGGGCGGCCCCGTCCTGGTACCGACGGCCCCCGACGCCCTCGCGGTGGCCGCGGCGGGGGAGCGGCTGCACACCCTGCGCCGCGAACGCCCCTCCGCCCCGCTCGGCCTGCTGGTGAGCGCCCCGGCCCCGGCGGAGGGACCGGTGGCGTCCCTGATCGACTCGGTGACGTCCCTGGCCGAGTCCCTCCCGCTCGCCGTCGTCGCGGTGACCTCCGGGACCTCCCTGCCCGCCGCCGACCGCACGTCCCGCTCGGCCCTCACCGAACGCCTCACGGCCCGGGGCCTGCACACCGTCTACGTCTGCCGCCCGACCGACCTGAACCACGGCTGGACCCACGTCCGTTCGGGCCGCGCGGCGGAGGTGTGGGCGACGCGGGAGTGACGGAGGCCGTGGCGGCGCGCCGGGCACGAACCCGGCCGCCCGCCCCGGGCCACGCCCCCTCCGCACCCGACCGCCCCGAACGCTGCCCCGGCTCCGAACGCCGGGTTCGAGAAAGGAACTTGGGGGATGCCCCAGCTGGAAACGTCCCGCCCGCGCACCGGTCGGGCAGCGCCGTCCGCACGGTGGACCACGCCCGTCGGAGTCGAGGTCGTCCGTACCTCCGAGTCGCTCGGCTCCGCCGCCACCCTGCGTACCGCCCTGGAGGACACCCTCGACGAACGCCGCGGCATGCTGCTGTTCCGCGGCCCCGACCGGATCATCGGCTACAGCGATCCACCGGTGGAGATAACCGCGAGCGGGAGGGAGATACGCGCCACCGCGCTCAACGCGCGCGGCCGGGTGCTCCTCCCGGCCCTGCTGGCCCTGTTCTCCCGTGCCGTCGGGCCCGGGGGACGGGTCGAGGCCGACGGGGACACCCTGCACATGACCGGTGCCGTCCCCGACGGGACCTTCGCCGAGGAGGACCGGACCCGGCACGTCGGTGTCTTCGCCGTGGTGCGGTCCGTGGTCGAAGGGCTCGCGCTGCCCGACGACCCGCTGCTCGGGCTCTACGGCGCCTTCGGCTACGACCTGATCTTCCAGGTCGACCCGATCGGACTCAGCCAGCAGCGCCGCCCCGGCGACCGCGACATGGTGCTGCACCTGCCGGACACCGTCTACGAACTCGACCTCAAGGCCGACGAAGCCGTCCGGCACGACTACGAGTTCCGGGTCGGCGCCTCCCGCACCGACGGGCTCGACCGGGCCACCCCGGCCCGCCCCTTCGTGGCCGCCCAGGAGGCGCCCGAGCGGGACCACGCGCCCGGCGAGTACGCGCGGGTCGTGGAGCGGGCCCGGCCGCTGTTCCGCTCCGGCGACCTGTTCGAGGTCGTGCCCAGCCAGTCCTTCCACCGGGCGGTCACCCGCCCGCCGTCCCGGCTCTTCCGCACCCTGCGCGACCGCAACCCCGCCCCGCACAGCCTGCTGATGAACCTCGCCGAGGACGAGTACCTGGTCGGCGCCTCCCCGGAGATGTTCGTCCGGGTCACCCCGCGCGCCGCGGCCGGCGCCCTCGTCGAGACCTCCCCGATCAGCGGCACCATCGCCCGCGGCCGGGACGCCCTGGAGGACGCCGAGCGCATCCGCACCCTGCTCAACTCCTCCAAGGACGAGCACGAGCTGACGATGTGCACGGACGTCGACCGCAACGACAAGTCCCGTGTCTGCCTGCCCGGCACGGTCCAGGTCACCGCCCGCCGCCGGATCGAGAAGTACTCCACCCTCATCCACACCGTCGACCGCGTCGAGGGCGTCCTGCGGCCCGACCGGGACGCGCTGGACGCCTTCCTCGCCCACCTGTGGGCGGTCACCGTCACCGGCGCGCCCAAGCTGTCCGCGATCGAGTTCATCGAACGGCACGAGCGCTCCCCGCGCCGCTGGTACGGCGGTGCCGTCGGGCGGATCGGGTTCGACGGCGGCCTGGACACCGTGCTGACCCTGCGCACCATCCACCTCCACGACGGCGTGGCCACGGTCCGCGCCGGAGCCACCCTGCTGCACGACTCCTCCCCCGAGGACGAGGAGCTGGAGACCGAGCTGAAGGCGAAGGCGCTGCTGGGTGTCCTGGACGAGCCCGCCCGGCCGCCGCGTGCGGCATCCGCGGTCTCCGAAGGGCCCGGCGCCGGCCGCCGCATCCTCCTGGTCGACCACCGCGACTCCTTCGTGCACTGCCTCGCCGGGTACCTGCGCGAGACCGGCGCCGAGGTCGGTACGTACCGCAGCGGCACCCATCTGCCGCTCCTCGCCGAGCAGCGCCCCGACCTGGTGGTGCTCTCCCCCGGCCCCGGCACCCCCGCCGACTTCGGCACCGCCGCCACGCTCGCCGAGGCCGAACGGCTCGGCATCCCCGTCTTCGGCGTCTGCCTGGGCCTGCAGGGGATCGTGGAGTACCTCGGCGGCACCCTCGGTGTGCTGCCCGAGCCGGTGCACGGCAAGCCCTCCCGGGTGCGCCGCACCGAGGCCGACTCGCTGCTGCTGGACGGGCTGCCCAAGAGCTTCACCGTCGGCCGCTACCACTCGCTGTACGCCGACCCGGCCACGCTGCCCGACTCCCTCAGGGTCACCGCGGCCACCGAGGACGGCATGGTCGCGATGGCGGTCGAGGCGCCCGGACACCGGTTCGCGGCGGTCCAGTTCCACCCCGAGTCGATCATGACGTACGCCGGGCACACCGGCCGCCTCATCGTCCACAACGCGGTCGCCCACCTGACCCGTACGCCGGTCGGAGCGGTGCGGTGAGCGCCGTGCTCGCGCCCGAGCCGGTCGACCTGGACGCGGTGACGGCGCTGTTCGAGCCGCGCGTGATCGCGGCGCAGGCGCACACCGGGGAACTGGAGTTCGGGCAACTGCCCGCGCCGGTACGGGACTTGCTGCACGGCTACACCGCGCCGCTGCGCCGCGAGACGTTCACCGCGGGCCGGCTCGCCGCCGCCCGCGCCACCGCCGCGCTGACCGGGATGCCCCGGTGGCTGAGCGCCGACGGGCGCGGGGCGCCGAGCTGGCCGTACGGGGTGGCCGGTTCGCTCAGCCACACCAACCGGGTCGCCCTGTGCGTGACCGGCCCCGACGACGGAGTCGGTCTCGGCATCGACATCGAGCCCCTGGAGACGGGCGAGGAGCTGCTGTCCGCCGTGCACTACGTGTGCACCCCCGAGGAGCGCGAGCGCCTGCGCGGCGCCGCCGACCCGGCCCTCGCGGTCCTGCGGCTCTTCTGCGTCAAGGAGGCCCTCTACAAGGCGCTCCCGCCGGACCACCAGGACGGCGTCTCCTTCCAGTCCGTCGCCCTGGAGTGGGAGGAACCCCCGGACGGCACCGACCCCGCCGTCCCGGTCCACTTCCGCGTCCACCGCGGCCCGGCCCCCGGCACGGAGGGCCGCTGCGCGGTCATCGGCAGCCGGATGGTCGCCGCGGTGGCGCTGCGCCGCCGACCGGCGGGCCGGGACGCGGGCCCCGTGGGTCAGGGCACACCCGCCCCGCATTCGGCCCCGGTCTCCCCGGTTTCCCCGGCCCCGCGTTCCGACGCCAAGGGTCCCCGCCCGGTCTCCGTCGCGCCGTTGGGCGCGGGTGGGCCGGACTCGGGGCCCGGTGCCGCCGACTCGGGCCGTGGCCACGCCGACCCGGGCCGCGCCCCCGCCCCCACCCACCCCCTCGCCCCCCGTAACTCGCAGGACGGACAGTAGACATGACCACCAGACAGCACACCGTGTGTGTGATCGGAGCGGGACCGCGGGGGCTCTCCGTGGTGGAGCGGCTGTGTGCCGCCGCGAGGTCCGCCGTGGCCGGGACCGCGATCCGGATCCACGTCGTGGACCCGCAGCCGCCCGGCGCCGGGCAGGTGTGGCGGACCAGCCAGTCCGCGCATCTGCTGATGAACACGGTCGCCGGACAGATCTCGGTGTTCACCGACGCCAGCGTGGAGCTCACCGGCCCCCTGGAGCCGGGCCCCAGCCTGCACGGCTGGGCACGGGAGCTGGTCGCCGGGCGGATACCCGGGCACTATCCCGAGCAGGTCCTCGCCGAGGCCCGGACGCTGGGCCCCGACACCTACCCCACCCGCGCCTTCTACGGCCACTACCTGCGCTGGGCCTTCGAGCGTGTCGTCGCCGGCGCCCCCGAAAGCGTCACCGTCACCTGGCACCGTTCCCGGGCCGTCGCCCTGGACGACGAGGGCGTCGCCCTGGCGACCGGACATCCGCCGCGTCAGCGCGTGACGCTGGAGGACGGCGGCGTACTGGAGCACCTGGACGCCGTCGTCCTCTCCCAGGGCCACCTGCCCGCCCGGCCGACCGCGGCGGAGGAGCAGTTCACCGCCCTGGCCCGCGAGTTCGGCCACCCCGTCGTCCCGCCCGCCAACCCGGCCGACAGCGACCTGGAGGGCATCCGGCCGGGACAGCCCGTACTGCTGCGCGGCCTCGGCCTGAACTTCTTCGACTACATGGCCCTGCTCACCACCGGCCGCGGCGGCAGCTTCACCCGGGTCTCCGGCCGGCTGGTCTACCTGCCCTCCGGCCGGGAGCCCAAGATGTACGCCGGTTCCCGGCGCGGTGTGCCCTACCAGGCGCGCGGCGAGAACGAGAAGGGCCCGCACGGCCGCCACGAGCCACTGCTGCTCACCCCGGCCCGGATCGCCCGGATGCGGGCCGCGCGCGGCGCGGACGGCGCCGACTTCCTGCGGGACGTGTGGCCGCTGGTCGCCAAGGAGGCCGAGACCGTCTACTACCGCACGCTGCTCACCGCCCGCGGCCGGGGCGACCGCGCCGAGGCGTTCCAGCGGGACTTCCTGAGCGCGCTGCCCGGCACGTCCGCCGAGGACGCGGTGCTCGACGCGTACGAGATCGGCGAGAAGGACCGCTGGGACTGGGACCGGCTGGCCCGGCCGTACCGGGACCAGGAGTTCGGCGGCCCGGAGGACTTCACGGCCTGGCTGCTGGACTATCTGCGCGAGGACGTCGACGAGGCCCGCAGCGGCAATGTCAGCGGCCCGCTCAAGGCCGCCCTGGACGTGCTGCGCGACCTGCGCAACGAGATCCGGCTGGTCGTCGACCACGGCGGACTGCACGGCGACTCCCACCGCGAGCACCTGGACCGCTGGTACACGCCGCTGAACGCCTTCCTGTCCATCGGCCCGCCCGCGTCCCGGATCGAGGAGGCGGTGGCGCTGATCGAGGCGGGCGTGCTGCACATCGTCGGCCCCGACCTGCGGGTGGACGTCGACCGGCAGGGCTTTTACGCCCACTCGCCGCTGGTGCCCGGCTCCCGGATCAGCGCCGAGGTGCTGATCGAGGCGCGGCTGCCCGACATCACGCTCAGCCGCACCGAGGACCCGCTGCTGCGGCACCTGCTGGACACCGGGCAGTGCGCCCCGCACCGCATCGCCACCCGCAACGGCACCTGGGTCTACACCGAGGGCCTCGCGGTCACCTCCCGCCCGTTCCGGCTGCTGGACGCCGCCCGGCGCCCGCATCCGCGCCGGTACGCCTTCGGGGTGCCCACCGAGTCGGTCCACTGGGTGACGGCGGCGGGTATCCGGCCCGGGGTGAACTCGGTGACCCTGACCGACTCCGACGCCATCGCCCAGGCGGCGCTCGGGGCGGTGCTGGAGCGGCGGGCCGGGCTGGAACGGACGGCCGCGTGAGAGCGGAGGAAGGACCCACCATGTCGGAGGAGGCACACCCATGGTCGGAGGAGACACAGCCATGACCTTCCAACTCTCCCCGGAACTCGCCGCGGTGGTCGACTCCGGGCTGCTGTCCCCGGTGCGCGCGGGCACGCCCGTGGAGGCGGCGGTGTCCGACGCGGCCTGGCTGGCGGCCATGGTCGAGGCGGAGACGGCACTGGTACGGGCGCAGGCCCGGCTGGGCACGGTGCCGGAGTCCGCCGCGGCGGCGATCGCGGCGGCGGCCCGGCCCGAGCGGCTCGACCTGGTCGCGCTGGCCCGCGCGGCGCGCGAGACCGCCAATCCGGTCGTGGGGTTCGTGAAGGCGCTGACGGCGGTGGTCGCGGCCGAGGACCCGGCCGCGGCGGAGTACGTGCACCGCGGCTCCACCAGCCAGGACATCCTGGACACGGCCGCGATGCTGGTGGTGCGCCGGGCGACGGTACTGATCCGGGCGGACCTCGACCGGTGCGCGGCGGCGCTGGAGTCGCTGGCGCGCACCCACCGGGACACGCCGATGGCGGGGCGCACCCTGACCCTGCACGCCGTGCCGACGACCTTCGGTCTGAAGGCGGCGGGCTGGCTGCACCTGGTGCGCGAGGCCCGCGGCCGGGTGGCGGACCTGGCGGCGTCCCTGCCGGTGGAGATCGGGGGCGCGGCGGGCACGCTGGCGGGGTACCTGGAGTACGCGGACGCGCCCGACGACGGCTACGCCGGCCGCCTGGTGGAGGCGTACGCGCAGGAGACGGGCCTGGCCCCGGCGCCCCTGCCCTGGCACGTCCTGCGCACCCCCATCGCCGACACCGGGGCGGTGTGCGCCTTCCTGGCCTGCGCGCTCGGCAAGATCGCCGTCGATGTGCAGTCGCTGGCCCGCACCGAGGTCGGCGAGGTGACCGAGCCGGCGGTGGCGGGGCGGGGCGCGTCCTCGGCGATGCCGCACAAGCGCAACCCGGTCCTGGCCACGCTGATCCGCTCGGCCGCGCTCCAAGTGCCGCAGCTCGCCGCGGTGCTGTACGGCACCATGCTGGCGGAGGACGAGCGGTCGGCCGGTGCCTGGCACGCGGAGTGGCAGCCGCTGCGGGAGTGCCTGCGGCTGGCGGGCGGCGCGACCCGTACGGCGGTGGAACTCCTGACCGGCCTCACGGTCGACGCCGACCGCATGCGCGCCAACCTCGACCTGACCGGGGGCCAGATAGTCTCCGAGCGCGTCGCCGCCGTACTGGCCCCGCTCCTCGGCAAGGCCCAGTCCCGGGCCCTGCTCACCCGCGCCAGCCACGAGTCCGCGGACCGGGGCGTGCCCCTGGTGAAGGTCCTGGCGGAGTCCCCGGAGGTGACCCGGCACCTGTCCCCGAAGGAACTGGACGCCCTGCTGGACCCGGCGGGCTATCTGGGCGCGGCGCCGGGCCTGGTGGACCGGGTGGTGGACGGCAGGCCCACGGCATAGCCGCCGAGGCGTTGGCGGTGTCTTGAACGGTCCTCGACCGGTCTTCAGCAGCCTTGCCCTATGAATCCCGAACCCGGCCCGGACCGGCGGCAGTTGCTCGACACCCTGCAGTCCCTCCTCGACGCCCTGCCCCGTCCGGCCGACGGGGCGCCCCCGCGGGCCGAGGACGTCCTGACCTACCTGGAGACCGGCCGGGGCACCCACCTCGGCCCACGCCTGCCCGTCCCCGCGCCGACCGCCCGCGGGGACGCGGCCGTGGAGGCGTCCCTGCGCCTGGTGATCGAGGCGTTCACGGTGCTGCTGGGGGCGCGGGGGGACCCGGCCGACCCCGGGTGAGGGCGGGCCCGGGACGGGATATCCACATCCCTCCGCCCGTCCACGGGGACTGCCGGATTTCGGCCACCTCGCTGTACCGTCGGCACGAATTGATGTTCGTGCGGGCCGGGGACGGTCCGGTGCGGGGGGAGGCGGTTGGTGTGGTCGACGGTTCGGTGGAGGCGCGCGGCGCGTCCCGGCGGTTGCCGCAGGTGCGCGGGTTCGCCCAGTGGCCGGGCAACGGTGGCGCGAAGGCGGAGGGCAAGGCGCTGCGGGAGCGCGTGCCGCGCTCGGCGCACGCGGAGTTCGAGGTCGACCCCGGTCGCCCGGACGCGCTGACCGCGGTCGAGGAGTCCAGTCTCGGCCGGATTCCGGAGCTGACGCCGATACGGGTGGGCCGGATGGCGGCGACCCCGTTCGCCTTCCTGCGCGGCTCGGCCGGGCTCATGGCCCACGACCTGGCCCACACCCCCATGACCCGCGTCCTCGCCCAGATCTGCGGCGACGCCCACGCCGCCAACTTCGGCCTGTACGGCGACGCCCGCGGCGGCCTGGTCATCGACCTCAACGACTTCGACGAGACCGTGCCGGGCCCCTGGGAGTGGGACCTGAAGCGGCTGGCGGCCTCGCTGGTGCTGGCGGGCCGGGAGGCCGGCGCCGCCGAGGACACCTGCCGCGAGGCCGCGTACGACGCGGTCGGCGCCTACCGGCGCACCATGCGGCTGCTGGCCAAGCTCCCGGTGCTGGACGCCTGGAACGCCATCGCGGACGAGGAACTGGTCTCCCACACCGACGCCCACGACCTGATCGGCACCCTGGAGCGGGTCGCCGCCAAGGCCCGCTCCAACACCAGCGGCCGGTTCGCGGCGAAGTCGACCGAGCGCACCGAGGACGGCGGCCGCCGCTTCGTGCCCGCGCCGCCGGTCCTGAGCCGGGTGCCGGACGAGGAGGCCGCGGCGGTGGCGGCGTCGCTGGAGGAGTACCTGGAGACCCTCCCGGAGGACCGGCTCCCGCTGCTGGCCCGGCACGCGGTGCACGATGTCGCCTTCCGGGTGGTCGGCACCGGCAGCGTCGGCACCCGCTCCTACGTCGTCCTCCTCCTGGACCACCGCGGCGAACCCCTCGTCCTCCAGGTCAAGGAGGCCCGCCCGTCCGCGCTGCTGCCGCATCTGGCGGCGGCCGGGTTCGAGGCGCCGAAGCCGGAGCACGAGGGCCGCCGGGTGGTGCTGGGGCAGAAGCGCATGCAGGTCGTCAGCGACATCCTGCTCGGCTGGACGACCGTCGACGGGCGCCCCTACCAGGTGCGCCAGTTCCGCAACCGCAAGGGCAGCGTGGACCCCGCCGCCCTCTCCCCCGACCAGCTCGACGACTACGGCCGGATGACCGGCGCCCTGCTGGCCCGCGCCCACTCGCACAGCGCCGATCCCCGCCTGGTCGCCGGCTACTGCGGCAAGAACGAGGAACTGGACGAGGCGATAGCCGCCTTCGCGGTCGCCTACGCGGACCGCACCGAGGCGGACCACGCCGACCTGGTCGCGGCCGTACGCGCGGGCCGCATCGCCGCGGAGGCGGGGGTGTGAAATACGTCGACCTCGACGGGCGGGCCGGTGAGACGACGGGCGTCATCGACCCGCGGCCGTACCTGGAGCACCTGCCGGAGTTCGCGGACCGGCTCCCGCCGGGCGCCCGCGCGTTCGCCACGGACCCGGGGCACTACGCGTTCTCCGGCGCCCGGTGCGTGAAGGACCTGCGCCCGGACCTGGCCCGGCGGACCGCCGCCGACGAGGTCGAGCTGCGCTTTCGGCACGACTGCTTCAAGCACGAGGAGGACCTGGTCATCCGCTACCGCGGGGTCTCCCGCTTCCAGGCGGGCTTCCTCGGCGCCTGCGACGTCAGCGGGCTCGGCGAGGTGATCCTCGACGAGGTGCTGCCGCGTCCCGACGGCGGCTGCAGCCATGAGATCGCCTGCCGTCCGGGCACGCTGTTCGTGGTCTGCCGCGATCTGACGGCGTCCTGGGTCCCGGCGGACTGCCCGGAGACCCCGGGGCCATGATCGGCCGTAGGCCGCGGGCGAGCCGTGGCCTACGCTGGTCGCGTGACGACCCCGGAAGCCGAGCAGCAGCCCCCCCAGCCCGACGAGGAGACCGCTCCCCGGCCCGGCGAGGAGACCGCCGAGCAGACCTCTCCAGGGGCCGAGACCCCCGGGGAGGAGACCTCCTCCCAGCCCGCCGAAGAGCCCGCCGAAGAGCTCGCCGAAGAGCCCGCCGAAGAGCCCGCCGAAGAGGCCTCTCCGCGCCCCGAGGAGCGCCTGGAGCGAGCCGTGCGGGCCGCCGAGCAGGCGCTGATCGAGTACGAGATCGCGGTGGAGACCTTCCGTGTGGAGGTCGAGAACTTCTCCCGGCTGCACCACCAGAAGCTCGGTCCGATGTACGCCCGCCTCGACGAACTGGACGCCCTGATCGCCGAGGCCAGGGCCGAGCGCTCCGGTGACCCGGAGGACCGGCGCAAGGCGGACGAGGCCCGCGCCCGGGTCATGCCGATGCCGGGCGTCGAGGAGCTGTTCCACGGCTGGATGGACGGCGACGGCCTGTTCCCGGAGGCGTCCGCGATGCTCACGGACCAGCAGGTACGGCCGCCGCAGCGGGTGCGCCCCAGCGAGGAGGCCCGCAAGCTCTACCGCGAGCTGGCCCGCAAGGCCCACCCCGACCTGGCCCAGGAGGACGCGGAGCGGGCGCGCCGGGAGGAGTTCATCACCCGGGTGAACGCCGCGTACGCCCGGGGCGACGAGGCCCTGCTGCGGGAGCTGGCCGAGGAGTGGGCGGCCGGTCCCGTCCCCAAGGAACGGCAGCCGAGCCCGGCCGAGGAGCTCTACGCCCGCCTGGAGTGGCTCGCCCAGCGCAAGGAAATGCTCGGCGCGGTCGCCCGGGAGCTGGAGGAGAGCGCGATCGGCTCCATGCTGCGGCTGGCCCCGGACGACCCGGACAAGCTGCTGGAGGAGATCGCCGAGCAGCTCCTGGCGGACGTCGCCGCCCGCGAGGCGGAACTGGCGGAACTGAAGGCGTAGCCCACCGGGTACCGTCGGGGGCATGCATTTCGGATCTGGCGTGCCCACGGTCGAGGTCTCGGACCTCAAGGACGGCGATTTCCTCCTGGACGTCCGGGAGGACGACGAGTGGCAGGCGGGCCACGCCGAGGGGGCGCTGCACATCCCCATCAGCGAGTTCGTCGCCCGCTACGGCGAGCTGACCGAGGCGGCCCCGCAGGACGGCCGGGTCAATGTGATCTGCCGCTCCGGCGCCCGCAGCGCCCAGGTGGCGATGTACCTCGTCCAGCAGGGCATCGACGCGGTGAACGTGGACGGCGGCATGCAGGTCTGGGCGGCGACGGGCCGCCCGGTCGTCACGAACGACGGCAAGCCGGGCTTCGTACTCTGACGCCCTCGGGGGCTGCCGGAGGAGCCCGGCCGAGGGCGGCCGGGCTTGTGCTCCGAGCGGGCCTCGGCCGAGGGCAAGCCCGGCTTGCGCTCCGAGCGGGCCTCACCCCAGCGGATGCGCCGTCGGCAGATCCCCCAGCTTCTCCTTGTGTGCCGCGGCGGGCCCGAGCGAGAGTTTCCCGGCTTGGCCGAGGGGTGGGGCCGTGCGGGGACGGTCGGCCGCGGAGGGCGTGTGTGTGCGGGCCGTCTGCCGTATCTGCCGCGTGCTCTTCGAGCCGTGCCGGAGGAGCGGCCTCAGCCGAGAGGATGTGCCGCCAGCAGATCCCCCAGCGCCTCCTCGTGGGCCGACGCCGGGCCGAGGGACAGTTCCAGTTGCTTGGCCCAGGCGTGGTACCGGTGCAGGGGGTACTCCACGTCCGCGCCGAAGCCGCCGTGCAGGTGCTGGGCGGTCTGGACGATGCGCCGTACGCCCTCCGCGGCCCAGATCTTGGCGACCGCCACGTCCCCGGCGACCGGCAGCGCGCCCGGCGTCCGGGCCGTGACGCGCCAGGCGGCCTGCCACAGGGTGGCCTCCATGGCGCGCAGGTCGATGTAGCGGTCGGCGGCCTGCACGGCGACCGCCTGGAACGTGGCGAGCGGATGCCCGAACTGCTCCCGCTTGCCGGTGTAGGCGCTGGTCATGCGCAGCACCCGGTTCCCGATCCCGAGCGCCAGCGCGCACGTCCCGACCGTCAGCAGCTCCCGCAGCCGCTCCCAGGCGCCCTCCGCGTCCACCACCTCGCGCTCCGCGAGCCGCACGCCCTCCAGCCGTACCTCCCCGAGCCGCTCCCCGCTGGTGGAGTACTGCTCGGCGAGCCGCACCCCGGCCCGCCCGCGCGGCACCACCGCGAGCACGGCCCGGTCGCCGTCCGCGTGTGCCGGTACGACGACGGCGTCGGCGTCGAAGGCCCACGGCACCGCCGTCTGCGCCCCCTCCAGCACCCACTGCGCGCCGTCCCGCCGCGCGGTCACCGCCAGCTCCGCCGGATCGTGCCCGCTGCGGCCGTGCGCGGCGACGGTGAGGGCGACCTCGCCCCGCCCGGCACGCGCCAGCAGCTCGGACTTCAGCTCCGCTCCGCCGTACGCCTGGAGGACCGCCAGCGCGGCGCCGTGCTCCAGCAGCGGCACCCGCGCCAGCACCTCACCGGCCTCCCGCAGCACCAGGCAGAGCGCGACCGCGTCAAGCCCGGCCCCGCCGTACTCCTCGGCGAGCGGCAGGCTCAGCAGGTCGGTCTCGGCGAGCCGCGACCACAGGGCGCGGTCGAAGTCCTCGGCGACGGCGCCCGGGGTGAGCGCGGGGCTCGGCACGGAGTCCGGCGCGACCCCCGCGAACACCCCCCGCGCCGCCTCGGCCGCCGCCTGCTGCTCCTCGGTGAAGGTGAAGTCCACGGTCCTGCCCTCCCGCGCCCACGAGACCTGACGGTGCGTCAAGATAGAACAGGTTCTAGAAGAAGGGAACGCCCCGGGCCCGCCGGTGCGACCGAGGTCCTACCGAATGCTCGGCGGACGTGACCTTCCCGTGAGCCCGGAGCCGTAAGGTGTCCCCCCGGGACAGGGCCGCCGGGCCGACTTCCGGGGCCGTAATCGGGGAGACGGGGCGCCATGGACGCGTACGACACACAGGGTGAGGTCCGGCACGGGCCGGGGCCCCGCACCGGTGTGGCCGCCCTCTCCCTGCGCTACCAGATCGTCGCCGCGCTCGCCCTCGCCGTGGTCGCGGTCGGCGTCTGTGTCCACCTGGGGATGGTGTTCCTGCACGTCGCCCCCTCGAACACGGTCAGCAAACGGCACGGCGAGGCGATAGGGGACTGGGTCTACCCGGAGTTCGAGCAGAACTGGAAGCTCTTCGCGCCCAACCCGCTCCAGCAGAACATCGCCGTCGAGGTGCGCGCCGAGATCCGCGAGGCGGACGGCACGATACGCACCACCGGCTGGTACGACCTGTCCGCCCAGGACGGCCGCGCCATCGACGGCAACCCGCTGCCCAGCCACACCCAGCAGAACGAACTGCGCCGGGCCTGGGACTTCCTCGTCGCCACCCACGACAGCGACAACCGTCCGGTCGAACTGCGCGGCGACCTGTCCGAGTCCTATCTGCGCCGGATCGCCCTGCTGCGCCTGGACCGGGTGGACGCGGCCGGGGAGGACGGAGTCGTCGAGCGGATCCGGTTCCGCTCCCGGACCACCAACGTGCCCCCGCCCGACTGGAGCGAGGAGAAGGTGCCGGACAAGCCGGTCTACCGGGAACTGCCCTGGTGGGAGGTCCCCGGGGACGAGTCCGGAAAGGACCGGGCATGAACCGGATCGCCCTGTGCCTCTCGGCCGCCATCGCCAAGGTCACCGAGTCCCCGCTCGGCCCGTACCAGACGGCCGTCATCCGCATCGGCTTCGCCGCGACCTGGCTGCTGTTCCTGCTGCGCGAACTGCCCCACCGCCACGAGCTGTACGGCCCCGACGGGCCCTGGAGCTTCGCCCTCGGCCAGCAGCTGATCGAAGCGAACGGCGCCTTCACAGCCCTGATCTGGACCGACAGCCGCCTCTGGTTCGAGCTGGTCTACGCCCTCGCCGTGCTCTTCGCGGTCCTGCTGCTGCTCGGCTGGCGCACCCGCACCACGTCGGTGCTGTTCATGGTCGGGGTGCTGTCCCTCCAGAACCGCTCCATCTTCATGGGCGACGGCGGCGACAACGTCCTGCACCTGATGTCGATCTACCTGGTCTTCACCCGCTGCGGCCGGGTCTGGTCCCTGGACGCGCGCCGGGCCGACCGGGACAGCGCGGCACGCGCGCGTGGCGAGCGGGTGACCGACCGCGTGGGGCCGCTGCTGTGGGGCCTGTGGGGTGCCGTCCTGATCATGGCCACCCTCGCGGGCCGGCTCGACGGCGACCGGACGGTGCCGCTGATCCTGTGGACGGTGTGGGTCGCACTGGCCGTGTGGTGGCTGGTCGGGCGGTACGCGCGCACCGCGCAGCCCCGCGTACTGCTGGACGTGATCGGGAACATCGTGCACAACGGCGCCCTGTTCGTGATCATGGCCGAGGCGTGTCTGATCTACGCCACCGCGGGCTGGTACAAGATCCAGGGCTCCCGCTGGCAGGACGGCACGGCCGTCTACTACCCGCTGCACCTGGAGTACTTCTCCCCCTGGCCGGCCCTCGCCGACGCGCTCGCGGCCAGCGGGGTGATGGTGCTGCTGGTGACGTATGGGACGGTCCTGGTCCAGGTCGCCTTCCCGTTCACGCTTTTCAACCGGCGGGCCAAGAACGTCCTGCTGGCCTTCATGATGTTCGAGCACGCGGTGATCGCGGTCGTGCTCGGCCTGCCGTTCTTCTCGCTGGCGATGATCGCGGCGGACGCGGTCTTCCTGCCGACCGGCTTCCTGCGCCGTCTCGGCGCCCGCGCGGCACGGATACCGGCCCGGCTGCCGGGCCGGCGCAAGGGCGAGGCGGCGCTCCCGGAGCAGCGCAGCCCGGAGAACCCCGAGCAGAGCCACGTAGCATCCCCGTCATGACCGCCCCCGTCACCACCTGGCACCGCCTCGCCGGCACGGCCGTACTCCTGGACGGCTTCCACGCCCTCAAGCACGCGGTGCGGTTCGGGGCCGAGGTGCCCGTGGCGGTGGCGGCGGACCGCGCGGCGGCCCTCGCCCTCGCCGACGAACTGGCCCCCGACGTACGCGACCGGCTCGCCGCCCTGCTCACCGAGGTGCCCGAGGAGACGTACCGCTCCCTGGTCCCGCGCCCGCATCCCACGGCCGTCGCGGCGCTCGCGGTACGGCCGTCCCGCGCGGCGAACCTCCGGCGGCTGGCGGAGCGGCCGCGCACCGCCCCGGTGGTCCTCCTCGACCAGCCGCGCAACCTCGGCAACGCGGGCGCGGTGATCCGCCTGGCGGCGGGCTTCGGGGCGACGGGCGTGGTCACCACGGGCACGCTGGACCCCTGGCACCCCACGGTCATCCGGGGCGGCGCGGGGCTGCACTTCGCGACGGCGGTGGAACGCGTCACGGCGCAGGAGATCCCCGACGGTCCGCTCTTCGCCCTCGACCCCGAGGGCGACGACATCCGGGCGGTGAAGCTCCCGGACGACGCCGTCCTCGCCTTCGGCTCGGAACGCACGGGCCTGTCGGAGGTGGTCCGCGCCAGGGCGGACCACCTGCTCTCCCTGCCGATGCGTCCTCAGGTGTCGAGCTACAACCTGGCGACGAGCGTGGGGATGGCCTTGTACCACTGGAGCCTCGGGCAGCAGGCCCTCTAGACCGGCCTCTAGGCCTCCCGGCGCACCTCGACCACCCGGAACCGGTTCGCGACGAACGCCCCGTCGCACAGTGCCGCGTTGGCGGCCGGGTTGCCGCCGGACCCGTGGAAGTCGGAGAACGCCGCCGTCTGGTTGACGTACACCCCGCCGGTCAGGTTCAGCGACAGCTGCGCCGCCTCCTCCAGGCAGACCTCCTGCACCGCGGCCTCGACCTCGGCGTCGACGGTGTACGCGCCGACCGTCATCGCGCCCTTCTCCCGGATGGTGCGCCGCAGCAGCTCCACCGCGTCCGAGGCGGAGTCCATGGCGACCGCGAAGGAGACCGGGCCGAAGCACTCGCTCATGTAGGCGGCCTCGTCGTCCGGCTTGGCGCCGTCCAGCTTGACGATGACCGGGGTGCGCACGACCGCTTCGGGGAAGTCCGGGTTGGCGACCTCACGGGAGGCGAGGGCGACCTCGCCGAGCCCGGCCGCGGCCTCCAGGCGGGCCTTGACGTCGGGGTTGACGATCGCGCCGAGCAGGGCGTTGGCCCGCGCGTCGTCGCCGAGCAGTCCGTCCACCGCGCGGGCGAGGTCCGCGACGACCTCGTCGAAGCCGCGCGGCCCGTCCTCGGTGCGGATGCCGTCGCGGGGGATCAGCAGGTTCTGCGGCGTGGTGCACATCTGGCCGCTGTACAGCGACAGCGAGAAGGCCAGGTTGGACAGCATGCCCTTGTAGTTGTCGGTGGACTCCACGAGCACGGTGTTGACGCCGGCCTTCTCGGTGTAGACCTGCGCCTGGCGGGCGTTGGTCTCCAGCCAGTCGCCGAAGGCGGTGGAGCCGGTGTAGTCGATGATCCGGATCTCGGGCCGCACGGCGAGCGTCTTGGCGATGCCCTCGCCGGGCCGCTCGGCGGCGAGTGCGACGAGGTTGGGGTCGAACCCGGCCTCGGCGAGCACCTCGCGGGCGACCTGCACGGTGAGCGCCAGCGGCAGCACCGCGCGGGGGTGCGGCTTGACCAGCACCGCGTTGCCGGTGGCCAGCGAGGCGAACAGACCCGGGTAGCCGTTCCAGGTCGGGAAGGTGTTGCAGCCGATCATCAGTGCGATGCCGCGCGGGACCGGCACGAACTGCTTGGTGAGGTTGAGCGGGTCCCGCTTGCCCTGCGGCTTGCTCCACTCCGCGGTGTCGGGCGTGCGGACCTGCTCCACGTACGCGTAGGCCACCGCCTCCAGGCCGCGGTCCTGCGCGTGCGGGCCGCCCGCCTGGAACGCCATCATGAACGCCTGCCCGGAGGTGTGCATGACCGCGTGCGCGAACTCGTGGGTGCGGTCGCTGATCCGCTTCAGGATCTCCAGGCAGACCACCGCGCGGATCTCCGCGCCCGCGTCCCGCCAGGCCCGCTGACCGGCCTTCATCGCGGGCAGCAGCACGTCCACGTCCGCGTGCGGGTACTCCACGCCGAGCGTGATCCCGTACGGGGAGACCTCGCCGCCCACCCAGCCGTCGGTGCCGGGCTGGCCGAGGTCGACGCGGGTGCCGAGCAGGGCGTCGAAGGCGGCCTTGCCCGCGGCCATGTCCAGGCTGCCGTTCTCCCCGTACGCCTTCGGGTGCTCCGGGTGCGGTGACCAGTACGCGCGCGTGCGGATCGCTTCGAGCGCCTGGTCGAGGGTGGGCCGGTGCTTGGCGATCAGGTCGTGGGGGGTGAGGGCGGCGGCCATGCGAGACCAACTCCTTGGTTTCAAGAACTCCTCGTCGAGTTCATGACCTGGGCAGAAACATGGGCGGATACAGCCAGTCCCCAGTAGAGTAACCGAACGAACGGTCGGTACAAGGGGGTCCGCCGCATCTGTGGAAAACCCCGTGCGGGAGGATCGCGCTCATGACAGCACTCGACCTCAGCAGCCCCGTGGGCGTCGTCGGCACCGGCACCATGGGCCAGGGCATCGCCCAGGTCGCACTGGTCGCCGGCCACCCCGTACGGCTCTACGACGCGGTCCCCGGCAAGGCGCGGGAGGCGGCCGACGCCATCGGCGCGCGCCTGGACCGGCTCGTCGAGAAGGACCGGCTGACCGACACCGAACGGGACGCGGCCCGCGCCCGGCTGGAGCCCGTCGAGGGCGTCGCCGGCCTCGCCGACTGCGCCCTGGTCATCGAGGCCGTGCTGGAGCGCCTGGACGTCAAGCAGGAGCTGTTCAAGTCGCTGGAGGAGGCCGTCGCCGAGGACTGCCTGCTCGCCACCAACACCTCCTCCCTCTCCGTCACCGCGATCGGCGGCGCGCTGGCGAACCCCGGCCGCTTCGTGGGCCTGCACTTCTTCAACCCGGCGCCGCTGCTGCCGCTGGTCGAGGTGGTCTCCGGGTTCGCCACCGACGTCACGTCCGCCACGCGCGCGTACGAGACGGCCCGCGCCTGGGGCAAGACCCCGGTCGCCTGCGCCGACACCCCCGGCTTCATCGTCAACCGCATCGCCCGCCCCTTCTACGCCGAGGCGTTCGCGGTCCACGAGTCCCAGGGCGCCGACCCCGCCACCATCGACGCGGTCCTGCGTGAGAGCGGCGGCTTCAAGATGGGCGCCTTCGAACTGACCGACCTGATCGGCCAGGACGTCAACGAGTCCGTCACCCACTCGGTGTGGCAGTCCTTCTTCCAGGACGTGCGCTTCACGCCGTCGCTGGCCCAGCGCCGCCTGGTCGAGTCCGGCCGCCTGGGCCGAAAGAGCGGACACGGCTGGTACGACTACGCCCCGGACGCCGACCGCCCCGAACCGCACACCGCCGAGCCGGAGCGGGCGCCCGCGTACGTCGTCGCCGAGGGCGACCTGGGCCCCGCCGCCGAACTGCTCACGCTGCTGCGCGAGGCGGGCATCCAGGTGCGCGAGGAGGACGAGGACCAGGGCACGCGGCTCGTCCTGCCCAGCGGCGGACAGCTCGCCCTCGCCGACGGACAGACCTCGGTGGAGTTCCGGGACGTCGTCTACTTCGACCTCGCCCTCGACTACCGCCGGGCCACCCGGATCGCCCTGTCCGCCTCGCAGGACACCTCCCCGCAGACCCTCGCCGAGGCCACCGGGCTGTTCCAGGCGCTCGGCAAGAAGGTCAGCGTCATCGGCGACGTGCCCGGCATGATCGTCGCCCGTACGGTCGCCCGGATCGTCGACCTCGCGCACGACGCCGTCGCCAAGGGCGTGGCCACCGAGGAGGACATCGACACCGCGATGCGCCTCGGCGTGAACTACCCGCTCGGCCCCTTCGAGTGGAGCCGCCGCCTGGGCCGCAACTGGGCCTACTCCCTCCTGGACGACCTGCACCTGCGGGACCCCTCCGGCCGGTACGCCCCCTCCCTGGCCCTCTACCGGCACGCCTACGCCACCGACAAGCGGGAGGGCAGCGCCTCATGACCACCGTCAAGCGCGACACTTACACCCCCGAGACCCTGCTGTCGGTGGCCGTCCAGGTCTTCAACGAGCGCGGCTACGACGGCACTTCCATGGAGCACCTGTCGCGGGCGGCCGGTATCTCCAAGTCCTCGATCTACCACCACGTCACCGGCAAGGAGGAACTGCTCCGCCGGGCCGTCAGCCGCGCCCTGGACGGTCTCTTCGGCATCCTCGACGAGGAGCCCGCCCGCACCGGCCGCGCCTCGGACCGCCTGGAACACGTGGTCCACCGCATGGTCGAGGTCCTCATAGCCGAACTGCCCTACGTCACCCTGCTCCTGCGCGTCCGCGGCAACACCGACACCGAACGCTGGGCCCTGGACCGCCGCCGCGACTTCGACCACCGGGTCGCCGCCCTGATGGAGGCGGCGGCGGCCGACGGCGACATCCGCTCCGACGTCGACGGCCGCCTCGCCACCCGCCTCGTCTTCGGCATGATCAACTCCATCGTGGAGTGGTACCGCCCGGAGATCCGCGGCATGGGCGAGCGCGAAGTCGCCGACGCGGTCGCCAAGGTGGTCTTCGAGGGGCTGCGCCGGAGCGTCTGAGCACGCGCGCGTGCCCGGATGAGTACGGCACCCCATGGTCCCCGGCCGCCGGGGCGGGTGGACTGGGGCGCATGAGCCGAGACGACCTCCCCGCGCGCGTGGCCGACCCCGGCTGGTGGCGGGCGCCCCTCCTGGCCACGCTGGTGGCGCTGCCGCTGCTGGCGTGGCAGTACGCCATGTTCGGCGCGGTCACCTTCGAGGTCTTCGACGGAGTGGTCCTGTGGGGACTCGGCCTCCTCGCGGCCTCCTGGCCGCTGCCGCGCCACCGGGGCACGCGCACGCTGCGCATCACGGCCGCCGTGACGGGGCTGGTCTGCACGGTTGTGCCACTGCTGTTCCTGGTCTTCCTCGTGGTGACGCTGACCTAGGGTCTGTCGTCAGCCCTGCGGTTCCAGGTCCTCCTCCTCGAAGACCAGCAGGGTGCGGGTGCTCAGGACCTCCGGGATGGCCTGGAGGCGGGTGAGGACCAGTTCGCGCAGAGCCCGGTTGTCCGGGGTGTGGACCAGGAGCAGGACGTCGAAGTCACCGCCGACCAGGGCGATGTGGGAGGCGCCGGGGAGCTGGCGGAGCTGTTCGCGGACCGTGCGCCAGGTGTTCTGGACGATCTTCAGGGTGATGTACGCCGACGTGCCGTGCCCGGCGCGCTCGTGGTCGACGCGGGCCCCGAAGCCCCGGATGACGCCGTCCTCGATGAGACGGTTGATACGGGCGTAGGCGTTGGCGCGGGAGACGTGGACCCGTTCGGCGACCGACCGTATCGAGGCGCGGCCGTCGGCCTGGAGCATCTGGAGGATGTCCTGATCGATGGCGTCCAGCGGGCGGGGCGGCGGGAGCGAGGCCCCCTCGGGGCCGTCGGCCATTTGTTCAGGCGCCATGTCCCCCCGCCTCCCTGTCGTGGACGTACTGCGTTCATTGGAGGCTGTGGAGAACCGTTTGTCCACAGCCTGGCGCCGCCTGTAGCCAAAATGTGCCGACGACCGAACAATCGGTTGGTGAGGCGGGTCACAGGCGACACGCCTCCCGTAGCCGCTCCCACGAGGAGGTGCCGTCATGACGGTCATGGAGCAGCGAGGCGCGTACCGGCCATCGCCGCCGCCCGCCTGGCAGCCCCGTACCGACCCCGCGCCGCTGCTGCCGGACGCAGAGCCCCATCGCGTCCTCGGCACGGATGCGGCGGCCAAGGCCGACCCCGGTCTGCTGCGCCGCCTCTACGCGGAACTGGTGCGCGGCCGTCGGTACAACACCCAGGCCACCGCGCTCACCAAGCAGGGCCGGCTCGCCGTGTACCCCTCCACCACCGGCCAGGAGGCCTGCGAGATCGCCGCCGCGCTCGCCCTTCAGGAGCGCGACTGGCTCTTCCCGAGCTACCGCGACACCCTCGCCGCCGTCGCCCGCGGCCTGGACCCCGTGCAGGCGCTCACCCTGCTGCGCGGCGACTGGCACACCGGCTACGACCCCCGCGAGCACCGCATCGCCCCGCTCTCCACGCCGCTGGCGACCCAGCTCCCGCACGCCGTGGGGCTCGCCCACGCCGCCCGCATCAAGGGCGACGACGTGGTCGCGCTCGCCATGGTCGGCGACGGCGGCACCAGCGAGGGCGACTTCCACGAGGCGCTGAACTTCGCCGCCGTCTGGCAGGCGCCGGTCGTCTTCCTGGTCCAGAACAACGGCTTCGCCATCTCCGTACCGCTCGCCAAGCAGACCGCGGCCCCGTCGCTGGCCCACAAGGCCGTCGGCTACGGCATGCCCGGCCGCCTGGTGGACGGCAACGACGCCGTCGCCGTGCACGAGGTGCTCACCGACGCCGTGCACCGCGCGCGGACGGGCGGCGGACCCACCCTGATCGAGGCGATCACCTACCGCATCGACGCCCACACCAACGCCGACGACGCCACCCGCTACCGCGCGGACGCCGAGGTGGAGACCTGGCGCGGCCACGACCCGATCGCCCTGCTGGAACACGAGCTGACCGAGCGCGGACTGCTCGACGAGGCCGGCAAGCAGGCCGCCAAGGACGCCGCCGAGGCGATGGCCGCCGACCTGCGCGAGCGGATGAACGCCGACCCGGTCCTGGACCCGATGGACCTGTTCGCCCACGTGTACGCCGAGCCCACCCCGCAGCTGCGCGAGCAGCAGGCCCAGCTGCGGGCCGAGCTGGAGGCCGAAGGGGACATGCGATGACCACTGTCGCGGTGAAGCCCGCCACCATGGCACAGGCCCTCACGCGCGCCCTGCGCGACGCCATGGCGGACGACCCGTCCGTGCACGTCATGGGCGAGGACGTCGGCACCCTCGGGGGTGTCTTCCGGGTCACCGACGGACTCGCCAAGGAGTTCGGCGAGGACCGCTGCACCGACACCCCGCTCGCCGAGGCCGGCATCCTCGGCACCGCGGTCGGCATGGCCATGTACGGGCTGCGGCCGGTCGTGGAGATGCAGTTCGACGCGTTCGCCTACCCGGCCTTCGAGCAGCTGATCTCGCACGTCTCCCGGATGCGCAACCGCACCCGCGGCGCCATGCCCCTGCCCATCACCATCCGCGTGCCCTACGGCGGCGGCATCGGCGGCGTCGAGCACCACAGCGACTCCTCCGAGGCGTACTACATGGCCACGCCCGGCCTGCACGTCGTCACGCCCGCCACGGTCGCCGACGCCTACGGACTGCTGCGCGCCTCCATCGCCTCCGACGACCCGGTCGTCTTCCTGGAGCCCAAGCGGCTGTACTGGTCCAAGGACACCTGGAACCCGGACGCGCCGACGAGCGTTGAACCGATCGGCCGTGCGGTGGTGCGGCGCCCCGGCCGGAGCGCCACGCTGATCACGTACGGTCCGTCCGTACCGGTCTGCCTCGAAGCCGCCGAGGCGGCCCGCGAGGAGGGCTGGGACCTGGAGGTCGTCGACCTGCGCTCGCTGGTGCCGTTCGACGACGAGACGGTCTGCGCCTCGGTACGGCGGACCGGGCGAGCGGTCGTCGTGCACGAGTCGGGCGGGTTCGGCGGCCCGGGCGGAGAGATCGCGGCCCGCGTCACGGAGCGCTGCTTCCACTACCTGGAGGCGCCGGTGCTCCGCGTCGCCGGGTTCGACATCCCCTATCCGCCGCCGATGCTGGAGCGTCACCACCTGCCCGGCGTGGACCGGATCCTGGACGCCGTGGGGCGTCTGCAGTGGGAGGCCGAGAGCTGATGGCACAGGTGTTGGAGTTCAAGCTCCCCGATCTGGGCGAGGGGCTCACCGAGGCGGAGATCGTGCGCTGGCTGGTGAACGTCGGCGATGTCGTCGCCGTCGACCAGCCGGTCGTCGAGGTCGAGACGGCCAAGGCGATGGTCGACGTCCCCTGCCCCTACGCCGGTGTGGTCACCGCCCGCTTCGGCGAGGAGGGCTCCGAACTGCCCGTGGGCGCCCCGCTGATCACGGTCGCCGTGGGCGCGGACGCCTCCGGCGGCGGCTCCTCGGAGGGCTCCGGGAACGTGCTGGTGGGTTACGGCACGTCCGAGGCCCCGGCGCGCCGCAGGCGGGTGCGCCAGGCACAGCCCGCGGTGGGGAACGGCCGGGTGGAGCCCGCGGCGAGGAACGGCCGGGTGGAGCCGCGCGAGGCGCCCGAGGCACCGGGGGCTCCCGAGGCCCCGGCGGCCCCCGAACCCGCCCGCCCGTCCGACGGCCCCGTCCCCGTCATCTCTCCGCTGGTCCGCCGCCTCGCCCGCGAGAACGGCCTGGACCTGCGCGAACTGACCGGCTCCGGCCCCGACGGACTGATCCTGCGCGCGGACGTGGAGTACGCGCTGCGGGCCGCGGCGGCGCAGAACCGTACGCCGGCTCCGGCGCCCCCGCCCGTGGCGGCCCGTCCGGTCGTCGGCGGCGAGACGCGTACACCCCTCAAGGGCGTCCGCGGCGCGGTGGCCGACAAGCTCTCCCGCAGCCGCAGCGAGATCCCGGACGCCACCTGCTGGGTGGACGCCGACGCGACGGAGCTGATGCGCGCCCGCAGCGCGATGAACGCGGCGGGCGGCCCGAAGATCTCCCTGCTGGCGCTGCTGGCCCGGATCTGCACGGCCGCGCTGGCCCGGTTCCCCGAGCTGAACTCCACGGTCGACCAGGAGGCCCGGGAGGTCGTCCGCTTCGACCACGTCCACCTCGGCTTCGCGGCGCAGACCGAACGGGGTCTGGTCGTGCCGGTCGTCCGGGACGCCCACGCGCGGGACGCGGAGTCGCTGACCGCCGAGTTCGCCCGCCTCACCGAGTCCGCCCGCACCGGCACGCTGACGCCCGCGGAGCTGACCGGCGGCACGTTCACGCTGAACAACTACGGCGTTTTCGGCGTCGACGGCTCCACGCCGATCATCAACCACCCCGAGGCCGCGATGCTCGGCGTGGGCCGCATCATCCCCAAGCCGTGGGTCCACGAGGGCGAACTCGCCGTCCGCCAGGTCGTCCAGCTCTCCCTCACCTTCGACCACCGCGTCTGCGACGGCGGCACAGCGGGCGGCTTCCTGCGCTACGTCGCGGACTGCGTCGAACAGCCGGCGGTACTGCTGCGCACCCTGTGAGGCCGCACGGCCGCTGACCGAGGGCGCCCCGCATCCCTGACATGCCGGGGCGCCCGCTGCTGTCCCGGCGTGTGGGGTCCGCGTCCCGATGCCGCCCCGGCGTGTGGGAGTCCGCGTCGGCGACGCGGGGCGGTCGACGCCGGGGGACGGCCTGGGAGCTTTCGGCGACTCCGGGTCCCCCGGCCCGGCGACTCCGGGTCACCCTCGGCCCGGCGGCTCCGGGCCATTCGCCTACCTGCGGTGCCGGGTCCGGTCGCGTCCCGGTGACCCGAGGCTGCCCCTTTCCCGGTGTCCGGCGGCTCTTGTCGCGAGGCGTTCCTCTTCGGCAGCGCTGGGCCGGTGCGGCGTCCTGGGGCGAGCGGACGATCGGGAGTCCCGGCGATTCCGGGCCGTCCCCCGCCCGGCTACGGCGGGACCGGCCCCGTCCCGGTGACCCGAGGCCGTCGATCGCCCCGTGGCAGCCGGAGCCGCACTCCGCCCGGCGCCCCGAAACGCCCCGGCCCCCTCACCACCTCCCCCGCGTTCCGCGTGATCGTGGGGGACACGCATACTCAGGGGGTGACCGCGTACGAGCCGCCGGAGGATCCGGGTACCGAGGCGTACGACGCCGTCGTGCTCGCCGGGGGCGCCGCCCGGCGGCTCGGGGGTGTCGACAAGCCCGGTGTCGGGGTCGGCGGGCGGTCGTTGCTGGAGCGCGTGCTCGCGGCGTGCGCCGGCGCCCGGACCACCGTGGTCGTCGCCGATCCCAGGCCCGTACCCCGGCCGGTGATCTGGGCCCGCGAAGAGCCGCCCGGCGGCGGCCCGCTGGCCGCCCTCGGGGCCGGACTGGCCGCCACCACCGCCGACCACCTCGTGCTGCTCTCCGCCGATCTCCCCTTCCTCGACGCCGCGACCGTGCGGCGGCTGCTCGCCGAACTCGGCTCCGGTGACACCGACGGGGCGCTGGTCACCGACGCCGACGGCCGTGACCAGCCGCTTGTCGCCGCCTACCGGGCCCCCGCGCTGCGCGCGGCCCTCGCGGCGCTCACCGAAGAGCACGGCACCCTGACCGGCCTGCCGCTGCGCCGTCTCACCGCCGGTCTCCGTCTCAGCCGCGTCCCCGACCCCGTCGCGTCCTTCGACTGCGACACCTGGGACGACATCGCCACTGCCAGGGCACGCATCAGGGAGCATGGGCACGTGTTGGATGAATGGATCTCCGCAGTCAAGGACGAGCTGGGCATCGACCTCGACGTCGACACCAAGGTGCTGCTGGACCTCGCCCGCGACGCCGCGCACGGCGTGGCGCGGCCCGCGGCCCCGCTGACCACCTTCCTCGTCGGCTATGCCGCCGCCCGCGCCGAGGGCGGCCCCGAGGCGGTCGCCGAGGCCGCCCGCAAGACCGCCGACCTGGCCAACCGCTGGGCCGGGGAACAGCGGACCGACGCCACCCCGGACGCCTGATGACCCCCCGCAGCGTCCAGGGCGACCCGGATGCCGAGGACCTCGACGTCGAGGAGGTGCTCGCCCTCGTGAAGGAGAACCCGGCGGGCGGCGCCCCCCGGCCGCCCCAGGAGCCCACGCACGGCCACGGTGACCGCCCCGAGCGGCACCGCGCCACCCCCTGGCCCGAGGCCCGCGCCGTCGCCGCCCGCGCCGGACGCGGCCCCGGCACCCGCCGCCCCGCCACCCGGGTCCCCCTCGACGCCGCGCTCGGCCTCACCCTGGCCGCCCCGCTCACCGCGCTCACCGACCTGCCCTCCTTCGACACCTCCGCGATGGACGGCTGGGCGGTCGCCGGACCGGGCCCCTGGGACGTACGCGAGACCGGCGTCCTCGCCGGGCACGCCGAGCCCGCCCCGCTCACCGACGGCGAGGCGGTCCGGATCGCCACCGGTGCCCGGATCCCCCCGGACACCACGGCCATCCTGCGCAGCGAGCACGGCCGCAGCGACGACAAGGGCCGCCTGCACGCCGACCGCGACCTGCAGCACGGCCAGGACATCCGCCCCCGCGGCCAGGAGTGCCGCTCCGGGGACCAGCTCCTGCCGGTCGGTGCCCTGGTCACCCCGGCCGTCCTCGGCCTCGCCGCCGCCGCGGGCTACGACACCGTCACCGCCGTCCCCCGCCCCCGCGCCGAGGTGCTGATCCTGGGCGACGAACTGCTCACCGAGGGCCTGCCCCACGACGGGCTGATCCGGGACGCGCTCGGCCCGATGCTCCCGCCCTGGCTGCGCGCGCTCGGCGCCGAGGTCACCACCGTGCGCTGCCTCGGCGACGACCCCGAAGCGCTCCGCAAGGCCCTCGCCTACTCCGAGGCCGAGGTGATCGTCACCACCGGCGGCACCGCCGCAGGACCCGTGGACCACGTCCACCCCACCCTGCGCCGGCTCAACGCCGAGCTGCTGGTCGACGGCGTCAAGGTCCGCCCCGGCCACCCCATGCTGCTGGCCCGCCTCAAGGAGAACCAGCACCTGGTGGGCCTGCCCGGCAACCCCCTCGCGGCCGTCTCCGGCCTGCTCACGCTCGCCGAGCCCCTGTTGCGTACCCTCGCCGCCCGCCCCGCCCCGGAGCCGTACACACTGCCGCTGCGGGACGCCGCGCACGGGCACCCGTACGACACCCGGCTCGTCCCGGTCGTGCTGCGCGGCGACCACGCCGTGCCGCTGCACTACAACGGCCCCGCGATGCTGCGGGGCATGGCGGCCGCCGACGCCCTGGCCGTCGTACCGCCCGGCGGGACCGCGGCCGGTCAGGAGACGGAACTGCTGGATCTGCCCTGGGCTTCCTCGGGGATCGGGGTGTGTTTCACGTGAAACTTCCGGGCAACGACGCCATCGCCCGCCAGCCGGACGAACACCTGGTCACCCACCGGATCAAACTGCCGCAGAAGGTGGTCGAGCACCCCTTCCGCCAGGTCGCCAAGCGCGTGATCATGGCATTGACGCTGCTGCTGCTCTGCTCGCTCATCGTCTACGCCGACCACGACGGCTACAACGACAGCTCCGACGGAAGCGTCGACTACCTCGACGCGTTGTACTACGCGACCGTCACCCTCTCCACCACGGGCTACGGCGACATCACCCCGGTCAGTGACGCCGCCCGGCTCATCAACATCCTCGTCATCACACCGATGCGGGTGCTGTTCCTGATCATCCTGGTCGGCACCACGCTGGAGGTCCTCACCGAACGCACCCGGGAGGAATGGCGACTCAACCGCTGGAGGTCCACCTTGCGCGACCACACCGTCGTCGTCGGCTTCGGCACCAAGGGGCGCTCGGCGATCCAGACCGTCTGCGCGACGGGCCTGAAGAAGGAACAGGTCGTCGTCGTCGACCCCAGCAGCAAGGTGATCGACGCCGCGACCGCCGAGGGCTACGCCGGTGTCGTGGGCGACGCGACCCGCAGCGATGTGCTCAAGCGGGCCGAGGTGCAGCGCGCCCGGAAGATCATCATCGCCACCCAGCGCGACGACACCGCCGTCCTGGTCACCCTCACCGCCCGCCAGATGAACCGCGGCGCCAAGATCGTGGCCGCGGTGCGCGAGGAGGAGAACGCCCCGCTGCTCAAGCAGTCCGGCGCCGACGCGGTCATCACCAGCGCCAGCGCGGCCGGACGGCTGCTCGGTCTGTCGGTGCTCAGCCCCGCCGCCGGCATGGTGATGGAGGACCTGATCCAGCAGGGCACCGGGCTCGACATCGTCGAACGGCCGGTCATAAAGGCCGAGGTGGGCAAGGGGCCGCGGGAGATCGGCGATCTGGTGATCAGCGTCCTGCGCGGCCACCGCGTCCTCGGCTACGACGACCCGGCCATCGGCACCCTCCAGGCGACGGACCGGGTCATCACCATCGTCCGGGCCACCCCGACCGTCCAGGTCGCCCCGGACATGCGCCCCATTCCCCAGGACTGAGCCCTCAAATGGCGGCAAGGAACGGCTACCGCGGGCTATTCGCAGGGCACCGGGCTTCAGTCCGGTGGTGAAGCGAATCTGAGAGCTGCTCTGACCTCGGATGTGTGTGCACTGTTCACCTCGGCCCAGGTCAGAGGGCCGGTTCTGCTGCTCGATGTACTGCTTCACGATGCTGAGCGTTGCGCCGCCGACGGAACCGGCGAAGTACGAGCCGGACCAGAGGCGTTGTGCCCGCCAGTAGTGGCGGACGAGGTCGGGGAACTCCTGGCGCAACCACCGGGAAGAGACGCCCTTGAGGCTGTTAACCAGTTTGGACACGGCGACCTTCGGCGGGGAGTTCACGAGCAGGTGGACGTGGTTGTTCTCGCCGTCGAACTCCACCAGCTCGGCCTCGAAGTTCTCGCGCACGGCCCGCATGATCTCCTCGCACCGTGTCAGGTGCCGGTCGGCGAAGACCTTGTGCCGGTAGTTCGTCACGAAAACCGAGTGGACATGCATCCGGAAGACACAGTGACGACCGGCACGAATGTTCTCATCGATACCCATAAACCAATTGCGTACCGTGATCCGGGTGCAGCTTCGGTACAGCTTCCGCCTGTACCCGAGCGCCGGTCAGCGCGTGGCGCTGACGAGGGCGTTCGGGTGCGCGCGGGTGGTCTACAACGACGCCCTCAGGGCCCGGGAGACCGCCCGCAGCGAAGGCATGCCGTTCCCGAGGACCGGGGACCTGTCGAAGCAGCTCATCACCGAGGCGAAGAGCACCCCGGAACGGGCGTGGCTGGCCGAGGTCTCCGCGGTCGTCCTGCAGCAGTCCCTGCGCGACCTGGACGCCGCGTACCGGAACTTCTTCGACGGCCTGAAGGGCAAGCGCCCCCGCATGGGCGCACCCCGGTACAAGTCGAAGCGGGACACCCGGCAGTCGGTCCGTTTCACCGCGAACGCCCGCTGGTCGATCACGACCGGCGGGAAGCTGCGCCTGCCGAAGATCGGCGACCTGAAGGTGAAGTGGTCCCGCTTCCTGCCCTCGACGCCGTCCACGGTGACGGTGGTCAAGGACAGCGCGGGCAGGTACTTCGCGAGTTTCGTCATCGAGACCGGCCCGGAGGAAGTCCTCCCGGAGGTCAGGCACGAGGTGGGCATCGATCTCGGGCTCGGGCACTTCGCGGTCCTCTCCGATGGCACGAAGGTCGACAGCCCGCGCTTGCTGCGCCGCGCCGAGAAGCGCCTGAAGAAGGCGCAGCGTGCCCTCTTCCGCAAGGAGAAGGGCTCCAGCAACCGGAACAAGGCCCGGATCAAGGTCGCCCGTGCACACGCGCGAGTGGCCGACGCACGCCGCGAGTTCCACCACCAGCTCTCCACGAAGCTGATCCGCGAGAACCAAGCGGTCGCCGTGGAGGACCTGGCGGTGAAGGGACTCGCCCGCACGCGCCTGGCCAAGTCCGTCCACGATGCCGGATGGTCGGCGTTCGTGAGCATGCTGGAGTACAAGGCCGCCCGGTACGGGCGCACCTTCATCCGGATCGGCCGGTTCGAGCCGACCTCACAGGTGTGCTCGCAGTGCGGCGTCAAGGACGGCCCCAAGCCGCTGCACGTCCGTGTGTGGACGTGCGGGGCGTGCGGGGCGGTCCTGGACCGGGACATCAACGCGGCGGTCAACGTCGCCAAGGCGGCCGGACTGGCCGTGACAGCCTGTGGAGCGCAGGTAAGACCGGGACTCGTCCCGGCACCGCGCGGCGAAGCAGGAACCCACCCGACACCGCAGCCTTCAACGGCGCGGTAGGCGGGAATCGCCGTCCTTCAGGGCGGCGAGGATGTCAATTGCGGTTGTACAGCCGCATCGTGATCGGCCCGAAGACCAGTACCAGCACCGCGGCCCACCCCAGGGACCAGGCGATCTCGTCGGCCGGCCAGTCGCCCGCCATCAGCTCCCGCACCGCGGAGGACAGATGGGTGATGGGGCTGTTGTTCACGAACGCCTGCAGCCAGCCCGGCATCGTCTTCGGGTCGACGAAGACGTTGGACAGGAAGGTCAGCGGGAAGATCACCATCATGCTGACGCCCATGACCGACTTCTCGGTGCGCAGCAGCAGCCCGAACATCGTCCAGATCCACGAGAAGGCGAACGAGAACACCACCAGCAGCGCGATCCCGGCGACCACGCCGACGATCCCGCCGTCCGGGCGGTAGCCGAGGATGATCCCGACGGTGAGCATCACCGCGGAGGCGAGGGTGTAGCGCACGGCGTCGCCGAGCAGATAGCCGACCATCGTCGACGGCCGCCAGATGGGCAGCGAGCGGAACCGGTCGAAGACACCCTTCTCGATGTCCGTGTTGACCGAGACACCGGTGTACATCGTGATCATCACGACCGACATCACCAGGATGCCCGGCAGCAGGAACTGGATGTACTCCTTCGGGGACCCGGCCAGGGCGCCCCCGAACAGGTACGTGTACATCAGCACCATCATGATCGGGAACGCGGTGACGTCGAAGAGCTGCTCCGGGACGTGCTTGATCTTCAGCATCGCCCGCCAGCCGAAGGTCAGCGAGGCCGACAGCGCGCTCGGCCGCGGCGGTCGCTCCCCGGTGACGAGCAGTTCGGCGAGCGACTCGGCGCTGACCGGGGCGAGTTCCCTGGCCTCGGAGGTTGTCGCAGTGCTCATGCCGCCACCTCGTCCTTGCTGTCACGGCTGCTGTCGTGGCCGGTGTCGTGTCCGGTGAGGGCGAGGAAGACCTCGTCCAGGCTGGGCTGGCCCAGCGAGAAGTTGTCGACGGTGATCCCGGTGCGGGCCAGCTCGGCCAGCGCCCGGGACGCCTCCTGCGCAGCGCTGTCCCCGGTCGCGGAGGACAGCCGCGCGGTCAGCGCCACCGGGTCGGGCTCCAGCTGTACGTCGGCGTCCAGCGTCGTCCGCAGCACCCGCTCGGCGTCCGGCCGCTGCCCCGGGTCGCGCAGCCGCAGGTGGACCGAACCGGCGCCCACGGACGCCTTCAGCTCGCCCTTGGTGCCCTCGGCGATCACCTTCCCGTGGTCGATGACCGCGATCCGGGAGGCGAGCTGGTCGGCCTCGTCCAGGTACTGGGTGGTCAGCAGCACGGTCGTGCCCTGGGCGACCACCGCGCGCACGATGTCCCACACCTGGTTGCGGCTGCGCGGGTCGAGCCCGGTGGTCGGCTCGTCGAGGAAGAGCAGATCGGGCGTGTTGAGGATGGACGCGGCGATGTCGATCCGGCGCCGCATGCCGCCCGAGTAGTGCTTGACCTGCTTGGCGGCGGCGTCGGTCAGCCCGAAGGCCTCAAGCAGCTGTTCGCTGCGGCGGCGCGCGGCCTGCTTGGAGTGGCCGAGCAGCCGGCCCAGCAGGACCAGGTTCTCGGTGCCGGTGAGGTCCTCGTCGACCGAGGCGTACTGGCCGGTGAGGCTGACCCGGCCGCGTACCTCGTCGGCCTCGCGCACGACGTCGTGGCCGAACACATGGGCCTCACCGCCGTCCGGGCGCAGCAGGGTGGCGAGCATCTTCACCGTGGTGGTCTTCCCGGCGCCGTTGGGTCCGAGGACGCCGTAGACCGTGCCGGCCGGTACCGCGAGATCGACTCCGTCGACGGCCCTGGTCTCGCCGAACGTCTTCACCAGGCCCGCTGTCTCGATGGCCAGGGCCGGCGTGTGCTGGCTCATGGTGGGTTGTCCTTCCGCGTACATGGGTTACGCATCAGAGACCGCCACGGTGGCCCGAACTCATCGGTGATCGCACCCCGATTTTTCCGAGGAGTAGCGTCGCCCCCATGCATGCGATCACGATTGACGAACCCGGTGGACCCGAGGCGCTGGTGTGGGCCGAGGCCCCCGACCCGGTGCCCGGCGAGGGCGAGGTCCTCATCGAGGTGGCGGCGAGCGCCGTGAACCGGGCCGACCTGCTCCAGCGGCAGGGCTTCTACGACCCGCCGCCCGGCGCGTCCCCCTATCCGGGCCTGGAGTGCTCCGGGCGCATCGGCGCGCTCGGCCCCGGGGTCTCCGGCTGGACGGTCGGCGACGAGGTGTGCGCGCTGCTCGCGGGCGGCGGCTACGCGGAGAAGGTCGTTGTGCCGGTCGGGCAGGTGCTGCCGGTGCCCAAGGGCGTCGGCCTGGTGGAGGCGGCGGCGCTGCCCGAGGTGGTCTGCACGGTCTGGTCGAACGTCTTCATGGTCGCCCATCTGCGGCCCGGCGAGACCCTGCTGGTGCACGGCGGCTCCAGCGGCATCGGCACCATGGCGATCCAGCTCGCGAAGGCCGTCGGCGCCAAGGTCGCGGTCACCGCGGGGACCCGGCAGAAGCTGGACCGCTGCGCCGAGCTGGGCGCGGACATCCTGATCAACTACAAGGAGCAGGACTTCGTCGAGGAGATCGCGAAGGCCACCGACGGGGCGGGCGCCGATGTCATCCTCGACAACATGGGCGCCAAGTACCTCGACCGCAATGTGCGCGCCCTCGCGGTCAACGGGCGTCTGGCGGTCATCGGCCTGCAGGGCGGGGTGAAGGGCGAGCTGAACCTCGGTGCGCTGCTGAGCAAGCGGGCCGCGATCAGCGCGACCTCGCTGCGGGCCCGCCCGCTGGCCGAGAAGACGGCGATCGTGGCCGCCGTGCGCGAGCATGTGTGGCCGCTGCTGGACGGCGGGCATGTGCGTCCGGTCGTGGACCGGGAGATCCCGATGAGCGACGCGGCCGCCGCGCACCGGGTCGTGGAGGAGAGCGCCCACATCGGCAAGGTCCTGCTGGTCACCGGCTGAGCGGTCTCAGTCCGTACGCCGCAGCCGCAGGCCCAGGAAGGCGAGGCCGAGGCCGAGCCCGATCAGTACCAGCCCGCTGCCCAGCGGCAGCACCTCCACCACCGGCCCGGACGGTACGACGGCGTCCACGGGCTCGCCGGTCGCCGGGCCGGGCTCCGGGGTGGGGGAGGCGGCGACCGGCCGCTGTTCCTCCACCGGCTCCGGCACTCCCACGTCCGGCCGCCCGGGGCGCTCCCGGCCCTCCCCGGCCGCGCTTCCGGCGCGGGACGCCGAGGCGGAGGGCGGGGTGGACGGCTCGCCGTACGCCACCCCGCCCCCGAATCCGCCCACGAGCACGACGAGCACTGCTGTCGCCCGTACTGTCCGCAGCCATCGCGTCACAGATACAAGCCTCACATCACTGGACGCAGCGGGCATTTCCGGCGCCGCCACCGGGTCGAACCCCGCGTAAACGGTGGATCACCCCTCCCAGGGGGCACCACGCTGATGAGATGTACGGGTGCGAGAGAATGGCGGCATGGAGATGCCGAGGAACGAAAGGTCGCCCGAGAACCCGCAGATCCTGGTCGTGGGCCAGGACGGTATGGCGCTCAGTGGTGGCAACGCAGACGAGGACTCCCGCGAGATTCCGGTGACGGAGCAGGTGGAGCAGCCCGCGAAGGTCATGCGGATCGGCAGCATGATCAAGCAGCTGCTCGAAGAGGTGCGCGCGGCTCCTCTCGACGAGGCCAGCCGGGTCCGCCTCAAGGAGATCCACGCCAGCTCGGTGAAGGAGCTGGAGGACGGCCTCGCCCCGGAGCTGGTGGAGGAACTGGAGCGTCTGTCCCTGCCGTTCACCGACGAGGGCACCCCGTCCGACGCGGAACTGAGGATCGCGCAGGCCCAGTTGGTGGGCTGGCTGGAGGGACTCTTCCACGGGATCCAGACCACCCTGTTCGCCCAGCAGATGGCGGCCCGCGCCCAGCTGGAGCAGATGCGCCGGGCCCTCCCGCCGGGCGCCCTGCAGGAGGGCGGCGACGACCCGCGCACCGGGGGCCGGTCGGGCGGACCGTACCTCTAGGCGGTGTCCGACTCGGAACGAGACGAAGGGCCCGGCGGTCGGTGCGAGTCGGTGCGACCGCCGGGCCCTTCTCCGTCCTCGCGGAAGGGGCCGTCAGGCCGACGGGTTGCCCGTGGAGACGTTGAGCTGGATCTTCGGCGGGTTCTGCGGGTCGATGTCGGTCCCCGCCTCCGGGAACTGCTCCATCACCGTGTCCTGGCCGTAGGTGTTCTCGTCCACGTCCTTGCGCTCGACCTCCCAGCCGGCGGCACGGGCGCAGGCGCGCACGGAGTCGTAGTCCTTGAACGTGAAGTTCGGGATCTCCACCTTGTCGGGGTCGTTGTACGACTCCACCGGCTCGGTGCACTTCTCCGTGTCGATGGTCCGCGACTTGTCCGGACCCCGGTGCCCCTCGACCACCGTGGGCGACGCGCTGCCGTCGGCCTTGGGGTCGTCCTTGGAGCCGCCGTTGAGCGTCAGCGCGACGATCAGACCGCCCACCGCGAGCACCGACACCACGATCGAGCCGATGATCACCGGCTTGTTGTCGCGGCGCCCGCCCCCGCCAGGGGAGACGGCGGTGGTCTGCGGGGTGATGTTGTACGGCGGCGGGGTGGTGGCGTACCCGGCCGGTGCCGGGGTCGGGTAGCCCTGCTGCGCCTGCGGATAGCCGTAGGACGGCGCGGGCGCGGGCGTCGGGGTGCCGTACGGGTTGGGCGTCGGCGCGGGCTGGTACGGCGTCTGCACCGGCCCGGTGGGTGCCGGGGTCGACTGGTCGACCGGCGGGAAGACCGCGGAGCCGACACCGGAGCCGCTGGCGGTCTGGGCGCCCGGCACGATGCTCGGCGCGGCGGCCTGGAAGGAGGACGCCACCCGCAGGCACTCGTCCCGCATGGCCTCGGCGTTCGGGAAGCGCTCGTTGGGGTTCTTGCGCAGCGCGCGGGCGATCAGCGCGTCCACCGCCGGAGGCAGCGAGCGGTTGACGGAGGAGGGCGCCACCGGCTCCTCCTGTACGTGCGCGTACGCGATCGCCAGCGGCGAGTCGGCGTCGAACGGCAGCCGCCCGGTGACCAGTTGGAAGAGCATGATGCCGACCGAGTACAGGTCGGAGCGGGCGTCGACGCCCCGGCCCAGCGCCTGCTCCGGGGAGAGGTACTGCGGGGTGCCGACCACCATGCCGGTCTGGGTCATCGAGGTGACGCCGGACTGCATGGCGCGGGCGATACCGAAGTCCATGACCTTGACCACGCCGCGCTTGGTCATCATCACGTTGCCCGGCTTGATGTCGCGGTGGACCAGCCCCATCTCGTGGCTGATCTCCAGCGCCGCGAGCACATCCGCGGTGATCTTGAGCGCCTTGTCGGCGGGCATCGCGCCGTACTGGCGGATGTCCTCGTCGAGCACCGAGCCGAGCGGGCGGCCCTCGACGTACTCCATGACGATGTACGGCGTCGTCATGCCGTCGACGACGTCCTCGCCGGTGTCGAACACCGAGACGATGTTGGTGTGCGTGAGCTTGGCCACGGCCTGGGCCTCGCGGCGGAAGCGCTCGCGGAAGGCCTGCTCGCGGCCGAGTTCGGTGTGCAGGGTCTTGACCGCCACCTGGCGGTCGAGCACGGCGTCGTACGCGAGATGCACCGAGGCCATGCCGCCTTCGCCGAGCAAGTCGCGCAGCTGGTAGCGGCCGTCCGCCAGCGCCCGTCCCGCGTACCGCCCCTGTGCGCCGTCCTGGCTCATGTCTCCGTGTCCCCCATAGCCCGTTGGCGCCGGCGATTGTCGTGGATCAGTCGTTGATCGAAAGTGCTATTCCCGGCCAAGTCTGCCCCAGGGCACTGACACGTCAAGCTCGGTGCCCGTTCCGTGACCGTACGCGAAAGAAGCGTCGCGCAAGCGTTACAGGGGGCGTACGGCCGGTACACAGAATTTGCACGACGCACGGGTTGCGGGTTTCATGACCGGTCCGTCCCGGACCGGCCGAGGGCACCGTCCCGGACCGGCGGCCCGCGCGGAGGCTGTAGCGTGGCCGACGGAGACCGTAACAACACCGCGCGCACCGCGGGCAGAAACGACGGCGAGGACTGATGGCACAGCAGCAGCGCGCTCAGGGCCCGTCCGACCCCGAGGCGACTGGCGGCGGTATGTCAGATGCGCCGGAGATGTGGGGTAACGGCGGGCTGGTCGGCGACGGCCGGTATCGGCTCACCCACAGGCTGGGCCGGGGCGGCATGGCCGAGGTGTTCGCCGCGGAGGACGTCCGGCTCGGACGGACCGTCGCGGTGAAGCTGCTGCGCGCCGACCTCGCCGAGGACCCGGTCTCCAAGGCCCGTTTCACGCGCGAGGCCCAGTCGGTCGCCGGGCTCAACCACCACGCCATCGTGGCCGTGTACGACTCCGGCGAGGACGTCGTGGGCGGCCAGAGCGTGCCGTACATCGTCATGGAGCTGGTCGAGGGGCGCACCATCCGCGACCTGCTCATCAACGCCGAGGCGCCGGGGCCCGAGCAGGCGCTGATCATCGTCTCCGGGGTGCTGGAGGCGCTCGCCTACTCGCACCAGCACGGCATCGTGCACCGCGACATCAAGCCGGCGAACGTCATCATCACCAACAACGGCGCGGTGAAGGTGATGGACTTCGGCATCGCCCGCGCGCTGCACGGCGCGTCCACGACGATGACGCAGACCGGCATGGTGATGGGCACCCCGCAGTACCTCTCCCCGGAGCAGGCGCTCGGCAAGGCCGTCGACCACCGCTCCGACCTGTACGCGACGGGCTGTCTGCTGTACGAACTCCTCGCGCTGCGGCCCCCGTTCACCGGTGAGACCCCGCTGTCGGTGGTCTACCAGCACGTCCAGGACATCCCCACGCCCCCGTCGGAGGTCTCCGACGCCTCGCCGCCGGAGCTGGACGGCCTGGTCATGCGCTCCCTCGCCAAGGAGCCCGACGACCGTTTCCAGACCGCCGAGGAGATGCGCGGGCTGGTCCAGTACGGCCTGCAGATGCTGTACGACCAGGGCGGGCACACCGGTACCTGGAACACCGGCCCGGTCGACATGCACGAGGGCCGCCACACCCCGTCCGCGGGCTTCGCGCAGACGGCCGTGATGGGCCACCCGGGCGGCGACGCCTCCGGTACGACGCAGATCCCGCAGCCGATCCTGCCCGGCCGCTACGGCGGCGACGACGGCGGCTTCGAAGGCCACGGCAACCGGGGCAGCGGCCGCGGCAAGCTGTGGATCCTCGCCGTGCTCGCGGTCATCGCCATCGCGGCGGGCGTCGCCCTCGCCCTGAACGGCGGCGGCGACAAGAACCCCGGCACGGACACCACCAAGTCCCCGAGCGTCACCCAGTCCGAGGACGACAAGACGGCCGACGAGACCCCGACGGACGACGAGGACGACTTCCCCACGGACGACACCGGCACGGACAACGGCACCAACACGGACGGCGGCACGGGCTGGACCCCGGACCCGACGCCTACGTACACGCCGTCGCAGACGGCCACGACGCCGCCGCCGGACCCGACGGACACGGCGACCGAGCCGACCGAGCCGACGGACGACCCGACCGAGACCGAGACCGAGCCGACGGACCCGACGGGCGACCCGACGGGCGACCCGGCCGGGGGCGTCACGGGCGGCGACGAGTCCGACTGAGGCTCAGTCCACGAACGCGTCGCACACCGTCTCGTACTCCCGGGTCCACCACACCGCCAGCGCCGAGGCGGCCGGGAACTGGGGGTCCGCACGGGTGTCCTCACGTTCGTAGTGCCAGCGGAGCATCCAGAAGTCGTTGAGGCGTTCCCACCACACGCGGTGGACGGCCGCCGCGAGTTCGGAGGCGGTGGCGCCCGCCGCGCGCCGGTACGCGCGCGCGTAGGCGCGCACCTTCGGCAGGTCCAGCGTGCCGGCGGGGCGGACGAAGAAGATCGCGGCGGCGCGGACGGCCTCCTCCGCGCGGGGCTGGACGCCCAGCCGGTCCCAGTCGACGATCGCGGCGGGGGCGTCCCCCTTGTAGAGCAGGTTGAAGGGGTGGAAGTCGCCGTGGACCCAGCCCACCGGGCCCCCGGTCGGGGGACGCCGGTCGGCGTGCCGCTGAAGCAGCTCGCGCCGCTCCAGCAACCGGTGCCGGGCGAGGGCGTCGAAGGAGTCGGCGGGCCGGTGCCTGCGTACCCGCGCCAGCAGGTCCGCGATCAGGGCGAACGTGTCCTCGGGGTCGGCAGACTCCGCGGGCTGCCGTGGTGAGGGCGGCATCACGCGCTCCAGGCCCGCGTGCACGGCCCCGAGCAGCGCGCCGAGCCGGGTGCACTGGCCCGCAGTGAGCTGGCCGCCGTGGCGGTGCCTGCCGTCGATCCAGGGGTGAAGGGCGTAGGCGTGGCCGCCGATCACCGCGACCGTGCGGCCGTCCCGCGCGGGCAGTGGCGGCGCCACCGGGACGCCGAGGTCGGCCAGCCGCCGAGTGGCCCGGTGCTGGCGGACGATCGCGGCGGGGTCGGCCGTCTCGGGGTCGAAGTGGTGCTTGAGGAAGTAGCGGCCGTGTGTCGTGCGCAGCCGGTAGCCGCGGTTGAGCAGCCCCTGGTCGACCGGTTCGCAGGTGACGGCGCATCCGGCTGCGTACTGGCGCAGGAGGGCGCCCAATGGGGGCGCGGGATGCACGGGGGGTGGTACACAAGGGCGCGGCACGCGCCAGATGCTAGGGCACAAGCCGGGGCCCTGAGCTGGGCGTTGTCACAGAAAGTCGACGTCAGTCGCATTCGGTCACGGGATGCTCCGGAAGTGGCCCGGAGAGGACGATCAGCCTTTCTCCGCCTGCATTCGCGCTACATACGCGGCCGCCTGGGAACGCCGCCGCATTCCGAGCTTGGCGAGCAGGACGGAGACGTAATTCTTGATCGTCTTCTCGGCGAGACCGAGTTCCTCGCCGATCTGCCGGTTGGTGAGCCCCTCGCCGATCAGGTCGAGAATCCGGCGCTCCTGGTCGGTGAGCGCGTCCAGTTTCCCGTCCCGGTCCTCGGACTTCGCCCGTTCCCCGTCGCGCAGCCGCTCCAGTACGCGCGCGGTGGCCACCGGGTCCAGCAGCGACTTCCCCGCCGCCACGCCGCGCACCGCGTCCAGCAGCTCGGTGCCGCAGATCGCCTTGAGGGCGTAGCCCGAGGCCCCCGCCAGGATGGCCTCGAACAGCGCCTCGTCGTCCGCGTACGAGGTCAGCATCAGGCATTTCACCGACTCGTCCCGGGACCGGATCTCCCGGCACACCTCGACCCCGCTGCCGTCCGGAAGGCGTACGTCCAGCACCGCCACATCGGGCCGGGTGGCCGCGATCCGGGTCAGCGCCTCGGCGGCCGTACCGGCCTCGCCGACCACCTCGATGTCGCCCTCGACGGACAGCAGATCCTGCACCCCCCGCCGCACGACCTCGTGGTCGTCCAGCAGAAATACCCGGATTTTTCCGCCTTCGCGCACTCGACAAGTCAAACACGAAAAGTCTTCCGGTGAGCTGGGTGCCCGGGATAACGTGCCGTTGCTCCGGCCTCCTGCAAGGCTGTGACCAGCACCCTTCGAGTTCCTCGCGATTTACTTGGAAATCCAAGCAAAATCGCAGGTCAAATGGGGTTTCACAGAAATGTGGAGCACTGGGTAACGTGATGATTGCAGGGCGCTCGCCGGGGCACCTGTCACGCCTGTTCCGGCCGAGTGACACCCACCCCGTGCACGGGTGTCGGACCAGGTGAGCCGCACTGGTTTACCCGGCAACCCCGGGGGACCGGACCGACGGAGGAGCACACGTGACCGTGGAGAGCACTGCCGCGCGCAAACCGCGACGCAGCGCCGGGACCAGGAAGTCCCCGAGCACCAAGCCCGAACTCGTTCAGTTGCTGACGCCCGAGGGCAAGCGCGTGAAGAACGCGCAGTACGACAAGTACGTCGCCGACATCACCCCGGAGGACCTGCGCGGTCTCTACCGCGACATGGTGCTCACCCGTCGCTTCGACGCCGAGGCCACCTCCCTGCAGCGCCAGGGCGAGCTGGGCCTGTGGGCCTCGCTGCTCGGCCAGGAGGCCGCCCAGATCGGTTCCGGGCGGGCGCTGCGCGACGACGACTACGTCTTCCCGACCTACCGCGAGCACGGCGTGGCCTGGTGCCGCGGGGTCGACCCGACCAACCTGCTGGGCATGTTCCGGGGTGTGAACAACGGCGGCTGGGACCCCAACAGCAACAACTTCCAGCTGTACACGATCGTCATCGGCTCGCAGACCCTGCACGCCACCGGCTACGCCATGGGCGTCGCCAAGGACGGCGCGGACAGCGCGGTGATCGCCTACTTCGGCGACGGCGCCTCCAGCCAGGGCGACGTGGCGGAGTCGTTCACCTTCTCGGCCGTCTACAACGCGCCGGTGGTGTTCTTCTGCCAGAACAACCAGTGGGCGATCTCCGAGCCGACCGAGAAGCAGACCCGCGTGCCGCTCTACCAGCGCGCGCAGGGCTTCGGCTTCCCCGGCGTCCGCGTCGACGGCAACGACGTGCTGGCCTGTCTCGCGGTCACCAAGTGGGCGCTGGAGCGGGCGCGCAGCGGTGAGGGCCCGACCCTGGTCGAGGCGTACACCTACCGCATGGGCGCCCACACCACCTCCGACGATCCGACCCGGTACCGCGGCGACGACGAGCGCGCGGCCTGGGAGGCCAAGGACCCGATCCTGCGCCTTCGCCAGTACCTGGAGTCCGCAAACCACGCGGACGAGGGATTCTTCGCGGAACTCGACGCCGAGTCCGAGGCGTTGGGCAGGCGAGTACGCGAGGCGGTCCGCGCCATGCCGGACCCGGACCACTTCGCCGTCTTCGAGAACGTGTACGCGGACGGGCACGCGCTCGTCGACGAGGAGCGGGCCCAGTTCGCCGCCTACCAGGCGTCGTTCGCGGACGCGGAAGGGGGCAAGTGAGATGGCCGAGAAGATGGCACTCGCCAAGGCGATCAACGAGTCGCTGCGCAAGGCGCTGGAGGCCGACCCCAAGGTCCTCATCATGGGTGAGGACGTCGGCAAGCTCGGCGGTGTGTTCCGGGTGACCGACGGACTGCAGAAGGACTTCGGCGAGGAGCGGGTCATCGACACCCCGCTCGCCGAGTCCGGCATCGTCGGCACCGCGATCGGCCTGGCGCTGCGCGGCTACCGCCCGGTGGTGGAGATCCAGTTCGACGGCTTCGTCTTCCCGGCCTACGACCAGATCGTCACCCAGCTCGCCAAGATGCACGCCCGCTCCCTGGGCAAGGTCAAGCTCCCCGTCGTGGTGCGCATCCCCTACGGCGGCGGCATCGGCGCCGTGGAGCACCACAGCGAGTCCCCGGAGGCGCTGTTCGCGCACGTGGCGGGTCTGAAGATCGTCAGCCCCTCCAACGCCTCCGACGCGTACTGGATGATGCAGCAGGCCATCCAGAGCGACGACCCGGTGATCTTCTTCGAGCCCAAGCGGCGCTACTGGGACAAGGCCGAGGTCAACACCGAGGCGATCCCCGGCCCGCTGCACAAGGCGCAGGTCGTCCGCTCCGGCACCGACCTCACGCTGGCCGCCTACGGCCCCATGGTCAAGCTCTGCCAGGAGGTCGCCGACGCCGCCGCGGAGGAGGGACGCTCCCTGGAGGTCCTGGACCTGCGGTCGGTCTCCCCGCTCGACTTCGACTCCATCCAGGCGTCCGTGGAGAAGACCCGCCGTCTGGTCGTGGTCCACGAGGCGCCGGTGTTCTTCGGCTCCGGGGCGGAGATCGCCGCCCGGATCACGGAGCGCTGCTTCTACCACCTGGAGGCCCCGGTGCTCCGGGTCGGCGGCTACCACGCCCCGTACCCGCCGGCGCGTCTGGAGGAGGAGTACCTGCCGGGCCTGGACCGGGTGCTCGACGCGGTCGACCGTGCCCTGGCGTACTGAGGAGAGGGTCGTGACGACGATGACGGAAGCGTCCGTACGCGAGTTCAAGATGCCGGACGTCGGTGAGGGCCTCACCGAGGCGGAGATCCTCAAGTGGTACGTCCAGCCCGGTGACACCGTCACCGACGGGCAGGTGGTGTGCGAGGTCGAGACGGCCAAGGCCGCCGTGGAGCTGCCCATCCCCTACGACGGTGTGGTGCGCGAGCTGCACTTCCCCGAGGGCACCACGGTGGACGTGGGCACGTCGATCATCGCGGTCGACGTCGCGGGCGGCGCCGCCCCCGCGGAGCCCGCCGAGGCCGCCCCGGCCGCCGCCGCGCCCGCCGAGCCGGCTCCCGAGCCGGAGGAGGAGAAGCCGCAGGGCCGTCAGCCGGTGCTCGTCGGCTACGGCGTGGCCGCCTCCTCCACCAAGCGGCGCCCGCGCAAGGGCTCCCCGGCCCCGGCGCAGGCCGCCGCGGCGGTCCAGGGCGAGCTGAACGGCCGCAGCAACGGCCACGCCGCGGTGAAGGAGCGCCCGCTGGCCAAGCCGCCGGTGCGCAAGCTCGCCAAGGACCTCGGCGTCGACCTGGCGACGGTCGTGCCGACCGGCCCGGACGGCATCATCACCCGCGAGGACGTGCACGCAGCCGTGGCCCCGCCGAAGGCCCCGGAGCCCGTGGCGGCACCCCCCGCGGTCCCGGCCACCGCCCCGGCCCCCGTGGCGGGCTTCGACGGCGCCCGCGAGACCCGTATCCCGGTCAAGGGCGTCCGCAAGGCGACGGCCGCCGCGATGGTCGGCTCGGCGTTCACCGCCCCGCACGTCACGGAGTTCGTGACGGTGGACGTGACCCGCACGCTGAAGCTGGTCGAGGAGCTGAAGCAGGACAAGGACATGCGGGGCCTGCGGGTCAACCCGCTCCTGCTGATCGCCAAGGCCCTGCTGGTCGCCATCAAGCGCAACCCGGACATCAACGCCTCCTGGGACGAGGCGAACCAGGAGATCGTGGTCAAGCACTACGTGAACCTGGGCATCGCCGCGGCCACCCCGCGCGGCCTGATCGTGCCGAACATCAAGGACGCGCAGGCCAAGACCCTGCCGCAGCTCGCCGAGTCCCTCGCCGAGCTGGTCTCCACGGCCCGGGAGGGCAAGACGTCCCCGGCCGCGATGCAGGGCGGCACGGTGACCATCACCAACGTCGGCGTCTTCGGCGTCGACACCGGCACGCCCATCCTGAACCCCGGCGAGTCCGCGATCCTCGCGGTCGGCGCGATCAAGCCGCAGCCGTGGGTCCACAAGGGCAAGGTCAAGCCGCGCCAGGTCACCACCCTGGCCCTCTCCTTCGACCACCGCCTGGTCGACGGCGAGCTGGGCTCGAAGGTGCTGGCGGACGTGGCGGCCGTCCTGGAACAGCCCAAGCGCCTGATCACCTGGGCGTAGAGCGACGGGAAGGGACCCGCCACGTGGTTCGTGGCGGGCCCCTTCGCGTGGACCGGGTACCGGCGTCAGCTGATCGCGGCGTAGCCGTAGTTGATGAGCTTCTTCACGTCCGCCGTGCGGTTGTCCGCCGAGGACGCGGTCAGGACGGTGCCGATCACGGTCTCGCCGTTCTTGGTGGCGGCGAACACCAGGCAGTACTTGGCCTCGGCGCCGGAGCCGGTCTTCACGCCGAGCGTGCCGTTCCAGCCGAGCAGGGTGTTGGTGTTCGACCACGGCGCCATCGTGCGGGTGGCGCCCGTCTTGGTGATGGTCTTGGCCGTGTACGACTTGGTCTTCACGACCGTCTTGAACGTGGAGTGCTTCATCGCGCTGCGGGCGAGCTTGGTCAGGTCGCGCGGCGTTGAGTAGTTGGAGCCGTTGCTGATGCCGTCGAACGAGTCGAAGTGCGTCTTCGTCATGCCCAGCTGCTCGGCCTTCTTGTTCATCTTGGCGATGAAGTTCTTCGTGCGGGCCTTGACCGTCGAGCCGGAACCGAACTTGTCGGCGAGCGCCATGGCGGCGTCGCAGCCGGAGGGCAGCATCATCCCGTACAGCAGCTGGCGGACCGTGACCTTGTCACCCACGATCAGCCGGGCCGAGGAGGCGCCCCTGGAGACGATGTAGTCGCTGACCTCCTTCTTGATGGTGACCTTGGCGTCCAGGTTCAGGTTCGGCTGCGTCAGCACGACCTTGGCAGTCATGATCTTGGTCGTGGACGCCGTCAGCCGCTTGTCGTCCGCGGCCTTGGTGAACAGCGTCTTGCCCGTGGCGCCGTTCATCAGGTACCCGCCCTTGGCGGTGATGGTCGGCTTGGTCGCGGCCTGGGCCGGCGCCGCGGTGAGGGCTCCGGTGGTGAACATCGCTCCGGCCGTGAGCGCGACGGCGGCGGCTCTGCGGACCCGGAATCCCCGATATGCGGTTTTCAAGACAAATACCCCGTCTGCTGTTGAATGCCCCATAAACGCGGCCGAGTTGGCGGGCACGGAGCTAAGGCCGCATGTGTGTGACACACGAGAGCCGTGGATGGTTGCGCGGACGGGCAGGGAATTTTCGCGATCTTCGCGCACGGGTTCGCCGGGTCCGCATGATGGACGCGGATCCCGCTTGCGTACGTGTTGTATCTAAGATGTGCGCATGCCGTCAGCCCCGTCCGCTCCCACCGCCGGGACCCCTGCCCCCGTCAAGCAGCCGCCCGCCGCCGACCGTGTCTACGCCCACGTCAAACAGGGCGTTCTGGACCGCCGTTACGAAGGCGGCACCCTGCTCACCGAGGGCGAGCTGGCCGAGGCCACCGGCGTCTCCCGCACCCCGGTGCGCGAGGCGCTGCTGCGTCTGGAGGTGGAGGGGCTGATCAAGCTCTACCCGAAGAAGGGCGCCCTGGTCCTGCCCGTGTCCGCACAGGAGATCGCCGACGTGGTGGAGACCCGGCTGCTGGTCGAGGAGCACGCGGCGCGCAAGGCCGTGCCCGCCCCCGCCGGGCTCATCGAGCGCCTGGAGGAACTGCTGGAGCGGCAGAAGGCCGAGGCCGCCGCCGGTGACCTGGCCGCGGCCGCCGTCACCGACCGCTGCTTCCACGCCGAGATCGTCCGCAGCGGCGGCAACGAGATCCTCTCCCGCCTCTACGACCAGCTCCGCGACCGCCAGCTCAGGATGGGCGTGGCGATCATGCACTCCCACCCCGACCGGATCGCCAAGACCCTCACCGAGCACGAGGAGATCCTCCAGGCACTGCGCGCCGGTGACGCCGAGCAGGCGGTCGCCCTCGTCCACCGGCACGTCGGCTGGTTCTCCCACCTGGCCCGGGGTGAGGTCCGATGACGGCATCGCTCCCCGGCGATCCCCCGGGCGGCCGGCGGGCCTACGCGATCTGGGGCATCGGCGTCTCGGTCTACTTCGTCGCCGTCATCTTCCGTACGTCGCTCGGCGTCGCCGGACTCGACGCGGCCGACCGCTTCCACGTGGGCGCCTCCGCGCTGTCCACCTTCTCGATCCTCCAGCTCCTGGTCTACGCGGGCATGCAGATACCCGTCGGCCTGCTGGTGGACCGGCTCGGCACCAAGAAGGTGCTCACCATCGGCGTCGTGCTGTTCACCGCGGGACAGCTCGGCTTCGCCTTCTCCCCGAGCTACGGCATGGCGCTCGCCTCGCGGGCGCTGCTCGGCTGCGGGGACGCGATGACGTTCATCAGCGTGCTGCGGCTCGGCACCCGCTGGTTCCCGGCCCGGCGCGGACCGCTGGTCGCCCAGCTCGCCGGGCTCGCCGGAATGGCCGGCAACCTGGTCTCCACACTGGTGCTGTCCCGGCTGCTGCACGGCGTCGGCTGGGAGGCCGCGTTCGCGGGCAGCGCCGCGGCCGGAGCGGTCGTCCTGGTCCTGCTGGTGCTCTTCCTCAAGGACCACCCCGAGGGCCACGAACCGCAGCCCGTCCCGCACCACGGCGCCGCCTACGTCCGCCGCCAGATCGCCGCCTCCTGGCGCGAGCCGGGCACCCGCCTCGGCCTGTGGGTGCACTTCACCACCCAGTTCCCGGCGATGGTGTTCCTGCTGCTGTGGGGACTGCCCTTCCTGGTCGAGGCCCAGGGCCTGTCCCGGGCCACCGCCGGTGAACTCCTCACCCTGGTCGTGCTGGCGAACATGGCGTTCGGCCTGGTCTACGGCCAGCTCGTGGCCCGGCACCACGGGGCCCGGCTGCCGCTGGCGCTCGGCACGGTCGGCGCGACCGCGCTCATCTGGGCGGTCACCCTCGGCTACCCGGGCGACCACGCGCCGATGTGGCTGCTGATCGTGCTCTGCGTGGTGCTCGGCGCCTGCGGCCCCGCCTCCATGCTCGGCTTCGACTTCGCCCGCCCGGCCAACCCGCCGGAGCGGCAGGGCACCGCCTCCGGGATCACCAACATGGGCGGCTTCGTCGCCTCCATGACGACCCTGTTCGCGATCGGCGTCCTCCTCGACGCCACCGGGGACGACTACGCGGTCGCCTTCTCGGCGGTGTTCGTCCTCCAGGCGCTCGGCGTCAGCCAGATCCTGCGGCTGCGCGGGCGGGCGGCCCGGCGGGAGCGGGAACGGCTGGTGGCGAGCCGGGTGGAGACGGTGCACGTCCCCGCGTAGGCCCGCCGGGCGGCTACTCGGTGACGGCGAAGTTCCGCAGGATCGCCTGCGTCAGCATGGTGTCCCCCTCGGTCTTCAGCCGGTCCGAGACGGCCTCCGGGGTGACCCGGCCGCAGGCGAGGCGGACGTACGTCTCCCAGTCCAGCGTCAGCGTCGCGGCCGGGCCCAGCGCGGGTGCCGTCTCCAGCGTGCCGCGGCCCTGGATGTCGACGCGGATGGTGCGCAGGAACTCCACGGGGCCGTGCACGTCGAAGACGATCGCCGAACTCCGGGGCGCGTCAGCCCGCTTGGCGACCACGTCGGGCAGCGCGTCGAGCAGCACGTCCCGGGCGACCAGCGCGCCCGGCGAGTCGAGGTTGCCGGGCTTGCCGAGCGCGGTGCGCAGGTCCTGCTCGTGCACCCACACGTCGAAGGCGTGCTTGCGCATGTAGTCCTCAAGGGTGATCTCGCGGCCCATCGGACCGCGCACCTTCGTCCCCGGGTCCCGGGACTCGTTGCGCAGCTGACGGTTGCGGCGGATGACCGTGTACTCCAGCTCCGCGGTCATCTCCGGCGCCGTGTGGTGGCGGCGGACGTCGACCTGCATCTCCGCGTAGCGCTGGGCCTCGTTGGTGACGTGGAAGAGGTCGCGCGGCAGGGTGTGGATGGGCCGCGGGTCACCGAGCATCTCGCAGTCCAGGCCGATGACATGGGAGACCACATCGCGCACCGACCAGCCGGGGCACGGCGTGCGCCGGTTCCACTCGCCCTCCACAAGCGGCTGCACCAGCTCGGATATCGCTTCGATGGAGTGCGTCCAGGCGTCGGCGTAGGGCTGGAGGGTGGGATGCAGACTCACGGAACGGGACCCCTCGGCGGTCGGTACACGGGCAGGTGGTGGCGGCGATGCCAGTGGGAGGTGGCTGTCGGCGGGCGTCTTGGACGTTAAGTTACGCTGCTGAGAGGCACCCCGGCAGTGCTTTCGTGTGACGATCGTAGGCCTGTGTGGACGGGTCGAATGCCAGGACGGTGGTAGCGTGCGCGCCTCTTTGCTCCAGATCGCCGTGGACGAGGGCGAATCGGTCGAATCGCGTCGGGTGCGGGCGGCCTCGCTCGTCCGCGAGCAGACCGGCGCCGATCTGGTCGTCCTGCCGGAGCTGTGGACCGTCGGCGCCTTCTCCTACGAGCTGTTCGGCACCGAGGCCGAGCCGTTGGAGGGGCCCACCTACGAGGCCATGGCGAAGGCCGCGAGCGACGCGGGCGTCTGGCTGCACGCGGGCTCGATCCCCGAGCGGGACCCCGAGGGGCCGCTCTACAACACCTCCCTGATCTTCGCTCCTTCCGGTGAACTGGCCGCCGCCTACCGCAAGATCCACCGCTTCGGCTTCGACAAGGGCGAGGCGGTGCTGATGGGCGCCGGGAGCGAGCTGGTGACGGTCCGTCTGCCCGCCACCACCCTGGGCGTGGCCACCTGTTACGACCTCCGTTTCCCCGAACTCTTCCGCGGTCTCGTCGACGCGGGCGCCGAGACCCTGATCGTGTCGGCGGGCTGGCCGGAGCGCCGCCGGGCGCACTGGACGCTGCTGGCCCAGGCGCGGGCGGTGGAGAACCAGGCGTTCGTGCTCGCGTGTGGAACGGCCGGGACGCACGCGGGAGTTCCGCAGGCGGGTCACTCGATCGTGGTGGATCCGTGGGGCGAGGTGCTCGCCGAGGCGGGGCCCGGCGAGGAGGTCCTGACGGTGGAGTTCGACCCGGAGAAGGTCACCGAGACCAGGGAACAGTTCCCCGCCCTGAAGGACCGTGTCCTGCGCGCCCTTTGACGGAACCGGCTCGACGGGACCAGCTCGACGGAACCGGCTCGACGGGACCAGCTCGACGGGACCAGCTCGACTCAGCCAGCTCGACGGAACCGGCTCCGTGGGCGCCGACGCCGACAGCGCCGCCCATGACGGCGTATCAGTCGCCCTCCCGCTCCCTCTCCGCCAGGTGGATCACGCAGACCGCCACCGCGATCAGCAGCGCCGGGTCCGCGTCCTCCCGTACGACGTCCACGCCGTAGGTCTCCCGGACGGTCAGCCACCGGCGGGAGACCACGGCGAGCAGTTCGCCCTCGTACTCGACGGCGAACTCCCGGTCGAGGATCCTGCCGCTGACGTCCAGCACGGTGGAGCCGTCGGCCAGCGAGACCCGGTAGTGGTTGCGCAGCAGGGACAGGCGCTTGCGGCGGACGGTGGCGAGCGGCTCGTCGCCGCGCTCGATGACCATGGTGTCGCGCAGCGCGAACATCTTGCGCCGGATGTCGATCAGCACCCGCCCCTGCCGGTCCTTCAGCTCGAAGGTGTCCCGCAGCCGCATGGCCTTGCCGTCGACGAGGAAGACCTTCTCGCCCCGGTCGTCCTCGATCCAGTAGTCGTCGCCGAAGCCCAGCAGCCGGTCGCGTACGAGGAATCTCATGGCACGAGGGGTTCCCCGCCACGCGTTCCGAAACGCCGCCGGTAGTCCGACGGGCTGAGTCCGGTCGCCCGCCGCAGCCGCGCCCGCAGGTTCGCCGCGGTGCCCAGCCCGCAGCGCGCCGCCACCACGTCCAGCCGTTCCTCCCCGCGCTCGATCAGCCGGCAGGCCAGCGCCACCCGCTCCCCGGTCAGCCAGGCCAGCGGAGTCGTCCCCAGCTGGGCACGGAACCGGCGGTGCAGGGTGGCCGGTGACACCGCCGCCCGCGCCGCCAGGTCCGCCACCGTCAGCGGCTCGCCCAGCCGCTGCTGCGCCCACGCGATCACCGGGCCCAGGGACGCGTCCGGCACCTCGGGCACCGGCCGCTCCACGAACTGCCGCTGCCCGCCGTCCCGGTGCGCGGCGAAGACGAGCCGTCGGGAGACGGCGTTGGCGATCTCGGCGCCGTGGTCCCGCCGGACCAGGTACAGGCCGAGGTCGAGAGCCGCGGCGCTGCCCGCCGCGGTGAGGACCGGTCCCTCGTCCACGAACAGCACGTCCGGCTCCAGCCGCACCCGCGGGTGCAGTGCGCGGAACCGGTCGGCCCACATCCAGTGCGTGGTGGCCCGCAGCCCGTCCAGCAGCCCGGCCTCGGCGAGCGCGAAACTGCCGGTGCAGAAGCTCACCACCCGCGCCCCGCGCGCGTGGGTACGCCGGACGGCGTCCAGGACGGGGGCCGAACGCGGCACCACGTTGTCCGGCCGACCCGGCACGACGAGCGTGTCGGCGCCGTCCACGGCGTCGAGTCCGGCCGTCCCCGTCATGGTGAAGAAGCCGTGGTTCATACGGACGTCGGGCGTGGGCGTGCACAGGACCACCTCGTACAGCGGTCCCGGCAGCCCCAGTTCGGGTCTCGGCAGCCCGAACAGCTCGGTGGCGACGCCCACTTCGAAGGGGTTGGTGCCCTCGTCGACGACGACGGCGACCCGGTGCGGCCGAGGAGCGTGCGAGGAATCTTGCGCCATGTGCGATTCCTAGCACTCGTGCGCGTGCCCCGGCCACCGCACGATGACTCCATGACCCAGGAACCCGTATCGCTGCCCGCCGCCCTCGCCTCGTTCACGGACCAGTGGAGCCCGCGCATCGCCACCACGGTCAACGACTACGACGTACGCGTCACCCACGTCGAGGGCGAGCACCTCTGGCACACCCACGACCACACCGACGAGTTCTTCCTGGTGCTCTCCGGTGAGCTGCGCATCTCTCTGCGCGAGCCGTCCGGGGAGCGCACCGTCGTCCTGCCGCCGCTGTCCGTCTTCACCGTCCCGCGCGGTGTGGAGCACAAGCCCTTCGCCCCGGTCCCGACCGACATCCTGCTGCTGGAACCCTCGGGCACGTCGACCGTCGGGGACCGGCACGAGGAGGTCCCCGGCCACGTCGACGTGACCACGGGCCATGCCCTGGGGTGACTGTCGGTGGCCGGTGGCACCCTTGCCGTATGACTGATGCCGCGCCCCGCCGACGTGCCCGCGTCCGCGCCCCCGAGCTGGTCGGCCGGGGCGGCTGGGTGAACACGGGCGGGCGGCCGTACGGCCTGGCCGAGCTGCGGGGGCGGATCGTCGTCCTGGAGTTCTGGACGTTCTGCTGTGTGAACTGTCTGCACGTCATCGACGAGCTGCGGTACCTGGAGGAGCGGCACCCGGACACGGTCGTGGTGGTCGGGGTGCACTCGCCGAAGTTCGCGCACGAGGGCGAGCACGCGGCCGTGGTGGACGCGGTGGAGCGGTACGGGGTGGCGCACCCCGTGCTGGACGACCCGGAGCTGGTCACCTGGAAGCAGTACGCGGTACGGGCCTGGCCGACGCTGGCCGTGATCGACCCCGAGGGGTACGTCGTGGCGCAGTACTCCGGCGAGGGGCATGTGCCCGCGATCGAGCGGCTGGTCACGGAGCTGGAGAGCGAGCACGCGGCCAAGGGGACGCTGCGGCGCGGGAAGGGGCCGTACGTGGCACCGGAGCCGGAGCCGACGGTGCTGCGGTTCCCGGGGAAGGCGCTGCTCCTGCCGTCCGGGGACGTCCTGGTCAGCGACACGACCCGGCATCAGCTGGTGGAGCTGGCGGCGGACGGGGAGAGCGTCGTACGGCGGATCGGGCAGCGGGACCGGCGGGGTCTTGAGGACGGCGACGCGGCGCGGGCGCTGTTCAGCGAGCCGCAGGGGCTCGCCCTGCTGCCGGACGGGACGGTCGTCGTCGCCGACACGGTCAATCACGCGCTCCGGCGCCTGGACCCGGGGTCGGGGCGGACGTCCACCCTCGCCGGTACGGGGTCACCGTGGCGGTGGGGGGACCGGACCGCGGGCCCCGCGCGGGAGGTCGGCCTCTCCTCGCCCTGGGACGTGGCCTGGTGGCGGGGCAAGGTGTGGATCGCCATGGCGGGCATCCACCAGCTGTGGGTCTACGATCCGGCGGCCGGGACGGTCGCCGTCGCCGCCGGGACCGGCAACGAGGGGCTGGTCGACGGCCCGGCCGCCGAGGCCTGGTTCGCGCAGCCCTCCGGGCTCGCCGCCACCCCCGACCGGCTCTGGATCGCCGACTCCGAGACCTCCGCCCTGCGCTGGATCGACCCGGACGGTGTGGTGCGCACCGCCGCCGGCACCGGTCTGTTCGACTTCGGGCACCGCGACGGCGCGGCCGGACAGGCCCTGCTCCAGCACCCGTTGGGTGTCACCGCGCTCCCCGACGGCTCGGTCGCCGTCAGCGACACCTACAACCATGCCCTGCGCCGCTACGACCCGTGCACCGGCGAGCTGACCACCCTCGCCACCGACCTCCGCGAGCCCAGCGGGGCCGTGGTCGACGGGGAGGACATCGTGGTCGTGGAGTCCGCGCGGCACCGCCTGACCCGGCTGAGGCTGCCCGAGCATACGCTCGCGCCGCCGCCCGCAGCCGTCGACGTCACCGAGGTCGCGGCCGGGGAGCTGCGCCTGGAGGTGGCCTTCGAGGCCCCGCCCGGCCAGAAGCCGGACACCCGCTACGGCCCCGCCACCCGCCTCCTGGTCGCCGCCACCCCGCCCGGACTGCTGCTGGCGGGCGCGGGCGCGGACCCGGCGCTGTCCCGCACCCTGCGGTTCGACCCGGAGGTCGGGGAGGGCGTCCTGCACATCTCGGCCACGGTGGCGGCCTGCGACGACGACACGGAGGTCCCGTACCCGGCCTGCCATCTGCACCGGCGGGACTGGGAGGTGCCGGTGCGGACCGTGCCGGACGGTCCGGCACGGCTGCCGCTGACCCTGACGCCCGGTCAGCCGCCGTAACCGTTGTGGTAGCCCGGCCGGTTGGGGTCCTCCTCGACCACCGGGGTGGTCGGCGGCACCACCACTCGCCTGCGGCGGGCGATGCTGCTGAAGGTGGTGACGCCGATCAGTCCGACGATCATGAGGATGATGCCGACCAGGTCGAGGTTGACGCCCTCCATGTCCCAGTCGGTCGCGAACGTGAGAATGGCTCCCACGCCGATGAGGATGATGCATCCGCCGAGGCCCATGAGGTCCCGCCTCCCTGTCCGGTGGTTCCGGTCGCGGGCGGGTACCCCCGTCGCCGCCGGTTACCCCTCCAGGAACGCGGTCAGCACGTTCGCCAGCAGGAACGGGTCGTCGGCGCCGCACAGTTCGCGGGCGCTGTGCATGGAGAGGATGGCGACTCCGATGTCGACCGTGCGGATGCCGTGCCGGGCCGCGGTGATCGGGCCGATGGTGGTGCCGCAGGGCATGGCGTTGTTGGAGACGAAGGACTGGAACGGCACGCCCGCCCGCTCGCTGGCGGCGGCGAACACGGAGCGGCCCGAACCGTCCGTGGCGTAGCGGTTGTTGACGTTGACCTTGAGGATGGGGCCGCCGTTGACGCGCGGGTGGTGGGTGGGGTCGTGCCGTTCGGCGTAGTTGGGGTGGACGGCGTGCCCGGTGTCGGAGGACAGACAGACGGTGCCGGCGAAGGCGCGGGCCCGGTCCTCGTAGGAGCCGCCGCGGGCGAACACCGAGCGCTCCAGCACCCCGCCCAGCAGCGGGCCGTCGGCGCCGGTGTCGGACTGCGAGCCGTTCTCCTCGTGGTCGAAGGCGGCCAGCACCGGGATGTACGGCAGGTCGCCGCCGGTGGAGACCGCGGCCAGCGCGGCGGTGGCCGCGTGCACCGACAGCAGGTTGTCCATGCGCGGCCCGGCCACCAGTTCCCGGTCGCGGCCGAGGTAGGCGGGCGGTTCCACGGAGTGCACCATGAGGTCCCAGCCGGTGGCCTCGCCCCGCTTGAGCCCGTTCTCGTCCTCCAGGAAGGCGATCAGGTCGCCGTCGCGCACATCGTCACCGAGCCCCCACACGGGCTGCAGATGGCGCTGCTTGTCGAGCTTGAGGCCCTCGGAGGCGACCGCGCGGTCCAGATGGATGGCGAGCTGGGGGACCCGCAGCAGGGGGCGGTCGATGTTCACGAGGCGGGTGGAACCGTCGCGCAGGGTGAGCCGGCCGGCCAGGCCCAGGTCGCGGTCGAGCCAGGAGTTGAGCAGGGGGCCGCCGTAGATCTCCACGGCCACCTGGCGCCAGCCGTGGGCGCCGGAGTCGGGAAGCGGCTTGACGCGCAGGTTGGGGGAGTCGGTGTGCGCGCCGATGATGCGGAACGGGGTGTGGGGGGCCGCGCCCTCGGGGACGTACCAGGCGATGATCGCGCCGCCGCGGACGACGTACTTGCCACCGCTGGAGGCGTCCCAGGCGTCCGTCTCGGCGACCTGCCGGAACCCGGCCTTCTCCAGCCGCTCGGCGGTGTTCGCCACGGCGTGGTACGGCGACGGACTGGCCGCGAGGAAGGTCATGAGGTCGTCGGTGTGGCCGCGGTCGAAGCGTGAGGGTTCGCTCATGGGGTTCACCTTAACGACGTAACAGGGCCCGCCCCCCGTTCATGAGGAGGGCGGGCCCTGGTGGGAAAGGGGAGTTGTCCTAGAAGGCGGCTTCGTCCAGCTCCATCAGGTCCAGCTCGACGTTCTGGGCGAGCTTGCGGGCGCCGGTGACACCGGGCAGGACGTTGGCCGCGAAGAACTTCGCCGCCGCGATCTTGCCGGTGTAGAACGCCTTGTCCTTCGCGGAGGCCGTCTGAAGCTTCTCCGCCGCGACCGCGGCACCCTTCAGCAGCAGGTAGCCGACGACCACGTCACCGGAGGCCATCAGCAGGCGGGTGGTGTTCAGGCCGACCTTGTAGATGTTCTTGACGTCCTGCTCGGTGGCGGCCAGGTCGGTCAGCATCAGGCCGACGATGGCCTCCAGCTCGACGGCGGCCTTGGCCAGCTGCTCACGGGCGGCGGCCAGCTCCTCGCCGCCGGTGCCGAGCGCCAGGAACTTCTTGATGTCCTCGGCGAGGGAGTTCAGCGCCGCGCCCTGGTTGCGGACGATCTTCCGGAAGAAGAAGTCCTGGCCCTGGATGGCGGTGGTGCCCTCGTACAGGGTGTCGATCTTGGAGTCCCGGATGTACTGCTCGATCGGGTACTCCTGCAGGAAGCCGGAGCCGCCGAAGGTCTGCAGCGACTGGGCGAGCTGCTCGTAGCCCTTCTCGGAGCCGTAGCCCTTGACGATCGGCAGGAGCAGGTCGTTCAGCGCGTGCTCGGCCTTGGCGTCCTCGCCCGCGGCCTCCTTGACGGCGATGGCGTCCTGGATCGAGGCCGTGTACAGCACCAGGGCGCGCATGCCCTCCGCGTACGCCTTCTGCGTCATCAGGGAGCGGCGCACGTCGGGGTGGTGGGTGATGGTGACCTTGGGCGCGGACTTGTCCATGAAGTTCGCCAGGTCCGGACCCTGGACGCGCTCCTTGGCGTACTCCAGCGCGTTGAGGTAGCCGGTGGACAGCGTGGAGATCGCCTTCGTGCCGACCATCATGCGGGCGAACTCGATGATGCGGAACATCTGGCGGATGCCGTCGTGCTTGTCGCCGATCAGCCAGCCCTTGGCGGGGTGCCGGTCGCCGAAGGTCATCTCGCAGGTGTTGGAGGCCTTCAGGCCCATCTTGTGCTCGACGTTCGTGGCGTAGACGCCGTTGCGCTCGCCCAGCTCGCCGGTCTCGAAGTCGAAGAGGTACTTCGGGACGAGGAAGAGGGACAGGCCCTTGGTGCCGGGGCCGGCGCCCTCGGGGCGGGCGAGGACGTAGTGGAGGATGTTCTCCTCCATGTCGTGCTCACCGGAGGTGATGAAGCGCTTCACGCCCTCGATGTGCCAGGAGCCGTCCTCCTGCGGGACCGCCTTGGTGCGCCCGGCGCCGACGTCGGAGCCCGCGTCGGGCTCGGTCAGCACCATGGTGGAGCCCCAGGTCCGCTCCACGGCGATCTGGGCGATCTTCTTCTGGACGTCGTTGCCCTCGTCGTAGAGGATCCCGGCGAACGCCGGGCCGGAGGAGTACATCCACACGGCCGGGTTGGCGCCCAGGATCAGCTCCGCGTACGACCAGATCAGGGACGGGGGAGCGGTGGTGCCGCCGATCTCCTCCGGGAGGCCGAGCCGCCAGTACTCGGACTCCATGAACGCCTTGTAGCTCTTCTTGAAGGACGCGGGGACCGGCGCGGTGTTGGTCTCCGGGTCGAAGACCGGCGGGTTGCGGTCGGCGTCGGCGAAGGACTCCGCGAGGTCGTTCTCCGCGAGGCGGGTCATCTCCTCAAGGATGCTCTTGGCGGTGTCCGTGTCCATCTCGGCGAAGGGCCCGGTGCCGTACAGCTTGTCGCGACCGAGCACCTCGAAGAGGTTGAACTCGATGTCCCGCAGATTCGACTTGTAGTGCCCCATGGCGACGGCTCCGTAGAGAGAATCGGCGAGGCACTAAATCCTCGCGCTAGTTCACGTACCAACAAGTAGCTACGATGATGCTACCCGTCAGTAATAAGCCGCAACCCCGATCCGCTCATCTGTGACGGGTCACACCGGAACCACCAGCGAGGCCGTGAATCCGGCCCCTGGGCTGCCCTCCACGGTCGCGAGCTGCCGGTCGTGGCCGTCGCTGAACACGGTGTCCGTCTCGATCGAGAGTGAGCGGAGATTGACACCACTCTCGCGGTAGCCGTCCGTTTTGTACACCCTTTCGCACACATCCCTGGGAAACGCGAGCTGCGAGGTGCTGGTGATCGCGGTGGCCGCCGTGGCGTCGGCGAGGCTGCCGTAGACCTCGATGTGGATGTGCGGCCAGCGGCCCGGGTAGCAGCCGGGGAACACGGTCGTGAAGCTGACCTGCCCCTTCGCGTCGGTCTCCTGCACACCCCGCAGCCAGTTCTCCTCGGTGACGCCCTCCGAGTACAGCGAGTAGTTGCCCTCCCGGTCGCAGTGCCAGACGTAGACCGCGGCGCCCTCCTTGGGCGTACCGCAGTCGCCGGCCGCGTCGACGACGGTGAGCGTCACGGTCAGGGGTACGCCCTCGGCGGTGCCGCCCGCGGAGTCGCCGAAGCTGGAGCGGATGTCGGAGCGGACGACTCCGCTCTCCTTGAGCACGTTGACGCCGTTGGACCCGTCGCCGGGGAAGGGCCCGGCGGTCTCCTCGGGGATCGCCGCGCACTCCTCCGCAGACGACGAGGCCGCGCCGCCCGCCGCCTTCCCGGAGGCCCCAGAGGTCCCGGAGGCCCCGGAGGCCCCGGAGGTCCCGGGGGTCTCGGAGGTCTCGGAGGTGCAGCCCACCAGCGGGATCAGCCCCGCGCCCGCCATCAGCCGGATCATCCGGCGGCGGGCGAGGACGGGGAGGTCGTGGGAGAGCCCGCGGTCGTGCTCATGGGGTCCGTCGGCGTGGTCGCTCCGCATGACATCGACGCTACGAGCCGGGGCGCCGTGAGAACCAGGGCAATTGCTTGTCAATCAGCTGTCGGTTCACCGCGATGGCGGTACTAGGCTTGCGCCCATGTATGGATACGGCCAGCCCATGGACGGAGGCGCTGCTCAGACCGGCTACGCCCCGCCGCAGCAGCCCATGTCCGGCGGGTACGGCCAGCAGCCACCGCTGTACCCCGAGCCGTCCCCGCCCTCGCTCGCCGACGCGGTACGGGCCTTCACCACGGGGCAGATGTCCGCGGAGGACTTCCAGCAGGTCTTCGCGACGTCGAAGGTGTACTGCCCGCGCGGCGACAACCCCGGCTTCCTCGCCCTGCACAACACCCAGCAGCCGGTGATCCCCATGTTCACCTCGCTGAAGGAACTGCGCCGCTACGCGGGCAAGGAGTCCAAGTACTTCGTCATCACCGGCGCCGAGGTGATCGACCTCCTCCCCACCGGCTACGGCTTCGTCCTGGACATGGAGGGCGAGCACCGCATGGTCTTCGACGCCAAGGCGGTCGAGCAGATGGTGGAGTTCGCGATGCGCAGGATGTACGGCTGACCGAACCCCCGACGAGGAGCAGCGCCCCCCGGGGCCGGAATATCCCCTGCCGGATTGTCACAGCCATGCCATAGAGTGCCGGAGGCAGCCGCGCCCCGCACGCCACCGCTTTTTCGCGGTCCGCGTCCGGGTGCCGCGCGGCGCTCTCATCTACCGGCCTCGGGCCGGTTTCCTGTGTGGGGGTTCATTACTGTGCGCATGCGCAGCACATCGGCCGCGACGGCGCTCGCGGTCCTGTTCGGCTCGGCCGCGCTGAGCGTCGTGGCCGCGGCTCCGGCGTCGGCGGCCACCGCCGTGGTCAAGGCGCCCGGGGGCATGGTCGCCAGCGGCCAGCGGGTCTTCCTCGGCGACCGGCAGGCCGGTACCGTCCTGGCCGCCAATCACTCCGGTACCGTCCTCGCCTCGGTGAGCGGGGTGTCCGGGGTGTCCGACCTGGCGCTGTCCGACGACGGCGCCACCCTGTACGCCGCTGCCCCGGGCACGCACGAGATCGTGGCCCTGGACGCGGCCACCTTCGATGTCAAGGCCCGCTATCCGGTCGCCACCGACACCGGTCCGGTCCATGTCGCGTACGCGGGCGGCAAGGTCTGGTTCAGCTACGGCGACCAGTGGGACGGCGACCTCGGTTCGGTCGACCCGGCCGTGGACCCGGCGAGCGGCACGGACCCGGTGGCGCTGGCGCAGTTCCCGAAGGAGGGCACCTCCGTCGGGATGTGGGGCCAGGCGCTGCTGGACACCGACCCGCTGCGGCCCGGTCTGCTGGCCGTCGGCGAGACCGGTCTGTCCACCGGCTCGATGGCCGTCCTCGACGTGTCGGACGGCACCGCGAAGCTGACCGCCTGGCACAACGGCGACTACTCGCTGAACCACGGGATCGGCGACATCGACCTCGTCGCGGGCAACGACCAGGTGCTGGTCAACGGCACCGACCGGGACGCGTACGCGGACGGCACGTTCACCAAGGCCGGCGCTTACCCGGGCGGGCACCGCGCCGACATCGGCCGCAGCGGTCTGGTCGCCCAGAGCACGGGCAGCAAGGTAGCCGTCTACCGGCCGGACGCGACCCAGCCGGTGCGTACGTACAGCACCGCCGCCGCCGACCTGGCCTGGGCCCCGGACTCCTCCCGGATCTTCGCCCTGGTCCCGAACAGCTCAGGCGGCTACAGCCTCAAGGCGCTGACCAGCCCGAACCTCAATGTCCCGACGCTCAAGGTCAACGCCCCGTCGACCGCGACGCGGAACAAGAAGCTCACCGTCACCGGCAAGATCTCGGCGACGGTCCCGCTGCCCGAGGGCATCGAGCTCAGTGTCACCCGCACCGACCTGGACAGCCCGAACGGCAAGGCGCTGCCCGCGGTCAAGGTGAAGGCGGACGGCACCTACTCCTTCACCAACACCCCGCCGGCCGGCGGCAAGGTGAAGTACACGGTGAAGTACGCGGGCGACGCCACGCACGCCCCCGTGAGCGCCTCCGACACCGTCGAGGTCTCCCGTGCCTCCACCAAGCTGAGCCTGAACAACAACGGCAAGCTGTACGGCTACGGCGCGGACGTGAAGTTCACGGCGCACCTGGGCACGACGTACAAGAACCGCACGGTCGAGATCTGGGCCAACCCCTACGGCTCGGACAAGCCCAACAAGCTGATCAAGACCGGCAAGGTCAACTCCAGCGGCAACCTCTCCGCCGTGGTCGACATGAAGCGCGACACCACCGTCACCGCCGTCTTCAAGGGCGACGCCCGCTACAAGCCGAAGACGGTGAAGGTCACGGCGTACGCCAAGGCCAAGGTGTCCACGACCGTCGCCAAGCACTACAAGAAGGCGAAGATCGGCTCGACCACGTACTACTGGTTCCACAAGAACACCGACCCGCTGCTGACCACCACGATGAACTACTACGCGGGCCGCCAGCAGCGCTTCGACCTCCAGGTCTACTACCAGGGCAAGTGGTACGACACGGCCTCGGAGTACTTCTCCCTCGGCACCAACGGCAAGTCCGCGGTGACCCTGGAGGCCCCCGGCCAGGCGGGCATCAAGGCGCGCATGCGCTCGGCGTACATCAACGGCTCGTCGGGCGACAACGTCAACTCCACGACGTACGGCACCTGGAAGTACCTGTACTTCAGCAACTGACGCCGCCACGGCTCGCACGTGGGGAGCCCGGGGGGAATGCCCTCCGGGCTCCTTCCGTTAGGAGTGGCAGGAAGTTCAATGCTCAACTAAACTGGCCGCACAAGGAGGTACCGACATGCCTGCAGTGACCGTCGAGAACCCGCTGACGCTGCCCCGTGTCGCCGCACCCGCGGAGGCCGTGGCCCGTCCCGTGCTCGCCGTCACGACCGCGCCGAGCGGTTTTGAGGGCGAGGGCTTCCCGGTGCGCCGCGCGTTCGCCGGGATCAACTACCGCCATCTGGACCCGTTCATCATGATGGACCAGATGGGAGAGGTGGACTACGCGCCGGGCGAGCCCAAGGACTCTACCAGTTGGGGGAGTATCTCGACGGATGCTCGCTGACCTGCGGAAACTTCCACCTAAAGGAGAGTCGGACCCATGCCTGCTGTAACTGTCGAGAACCCGCTGACCCTGCCGCGCGTGGCTGCGTCGGCGGATGCCGTGGCGCGTCCCGTGCTGGCTGTGACGACCGCGCCGAGCGGCTTCGAAGGTGAGGGTTTCCCTGTCCGTCGGGCGTTCGCGGGGATCAACTATCGCCACCTGGATCCGTTCATCATGATGGATCAGATGGGTGAGGTTGAGTATCAGCCTGGGGAGCCGAAAGGAACCCCGTGGCACCCGCACCGCGGCTTCGAGACCGTCACCTACATCATCGACGGGATCTTCGACCACCAGGATTCCAACGGTGGTGGCGGCACCATCACCAATGGCGACACGCAGTGGATGACGGCGGGCGCGGGCCTGCTGCACATTGAGGCGCCGCCGGAGCATCTGGTCATGTCCGGCGGCCTCTTCCACGGCCTGCAGCTGTGGGTGAACCTCCCGGCCAAGGACAAGATGATGGCCCCGCGCTACCAGGACATCCGCGGCGGCAACGTCCAGCTGCTGACCACCCCCGACGGCGGCGCGCTGCTCCGTGTCATCGCCGGTGAGCTGGACGGCCACGCCGGTCCCGGCATCACGCACACCCCGATCACGATGATCCACGCGACGGTGGCGCCGGGTGCGGAGGTCACGCTGCCGTGGCGGGAGGACTTCAACGGGCTGGCGTACGTGCTGGCGGGCAAGGGCTCGGTCGGTGCCGAGCGCCGTCCGATCCACCTCGGCCAGACGGCGGTCTTCGGCGCGGGCGGGTCCCTGACCGTGCGGGCGGACGAGAAGCAGGACTCGCACACGCCGGACCTGGAGGTCGTCCTCCTCGGCGGGCAGCCCATCCGGGAGCCGATGGCGCACTACGGCCCGTTCGTCATGAACACCCGCGAAGAACTCCAGCAGGCGTTCGAGGACTTCCAGAAGGGCCGGCTCGGCACCATCCCGGCCGTGCACGGCATGACCGAGAGCGGTCCGCAGAGCGAGGACTGACGCTCCGTCACCCGGGTGGGCCTGCCGGAAGGTGGGTCCACCCGGCGCGTGATCGGCTGGGAGCGTGCAGGACTCACGACCGCTGCTCCCCGAACCCGTGCGCCGCGCCGGAGCGTGGTGCGCCGTCATCCTCCTGGTGGCCGGCGTCGGCTACGTCGGCGTCCTGCTCTGCGCCGAACTGCGCACCGCCGTGGTGCCGGTGCTGCTCGCGCTGCTCGGTACCGCACTGCTCGGGCCGCTCCACCGGCGGCTCGTCAACGCCCACGTCCACCGTTCCGTCGCCGCCGCGCTGACCTGCGTCGCCGTGGTGGCCGTGGTAGGCGGCGCCGTGTACATCGTCGTCGCCGCGCTCATCGACAGCGGGGACCAGATCGTACGGTCGCTGCGCACCGCGGGCCGGGATCTCGCCCGGCACTTCGGGGCGGCCGGGACCTCCCTGGACGACATCGCCGAAAACGCCCGGGACCTGCTCACCAAGTTCGGCGGCACCGCCGCCTCCGGCGTCATCAGCGGGGTCAGCGTGGTCGGCGAGACCATCGCCATGGCCGTACTGGCGCTGCTGCTGGTCTTCTTCTTCCTGCGCGACTCCGACCGCGCCGCCGAGACCCTGCGCTCGCTCTCCCCGCCCGGCAGTGCCGACATGCTGGAGGCCATGGCCCGGCGGGCCTTCCAGGCCGTCGAGGGGTTCATGCGCGGCACCACCTTCATCGCCTTCATCGACGCCGTCTGCATCACCATCGGCCTGCTGATCCTCGACGTGCCCGGCGCCGCCGGACTCGGCGCCCTGGTCTTCGTCGGCGCCTACATCCCCTACCTCGGCGCCTTCCTCTCCGGAGCCGTCGCCGTGCTGGTCGCGCTCGCGGACCGGGGGTTCGTGATCGCGCTGTGGGCGCTCGGCGTCGTCCTCGCCGTACAGGTGCTGGAGGGGCATGTGCTCCAGCCGATGATCCAGAGCCGGACCGTGCAGATGCACCCCGCGATGGTGATGGTGACGATCACCGCGGGTGCCTCCGTGGCCGGCATCCTCGGCATGCTGCTCGCCGTACCGCTCACCGCGGCGGCCTTCGGCGTCGTGGAAGAACTGCGGACCCGCTACGGCTCCTCGTCCTGAGCGGGGTCATTCGGGCCCGGTTACGGGCCCCTCGTCCTGAACGGGCTCCGTCGGGACCGACTCCGGGCCCCTCGGCTGAGCGGGCTCCAGCGGGACCGGCCTCAGGCCCCCTCGGCTTGAGCGGACCGGCTCCCGGCCCTGGCCGGTTACGGCTCCTCGTCCTGAGCGGGCTCCACCAGCTCGAACCAGATGCTCTTGCCCTCGCCCCGCGGGTCCACGCCCCAGGTGTCCGCCAGCAGCTCGATCAGCATCAGGCCCCGGCCGGAGGAGGCCAGCTCGCCGGGGCTGCGCCGGTGCGGCAGGTCGTCGCTGGTGTCGGTGACCTCCACCCGCATCCGGCGTCTGCCCAGCCCGTGGTGCACCTCCGCCAGCAGCAGGGCGTCCGCGTCGGTGTGCACCAGGACGTTGGTCAGCGTCTCGGAGAGCAGCAGGACCGCGGAGTCCACCTGCTCCTCGCACTCCCAGTCGTGCAGCAGTTCCCTGAGCTGGTGCCGGGCCACCGCGACCCGCTCGGGCTCGTCCTGGGCCACGGTGAGCACGGTGCGGCGCACCGGCGGCCGGGCCGCCGTCACCGTCTCCCCGCAGCCGCAGCCCTCCCCCTCCCGGCACAGCAGCAGCACCGCGATGTCGTCCTCGCGGCGGTCCGCGAGGGGGCCCGTGGTGTGGTGCGAGGAGGGTCCGTGCACCGCCTGGACCAGGGCGTCGGCCAGCGCCTCCAGGTCGCCGTCGTGGTCCTCCAGGATCGTCCGCAGCCTTTTCCAGCCCGAGTCCAGGTCGTGGCCGCCGGTCTCGATGAGGCCGTCCGTGCACAGCAGCATCGTCTCGCCGGGCTCCAGGGTGAGCCGGGTCGTCGGATAGTCCGCGTCCGGGTCGATCCCGAGCGGCAGCCCGCCCGCCGTGGGCCGGGTCAGCACCGTGCCGTCCGCCATCCGGATCGCCGGGTCCGGGTGCCCGGCGCGGGCGATGTCCAGGGTCGCCGAGGCGGGGTCCACCTCGACGTACAGGCAGGTCGCGAAGCGCAGGTCGAGCAGGTCGGGGTCGTCCTCCGCCATGCCGTGCAGAAAGCGGGAGGCGCGGGAGAGGACGGCGTCCGGGCGGTGGCCCTCGGAGGCGTAGGCGCGCAGCGCTATCCGGAGCTGGCCCATCAGCCCCGCCGCCCGTACGTCGTGGCCCTGCACATCCCCGATGACCAGGGCGAACCGGCCGCCCGGCAGCGGGATCATGTCGTACCAGTCGCCGCCGACCTGCAGTCCGCCGCCGGTGGGCACATAGCGCGCGGCCACGCTCATGCCGGGGATCTCCTGCACGCCCAGCACCGGCAGCATGGAGCGCTGGAGTCCGTCGGTCAGCTCGCGCTGGGTCTCGGCGGCGCCCGCGCGGGACAGGGCCTGGGCGAGCATCCGGGCCACCGTGGTCAGCACCGAGCGCTCGTCGGGCGTGAACGCCACCGGGTAGGTGAAGGCCGCCATCCAGGCGCCCATGGTCCGCCCGGCCACCGTCAGCGGCAGGAACGCCCACGAACGGCGCCCGAAGTGGGCCGCCAGCGGCCAGGTCACCGGGTAGCGGGCGCGGTACTGCTCGGGCGAGGAGAGATAGACGGCCCGGCCGGTGCGCACCACCTCGGCGGCCGGGTAGTCGGTCTCCAGGGACATATGGGTGAAGGGGTCCTCGTCGCCGGGCTGCTGCCCGTGGTGGCCGATGATCGTCAGCCGGTCCCCCTCCACGCCGAAGACCGCGAGCCCGTCCGGGGAGAACCCCGGCATCGACAGCCCCGCCGCCACCCGGAGCACCTCCGCCGTGGAGCGGGCCTCGGCCAGTGCCCGGCCCGCGTCCAGCAGGAACGCCTCCCGGGAGCGCCGCCAGTCCCCGGTGACCGCCCGCCGCCCGGCCGGGGTGCCCGGGGCGGGTTCGGTGACCTCCTGAAGGGTGCCGATCACTTCGTAGACCCGTCTGAGCGGGTCGAAGGAGGGCTTGAAGCGGGAGCGGGTGATGCGGACGACCTCGCCCCGCTCGTCCATGATCCGTACCCGTACCTCGCCGAGGGTGCCCTCGGCGACGGCGAGCTGGATGACCCCGGTGATCTCGTTCCAGTCGACCGGGTGGAGCCGGGCGCGCACCTGGTTCTCGCGCAGGGTGGCGGCCTCCTCGGGCAGCCCGAGGAGCCTGGCCGCCTCCGCGTCCACCGTGACCAGACCGGTTGCGGTGGACCAGTGCCATTGCCCGGTAGCCAGGGCGGCGAGTACCTCCCCCACGGCGGGCAGGGGCTCACCAGTGCGCATTGACCCACTCTAAGAACAGGCGATCGCACCCTGCCACCGAAGGCACCCGCACCGGCCCCGCGGTAATGAGGGGAGGCGATCTTGGCCCGGCCGGTAGTCTTGGAGGGCGTTTCACGTGAAACAGATCCCCGATCCGCGAAGACTGGATGAACGACGATGCATCGGTACAGGTCCCACACCTGCGGCGAGCTCCGCGCCTCTGACGTCGGAAGCGACGTCCGGCTGAGTGGCTGGCTGCACAATCGGCGCGACCTGGGCGGCATCCTCTTCATCGATCTGCGGGATCACTACGGCATCACGCAGCTCGTCGCCCGGCCCGGCACCGCCGCCTACGAGGCCCTGGACAAGCTGTCGAAGGAGTCCACGGTCCGGGTCGACGGCAAGGTCGTCTCGCGTGGCGCGGAGAACGTGAACCCCGACCTGCCGACCGGCGAGATCGAGGTCGAGGTCTCCGAGGTCGAGCTGCTGGGCGCGGCCGCCCCGCTGCCGTTCACGATCAACACCGAGGACGGGGTCAACGAGGAGCGGCGCCTTGAGTACCGCTTCCTGGACCTGCGCCGCGAGCGCATGCACAAGAACATCATGCTGCGCACGGCGGTCATCTCGGCGATCCGTCACAAGATGACGGCCCTCGGCTTCAACGAGATGGCGACCCCGATCCTGTCGGCGACCTCCCCCGAGGGCGCCCGCGACTTCGTCGTCCCGTCCCGTCTGAACCCGGGCAAGTTCTACGCCCTCCCCCAGGCTCCGCAGCAGTTCAAGCAGCTGCTGATGATCTCGGGCTTCGACCGGTACTTCCAGATCGCGCCCTGCTTCCGTGACGAGGACGCCCGCGCCGACCGTTCGCCGGGCGAGTTCTACCAGCTCGACGTCGAGATGAGCTTCGTCGAGCAGGAGGACGTCTTCCAGCCGATCGAGAAGCTCATGACCGAGCTGTTCGAGGAGTTCGGCAACGGCCGCCACGTCACCTCGCCGTTCCCGCGGATCCCGTTCCGCGAGGCGATGCTGAAGTACGGCTCGGACAAGCCCGACCTGCGCGCCCAGCTCGAACTCGTCGACATCACCGACATCTTCGAGGGCTCGGAGTTCAAGGCCTTCGCGGGCAAGCACGTGCGCGCCCTGCCGGTGCCGGCGGTCCAGGACCAGCCGCGCAAGTTCTTCGACCAGCTCGGCGACTTCGCCGTCTCGCTGGGCGCGAAGGGCCTGGCCTGGGTGCGGGTGGCCGAGGACGGTTCGCTGACCGGCCCGATCGCCAAGTTCCTCACCGAGGAGAACGTCGCCGAGCTGACCAAGCGCCTGTCCCTGGCCGCCGGTCACGCCGTGTTCTTCGGCGCGGGCGAGTTCGACGAGGTCTCCAAGATCATGGGCGCGGTCCGCGTCGAGGCCGCCAAGCGCGCCGGGCACTTCGAGGAGGACGTCTTCCAGTTCTGCTGGATCGTCGACTTCCCGATGTACGAGAAGGACGAAGAGACCGGCAAGATCGACTTCTCGCACAACCCCTTCTCGATGCCGCAGGGCGGTCTTGAGGCCCTGGAGACCCAGGACCCGCTGGACATCCTCGGCTGGCAGTACGACATCGTCTGCAACGGCGTCGAGCTGTCCTCCGGCGCGATCCGGAACCACGAGCCGGAGATCATGCTCAAGGCCTTCGAGATCGCCGGCTACGACCGCGAGACCGTCGAGGAGCAGTTCGCGGGCATGCTGCGCGCATTCCGCTTCGGCGCCCCGCCGCACGGTGGCATCGCGCCCGGCGTGGACCGTATCGTCATGCTCCTCGCCGACGAGCCGAACATCCGCGAGACGATCGCCTTCCCGCTCAACGGCAACGCCCAGGACCTGATGATGGGCGCGCCGACCGAGCTGGACGAGGCGCGGCTGAAGGAACTGCACCTGTCGGTGCGCAAGCCGCAGCCGAAGTAACCCACGACCGGCGCCCGGACCACCCCACCCGGTCCGGGCGCCTTCGTGTTTCCTGTTGCCCGTTTCCCGTTTCCCGTTTCCTGGGTGGACCCCAGCTCCTCCTCATGTTCCTGACAGGCTGGCTCCCTACGTTCCTTCCCATGACGGGAAACGAAACGGCCCAAGGGCCCAAGCACAAACGGGATCTGACGCGTCGCAAGGTCGTCGTGGCCGGTGCGGGCGCCGCCGTGGCGGTGGGCGTCGGCGCCTCCTTCGCGGCGGGCGCCTTCGCGGACGAGAGCGGCAAGAGCGGTACGGGCGGCGCGACCGGCAAGAAGAGCGACACGGCCGAGACCTGCTACCGCCTCACCTCGGAGACCACCGAGGGCCCGTACTACATCGACGCCGACAAGATCCGGCGGGACATTACCGAGGACAAGGAGGGCATCCCGCTCGTCCTGAACCTCAAGGTGATCGACAGCGAGACCTGCAAGCCCATCGCGGGCGCCGCCGTCGACATCTGGCACTGCGACGCGCTCGGCATCTACTCGGGCTACGAGAGCCTGTCGACGGGCGGCGGCGGCACGCCCCCCACGGACGCGCCGACGGACGTCCCCACGGGCGAACCCCCGTCCGGTGAACCGACCGGTGAGCCCCCGTCCGGCGGCACCGGCGGCGGGGTCCACGAGGAGCCCACCGACGACGAGCGCTATCTGCGCGGCACGTGGAGGACCGACAAGCAGGGCCGGGTCACCTTCCGCACGATCTTCCCGGGCTGGTACCGCGGCCGCACCGTCCACATCCACACCAAGGTCCATGTGGACGGCACGTGGACGGACTCCGGCTACGAGGGCGGCCACACCTGCCACACCGGCCAGTTCTTCTTCGACGAGGAGTCCGTCCTCGCCGCCGCCGAGGTCGAGCCGTACTCCACGTCGACGACGGAGCGCACGACGCTGGAGGAGGACACGATCTACGACCAGTCCGGCACCACGGGCGGCCTCCTGAAGCTGAAGTACAACAAGAAGAACATCGCCAAGGGCGTCACCGGCTCGATCACGATGGGCGTCGACCCGGACGCGACGAACACCGGCACCTGACGGCCGGGAACGGCGCGACACGGCCGTACCGCCCGGGGTACGGCCGTGTCAGGTCACCGGGCTGGTGGCCCTCAGTCCGTGGTGTCGCCTTCGCCCTGAGGACGGGCCGCGCGTTGTCCGGGGCGGTGTTCACGGCGCTTGCCGAGGGACGGTGACCTCGGCCCAGACCGTCTTGCGGGGTGGCAGGTTGCGGTCGACTCCCCAGCGGTCGGCGAAGGCGGCGACGACGAGCAGGCCGCGGCCGGCTTCGGAGGTGTCCGCGGTGGCTTCCTTCGGCTGCGGTAGCCCGTCACCCTGTGTGTCGGTGACCTCGATGCGCAGGGTGTCGCCGACCACGTAGAGCATGAGCTGGAAGTTCCGGCCCGGTACGCGGCCGTGGGTGGCCGCGTTGGCCGCCAGCTCCGCGACGATGTTCGCCGCCGGGTCCACCGGCAGTGCCCAGGTGCGCAGTTGCTCCGTGGCGAGCAGGCGGGCCAGGCGGGCGTCGCGTGGTGTGGGGGACAGCAGGACACGGAAGTTGCGGATGTGGCCCTCGGGGTGCGCGGGCTGTCCTGCCGGTGCGGTGAGTTTCTGGATCACGTCACTCAGCGTGGCCGCGTTTGCCTACCGTGAGGAGTGACGCTGCGTTTGCGTACGGTGACTGTCCGGTCGTTGTCCGGTGCTGTCCGGGCTGTCGGGGCGCCCCGTACGGGTAGAGGCGTGGCGGGTTCGAGGCGGTACGACGGAGGGGCGGCGCGGGGCATGTCGGTGGACGCGGAGGCGGCACGGCTACGGACCGAGGCGGACGAGCCGGGGTGGGAGGTGGACCCGGACGACGAGTGGGGCGTGGCCGTAGTCGCCACCGTGGGGCGGCAGTTGAAGCTTCGGTGCGAGGCGGTGGGGATGCGCGCCGCCGACTTCGGCAAGGCCGTGGGGTACGGCGAGGACATGGTCTACAAGATCGAGGGCGGGAAGCGGATTCCCAGGAAGGAGTATCTGGACAGGGCCGACGAGGTGTTGGGCGCGGGCGGGCTCGTGGCCGCGGCCTGGGAGGACGTGAAGAAGGTCAGGTATCCGAAGAAGGTGCGGGACCTGGCCCAGATGGAGGCGCGGGCGGTTGAGATCGGGGTGTACGAGAACAGCAACGTCGCTGGTCTGCTGCAGACCGAGGACCACATGCGGGCGCTGTTCGGCGCGTGGCTTCCGGCCTACTCGGACGAGGAGACGGAGCGCATGGTGGCCGCGCGTATGGCCCGCCGTTCGGTCTTGGAGCGGTCTCCCGCGCCGACGCTCAGTTTCGTCCAAGAAGAGTCGACGCTGCGGCGACCGGTCGGGGGCAGAATGGTGTGGCGTCGACAGCTCGAACGCTTGCTTGAGCTGGGGGAGTTGCGGAATGTTTCGATCCAGGTCATGCCGATAGACGTTGAGGAACACTTCGGCACGGGCGGGATCATCGAGGTGCTGAAGTTCCCGGACGGCACGGCAGTCGGGCGTTCCGAGGGGGCGTTCAACGGCCGCCCGGTGACTGATCCGAAGCAGATCCGCATCCTTGACCTGCGCTATAGCATGATCCGGGCCCAGGCGCTCACGCCCCGAGAGTCGCGGGCGTTCATCGAGCAGATGCTTGGAGAATCATGAGCGGCAACCCCACCTCCGGCGACGGCCCCGCGCTGGCGTGGTTCAAGAGCAGCTACAGCAGCAGCGGTGACGGCAACTCTTGTGTCGAGGTCGCCCACACCCCCGGCACCATCCACGTCCGTGACTCCAAGCACCGCGACACCGGTCGCCGCTTCGCCGTCGCGGCCGAGGCGTGGGCCGACTTCGTCACGTATGTGGTTGCGAGCTGACGGTCCTGTGGCTGGGCAGAGCATGAGTGGCACCTCCACCTCCGGGGACGCCTGCGAACTGGCGTGGTTCAAGAGCAGCTACAGCAGCGGCCCTGACGGCGATTCCTGCGTAGAGGTAGCCACCACCCCCGGCACCATCCACGTCCGCGACTCCAAGTGCCAGGACACCGGCCCGCATCTCGCTGTCGCGCCGGAGGCGTGGGTGGGCTTCGTGGCGTACGCCGTTAAGAGCTGACCGGCTCAGCAGTCCTGGCGGCGCAGCGCGACGTACGAGCCCGTCGCCGCCGCGGCCGCCCACAGCAGCAGCACCCCGCCGCCCGCCGCCGGGGACAGGTCGCCCGTGTCCTGGTGGACCTGGGTCAGGCGCAGGCCCGCGCGGTCCGGGAGGAGGCGGGCCAGGGAGCGGAGTTGTGGGGTGGCGGCGAGGGCGCCCGAGACGACGAACAGAAAGGGGAGCAGCACGCCGAGTGCGGTGAGCGAGCGGCGCACCATGAAGGTGAGCGCCGCCGCGAGCACCGCGAGCAGGCCCGTGTACGCCCCCGCCCCGGCCAGCGCCCGTACCGCGTCCGTGTGCAGTGGGACCGACGCGCCGAGCACGGTGCTTCCGGCGGTGAGGGCGACCGCGCCGGTGAGCAGGCCCCAGACGGCGCCGGTCGCGCCGAGTACGGTCAGTTTGGCGGTGAGCAGTACGCCCCGGCGGGGTACGGCGGCGAGGCTGGTGCGGATCATGCCGGTGCCGTACTCGCTGCCGACCGCGATCACCGCGAGGATCACCAGGGGCACCTGGCCGAACTGGAGCCCGGTGAAGGTGAGCCCCACCGGGTCGAGCGCGCGCCGCTGGGCGGGGTCCGCGCGGCGGAACTCGGGACCGATCAGCGCGCAGAACAGCAGGCTCACCAGGACCGTGAGCACGGTGCCGAGGGCGAGCAGGGCCCAGGTGGAGCGCAGGGAGCGGAGCTTCGTCCACTCGGCGGCGGCGAAGTCGCGCAGGCCACCGCCCGGCGCCTGGCGGTCACTTGAGGGACGCATGGGACGCGGCCTCCTTCTTGGTCGACGCGGCCGTCGCCGATCGGTACTCCACCGCCTCCGCGGTCAGGCGCAGGTACGCCTCCTCCAACGAGGGCCGTACGGGGGTCAGTTCGTGCACGCTCCAGGCGTTGCGGGCCGCGATGTCGCCGATGCGGGCGCTCGTCAGGCCGGTCACGGTGGCCCAGTGCGGGTCGCTGTCGTGGGTCACCCGGGCGCCTTCCGCCCGCAGGGCGCGGGAGAGTTCGTCGAGCCGGGGCGTGACCAGGCGGACCGGTGGAAGGTCGGTCTCCAGGAACTCGGTGAGGCCGCCGTCCGCGAGGACCCGGCCCCGGCCGATCACCAGGACCTGGTCGGCGACCACCGCCATCTCGCGCATGAGGTGGCTGGAGACCAGGACCGTACGGCCCTCGTCGGCGAGGGCGCGCAGCAGGCCGCGCAGCCACTGGATGCCCTCGGGGTCGAGGCCGTTCATGGGCTCGTCCAGGATCACCGTCCCGGGGTCGCCGAGCAGGGCGACGGCGATACCGAGCCGCTGCCGCATGCCGAGCGAGAAGCCCCGTACGGGCCGCCGCGCGGCCGGAGCCAGACCCACCAGGCCGAGCACCTCGTCCACGCGCGCCGCGGGAATGCGCTGGGTGCGGGCGAGCCAGGTGAGGTGGGCGCGGGGGCCGCGGGCGGGATGGCAGGCCGACGCGTCGAGCAGGGCGCCCACGGTGCGCAGCGGGTCGCGGAGTTCGGCGTAGCGGACGCCGTTGACGAGGGCGTGGCCGGCGTCGGGGATGCCGAGGCCGAGGATCATGCGCAGGGTGGTGCTCTTGCCCGCGCCGTTGGGTCCCAGGAACGCCGTGACGCGGCCCGGTTCGGCCGTGAACGTCAGACCGTCCAGGACCCGGCGTCCGCCGTAGGACTTCACCAGATCCCTGACCTCGATCACGCGTCCGCCCCCACGGTGAGGGTGTCGTCCACCAGGCCCGCCACCGAGGCGTCGGAGTGGGAGACGAGGACGAGGGTGCGGCCGTCGGCCCGCCAGCGGGCGAGGTCGTCGCGTACCGCCTGTTCGGCTTGCGCGTCGAGCCCGTTGAAGGGTTCGTCGAGCAGGATCAGGCGCGGCTCGTGCGCGGTGGCGCAGAGGTAGCCGAGCTTCTTGCGCTGGCCCAGGGAGAGTTCGCCGACGAGCACGTCGAAGCGGTCGCCGAGCCCCAGCGCGGCGGCGCGTTCCCGCAGGTCCCGGGCGCGCAGCCGCCACACGCCCGCGATCAGGCACAACTGCTCGTCGGCGGTGAGGTGTTCGTACAGCGGCGGTGGCTCCTGGACGAAGCCGCGCAGGGCCCGTACGGCGGGGTCGGCGGGCGGGTGCCCGGCGACGGTGACGTGGCCCGCGTCCGGTGCGGTCAGCCCGGCGATCACGCGCAGGAGGGTGCTCTTGCCGCTGCCGTTCGGTCCGGTGACGCGTACCGACGTGCCCTCGGGCACATGGGCGTCGAAGTCGCGCAGCACGCGTTCCTCGCCACGGCGCACGACGAGGTTCTTGATGTCGATCACGAGGAACTCCGGGGACTGAAGTCGTTGCGGGCCGTGGCGCGCAGCGCGGCGTACCCGGCACCGAGGGACAGGAGGAGCAGGGCCGCGTGCGCGAGGTCGCCCAGTGCGGCGCCCGCCGTGACCGGCACGGTGAGGAGCGCGGTGAGCAGGCCCTCCGTGACCTCGGCGGCCGGGGCGCGGGTGATCCGGCCGTCGGCGAAGGACTCGGAGCGGGGCACGCAGAAGTAGGTGAGCACGACGGCGCATCCGGCGGCCGCGGACACCACGGCGAGCGCCAGCACCGCCCGCGCCCATCCGGCCGGGCCGTGCACCCCGCACAGCGCCGCGGCCCCCAGGGCGAACGGTCCGGTCACCGTGGCCACGGCGACCGAGGCGGTGGCCGCCTTCGCCGCCACCCAGCCACCCGCGGCACGCGGCGACTGCCGCAGCGCCTCCCAGCCCGCGCGGTCCGCCTCGATGCCGCAGACCTGCACGACCTCACCCGTCGTGATCAGCGCGGCGGCCACGAAGATCCCGCCCACGGCCGCGAACGGCAGGTTCCACAGCGGTTCGCCGAGGCTCAGTACGAGGCCCAGGCACCCCGCGCCCAGCAGCACGCCCAGCCGCTGGAGCCGCGCCAGCCCGCCGACGGTCTGCGGGTGCCCGCGCCGGAACCGCAGCCAGGTGACCCGGCCGACCAGGGCGTACGGCGACGAGGGCCACGCCCCGGTCGCGGCGCCCCGGCGCGGGGCGACCGCCGGGCGGCCCTCACCGGTACCGGCGTCGCGGCGCACCGTCGCACGCACCCGGAGCACGGCCGCGGCGGCCAGCGCGAGCGTGACGGCGGCGTACGCGAGCGCGGTCCAGGCGGCCGACTCCGGCCGGTGCGCCTCGGTCCACAGCTCGGGGCGCGCGTCGGTGAGCGCGCGTCCGACGCTCCGGGCGGCGTCCTGCCGGGAGGGACCGTCGCCGCCGGTCAGAGCCTGCACGAAGGGCGCTGCGAGGACACCGGCTAGCCCGCCCGCCACCGCCGAGACGATCAGCCGGGGCAGATGAGGGATCCGGACGACCCGGACCATCAGTGCCGTCACCAGGGCGATGTGCAGCGCGGTACCGGCCACGGCAGCGCCCGCGCAGTGCACCAGGAACACCGGCAGCATCCGGCGGCCCTCCGCGTCCGCCGCGAGCCAGGGCACCCCGATCGCGGCGGTGGCGCACAGCACGGCGGCGGCGATGCCGGCGGCGGGCAGGACCAGCCGGGCGGCGACGAGCTGGGCGCGGGAGACCGGGAGCGTCCGCAGCACGTCCGCGTCCGGCGGGCTCACCAGCGCGCGGGCCTTCGCCGGTTCCGCGGTCAGGATCCGGTGCAGGAACCACACGGCGACGGGGGCCCACGTCCAGGCCGCGAGTTCGGTCCGTACCTCGGGACCGGGCGGGGCCAGGGCCCCGAGCGTGCGTCCTACGACCGTCAGCGCACCCAGCACCGCGGCGGCGCCGGCGCCCGCGACCGTCCAGGCCGCCTTCCGGCGCCGCCGTGCCGAAGGGCCCGTGCCGGCGAGGAGGTTGAGCCGCCGGCGCGTGTCGGCGAGGCAGAGCGCGACGACGGTGCGGAACCACGCGGGGTGACGCGGCCGGGTCATGACGTCGCGCCGGCCCGCGTACCGCCGAACCGCTGCGCGGGGCACAGCACGGTCGCCGGAACGACCAGCGCCACGAACAGCACGGCGAGCACCTTCGGCGCGGACGCGGTCGGCAGGTACACGCCGAGCAGGCCGAGCGGCGCCCACCACAGCACACCGCCCGCGATCATCAGGACGCTGCCCCAGCGGGCGAGGGCGACCAGCAGCCCCAGCACGAGCAGGGCGATACCGCTGACCAGCCAGACCGCGCTGAGCAGGTGGAGGACGTCCATGACGTTCCCGGGGTCACCGCGCAGGTCCGGGGACGCCTCCACGGCCCGCCGGGTCTCCTCCGTCGTGGCCCGGAAGACCGCGCTGTACGCCACGGCGCTCGCCCCGGCCGCCGCCGCGAGCACCCCGCCCGCGATCCGCACGCCCGGCCGGGCGATGCCGTCCGTCACCACCGTCCAGCAGCGCAGCAGGAACTGGATCAGCTTGGGGTTCCCCAGGGTGCTGAAGAGGAGGCGGTGCAGCATGGTTCTCCGAAACGCGGGGTGGTCCGAAACGCGGGGTGGTTCGAAATGTGGTGTGGGGGCGGGGCAGGGCCGTAACGGCCCGGAGGATCAGCTCGGCAGTGACCACAGCGCGGTCGCGTACAGGGCGGTGATCCCGGCCGCGACGGCGGCGGCGCGCGGCCAGGACGCCCCGACAACGCGGCCGGTGAGCAACAGCGCGCAGGGCAGCAGGGGCAGCCAGGCGTCGAGGTGGGTCACGGACGGCACGGCCCACGCCGTCGAGCCGCCCGTGGCGAGCCGGGCCAGGGTCCAGCCGGTCAGCTTGGTGAGTACGAACGCGATCCAGCCGAGCGTGAACGCCCGCCGCAGGTCGGTGAATTCACCGGGGAAGCGGGGCCGGCGCTCCCCGGGCAGCGGCAGGTGGCGCAGCGCCAGCGCGCCGAGGACGCCCACGAGGACACCGAGGACGCCGAGCGTGACGATGTTGGCGAGCGCGGTGGTGCACCAGGCGATGGCCGTGCCGATGTCGATCGCGCCGTCGGAGACCGGGCCGACCCGGTCCCGGACGCGTTCGCGTATCTCGCCGCTCAACGGGATGCCGAAGCCCAGGGTGGCGAGGACGAGGGCGCAGACGCCGAGGGCGTGGGCGCGCCGTCCCGGGAGGCGGGTGGCCTTCGGTGCGGCGGGCTCGCCGACCTCGCCGGTCTCGTCCCCGAGGTAGGCCGGGAGCCCGGCTCCGTGCGCGGACGGCCGTCGCCCGTCCTTCTCCTCCGCCGTGTCCGTGTCCCACGCGGCCGTACTCATGTGCTCACCCAAGTCTCGATTCCCGCAGCCACTGTCAGTCCCGCAACCGCCACACCCCACAGTCGGCAGGCGTCCGGGAACCCCGAGCGGGCGACGAAGCCCGCCACCCCGCGCGGCGCGGTGCCCCGCACGGGTTCTCCCGATGTCCCCGTGAGCCCGACCCGTGCCCAGGCCACCAGCGGCACGAGTCCGGCCGCCGCGGCGAGCGCGAGACAGGCCAGCTCCAGGGGCATGTGCGGCAGCAAGTGCCGTACGACGCCGCCCGCGCCGAGGACGGCGCTGCCCTGCCCGCCGTAGTAACCGGCGAGGACGCCCGTCAGGAGAGTCAGTGGGATCGTCATCACGCCGAGCGTGACGACACCCAGGAAGAGGGCCGCGGAGACACTTGCGTTCCGCGCCAGGATCTCCGTGAACAGGTCCCAGTCGCCGTCCTTGGGCGCACGGGTCACCCCGGTGGGGTCGGCGGGCGCCCACCACCAGCCCGCGCCGAACGCCATGAGCCACAGCAGGGCGCCGCACACCACGGCGGGCCACTGCCTCCGGAAGAGCGCGCCGGTCATCTCCACGTACCTCTCGCCGCCTGCCTGTCCGGGACTTCTGTAGGGGGCGGGCAGGCCGGCCCCCGGATTCGGGAGCCGGCCTGCGCCTGTGTCGCCCGAGCGAAAGGCTTTAGGCGATGACGGCCTTCTTGCCGCCCTTCTTGATGGCCTGCTTGACGCCCCAGATCACGATGGAGCCCACCGCGAGACCACCGGAGACCAGGCCGATGGCGGAGGCCACGTCCATGCCGGTCATGATCGCCTGGTAGGCGGTGCTGGCGGAGTCCTTGCTCATGTTCAGCGCGCTCTTCAGGAAGAACGGCGTCGCGGTGGCCGCGATCATGAAGGCGCCGAGGACCGTGGCGGTGACGGCGGCGGCGGACAGGGGACGGCGTGCTGCCGAGCGGTTCATGAAGAGTGTTCCTTCGCGTTCGTTCATGATGATGGTGTGTGTGCTCGCCCCGATTGGAGCGGGGCGAGCACACCACCGGCCCGGCGCGACGCCGAGCCTTGTCGATCATGGACGGCGGCGGAGAAGTCCCTTACCGCCTGTCGGCGGGGCCGTTCGGCAGTTACTGGCCAGTAAGCATCGTGAATCCGTACGCGATATGCGAAACCGGGCGAACCGGTGCACTAGGTGACCCGGCTGGCACGCTCGACAGTACTTTGAAGTAACTTGCCCCTGACCATGCTTGACATTTTGTTGGCCCACTGCTTTTTCTCGGGGGAACTGTGCTGAATGTGTCAATTGCCCATCACCATCGGCTGATTCGGGACGCGCTCGTGCAATCGCTTTCCAGCCACGGGGAGTTCGCGGTCGCAGGCCATGGCGACGTCGACGAGGTGCTCGCCTGGGCACGGACCGGGCGTCGCTCGGTCGTGCTCGCGTCGCGCACCCTGCCCGGAGTCGGCCGGCTGCTCTCCGCGCTGAAGAGCGGCGACGAGCCGGAGGTCCCGGTCGCCCTGCTCGGCGAGGCCGGCGCCGCGCGGCCTTCCGCGGTCGGTCTGCCTCCGGGAGCTTGCGGATATCTGCCCGAGGACGCGGACGTGGGAGCTCTCTCGCACGCGGTGCACACGCTCGCCGCGGGCGCCGCCGTCCTGCCCGCCTCCTGGGTCCGCCAGGCCGGGGCCGCCGCCGTCCGGGCCGAAGCTCGGGAGACCGGAGCGGCACCCCCGCCCCTCTCCCTGCGTGAGCGGGAGATTCTCGTACTGCTCGGCCAGGGCCTGACCAACCAGCAGATCGGCAAGCGGCTCAGCCTCAGCGCGGGCACGGTGAAGTCGTACATCAGCACCGTCTACGCCAAGTGCGGCGTCGACAACCGCGTCCAGGCCGCCCTCTTCGCCCACGGCATCGAGGTCCTGGCGGCCTGACGGCGGGCGGCACCCCGCGTGGGGTGCCGCCCGCCGCTCAGGGCAGAAAGCCGCTCAGGACAGGAACTTGTAGCCGCCGAAGCCCGTCGCGATCTTCGTCCGGGAGCCGAACGAGCCCTTTCCGTCGCCGCTGTTGCGCCACAGGTAGCCGCTGGAGTCGCGGGAGACGAGGTCGGGGCGGCCGTCGTCAGTGATGTCGCCGACGCCGACGACCGTGTTGTACGAGGCGCCCCAGTCGGTGAAGAGCTTCGCGCGGGACGCGAAGGTGCCGTCGCCCTTGCCGTTGTAGCGGTAGAGGGTGTTGGCCTTGTCCTGGGCCAGCAGATCCGGCTTGCCGTCGCCGGTGATGTCGCCGACGCCCACGATCTTCTTGTACGTCTTCCAGTTGTCGTAGAGCTTCACACGGGCCGAGAGCTTGCCCGTGCTGGTGCCCTTGTACAGGTAGACCGTGCCGGTGGAGGAGTTGCGGGTCAGCAGGTCGGGGCGGCCGTCGCCGGTCACGTCGCCCGGGGAGGTCAGGACGTCGTACTGGGTCCAGCCGCTGGTCGCCAGGGTCGTGTACGACGTCGTCGGCTTGACCGCCGAGCCGCAGCCCGGCCTGTACAGGCGCAGGGCGCCGCTGCTGTAACGGACGAGGACGTCGTTGCAGTGGTCCCCGTTCAGGTCGCCGAAGGGGATCGCGCGGGCGGTCGTGGGCCAGCCACTGCCCGACCTCTTCTCGTCGAACTTGCCCGTGCCCGTGCCGGAGTGCCAGGTCAGGCCGCCGGAGGAGCTGAGGGTAAGCAGATCGCCGCGGCCGTCGGGGCCGTCGGGGCTGACGAAGTCGTGCCGGATCGGCAGGCCGCGGTCCACGTACACTTCGCCGGTCGTCACCGTGGACGCGGTGGTCGTGCCGAGGCCCGTGGCCTTCAGGGTCCACTTCGTCCAGCCGTTCGGGAAGCGGGTGCCGCCCGATGTGGTGCCGTTCCAGGACGCGGAGACGTACGTCTGCGCCGCGCCGCCCGTCAGCGTGCGGGTGCCCTTGCCGTTCGGGCCGCTCTGGACGGAGGTGAGGGTCAGCGACCAGGAGGTCACCGGGCGGGACAGCAGCCAGGTGCCGTTCCAGGGGTATGCGCTGGACGGCTCCATCTCGTAGTCGGTCTCCGTGTGGAACTCCGTCGGCGCGGACGGGGCGACGCCGGTCGTGGTGACCTGAACCCGCTCGAACAGGTCGAACCAGGCGACCAGGCCCGTGTACTCGTCCACCGTCCAGCGGTACCGGCGGTCCGCCGTGACCCCGCTGTCGGGCAGGTGGGAGGCGATCACACGGGTGGTGCCGGTGGCCGCCTCGGTCAGCACCAGGGTGGCCGCCCTGTGGTCGTGGCGGACCGTGAAGCCGTCGCCGAGCAGCACGTCACCGGGGGTGACCGCCTTCGCCGTACCGGCCTTGGTGTCGTACACGCCCGCCGAGGACGCGCCGCACGCCCAGTACACCCAGCGGCCCGCCGCCTGCAGTTCGCTCGGCACGCAGCCCAGGCCCGGCACGGTCACCGTGGACAGGCTCTTCTGCGTGCGCAGGTCGTACGAGGTGAGCTTGCCCGCGGTCGTGGTGGCACTCCACAGGATGGGCCCGTTGAGGGCCGCCGCGCGGACCGAGCGCTTCAGCAGCTGGCCCTCGTGGAACTTGCCGATGTACTGGCTGCTCCCCGCGTTGTAGACGGCGTAGTCGTCGGAGACGTCGACGACGGCGCCGCCCGTGGTGCCGAAGGTGAGGGGAGTGCTCGCGCCGATGGCGTTGAGCCGGTCGGTGGTGCTGGACTTGCTGAGGTAGACGTCGCTCGGGTCGTGGCCGGTGTTGCCCCACAGCGGGATGCAGGTGGTGCTGCCCTGCTGCGGGCAGACCGCCGTGGACGACAGCTGGGCGCTGTCCGCGGGGGCCGTCGAGGTCAGCTTGGCGGAGTTGTCGGTGGTCAGGGTGCGCAGGGTGGTCCTGCGGCCCGAGTCGACGACGCGCAGGCTGCCCCGGCCGATCGCCAGGCCCCGCTTGGGCAGTTCGGTCGCCGGGACCTGGAACACCCTCTCCAGCGCCGGGGTACCGTCCTCGGCCTGGCTCACCCTCCGCAGCCACCAGTCCTCGGCGCCGGTGCCGCCGGTGAGCAGGGCGGTGTCGCCGGGGCCGGTGACGACGAAGTCACCGGCCTTGCGCAGCAGGGTGCGCTTGGAGCCGTCGGTGAGCGAGACGGCGACGATGTCCCCGCCGGCCGGCACCACGACCCAGTCGCCGACCAGGACGGGCACGCGGTTGGTCTCGGGGTAGGCGATCGTCACCACCTGCGCCGGGGCGGAGAGGTCGTCGCGGGACCTCAGGTGCAGCTCGGACGTGGACGAGTCGTACCAGCCGATGCGGTCCTCGCTCATCACGACTTCCGTGGCGCTGCCCTCGTCCACCGGCGTGGCCGTCGCCGACTCGATGTCCAGGTAGTGGTAATAGCCGTTGCGCTCCCACAGCACGCCCGCGGCGTCCGCGGCGACGATCTGCCGGTCCAGGATGTTCGCGCGGGCGCCCGTGATGCGGCGGGTGCGCTGCTTGCCGTCGGGGAAGTCGATCAGGGAGTAGCCGGTGACGATCGTCCTCCCGGCCAGCGCGCGGTAGTCGCCGTGCTCGTCGCCGTCCCAGGTCACGTCCTTCGTGGTGGCCGTCGCCGGGTCCCACAGGGTGACGGAGGCGGCGGACAGCGCCGACGGCAGGGCGACCAGGTCCCGGTCCGTGCCGTACCAGGCCGTACGGCACACCGAGAAGAGGTCGGCGCAGCTGTCGACCGGCGTGTAGGGGCCGCTCGCGGTGCGGACGGTGACCGTGTCACCGGTCTCGTAGTCCGTCCACAGCAGTTCCGGCAGTCCGGCCGCCCGGTGCAGATAGCCGGTCTCGCCCGCCACGTATGGGCGGTCGTCGCGCGGAGCGGAGGTGCTGGGATCGCTCAGCGCGATCCGGGTGGTGGCGGCGGCCTCGGCCGCCTGTGCCGGGTCGTCGCCCTCGGACAGGACGACGACGGACACGGCCGCTACGGCGACCACGAGCGAGGAGACGGCAGCGGCCAGACCGCCCCGTCTCAGGGCGTGTCTGCCCACTGAAGGTTCCCTCCCCTACGAGGGCCCCCTGCCCTCGCACAAGTGGCCGGATGCTACCAACGGGTGATCACCGCGGCGGCGGCAGGCCTCAGTTCTTGCCGTCGGCTCCGGTGAGCTTGCGGCTGCGGCGGCGCAGGGCCGGGCCGAGGCGGACCAGGACGCGCTTCTCCACGCCGGACAGGCGCCGCTCCATGGCCGCGAGCTGCTTGCGGGTGGCCTCCAGCTGCTTGACCGCCGTGTCGAGCCGGGCGGCGGTCTCCTTCGCGCGCTTCTCGGCCCCGGTCAGCTTGGTGCGCAGCTCGGTGTTCTTCCTGGTGACCGTCGCGAGCTTGGTCTCCGAGACGGTGATCCGCTCGCGCAGCCTGCTGATGCGGTAGCGCGACTGGCCGTCCTCGGTGCCGTCCCAGACCTGCATCGAGGCCGGCAGGTCCAGCGCGGCCAGCTCGGCTTCGAAGGCGGCGCCGCCGTCGCCGTGCTGGTAGGCGTTGTCCAGGCCGTTGCGGGTGAGGAACGCGGTGATGCGCTCGAACCGCTCGCCGTGGCCCTTGATCATGGCCGAGTAGTCGGCGGCCTCGTACAGGTCGCGCGGGTCGGTGTCGGCGGGCAGCCCGGACAGCGGGCGGTGCGGGATGTCGAAGTACCGGCACAGCTCCAGGGTGCGCGAGTCGTGGGTGAGCACGACCGCGGGCGTACCGGCGAGCAGGGCGGCGATGTTGCCGTGGATACGGGTGCCGTAGGCGAAGTCGTAGCCGCGCAGCTCGTCGATCCAGGTCTTCGGGTCCAGCGGCATGCGGACCTTGTTCTCGCGCAGCAGGGTGTGGGTCAGCAGCATCGGGAAGGGGTCCTGGGCGCCGGACTCCAGGGAGGTGTCGCCCCACAGCAGCAGCTCCGCGTCCACGGTGTTCTGCGCGTAGTAGGTGAAGTTCGGGTAGCGCGCGTGGGCGTGGGCGGCGAGGCCCGCGATGTCGCCGACCGGACGGGCGTTCGGCGACATGTTGATGCTGATGCGCGAATCGGCGGTGATCTCGGTCGCGCGGATCTCGGGGAAGGTGTCGCCGTACAGGAACATCGACGGGCAGCCGATGATGTCGATGCGGTCGGCCGGGACACCGTGGTCCCTGAGGTAGCTCGCGGTCAGCTCGCCGCGGACGCCGATGGAGGCGGAGCGGTCCAGGACGGCCCGCGCGAACCGCTTCACGGAGGCTTCCATGGGCTTGAGCATGTCGGTGGCGTAGTCGTCGGTCGCCTGGGCACCGACGCCGAACACGACCACCGGGATGGTGAGCTGTTCGATCAGCTTGGAGAGCCGGTCCAGGGACGCCTGGAACTGCGGGCGGAAGGCGTTGGCGAGCGGGACGACGAAGACGTCGTACTGCTCGTTGATCTCCGCGGCCCGCTCGGCGGAGTGGTTGGTGCGGATGCCGTTGGAGGTGACCACGGTGTTCGGCGTGGTCAGCATCTTGTGCGCGGAATCACTGAAGAGCAGGTTGCCGGTGTTCGTCCCGATGAGGTCCTGGTGGATGAACTCGGTGGGACTGGCGACCCGGAGAGGGCTCTTTCCGGATCTGATCAGGATGCGCTTCACGGCGTTCCTCGGTAGGGGTGCGCCTCCTGAGAGGCGGGCGATGAAAGTTGAAATCGAACACTATAGGGATTTATTTAAATAGTGAAGATAGGTGTCATCGCCCGCCGAACCGCGGGTAACCAGGGCCTGGCCTGGCCGGTACGGGCTATCGCGCCACGTACTGCGTGAGGATCGCCTGGACCTCGTAGATGTCGACGCCCTTGGTGAACGTCTTGGTGATCGGGAGCTGGCTGCCGGAGACCCAGATCTTCAGCTCGGCGTCGAGGTCGAAGGTGCCGGCCGTCTCCACCGCGAAGTGCGTGATGCTGCGGTAGGGGATGGAGTGGTACTCCGTCTTCTTGCCGGTGATGCCCTGCTTGTCGATCAGGATCAGGCGACGGTCGGTGAACAGGATGGTGTCGCGGATCAGCAGGTAGGCCGTGTGCACCGTCTCGCCCTGGCCGAGCAGCTTGGCGTAGTCCTGCGCCGCCTGCGCCGGGTCGATCGGGTGCGCGTTGCCGAAAAGAGCCATGAGAGGACCCCCCACTCGTACGTCACGCGGCCTCGGTCGGCCGCGTGATCATGGCCAGATATACCTGGTGAGTGAGGGGTCCGAGAAGGGCTGTTACGCCGCTGTTTCCCCGCCGAAGCGCTCCTTGTACGTTTCGAGGTCCTCGTCCGTGAGCTTGGCGAACAGCACCGGCGGCACCGTGAACGGCGTACCGGCCGGGACGAAGGCCAGGGCCTTCGCCTCGTCCTCCGTGACCCAGGTACGGGTGTCCTCGGTGAGGGAGAACGCGCCGCGCATGGCGGCGGAGGTGGCCGGGATGAACGGCTCGGAGACCACCGCGTACAGGTGGATCAGGTTCATCGCGGTGCGGAGCGTGAGCGCCGCCGCGTCCTTGTCGGTCTTGATCTCCAGCCAGGGGGCCTTCTCCTCCAGGTAGGAGTTGCCCGCCGACCACAGCGCGCGCAGCGCGGCGGCGGCCTTGCGGAACTGGAGGGCCTCCATGTGCTCCTCGTACTCCGCCAGGAGACGGGCGATCTCCTCGCCGAGGCGGGTCTCCGCCTCACCGGGGGCGCCGCCCGCCGGGACCTCCTCGCCGAAGCGCTTCTTGGAGAAGGACAGCACGCGGTTGACGAAGTTGCCGAGAGTGTCGGCGAGGTCCTTGTTGACCGTCGCCGTGAAGTGCTCCCAGGTGAAGGAGGAGTCGTCCGACTCGGGGGCGTTGGCGATCAGGAAGTAGCGCCAGTAGTCGGCGGGCAGGATCTGCAGCGCCTGGTCGGTGAAGACACCGCGCTTCTGGGAGGTGGAGAACTTGCCGCCGTAGTACGTCAGCCAGTTGAAGGCCTTGACGTAGTCGACCTTCTTCCACGGCTCGCGCACGCCCAGCTCGGTGGCCGGGAACATCACCGTGTGGAACGGGACGTTGTCCTTCGCCATGAACTCGGTGTAGCGGACGGCGTCGTCCACGTCGTACCACCACGACTTCCAGTCGCGGTTGTCCGGGTCCTGGTCCGCCCACTCCTTGGTCGCGCCGATGTACTCGATCGGGGCGTCGAACCAGACGTAGAAGACCTTGCCCTCGGCCGCCAGCTCCGGCCACGTGTCCGCCGGGACCGGCACGCCCCAGTCCAGGTCACGGGTGATGGCGCGGTCGTGCAGGCCCTCGTTCAGCCACTTGCGGGCGATGGAGGAGGCGAGCTGCGGCCAGTCGTCCTCGTGGCGGGCCACCCACGCCTCGACCTCGTGCTGCAGCTTCGACTGGAGCAGGAAGAGGTGCTTGGTCTCGCGGACCTCCAGGTCCGTGGAGCCGGAGATCGCCGAGCGCGGGTTGATCAGGTCGGTCGGGTCCAGTACGCGGGTGCAGTTCTCGCACTGGTCGCCGCGGGCCTTGTCGTAGCCGCAGTGCGGGCAGGTGCCCTCGACGTAGCGGTCCGGCAGGAAGCGGCCGTCGGCCGGGCTGTACACCTGGCGGATCGCCCGCTCCTCGATGAAGCCGTTCTCGTTCAGCTTGCGGGCGAAGTGCTGGGTGATGTCCCGGTTCTCCGCGCTGGAGCTGCGGCCGAAGTAGTCGAAGGCCAGCGCGAAGCCGTCGTAGACCGCCTTCTGCGCGTCGTGGGCCTGCGCGCAGAACTCGTCCACCGGCAGGCCCTGCTCCTTCGCGGCCAGCTCGGCGGGGGTGCCGTGCTCGTCGGTCGCGCAGATGTACAGGACGTCGTGGCCGCGCTGGCGGAGGTACCGGGAGTACACGTCCGCCGGGAGCATGGACCCCACCATGTTGCCCAGGTGCTTGATCCCGTTGATGTAGGGAAGGGCGCTGGTGATGAGGTGTCGAGCCATGTGTGGCTGCTCCCGGGTCGGGTCGATATACGAGCCTTGGATACGAACCTTGAAATCGTAGCCGACATGGGTGGGCCGCCCGCCTTCCGTTTTACGGGGTGGAAGGGGGCGGCCGGTGCCCGGTGTTTCTCCGTGTTTCTACGGGCGCCAGTTCTCCAGTACGCCCTGGTAGAGCTCGGCGTCGGTGAGCTCTCGGGGGGTCGGGCCCGCGTGGAAGAAGGACGTGTTGCCCGTCTTCAGCTTGCGGAGGTAGTCGAACGCCTTGTTGTCGTGCTCGCCGAAGGCGACGAAGGCGAAGTGGATGTGGGGGTGGGTCTTCGCGGCGTTGGTGAGGGCCTGGGTGGCGGGGGTCTTCGCGTCCGGGGCGCCGTCCGTCTGGAAGATCACGAGGGCGGGGGTTTCCGGGGTGCCCGTCTTCTCGTGGGCCGCGATGACCTCCTCGATCGCCACGTGGTAGCTGGTGCGGCCCATGCGGCCGAGCGCTGCGTGCAGCTCGTCGATCTTGTTCTCGTGGTCGGTGAGGGTGAGTTCGCCGGTGCCGTCGAGTTCGGTGGAGAAGAAGGTGACGTGGAGGGTGGGGTCCTCGTCGAGGTGGGCGGCGAGAGCGAGGGTCTGCTCGGCGAGGGCCTGGGCGGAGCCGTCCTTGTAGTACGGGCGCATGCTCGCGGAGCGGTCCAGGACGAGGTAGGTCTTGGCGCGGGTGCCGGTGAGGTCGTGCTTCTTGAGGGCGGTGGTGGCGGCCTTGTAGGCGGTGGCCAGGCCGGGGGCGCGGGTCTTAACGCGGGCGAGGGTGGTGGCGGGGCCGGCTGCGGGTTCGTTGGCGGGGGGTTCGGCCTCGGCTTCGCCTTCGGCCGGGGTGTTCCCACCCGCACCACCCGTGCGGCTTTCGTTGTCGGGTGCGGGTGGCCCCTGCGGGGCTTCCTCGCCGTCGGCGGCTGCGGGCTCGTCCGGGGTCGGCTCCGCGACCGGCTCGGCAACCTCCGCCGCGACCGGCTCGGCAACCTCCGCCGCGACCGGCTCCGCCTCCGCGGCAGGCTCCGCTACCGGCTCCGCCGCAGCCGCGGCCACGGGCTCCTCGACCACGGGCTCCGGCTCGGGCTCGATCGCCGGCTCCGGTGCCGCTTCCACGACCGGCTTGGGCTCCTCGGCCACCGGCTCCGGCTTCGGCTCTTCCGCGACCGGCTCGGGCTCGGCGACCGGCTTGGGCTGCTCGGCCACCGGCTCCGGCTTCGGCTCTTCCGCGACCGGCTCGGGCTCGGCGACCGGCTTGGGCTCTTCGGCCACCGGCTCCGGCTTCGGCTCTTCCGCCACCGGCTCGGGCTCGGCCTTTGCCGCCGGCTCGGTGACCGGCTCGTCCGTCGGAGACGTCTGCTTCGGGACGGTGACGTTGTCGAAGGCTGCTGCTACCAGTTCGTGTTCGTCGTCCGCCGTGTCCGTCGACGGGCGGGGGTCCGGGACCGTCGGTGCCGGAGCCGAGGCCTGCTCGGGAGCGGACGAAATGGGCGTCGACGTCTCCGTCGCACCCTCTGCCTCGGCCGTGCGCTCCTTTCGGGAGCGGCCGAATGCGTTCCGCAGGAGAGTGAGAATGCCCATGTGCGCAACCCTTCGCATGAGTTGTTCCGTCAATCCCTGGCCAGGACGGACACGTAAGGTTAGCCGCCCGAGTCCGCGATCTTCGGCGGGGACCACCTCCCGGACGAACCGGGTTTCCTCTTACTCCAGTTCATTCGTAGTTCACCGCACGTCCCCGTTTTCGCACACGCGCCCCCCTACCGTCCGAGACGCCGCATCCCAGGGCATCCAAGGGGAGAAACAACCGTGCGCATTCCACTGCCGATCGTCCGAACCTCCGACGGTTCCCACCCCGGTGGCCGTTCCGCCATGACCTGCCGTTTCCGGTGTGGTGACGCCTGTTTCCACGAGGTGCCCAACACCACCGCCAACCCGTACGTCGGCGACGTCATCGCCGGCGCCCTCAGCCGCCGCGGTGTCATGCGTGCCGCCGCCGTCGTGACCGCGGCGACGGCCGCCGGTGTCGCCGCCCCGGCCGCCGCCGCCCCGCAGAAACACCCGCATCCGCACCCTCCCCACAAGCCCGGCCCCGAGCGCGGTGCCCGCGGGCTGCGGTTCACCCCCGTCGCGCCCAACACCCGTGACGCCGTCACCGTGCCCCAGGGGTACGGGCAGAATGTCGTGATCCGCTGGGGCGAGCCCATCCTGCGTGGTGCGCCCGCCTTCAATCCCGAGAAGCAGACCGCGAAGGCGCAGGCCCAGCAGTTCGGGTACAACTGCGACTTCCTCTCCCTGCTGCCGCTCCCCGGCGAGCACAACCGGCAGATTCTCGTCGCTAATCATGAGTACACCGACGAAATCCTCATGTTCCGCGGGTACGACCCGGACAATCCCACCCGGCAGCAGGTCGAGATCGCCTGGGCCGCGCACGGACTCTCCGCCGTTGTGGTGGAGGGGAGCAGGAGGGACGGGCGGCTGGTTCCCGTGTCCCGGCATCCGCTCAATCGGCGGGTCACCGCCACCACCCCGTTCCGGATCACCGGGCCCGCCGCCGGGTCCGAGCTGCTCAGGACCTCCGCCGATCCCACCGGCACCAAGGTGCTCGGCACCCTCAACAACTGCTCCGGCGGCACCACCCCGTGGGGCACGACCCTGCACGGCGAGGAGAACTTCAACCAGTACTTCGCCAACGGCGGCCGGGACAGCGACAAGCGGTACGGCATCGGCTCCGGGGCCACCGAGCGGAAGTGGGAGCTCTTCGACAAGCGGTTCGACATCGCTCAGGAGCCCAACGAGGTGCACCGGTTCGGGTACGTCGTCGAGCTCGACCCGTACGACCCGCACTCCACGCCCCGTAAGCACACCGCGCTCGGCCGGTTCAAGCACGAGGGGGCGACCGTGCGGCTGACCCCGGACGGGCGGCCCGTCGTCTACAGCGGGGACGACGAGCGGTTCGACTACTTCTACAAGTTCGTCGGCAGTAAGCGGATGCGGAAGGGGAGCGGGCGGGGCGTCCGTGAGCACAATCTGTCGCTGCTCGACGAAGGCACCCTCTACGTCGCCCGGCTCACCGGGGACTCCCCCGCCATCGAGGTCGACGGCAGCGGGCGGCTTCCCGCCGACGGGGAGTTCGACGGGGCCGGTGAGTGGATTCCGCTGGCCACCGCCACCGCCAAGGGCGCCGTCAGCCATGTGGAGGGGATGACCGCCGAGGAGGTGTTCGTCTTCACGCGGCTCGCCGGGGACAAGGTCGGCGCCACCAAGATGGACCGGCCCGAGGACATCGAGCCCAACCCGCACACCGGCAAGGTGTACGTGGCGCTCACCAACAACAGCAACCGCGGCAAGCCGGGCTACGCCCCCGCCGACGAGGCCAACCCGCGCAACGCCAACAAGCACGGGCAGATCCTGGAGCTCACCGAGCACCGCAACCGGGCGGACAGTACGAGGTTCGGGTGGAGTCTCTTCCTCGTCGCCGGTGATCCGGACGACCCCGCCACCTACTTCGCCGGGTTCCCCAAGGACCGGGTCAGCCCGATCTCCTGCCCGGACAACGTGGCCTTCGACCCGCACGGCAACCTGTGGATCTCCACCGACGGCTCCGCGCTCGGCTCGCACGACGGGCTCTTCGGGGTCGCCACGCGCGGGGAACGGCGCGGGGAGCTGAAGCAGTTCCTGACCGTGCCGCGCGGCGCCGAGACCTGCGGGCCGATCGTGCAGGAGCGGCGGGTGCTGGTCGCCGTACAGCATCCGGGGGAGGTCGACGGCGCGGACGTCGAGAATCCTGCTTCCAGCTGGCCCGACGGGCCGGGGCGTTATGTGCGGCCCGCCGTCGTCGCCGTGTGGCGGGAGGACGGGCGGGACATCGGGGTCTGAGGGGTCTGAGGGGTCTGAGGCATCAGGGTCTGAGGCTGCTCGCGGTCCAGCCAGGTCCGGTACGCCGGGGCCTGGCGGGCCGCCTCCCAGTACGCCTCCGCCAGCGCCGGGAACACTCCGTCCAGCTCCGTCTCCGTGCGGGCCGCCAGCAGCAGGCGTACGCCCAGGGGGTCGCCGCGCAACCGGCGTACCGCCAGGTCGGGGCGGGGCAGGGCGGTGGGCTGGCAGACCGTGACCACCTCGCCGGTCGCCACCAGGGCGCTCGCCGTGTGGTAGTCGCCGTGCAGGACGTCGGGGTCGACCCCGGCCGCGCGGAACATACGGCGCACCCCGTCCCACTCGCCGTCCACGCTCGGGTCGATCATCCAGCGGTCGCCGGCCAGGTCGTACAGCTCGACCTCGGTCTTCGCGGTCGCCGGATGGTCGGCGGGGAGCAGGACGAACTGCGGTTCGCGTTCCAGCAGGACGCGCAGGCGGAGTTCGGCGGGGACGCGCAGCGGGGTGCCCTCGACCTCGTGGACGAAGGCCACGTCGAGCTGGCCGGCGGCGACCATGCGCAGCAGGGTGTTGGCGGAGACGTCCATGTGCAGGGCGGGTTCCTGGCCGCTGCCGCGCAGGCGGCGCAGCCAGCCCGCCAGGGCCCGGCTCGCGGTGGAGCCGACCCGCAGCCGGGGGCCGCCCGCGGCGGCGGAGCGGGCCTCGGCGACCAGGGAGCGCATTTCGGCCACCAGCGGACGGGCCCGGCTGAGGACCAGGCGGCCCAGCGGAGTGGGACGGCAGCCGGTGCGCGCCCGCAGGAACAGCGCGCCGCCGAGCTCCTGCTCGATACGGCGCAGCTGGGTGCTCAGCGACGGCTGGGCGACACCGAGTTGCCGGGCGGCCCGGTGCAGGCTGCCGGTGTCGGCGATGGCGCACAGCGCGCGGAGGTGCCGGACCTCAAGCTCCATGTCCTTGAAGCTAAAACGGAACCGGTAGTTGCACCAGACGCACAAACCCCTTCCGAGGCGCGCGAATTGGGCGCCCGATAGGCCGGTGCTATCGCCGGTTGCCATCATCACAGCCGCCCCCGCGGGCCCCGAGACTCACCGGTGACGACTCACCCCCCCACCAATGGAGTCATCGATGAGTGGATCCCTGCCCATGTCCCGGTCCGCCCGCACGGCCGCGGCCGTCGCCGTCACCCTGGCGGCGCTCGGTCTGTCCACCGCGGCACCCGCCTCCGCCTCCCCCCACGGGACCGAGGCCGCCGGCTACTCCGGCGCCTCCGCAGAAGCCGCCGCCAACCGCGCGTTCTTCCAGGCCGTCCTGGAGTCCGTCGCGGAGAAGCGGGCGGCCAACCCCACCAGCACGGCCGCGGTCACCGTCGTCTACGACGCCTCCCGGGCCCCGTCGTTCAGCGCGCAGATAGCCCGCAGCACCCAGATATGGAACAGCTCGGTGTCCAACGTCCGGCTCCAGCCGGGCTCGAACGCCGACTTCCGGTACTACGAGGGCAACGACTCGCGCGGGTCGTACGCCTCGACCGACGGCCACGGCCGGGGCTACATCTTCCTCGACTACCGGCAGAACCAGCAGTACGACTCCACCCGCGTCACCGCCCACGAGACCGGCCATGTGCTCGGTCTGCCGGACCACTACTCGGGTCCGTGCAGCGAGCTGATGTCGGGCGGCGGCCCCGGCACGTCCTGCACCAACGCCTACCCGGACTCCCGGGAGCGGGCCCGCGTCAACCAGCTGTGGGCCAACGGACTCGCCGCCGCGATGGAGAAGGTCACGGCGGACAAGGTGCTGGAGAAGTCGGGCCGTTAGGCGCCACCCGAGAAGTCCCGGCTCCACCCCCCACCGGTACGGCCGCCCTCCTGCACAGGGCGGCCGTACTCATGTCCGTCAGTGTTCGTGCAGGGTGATGTCCGCCAGTACCGCCCGGTGGTCGCTCCCGGCCAGGTCCAGGAAGCGGGTCCGGCGGGCAGAGAAGTCCTCCGACAGCAGCACGTGGTCGATCTGCGCGCCCAGGGTCGGCGCGGTGCGGGCGGGCCAGGTCGGGGTGCGGGCGGCGCCGGTCAGCCGGGCCGCGTCGCGCAGGCCGGTGTCCAGGACGCGGCGGAAGGCCGCGTGGTCCTGGGAGGCGTTGAAGTCCCCGGCGAGGATCGTCGGCGTCGAGCCGTCGGCGGCGGCGAAGTCCCGCAGGGCGCCCAGCTCACGGCGCCACAGGTCGACCTGGCCGGGCAACGGCGGCATGGGGTGCGCCAGTTGCAGCCGTACGTCGGTGCCGCGCACGTCGGCGACCGCGCCGGGCATGCGCAGGGTGCCGGGGACGCCGTCGGTGGCGCGCAGCGGGAAGCGGCTGAGGATCACCGAGCCCTCCGAGCCGGCCGCCACCTCGGCCACCCGGTGCGGGTACCCGTCCGTCGGCAGCCGCTCGGCGCATTCCTGGTCGCACTCCGCGATGAACACCAGGTCCGGGTTCTCCCGGCGCACCACGGCGACCAGGGCGTCGGTGCCCTGCCCGAACTCGACGTTCGCGGTGAGCACCCGGAAGGAGGCCAGGGGCGGGGTGCGGGGCTCGTCGACCGTGCCGTACGGCTCGATGAACCAGGCCAGCACGCCGAGCACCACCACGCCCCACACCAGCCCGGTCCACCAGCGGGCGAGCAGTGTGCAGCCCAGTGCCAGGCCCGTGGGCACGAGCAGCCAGGGCCAGAAGGCCAGCAACTGGGGGATCGGGGTGATGCCGTCGCTGTCCGCGGCCCGGCAGCCCGCCACCACGCTCACCGCGGCCAGCAGCAGCCCCGCGCACCAGGACAGCAAGCGCCGTCCGCCCGCGCGCGTCCGCGCCGGTTCCTCGACCGCAGTGCTCAACTCCCAGCCCCTCCCCGCCGGAACAGGACCACTCCCTCAAGGACGGGGCGTCGGCGCCGATGGTTGCCGCCGCCTCGTCAGCAGCCACGTACCCAGGGCGACCGTCAGTCCCACCGCGACCAGCAGCCAGGACACCGTGCGCAGGGTCCCGGTGAGCGCGTCGTACACCGCGCCCGCCGCCGGACGGTGCACATCGTCCGGCAGGTCGGCCAGGGTCAGCCGGCGGCCGATCGCCACGGCCAGGGCGAGGAACGCGCCGCCCAGCGCGGTCCCCAGCGCGATCGCGGTCACCGCCCGCCGACGGCAGGCCGCCACCGCGATCCCGGCGAGGGCGAGGACCGCGGCCGTCACCGGCAGCCAGAAACCGGCGATCTCCAGCACCGTGAACCCCCTGCGCAGCCGCTCCAGTTCGCTTCCGGGCAGCACCGCGACCTCGGTGTGCCGCACCGGGATGTGCGCGGCGATGGGTACGTGGTCGGCGGCGAGGCGCGCCTTCACCTGCGCGGCCACCGGCGCCAGGTCGACGTGTACGTCGCCCCCGGTGCCGTCGCGCACGGCGCGCAGGACCGCGTCGTGGACGGCGCGGTTGGCGCTGTCCCAGGCGGTGCGGAAGGCGTCGGTGGCGAGGAAGGAGCGCACCGCGTCCCGTACGAAGGGCCGCAGCGGTGGTCCCGCGCGCGTCTCGGTGATGACCTGGTCGCCGACGGTGTCCGCGACCGCCTCCCGCACGGCCGGGTCGGAGGCCAGCGGCGCCATCGCGGTGACGTACCGGCCGGTGTCGGCCAGCCCGTACGACGCCCAGGCCGCGAGCGCCCCGAACGGCACCAGGAGGCAGGCCAGCGCGATCAGCGCGGCCGACAGGGCGTTCCGCAGACGGGTGGACACGGCTCCAGGCAAAGCCCTGCCCGCCCGTGCCGCCAGCGGGGCGCCGCCGGTTGGCCGAGGGGCCGCACCCCGGGGGTGACCTGGGCTGTCCGCGCTCCGGTGGAGGGTTCACCCGAACGGGTGTTTCCTGGTGCTGGGGAGAAGGAGGCCGATCATGCGCACCACTCCGGCCCTGCGGACCTTGGCCGTGGCCCTGCTCACCGGCGGCTCCCTGGTCGCCGCGACAGCGGGCGCGACGGCGGCGGCGCCGGCCCCGCCGACATACGCCGACGGAAGCGGTAGCGGCAGCGGCGGCGGTCACCACGGTCCGATCTGGGGCACCGTCATTTCCCACACGAAGCTCAACGTCCGGCAGGCGCCGACCACCCACTCGCCGGTCGTCACCTGGCTCTCCCCGGGCAGCCAGGACCGCGTGGAGTGCAAGGTGCGCGGCCAGAGCGTCAACGGCAACCCGTACTGGTACTGGCTCAAGGGCGCCCAGGGCTGGGCCGCCGCCGCCTTCGTCGACGTCGGCCGGGCCCATGTGCCGACCTGCTCGGACCCGTGTCCGCAGTGGAAGGACGGCCGCTGGACCAACTGGGAGGAGCCGTTGGGAACGTCGTCCGGCGAGTGGAGCCCGCTGGGCGGCTGGTGAGGGGTAGGTGAGGGAGCGCGTGGGCCCCGGCCGTTCGAGCCGGGGCCCACGCGTGTGTCCGTCGGCGGGTGTTCCCTCGCGGTGTCCCCTCAGCGCGGGAGCGGGTTCCCCTCGCCGTCCTCGTGCGTGTAGTAGCGGTAGAAGAACACCATGAACACGCCCGCCGTCACCGCCAGGCCCAGCCCCGCGGAGCTGAGCACGCTCGCACCGGTCTGGCTGTAGAGGAAGCCGATGGCGGCGCCGGCGAAGCCTGACTTCACCAGCGAGTGCAGCTCCCGCTTCAGCTTGGGCGCGAACTGGGCCACCGCGATGCACAGCACCATGAACGCGATCGCGGTGACGAACCCGAACAGGATGTTCCAGCCGGTGATCTCACCGCCGTCGCGCCGGTTGGCCGCGGCCCAGAGGCCGTAGATCAGACCGAGGACGACGGGGATGCCGTAGCGCGCCATCTTGTGGGTGCGCTCACTGAAGACGTCGGGTGTGATGGTCGTCCTGGCCATCGGGCGTCCGGGTGTGGGTGCCGCGTGAGCCATGAGAGCACTCCTTCCTCCTCGCCCCCGACATCCAGAGCACACCCGGGGCGTGCACCCTGGCAAGTCGGAGATGCGGGCCGCACACCCCCGTGTTTCGCTGGCGGCATGAGCGGGCGGCGCGCACTCAGACCGGTGAGCGGCCGGCCCGCCCGCCGCTTGGCGCTCGACGCCACCGAAAACCCGGTCCAGCGTCACCAGATGCTGCGGCTGGGCGGCCGGAGCGTGGCCTGGCTGCCGCCGCTGGTGCTGCTCGTCGGGATCACCTGGGTCGACTTCTACACCGGCAAGGACTTCCGGATCATCTCCTGGCTGGTCCTCGTGCCCGGTATCGCCGCCGCGATCTGCGGAGTGTGGGGCACGGCCGCGTTCGCGGTGCTGTCCACCACCACCTACGCCGTCGCCGACAGCTTCCTGCCCAACGAGTACCAGGCCGGGCCGGGCGACCTGATGCTCTCCGCGATCGGCGGTGTCCTCGCCACGCTGGCCTGCGCGGTGCGGGTCAGCGGCGAGCAGCGCATGCTGCACATGCGGGACGTCACCGAGACCATCCGCCGTACCGTGCTGCGCCCGCTGCCGCCGGTCTGGGGCGGCCTGGACCACGCCGCCGTGTACCTCACCGCCGACGTGGAGGCGGTCGGCGGCGACTTCTACGACGTCCAGCCCGGCCCGCACGGCACCCGGGTGCTGGTCGGTGACGTGCAGGGCAAGGGCATCGGCGCGGTGGAGGCCGCCGCCGCGCTGCTCGGCACCTTCCGCGAGGCCGCCTACCACGAGGAGGACCTCGCGGTGGTCGCCGAGCGCCTGGAGACCCGTATGGTCCGGCACTCGGGCCATATCGCCGCCCTCGGCCGGGCCGACTCCGACCGCTTCGCCACGGCGGTGCTGCTGAACTTCCCCGCGGGCGACAGCGGCACCGGCGTCGTGGAGTCGATCGTCTTCGGCCACGACCCGCCGCTCATCGTCGGCCCCTCGGGCGTACGGCAACTCCCCGTGACCGACGGCCTCCCGCTGGGCCTCGGCTGGCTCGGCGGCAGAACCGGCCCGCCCCCGGTGCTGCGCACCCCGCTCGCGCCCGGCGAGACGGTGCTGCTGACCACCGACGGCGTCACCGAGGCCCGCGACAGCACCGGCGCCTTCTACCCGCTGGTCGAGAAGCTGGGCCAGGCCGTGGCCGCCGACCCCCGCCTCACCGATCCGCACCGCCTGGTCGCCTACGTCCGCGACGGCACCCTGCGCTACTGCGGCGGCCTCCTCGCCGACGACACCACCGTGTTCGCGGTACGGCCCGCGGGGCCCGCCGGACGGCCGCCGTGATCCGGCCGGCGGGACCCACCTTTGCAGCCGCAGAGGTTACGGTGCTGCCGTACGTGATCGCCGGGGGATGGGGAGGGACCGATGCCCGGAACCGTGCTGCTGCTCGCCGCCGCTCCGGCGGGCAAGGGCTGCCTGGTGGACGCGGCCTCCGTGCTCCCCGTCCTCGCGGCCGTACCGCCCGCTGTCCTGGCCGGTACCGACACCGCCAACGTCGTCGAACTCGCCGACCCCCTCGAACCGCAGGCCGTCCTCACCCGCCTGCGCGCCGCCGCGACCGCCCCCGGACCGCTCACCGTCTTCGTCACCGGCCAGCTCCAACTCGACCGCAGACAGCGGCAGGTGCACCTCGCCCTGGCCCGCACCACCCCGTCCACCGTCCGCTACACCGCCCTGCCCTGGCACTGGGTCCGCGACGAACTGCGCCTGCGCGCACCGGGCACCACCTCCCTGATCCTCGACCTGCACGCGGACGCCGAGACCTGGGAACTGCTGCGGACGCGCCCGCTGGACTCCGGGCGGGAGGCGGCGGTCTACGGCCGTATCGCGCCGCCGCCGGGGAGACGGACCGTCGCTGTCCCCTCGTACATGAAGACCGTCGCCACGATCCTGCGCAGCGGGCGGCGCCCGGAGCCGGCGGAATTGCACCAGCAGGCGTTGGCGCGGCTGGGCGGGGAGGTGATGCGGGACATCGTCCTCGGCGCGTCGGGCGGTCCGGCGCCCGACCCGCACACCACCATCCGCGAGGCCGTCAACGCCGGCCGCCACGGCGACGCGGACGCGCTGGCCGCGCACCACGAACGGCTCGCGCTCGCCGCCCACGGTCCCGGTTCGGCGGAGGCCCTGCACTGGGCGGAAGTCCGGGCCGACCTCGCGATGTTCGCCGGGGACGCGGTGCGCAGTTGCCGTGCCTGGCTGGGGGTCGCCTCCGCCCGCCTCGGCGCCGGGCAGCCGCCGCAGCACCCCGAAGTGGAGTCGGCGGTGGACCGGGCGCACCACCAGTGGGGGCGGATCAGCGACCCTCGGGCGGCGCGTGAACTGGGCTCCGCCCTGGCCGAGTTGAGGGCACGGGTGCCAGGCCGTCGACAGGGGGCGCTGGATCATGTGCAGCAACGGCTGACTTCACTGGCGTCAATTTCGTGATTTGGGTCACGCGAGAGTAGTCGCGTCGTTACTCTCGGCTACATGGCGAACATTCGTGAACTGGACCCGAGTGCCTCTCCGTTGGACTACTTCGGGTACGAACTGCGAAGGAAGCGCGAGGAAGCGGGGCTGACCCAGCGGGAGCTGGGGGACGTCATCTTCTGTACCGGTTCGCTCGTCGGACAGATCGAGACGACCCTGAAGGTGCCGACACGGGAGTTCGCCGAGCGGGCGGACGCGGCGCTGATGACGGACGGGATGTTCACGCGGTTGGTGGGGCTGGTCTTACGGAGCCAACTCCCGAGCTGGTTCCAGCCGTACGCGGAAATGGAGGCGTCGGCCTCGTACATCTCCGCGTACCAGTGCCAGTTGGTGTACGGGCTGTTGCAGACGCGGGATTACGCGACTGCCCTGCTGACCTTCGACCATGCGGACAGGGGTGACGAGATGGTGGCCGCGCGCATGGATCGGCAGCGCATCCTGGAGCGCCAGGAACCGCCCGCGCTGTGGGTGGTGCTGGACGAGTCCGTGCTGTACCAGCTCGTCGGCGACCGCGAGGTCATGCGGGGCCAACTCGCCCACCTCTTGAGCTTCCGGGAGAACCCGTGGGTGCACATCCAGGTGCTGCCGTACATGGTTGGAGCGCACCCGGGGATGATGGGCTCATTCAATCTCCTGCGCTTCGACGACCACCCCGACCTCTTCTACTGTGAGAGCTACGACCAGGGGCACATGACCGCCAACCCACAAGTGATCAGGGAGCGTTCAGTCGGATACGCTCGCTTGCAGGCCGCCGCCCTCTCCATGGAGGACTCGGCCGACCTGATCGCCCGCGTCATGGAGGAACGCTATGGAGAGCAGCCTGGAACTGACCCGAGCTGAGTGGCGTAAGTCCTCGTACAGCGGCTCAAGCGGCGGAGACTGCGTCGAGTGCGCCGCCCTCGGGGCGGTCTCATGGCGCAAGTCCAGCTACAGCGGCACCAGCGGCGGCGATTGCGTGGAATGCGCCACCGTCGGCTCCGTCTCGTGGCGCAAGTCGAGCCACAGCGGAAGCAGCGGCGGCGAGTGCGTAGAAGTCGCCGACCTCACCCCCCACATCGCCATCCGCGACTCGAAGAATCCCGACCACGGAGTGGTCACCCTCTCCCCGGAGGCCTACTCCGCCTTCGTCAATGCCGTGGCTGTCGGTTCCTGAACCGACTCCGCGGCCTTCGCCGGTCCGGTGTTGGCGGCTAGCACCAGCGTGGCCACGGCCACGATCGCCGCGGCCACACCACGGACATAGCGCACGCTTGTGCTGGTTCGTTCGAGCACGGCGACCTCGCAAGCGGTGTATTGACAAAATGTATTAAGCGACCTCGGTAATCAGGCTTAACTCCGGGTTTAACCTAGGGGCTGTCGGAGTCGAACGGCAAGAGGTACTAGGGGAGTTGGGCCATGTCGGAGCGCGACGACCCATTGACCATCGGTCGCCGGGTGCAGCGGTGGCGTGCCGAGCGCGGGCTGACGCAGAAGCAGCTCGCGGAGCCCGCGTACACGCCCGCCTACATCTCCACCCTGGAGGCCGGCCGGGTCCGCCCCTCCGACGAAGCGCTGAAGCACATCGCCGAACGGCTCGGCGTGGCGTACGACGAGCTGGTGACCGGCCGTTCGGCCCGCGTGGCGACGGAACTGCGGCTGCAACTGACCGACGCGCAGCGGACGTTGGCGACGGGGGACACCGAGGCGGCCGTGACGGCGTTCTCGGCCGTGCTGGCGCAGGCCGAGGCGGCGGGGCTGGTCGAGGAGCGGGTGGCCGCGCTGATCGGGCTCGGCGAGTGCGGGATCGACACCGGGGACCTGGACGAGGCCCGGAGCCGTTTCGAGCTGGCGGAGGCCGCCCTGCGCGGGGCGCCGCTGACGGCGCGGGTCCCGGCGCTGAGGGGGCGGGCGCTCGCGCACTACCTGGCCGGGGAGCTGCGGTACGCCGTCTACCTGCTGGAATCGACGATCGACGAGCTGAACCGCAGCGGCCTGCACGACCCGGACGCGCTGCTGTTGCTGTACGCGAGCGCGATCGGCCCGTACATGGACCTGGGCGCCCACGCGCGCGCCGCCCAGGCCGCCGAACTCGCGCTCGCGCTTGCCCCGCAGGCCGGTGACCCGGCGCTGGTGGCCCGTATGCACAGATCCGTGGCCCGCACCCTGCTCGCCGAGGGCCGGATCGCGGAGGCCGACGCGTCGCTTGCGAAGGCGGCCGAGCTGTACCGGGGCCTTCAGATCCGTACCGAACTGGCCCACTGCCACTGGATGCGCGGATACGTGTGCGCGCAGAACGGTGACCTGGAGCGGGCCGAGGAGGAGCTGCGGGAGGCGCGGGCGATGCTGTCCGCCAAGCGTGCCGCGCTCTACACCAGCCAGGTCGCGGTGGAGCTGGCGGACGTACTGCACCGGCGCGGCAAGTCCGAGGAGGCGGCGGGCCTGCTGCGCGAGGTGCTCAGCGACCTCAGCCCCGAGCGCGGCGCCCTGCACTCCGCCGCCGCCCACCGGCTGCTCGGCATCATCGCCGAGGACGCCCGGGACACGGAGGCCGCCGAGGAGCACTACGTGCGTGCGCTGAGCCTGCTGGAGCGGGCGGGGGCCGCCGGTGACCTGGCCGACCTGTGCCGGTTGCTGGGGGATCTGTTCCGCCGTACCGGACGGGTGGAGGCGGCGCTGGACGCGTACCGGACGGGGCTCGGCCACCGTACGGCGCCCGGGACCACCACCCTGGGGCCCGCGCCCGCCCAGCCGCCCGTGTGAGCGGCCGGGACCGGTTTCGCCCCGGGGGCCTCGGGTAGTCGGGGGCCGGAACCCGGGATGGGCGGCGGGGCAGGCGCGCCGCTTCGGAGGTGGTGACCGTGCGGCAGGGCAACGGAGACGGCCGTGGGACCAACGGGACCGCCGTGCCCGGCGCGGCAGGGGGGCCGGGTGACGTCCCGCGCCGACTGTGCGCCGTCGCCGTGGAGTTGCTGCCGGTGACCAGCGCCAGCGTCTCCCTGCACGACGAGGACATGCCGGTGCGGCTGTGCGAGAGCGGGGCGCAGGCCGCGTATGTGACGGACATCCAGGCCACGCTCGGCGAGGGGCCCTGTCAGAGCGCGGCGCGCAGCGGGCGGGCGGTGTACGCGTGCGACCTGACCGAAGGCCTCGACGCGGAGCGGTGGCCGGTCTTCGCGGAGGAGGCGACCGAGGCGGGGGTGCGGGCGACGTACTCGCTGCCGCTGGGCGACGACGAGCTGTGTGTGGGCACGCTCGACCTGTATCGCGACACCCCCGGCGCGCTCACCGCCGCCGAGCAGCACACCGCGCGGGCGCTGGCCGGGGCGGTGACGACGGCGCTGATGGCGCTGGCCCGGAACACGGAGGACCTCGATCAGGAGTCCGGCCGTGCCGACTGGCTGGACACGCTGGTCGAGGGCCATGACTGCGTCTACCAGGCGGTCGGCATGGTCATGGCCCAGACGGACACCTCCGCGCACGAGTCCCTGGCGCTTCTGCGCGCCCGCGCCTTCGCCGACGGCCGTACGGTCACCGAGGCGGCCCGCGCGGTGGTCGCGCACGAACTGCGCTTCCGCGCGGAGTGACCGGGGCTCAGACCTGGGCCCGCCCCTGCTTGCGCACTTCCTCCAGCCGCCGCGCGCCGATGTCCGCGGTGGCCCAGGTCGCCTCCTCCGGAACTTCGCCGAGGCCGCCGTTGGTGAAGACGAGGGCGTCCTCACCGACGCGCACGGCGACGAGATCGAGGGTGAGCGTGGTCTCCCCGCCGTCCTCGGCCTCTTCGTCGCCGGGCGCGGTGAGGGTGATCCGCAGTCCCTGCCGGGCGTCCCCGGCCTCGGGCAGCTCGAACTCGCTCACCCAGGCGTGCTGCCGTGCCCCGGTCGCGGTGACGGCGGTGAACTCGGCGCACTTCGACGGCAGCGAGGCCAGCCACTCCAGCGTCCGGTCCACGTCCCGCGGCGTGTGCGCCAGGACTTGGTAGCGGATCTGCGCCCCGTCCCAGTCGTCGTCGAGCCCGGTCACGGCACGGGGGCGGACCTCGGGGCCGAAGAACTCCTCCGTGTACAGGGCGTCCATCAGGCGCCGGCAGTCCTGCTGCTCGACGGTGGTCTTCAGCATCCCGTCCCGCCAGGTCGCGGCCCCCTGAGTGGCCGACCAGGGCTCCCCGAGATCCTGCTCGGTGATCAGCGCCGCGTGCGCCTGCGCCTCGGTGAGCGCCGGGGCGGACACCGGCGAGGGCGGGGCGCTGCGGGCGGGCCTGGGCGCGGCCGACTCCTCGGCGCCGCCCTTCGCCCCGCCGCTGCCGCAGCCACTCACCGCCGCCAGCACCCCCAGGGCGACAACCGGACCGACCAGCACACGGGCCGAGGAGCGGGCCATCACGGACCTCCAGACGCTTCCCAAGATCAAAGGACGTGCCTTCAAGGCACCACCCCGCGCGTCTCGCGGCCAGCGCGCCGGTCCGTCCGGGTGAGGGGCCGAACGGTGAAACGCTGCGTAAGGTCGTCGTAGCGACACGTGGTGGAGAGGGGACCCTCGTATGACCGGTCAGCCCATTCCGGTGATCATCGACTGCGACACCGGGGTCGACGACGCACTCGCCCTGCTGTTCGCCGTACGGCATCCCGGGCTCGACGTGCGGGCGGTGACCTGTGTGGCCGGGAACACCGATGTCGACGGGGTCGTCCGGAACACGCTCACCGTGCTGGAGGTGGCCGGGGCCGGGGACATCCCGGTGGCGCGGGGCGCCGAGCGGCCGCTGATCGAACCGGCGCGGCCCGCCAGTCATGTGCACGGGGTGGACGGGATGGGGGACCTGGGGCTGCCGGCGCCCACCCGGCGTCCGGTGGACGTGGACGCGGTGACCCTGCTGCGCCGCGAGATCCTCGCCTCGCCGACTCCCGTCACTCTCATTCCCACGGCGCCGCTCACGAACATCGCGCTGCTGCTGCGGACCCACCCGGAGGTGGTGCGGAACATCTCGCGGATCGTGTTCATGGGCGGGGCGGTGGCCACGGGGAACGCCACCCCGGTCGCCGAGTTCAACGTCTGGCACGATCCCGAGGCCGCGGCGATTCTGCTCACCGCGGGGGTGCCGCTCACCATGTACGGGCTCGACGTGTTCCAGCGGGTGCTGGTCCCCGCCGGGGACGTGGAGCGGCTGCGGGCAAGTTCCGAGCCCCGGGTGCGGCTCGCCGGTGAACTGCTCGCCCACCGTCCCTCGGCGCCCGATCCCGACGGGGACGATCCGTCGGGCGGGCTGGGGGACGCCGGGGCCGTGTGCGCGGTGGTGGACCCCGGGGGGCTCACCACCGCGCTGCTGCCGGTCGAGGTCTCCCTCGCGCCCGGCCCCACGCGCGGCCAGACGATCGTCGACCGCCGCGCCCGTCCCGGGGAGGCGGAGATCCACCACGGGGAGCGGGAACAGGCGCTGGTCGACGTGGCCCTGGACGTGGACGTGGAGCGGTACGTGAAGCTGTGGCTGGGGGCCGTGGAGGGCGCTTAGGCCCTGCCCCGGGGGTGCCCGCGGCCCTCACGTACCTGCGTTACGAGCCTGACTGCCCCCGGCGCCTGCGGGTCGTCGTCAGGACGATTGCCGCGCCGCCCGCCAGGAGCACCGCCGCGCCGATCGTGACCGGGAGCGTCGTGCTGTCGGCGCCCGTCTCGGCGAGGTTGCCGCCGTCACCGCCGTTCGGGGTGGGGGCCGGGGGCGTGGTGGACTCCGAGGGGGTCGGCTCCTCGGGGGTCTCCTCGGCCGGGGGTTCGCTCGTCGGCGGCTCACTCGCCGGGGGCTCCGACGGCGGGGCGGACTCCTCTGGCGGGGTGGACGCGGGCGGCGTCGACGCGGGCGGGGACTCGATCGTGCAGTCCGACGTACCGCCGTTCCAGGCCGCGATCAGCTTGTCCTTGATGACCGGGCGGTCCGGGCCCTTGGGCGCGTCGCCGTGCTCGAAGCCGTCGTCGGCGTCGAAGTCGCCGTCGTACTTGATGGCGCCCCGGTAGAGGTCGATCTGCCCGTAGCAGCCCTTGTCCGGCACCGGGATGTCGAGGGAGTCGGTCTCGCCCGGCTTCACGGTGACCGTGTCGAAGCCGACCAGGACCTGCAGGCCGGAGGTGGCGAACGTCGGGCCGTGCGCCAGGTAGGAGGCGAGGGAGGCGGTGCAGGCCGTCGCGTCGCCCGCGGTACGGACCTTGATGTGCACCTTGCCGTTCTCGTCCGGCTTCAGGTTCTCGCCGTCGACCTTGACCGAGTCCTGGAAGGTGACCCCGTCCAGCGAGAACTGGCACCGGTCCGTGGCGGTCTCGGTGCCCGGACCGGTCCCCGGCTTGTAGTGGCCCCCGGTCTTCCAGCCGTCCCCGCCCGGAGTGCCGGTGGCGTGGGCGCCGGACGCGGCGGCGACCGTGGCGGCGCACAGGGCGAGCGACACGGCGCCCGTCCCCAGCAGGCGCCGCGCGATGACACGTCTCGCTATGGACATGCGAATCCCCATCTTGGCGTGAGCAGAACCCGGGCGACGGCAGGCGGGCAGCGCACAGCGACGGCGGGCCGTGCCGTACCGGGGTGGTGGTCGAAGAAACACTGGGCTCATTGGTCACATGGGCCCCAGCGCGAAACCCATGGTGGTGGGGGCCTGATCCCCTGTCAACCTGCGGCAACGGTTGTGGAGTTCAAGCCTCCGTCACAATTCCCCCACACAGGGAATCCCGTACTCCGGACCCGGTCCGGTTGAGGGCGCGGACGCGGTGGCAGGGATGGTGGAGAACCGCACCGCCGCAGAGGAGATCGCGTGACCGCTGCCCGCCCCGCCGTGCCCGACCTCTCCCTCAAGGACCCGAACTGGTGGCGGCAGGCCGTCGTCTACCAGGTGTACCCGCGCAGCTTCGCCGACGCCGACGGCGACGGGCTCGGGGACCTGCGCGGCGTCACCGAGCGCCTCCCCCATCTCGCCGCCCTCGGCGTGGACGCCCTCTGGCTGAGCCCCTTCTACCCCTCCGAACTCGCCGACGGCGGCTACGACGTCGCCGACTACCGCGCTGTCGACCCGCGCCTTGGCACCCTCGACGACTTCGACGCCATGGTCGCCGAGGCCCACCGCCTGGGCCTGAAGGTCATGGTCGACATCGTCCCCAACCACACCTCCCACCGGCACGCGTGGTTCCGGCGGGCCCTCGCCGACGGCCCCGGCTCGGCGGCCCGGGAGCGCTACGTCTTCCGCGACGGGCGCGGCGCGCACGGCGAACTCCCGCCCACCGACTGGCAGTCCGTGTTCGGCGGCAGCGCCTGGCGACGGGTGCCGGACGGGCAGTGGTACCTGCACCTGTTCGCCCCCGAGCAGCCCGACCTGAACTGGGCGAACGAGGACGTGCGCGCCGACTTCCGCACCACCCTGCGGTTCTGGTCCGACCGGGGCGTCGACGGCTTCCGGGTCGATGTCGCGCACGCCCTCGCCAAGGACCTCTCCGAACCGCTGCGCGACCTCGGCGCCCCCGGACTCACCGGCGAGGACGCCCTGTCCGCGATGGCCCCGGGCAGCCACCCCTTCTACGACCGCGACGAGGTCCACGAGATCTACCGCGACTGGCGCACCGTCCTCGACTCCTACTCCCCGCCCCGCATGGCCGTCGCCGAGGCCTGGGTCCCGGGCGACCGCCGGGTGCTGTACGCCCGCCCCGACGAACTCGGCCAGGCGTTCAACTTCGAGTACCTGCAAGCCTCTTGGGATGCCGGACAGCTCCGCCGGGTCATCGCCGACTCCCTCGCCGACGCCCACGCGGCCGGTGCCTCGGCCACCTGGGTGCTCTCCAACCACGACGTCGTCCGGCACGCCTCCCGGCTGATGCTGCCCCCGGGCACCGACGACAACGCCTGGCTGCTGTCCGGCGGCACCGCCCCCGCCGTGGACCGCGCGGCGGGCCTGCGCCGGGCCCGCGCCGCCACCCTGCTGATGCTGGCGCTGCCCGGCTCCGCCTACCTCTACCAGGGCGAGGAGCTGGGCCTCCCCGAGGTCGCCGACCTGCCCCCGGACGTACTCCAGGACCCCATCTGGGAGCAGACCGGCCACGTACGCAAGGGCCGCGACGGCTGCCGGGTGCCGCTGCCGTGGACGCGGAGCGGCCCCTCGTACGGCTTCGGCGCGGGTGGCACCTGGCTGCCGCAGCCGGAGTGGTTCGCGGAGCTGTCCGCGGAGGCGCAGGAGGGCGTCGAGGGGTCCACGCTGGAGCTGTACCGGGGCGCGCTCAAGCTGCGCCGCAAGCTGCTGGACGGGGAACACCTCGCCTGGGCCGACGAGGCCCCCGACGGTGTGCTCCAGTTCGCCCGCTCCGACGGCTGGCGGTGCGTCGCCAACCTGTCGGACACCCCCGTACCCCTTCCGGCCGGGGAGGTCGTCCTCGCCAGCGCGCCGCTGGAGCCGGACGGACGGCTGGGCCCGGACACGACGGTGTGGCTCACGTAGGGGAGCAGGGGAGCAGGGGGGCGCTCAGTGGCGTCGCAGTGCACGAGCGTCATGCACGGGCCCCGTGCGCAGGAAGCGCCTAATCGTCCGATTGAGTGATAATTGGGATATGAGTACGACGACGGTTGTTCTGGCGGCCACGTCAAGCGAAGTACTCAACGTGGTCGCGGCCTTTGTGGGCGGCCTGTTCATCGCCGGCGCACTGGTGCTGGCGGTGTACTTCGGCATGCGGGTCATGGACCGTGAGCTGCCGCATCCCTCTCCCGAGGACCATCCGAAGATGCCCGAGGGCGGGCCGGTCCACGAGATGCGGGAGATGCGGGAGCCCGACGAGCTGCCGCGCGTGGAGGGCGGGGAACGGCTGATGCCGTACCAGCTCCGGCACGCGGGCAGCAGGACCGGAAAGGATCAGCGGCGCAAACGCTGGCTGCCCGGATCGAGCGGGTCCTTCGGGAGTGGTGGCCTGGGACACGTGTGAGACCGGTCGGGGCCGACTATTTCTGGGCCCTCGTCTTCTTCTCCCGGCTCTTCTCACGGTCGGGAGCGGTGGCGAGGGCCCAGATCACGAAGAAGTCCAGCGCGACCATGAGGACCGACCAGACGGGCTGGTACGGCAGGAACAGGAAGTTGGCCACCAGGCTCAGGGAGGCCAGGAAGATACCGGTGATCCGGGCCCACCAGGCGCCCTGCAGGATGCCCCAGCCGACGACCATCGCGACGGCGCCGAGGCAGAGCAGGATGACGCCCCAGCCGGTGAGACTGATCTTGTAGACGTAGTCGTTGATCCGCTCGTACACGTCGTCCGTGGCGATGGCGGAGATGCCCTGGAGCACGGCGACCACGCCGTTGACCATCATCAGCACACCGGCGAAGACGAGCCCCCCGGTCTGCCAGGGAGTGGCCCCGGGCACGGGCCCGGCCCACCCGGTGGTACCCGGCGCGGGCCCTGCGGGCCGATGGGCCTCGTCCCACACGGGGGGCTGCCCTCCCCGCGCCCCCTCACCGGTCTGCTGCGACTGCTGGGGGTGTGACTGCGGCTGCTGTGTCATGGGGCGTCGTCCCGTCTCCTCCGGGGCGGCCGGCGCGGTGCGCGCCGCCCGCCGGTGGGTCGTCGGCTCCACGTTCCGACGGGGCACGCCCGCCCACCACGGGAGTGGGCCGTACGGGTGAGGCGCCGAGGTGCGAGAGCCCTGTCCGGGCCCTTCAATCGAAGTAACCCGCCGCTCCTGGAGGCCCCATGTCCCGCCACCGGACCCTCTGCCTGCTGTCCGCCGCCGCGCTGGCGGCCTCTGCGGCCCTGACCTCCTGCTCCGACGACGACACCCCCTCCAGCGTGGTGAGCCGGGCCCAGTCGGCGGCGGAGTCGCTCGCCTCGGAGGCGGACCGCCGGTTCCAGGACGTCAAGAACGGCGTGAACGCCAAGGACGAGGTGACCCTGGGCACGCCGTCCACGTCCGGCGGCAAGGCCGAGGTGAAGCTCACCGCGGAGAACACCGCCGACTCGACGAAGTCCTTCCTCGTCCAGATCGACTTCACCGACCAGAACGACAACCGCCTCGACACGACCGTCGTCACCGTCCCGGACGTCGCGGCGGGCGCCACGAAGGACGCCACGGCCCGCAGCCACCGCGACCTGTCGGGGGACGTGAAGGCGACGGTGGCCAGGGCGGTCCGGTACTGAGGCCGGTCCTCCCGGGGCTCAGTCCTCCCGGGCGCCCGTCCGCCGCGCGTACGCCCGGGCCGCCCGCACCCGGTCCCCGCAGCGCGTCGAGCACCACTGACGGCGGCCGTGCCGGAGGAAGCAGCGGATGCAGGGCGGGGAGGCGCACGGGGTGAGGCGGGGGGCGTCGGGGCCGGTCAGCAGGTCGGCGGCGTTGGTGGCCAGGGCCGCCAGGGCGTGGTCGAGGATCTGGTTCGTGGGGTGGGCCGTCCGGCGGTGCAGGCCTTGTACCGCGTCCCAGTGCAGGAGTGCGGCGGCCGGGGCGCGGGTGAGGGCGTCGTTCACCGCGGCCAGGGCACCGGACGGGGCCGGGGTGCCGTTTATCTGGGCCGCCAGCAGGGCGCGGACCTGTTCGCGCAGGGACCTGAGCTGTGCCGCGCAGGTCTCCCGGATGCCCGCGTCGGCGGGGGCCAGCCCGTGCTCCACCAGCCACTGTTCGGCGCCCTCGGGGGCGCCCAGCAGGTCCACGTAGTGCCCGCCGGGTACGGCGTACACGCTGTTGGCGAAGTCCAGCGCCGGGTACTGCTCCGCGCCGGGCACGGGCGGCGGCGGGGTGCTGTCGGAGGCCACGGTTCCGTTCATGCTTCTCATGGTAGGCGTTGCGGCTATCCGTGAGAAAGGGGTAGTGTCTCTCACGGATAAACCACCTTCTATCCGTGAGGAGTCCAGGTCCATGTCCAGCAACCTGCCCATCCGCGTTCTCGGCGGGCCCACCGCCTTCTTCGACTACGGCGGTCTGAACTTCCTCACCGACCCCACCTTCGACACCCCCCGCGAGTACGTGCGGCCGGGCCGCCCGACCCAGCGCAAGCTGGCCCCGCCGAACGCCCAGCCGGCGGAACTGGGCCGGATCGACGTGGTCCTGCTCTCCCACGACGAGCACGCCGACAACCTCGACGACTCCGGCCGGGCCCTGCTCGCCGACGTCCCGCTCACCCTGACCACCCCGGGCGGCGGTACCCGGCTCGGCGGCACCGCCAAGGGCCTGGCGGACTGGGAGAGCGTGGAGCTGGAGCGGCCCGGCGGCGGCACGGTCACCGTCACGGCCGTACCGGCGATCCACGGGCCCGGCCCGCGCGAGGCCGTGGAAGGCGTCCTCGGCGAGGTGGCCGGCTTCGTCCTGACCGGCGAGGGCCTGCCCTCGGTCTACGTCAGCGGCGACAACGCCTCGCTGGACGCGGTCAAGGAGATCGCGGACCGCTTCGGTCCGGTCGACACCGCGATCCTGTTCGCCGGAGCCCCCCGCTCCCCGGCCTTCTTCGGCGGCGCCGCGCTGGTCCTCGACAGCGCCGGGGCCGCCGAGGCCGCCCGCCTTCTCGACGTCCGCCGGGTCGTGCCGGTGCACTGCGACAGCTGGGCCCACTTCACCGAGACCCGTGAGGACGTGGTGGCGGCGTTCCAGGCGGCCGGGCTCGCCGACCGCCTGGACTGAGGCCCGCTTGCGTCAGGGCTGGAGCGGCATGCTCCAGCAGTTGGAGGACACGCCGCGGCCCTTGAGCCGGTCGGTGATCCAGTCGACCGCCTCGCCCTGGTCGGTCAGCAGCGGCGTCATGTGGTTGAGCAGCGAGCTGCCCAGCGGCGGGATCAGCTCGGCCTCGTAGGTCACGTTCGCGCCCTTGGCGCACCAGTCCTTGGCCAGCTGCCGGGCCTGGCCGTGCGGGACCAGGTTGTCGCTGATGCCCGTGACCACCCGCACGGGGGCCTGCGGCTTCAGCTTCCCGATGCGCTGGCGGTCGATGAACGCCGTCAGATTCGGGTAGGCCGCGATGATCTCGCTGATCGAGCGGCCGTCGTTCGTCCAGTCCTCGCTGTCCGCGCCCGCGTACTTGAAGATCGCGTCGCCCACGCACATCGTCGACAGGTCGGTCATCGCCGCCCGGCCCTTGCTGGTCAGGTGTGCGTCGGCGATCGGCTTCAGACTCGGGTCGGACTGCACGAACCCGTTGAGCGACCAGCCCAGCGCCCCGGCCAGCTCCTTGCCGTCGATGGCCCGCGTCACCTCGGAGAGATCGGCGGGCGGGGCACCGGCGTACGCGCCGACGAGGTTCACGTCCGGGGCGTACGACGGCTGCAGCTCCGCCGCCGCGGCGCTCGCCCCGCCGCCCTGGCTGTACCCGAACAGGCCGACCGGCGACGCGGCCGTCACCGAGGCCCCGGACACCTGGCGGGCGGCGCGGGCCGCGTTCAGCACGGCGTGCGCCTCGTCGAGGCGGTTGACGTAGGTGTGCAGCCGGTCGGTGGCGCCGAGGCCCACGTAGTCGGTGACGACGACCGCCGTGCCCTTGGCGAGCAGCCGGTAGATCGTCAGGTCCTCGTAACCGACGGACACGGTCTCGCCGTTGAACTGGATCGGGTGCTCAAGGCCCATGGAGGCCGAGCACTGGTCGCCCTGCCCCATGGTGCCGGGCGCCACCACGACCAGCGGACGCGGACCGCCGCCCTTCCAGGCGGCGGAGGGCTCGATGTACGCACCGGTCACGGCGACCGGCTTGCCGTTCGAGTCCGTGGACTTGTACATCAGCCGGGTCGCCCGGCCCGGCAGCGGGCCGTCCAGGCTCGGCAGGCTCAGGGCCAGTTTCAGCGGTTCGGTGCGCACGAGGGCGCCGTCCGCGGCGGGCAGCGTGGTGGGCGGGTTGTAGAAGGCCGGGATCGTGACACCCCGGGACACGACCTCGTCGGTGGCGGTGGCGGCGGTTCCGCACAGGGCCTGGGCGCCCAGGCAGGCGGCGGTGAGAACGCTCGCGGCCAGGAGCCGTCTGCGTACGGGCATGGCGAACCTCCTGTGAAGCGGCTGGCAGGAGTGCGGGAACGGTTCGCCAGGACCGTACTGGCGGTAACCGACTGATCGATACCAGTCGGTAGGTTACGGTTCAGTAATTTAAAGTCCCACCAGCTTCACTGACGTCTCATCAGTCACAGGGGTCGTATACACGCCGGGTTTTGGGCGTCATTTCGGAGATCCACCGCCGGGCGTTGGGCGTGATGACGGAGACCGACGCGTTCCCGGGGCCGTCCACGGGGAGACGAGCGCGGCGGCCACGGAGACCGTCGCCAGAAGGAGGAACAGCGGCCCGTAGCCGCCGAGGGGGACCGCCAGGGCGGCGCCGGCGAACGGCGCGAGTGCCGCCGCCGCGGTGGACGGCGCGGCGAGGATCCCGGAGAGACGGCCGTAGTGGGCGGTGCCCCAGCGGTCGGTGACGGCGGTGGCCTGCAGCAGGGTGAGGTTGCCGCGGACCATGCCGGCCACCACCGACACGGCGACCAGCAGGGCGTACGGCCCGGGGACGGCGGCGAAGGCGGCGGTGGTCAGGGCGCCGAGCGCGATCAGGGCCGTGGTGCGGGCCGTCGGGGTGGTGCGGCGGGCGAGCGCCGCGTACAGGGTGCGGCCGAGGGTCTGTCCCGCGCCGCCGATGCCGAGCACCCAGGCGGCCTGGGCCGTCGAGTAGCCGCGTTCGAGCAGCAGCGGGACGACCGCGACGACCACGGCGTACATCGCGAACCCCGACAGGGTGAACGCCACGGCCAGGAGCCGGAACGGGCGGCTCCTGACGACGGTCGCGGCGCCGTCGGCCGTGTCCCGTGCGGGGATCGGGGCGGGCGGCCAGGGCGCGCGCAGCGCCAGTGCGTGCGCGGGGACGGTCAGGACCGCGAGCAGCGCGGCGAGGGCCAGGTAGGTGTGGCGCCAGGACAGGTGCGCGGCGAGCAGGGCGGTCAGGGGCGCGAAGACGGTGGAGGCGAGTCCGCCGGCGAGGGTGACGACGGTGAGCGCGCGCACGTGGTCGGGGGCCCACCAGCGGGTGAGGGCGGCGAAGGCGGGCTGGTAGAAGGTGGTGGCCATCGCGAGTCCGGTCAGCGCCCAACCGGCGAAGAAGACAGGCAGGTTGGGGGCGGCGGACACGAGCAGCAGACCGGCGGTGCCGATGGCGGAACCGGTGGTCATGACGGCGCGGGGGCCGCGCCGGTCCAGGATCCGGCCCACGCGGATTCCGGCGAGGGCGGAGACGACGAGGGCGAGGGAGAAGGCCGCGGTGGTCGCCCCGGCCGACCAGCCGGTCGCGTGGGTGATCTCCGGGTTCAGGACCGGGAACGCGTAGTAGACGATGCCCCAGCTGGTGATCTGGGTGAGACAGAGGGCGGGCAGGGCGGCGCGGGGCCGCGACCGGTACCCCGTTCCGGTCGCGGCCCCGCGGGCGGGGGTGCCGAGTCCGGTCACGAGCCGCAGCAGCCGCCCGCCGGGGACTCGTCGGCCGCCGCGCCGAGCGTGGCGGGGGCGCCGAACTGCACGAGTTGGGGCGCGGGCGCGCAGCAGCCGCTGTCGCCCTCGGCTGCCCCGGGCGCGTCGAAGAGTCCGGCGCCGCCGCACACCCCGGTCTCGGGGAGGGTGAGTTCGACGGCGTCGGCCGCTTCGAGGTCGCCCGCGATGGCGGCGACGACGGAACGGACCTGCTCGTAACCGGTCATCGCCAGGAACGTCGGGGCGCGGCCATAGGACTTCATGCCGACCAGGTAGACGCCGGGTTCGGGGTGGGCCAGCTCGCGGTGGCCGTGCGGGTAGACGGTGCCGCAGGAGTGCTGGTTGGGGTCGATCAGCGGGGCGAGGGCGACGGGGGCCTGGAGGCGTTCGTCGAGGCCGAGGCGGATCTCGGAGAGGAAGGACAGGTCGGGCCGGAAGCCGGTCAGCACGATCACCTCGTCGACCGGGTCGAGGCGGCGGCCGTCCTCGCCGACCAGGACCAGCCGCTCGCCGTCGCGTTCGATCGCCTCGGTGCGGAAGCCCGTGACGGCGTCGGCGTAACCCTCGTCGACGGCGGCCTTGGCGGCCAGGCCCAGGGCGCCGCGGGCCGGGAGCTGGTCGGCCTCCCCGCCGCCGAAGGTGGATCCGGAGATGCCGCGGCGCAGGATCCACACGGCCTTCGTGCCGGTGCCGTCGTCGGCCTTGGCGAGGTCGGCGAGGTAGGCGAGGGCGGTGAAGGCGGACGCGCCGGAGCCGATGACGGCGGTGCGCCTGCCCGCGTAACGGGCGCGGACGGCGGGGTCCTTGAGGTCGGGGACGCGGTAGGAGACACGGTCGGCGGACGCGCGCTCGCCCAGGGCCGGGAGTCCGCTGGCGCCGGCCGGGGCGGGGGTGGTCCAGGTGCCGGAGGCGTCGACGACCGCGCGGGCGAAGACGCGCTCCTCGCGACCGTCGGCGTGGGTGACGTGCACGACGAAGGGCTGCTGCTCGCGGTCGGCGTCGACGATCCGGTCCCGGCCCGCCCGGGAGACCCCGGTGACCCGGGCGCCGGTGCGCACGCGCTCGCCGAGGGCGTCGGCGAGCGGCCGCAGGTACCGCTCGGCCCAGTCGCCGCCGGAGGGGTACGTCGCCGGGTCCGGCCTGGTCCAGCCGGTGGGGGCGAGGAGCTTCTCGGCGGCCGGGTCGACGACCTCGCCCCAGGTGGAGAACAGCCGCACGTGGGACCACTCCCGCACCGCCGCGCCGGCGGCCGGGCCGGCCTCCAGGACCAGGGGTTCGATACCGCGCCCGACCAGGTGGGCGGCGGCGGCCAGACCGGTGGGTCCGGCGCCGATCACGATAACGGGCAGCTGGGTGGTGGCGGGCGCGTTCACGGCGACTCCTCGCGTATTTCGACATCTGTCGATGGCTTGCGCGGCCCAGCATGACACCTGTATCGATAGACGTCAACATAGACAATTATCGAACCAGGAGGTTCGTCCATGGAACACGTCGATGTCGCGGTGATCGGCGGCGGGCAGTCCGGCCTCGCCGCCGCCCACGCCCTGCTGCGCGAGGGTCTGCGGCCGGTGGTCCTGGAGGCGTCCGACACCCCGGCCGGGTCCTGGCCGCGGTACTACGACAGCCTCACCCTGTTCTCCCCGGCCCGCTACAGCTCCCTGCCGGGGATGCCGCTCCCCGGTGATCCGGACCGCTACCCGCACCGCGACGAGGTCGCTGCCTACCTCGCGGCGTACGCCGCCCGCCTGGACGCGGACATCCGCACCGGCCGCCGGGTCACCGCCGTACGGCGCGCCAGCGGCGGCTTCGAGGTGGAGTCGGCGGGCGGCGGCGTGCTCGCGGCACGGGCGGTGGTCGCGGCGTCCGGCACCTTCGGCAACCCCCACCGCCCCGCGCTTCCGGGGCTGCGCGGCTTCACCGGCACGGTGCTGCACGCCGCCGAGTACCGCCGCCCGGAACCCTTCGCCGGACGGCGGGTCGTGGTGGTGGGCGCGGGGAACTCCGCGGTGCAGATCGCCGCCGAGCTGGCCGCGGCCGCGTGCGTCACGCTCGCCAGCCGTGCGCCGGTGCGCTTCGCCCGGCAGCGGATCGGCGGGCGCGACCTGCACTTCTGGCTGAAGCGCACCGGGCTGGACGTTCTCCCGCTGGGTGCTCTGGTGAGCCGGCCGCCCGTGCAGCCCGTCATCGACGACGGCCACTACCGCGCCGCCCTCGCCCAGGGCGCCCCGGACCGCCGTCCGGTCTTCACCGGTATCGACGGCGCGAAGGTCTGCTGGGCGGACGGCACCCGGGAGGAGGCCGACGTAATCGTGCTGGCCACCGGTTACCGGCCCGACCTGCCCTACCTGGCCGGGCTCGACGGCGCGCTGGACATGGCGGGGCGGCCCCGGCACCGCGGCGGCGTCTCGACGGCCGTGCCGGGGCTGGTGTTCACCGGGCTGGAGTGGCAGCGCTCCCTGTCCTCGAACTCGCTGCGCGGGGTCGGCCGGGACGCCGCCCGTGTCGCCCGCCGCCTCGCGGCGCACCTGCGAAGCCGCTGACCGGCTGTCCGTCGGCCGGCCGTTCGTACACCCGCTGTCCGTCGGCCGGCTGTTCGTTCACCCGCTGTTCGTCTGATTCGACGTGTGTCAACATAGATGCATGTCGAATGCGAAGGTGCTGCCGTTGCTCGGGGCCGACGGCCAGGGTGTGGCGCCGTGCTGCCCGCCGCTGACCGAACGCCCGATGACCGCCGAGGAGGCCGAGACCGCGGCGCGGATGTTCAAGGCGCTCGGCGACCCGGTGCGGCTGCGGCTGTTCTCGGCCGTGGCCTCCCACGAGGGCGGCGAGGCGTGCGTGTGCGACATCTCCGACGTCGGCGTCTCGCAGCCCACCGTCTCCCACCACCTGAAGAAGCTCAAGGAGGCCGGACTGCTCACCTCCGAGCGGCGCGGCACCTGGGTCTACTACCGGGTCGAGCCGTCCGTGCTGGCGGCGATGGGCAAGCTGCTGGTGGGTGCCGCGGCCGCGGCATGACCGGCGGCCACGCCCGTCGGCAGCGCTCCGGGGGCGCCGCACGGGCGGTGACCGGCGGCGAGCTCTTCCCGGCCGCCGATCACCATCGCATCGGTGGGCCGGGTCACGGGGCAGTCGTCCGCGCGTCGGCGGCGAACCTCCTGCGCCAGGCGAGTGCGACGTAGACCAGGCCGATCAGTACCGGGACCTCGATGAGCGGGCCGACGACGCCGGACAGGGCCTGGCCGGAGGTGACGCCGAAGGTGGCGATGGCGACCGCGATGGCCAGCTCGAAGTTGTTGCCGGCGGCGGTGAAGGCGAGGGTCGCGGTGCGGTCGTAGGCCAGTCCGACGGCCTTGCCGAGCGCGAAGGTGCCGAAGAACATCACCGCGAAGTAGACCAGCAGCGGCAGCGCGATCCGGGCCACGTCCAGCGGCTGCGAAGTGATCGTCCTGCCCTGGAGGGCGAAGAGGACGACGATCGTGAACAGCAGCCCGTACAGCGCCCACGGTCCGATCCTCGGCAGGAACTTCGTCTCGTAGGCGGCGCGGCCCAGCTTCTTCTCGCCCAGGCGGCGGGTGAGGAACCCGGCCAGCAGCGGGATGCCGAGGAAGATGACGACGTTCAGCGCGATCTTCCCCATGGAGATGTCGAGGTGGTCGCCGTCGCCGAGGCCGAGCCGGCCGGGCAGCAGGTCGAGGTAGAACCAGCTCAGCAGCCCGAACGCGAGGACCTGGAAGACGGAGTTCAGGGCGACGAGCACGGCGGCGGCCTCGCGGTCGCCGCAGGCGAGGTCGTTCCAGATGATCACCATGGCGATGCAGCGGGCCAGGCCCACGATGATCAGGCCGGTGCGGTACTCGGGCAGGTCCGGCAGGAAGGTCCACGCGAGCGCGAACATGACCGCCGGGCCGACGATCCAGTTGATGACCAGCGAGGAGACCATCAGCCTGCGGTCGCCGGTGACGGTGTCGAGCCGGTCGTAACGGACCTTGGCCAGCACCGGGTACATCATGATCAGCAGGCCGAGCGCGATCGGCAGGGAGATGCCGCCGATCTCGACCTTCGCCAGGGCGTCGTCGAGGCCGGTGACGAGCCGGCCGAGCCCGAGGCCGACGGCCATCGCGAGCAGGATCCACACCGCGAGGTAGCGGTCGAGGGTGGAGAGCTTGGCGACGACGGATGCCTCCTGCGTCGTCGCGGGCGCCTCGGCGCGGGTCACGGGCAGGACCTCTTGTTCTCGGCGGCGGCGCGGGCGGAGGTGGCGAGCTCGGCGAACCGGTCCGAGAGACCGGCCAGGACCTCGGGCCTGAGCTTGTAGTAGGTGAAGCGGCCGCACGGCTCGGTCTCCACCAGTCCGGCCTCGCGCAGCACCTTCATGTGGTTGGACAGGTTGGTCTGCTTGGCCCCGGTCTCCTCCACCAGGTGCGTGGTGCACAGCGTCTCGCGCGCCAGCAGGGTGACGATCCGCAGTCGGAGCGGATCGCTCAGCGCCCGGATCACATCAGGATCGACTGAAGTCAGCATGCGCTGATACTGTCACATCACTGTTCGCTGATACCAGCGGATGCTGATGTCATGGGCGGCGTGGTGCCGCCGCCGCGAGACGAGAGAGCCCTCATGCCCCAGACCCCCGGCAGGAAGCCGTCCGTCCTGTTCGTCTGCGTCCACAACGCCGGTCGTTCCCAGATGGCCGCCGCCTGGCTGACCCACCTGGCCGGGGACCGCGTCGAGGTCCGCTCCGCCGGCTCCAACCCGGGTGAGCGGGTGAATCCGGCCGCCGTCGCCGCGATGGCCGAGGTCGGCATCGACATCTCCGCCGAGATCCCCAAGATCCTCACCGTGGACGCGGTGCGGGAGTCCGACGTGTGCATCACCATGGGCTGCGGCGACACCTGCCCCGTCTTCCCCGGCAAGCGCTACCTCGACTGGAAGCTCGACGACCCGGCCGGTCAGGGCGTCGAGGCCGTCCGCCCGATCCGCGACGAGATCAGGCACCTGGTCGAGGCCCTGATCGCGGACATCGCCCCGACCGAGCCGGGGACGACGGCGTGAGCCGGACGTACTAGACCGTCACCACCGCCTGATCCGCAGCCACCCTCCGCACCGCCTGCGTGGGCGCCCAGCCGTACCGGCCCCGCCTGCCTGTGCCTTCCGCGCCCGGCCGCGCCGCCTGTCCCTGCCCGCGCTGCCTGCGCGCATCCGCGTCCCGCTCCACCCATCCCGCGCCCTCCCGTCCCGCTCCACCCATCCCGCGCCCTCCCGTCCCGCTCCACCCATCCCGCGCCCTCCCGTGCCGGTCGCCCTCCCGCGCCCGCCTCGCCCGCCTCGCCCGTGCCAGGCCGCGGCAGCCCCGCCCGTGCCCGGCCGCGTCGTCTCCGCCCGTCCGGTGTCGGGCCGGGGACCGCCGTACGAGGGGGCCGTCCGGGAGCTCCGCGATCGCCGACGCGGCCGTCCGATGACACCTGAGGGCGACACCGCTCTCGTCCCCCGGTGGGAGCACGGAAGGGCCTAGTACTGCGGATTCAGTAGCGCGCAGTGTCGGCAGCCGGACGACGACAGGGGACCCCCTTCTTCAGGAGTCTGGAGGCACCTTCGGACACCCAGATGTGGAGACCTCCCCGTGGCTGCTTTCCTGTATCGAATGGGCCGCTCGGCCTTCAGGCGACGTTGGACCGTCGCCCTGGTCTGGGCCGCCGTACTGGCCGCCGTGGCCATGGCCGGCATGAACGCGGCGGAAGCCGAGGACGAACCCTTCTCCATGCCGGGGATCGAATCGCAGGAGGCGTTCGACCTGATGGAGGAGCGGTTCCCCGGAGCCGCCGCCGACGGTGCCACCGCCCGCGTCGTCTTCGTCGCGCCGGACGGCGAGAAGGTCACCGCCACCGAGAACAGGAAGGCCGTCGAGGCGGCCATAGCCGAACTCGGGGACGGTACGCAGGTCGCCGGCACCGTCGACCCGTTCAAAGACGACGCGGTCAGCGAGGACGGCTCCACGGCGTACACGACCGTGACCTACAAGGTCGACGCCGCCGGGCTCACCGACGCCAGCCGCACCCACCTCGACGAGGCCCTGGACAGCGCCCGGGACTCGGGGCTCACCGTCGAGGCCGGCGGTGACGCCATGGAGGACACGGGCGGACCCAGCGGCACCGCCGAGGCGATCGGTATCTCCGTCGCCGCCGTCGTTCTGCTGATCACCTTCGGCTCGCTGGCCGCCGCCGGACTGCCGCTGCTCACCGCCGTCATCGGCGTGGGCATCAGCCTGATGTCCATCACCGCCCTGGCGAGCCCCCTGGGCCTGACCGACACCACCAGCACCCTGGCGATCATGCTGGGTCTCGCCGTCGGTATCGACTACGCCCTGTTCATCGTCTCCCGCTACCGCGAGGAGCGCGGCAAGGGGCGGGCGCCCCAGGAGGCCACCGCGCTCGCCGTCGGCACCGCCGGTTCCGCCGTCGTCTTCGCCGGGCTCACCGTCGTCATCGCGCTCGCCGGTCTCTCCGTCGTCGGCATCCCGATGCTGACCGAGATGGGCCTGGGCGCCGCGGGCGCGGTCGTCGTCGGCGTCCTCATCGCGCTGACCCTGGTCCCGGCCCTGCTCGGCTTCTGGCCCAACGCCGTACTGACCCGCAAGGACCGCAAGGCCCGCAAGGCGGGCCATGCCGCGCAGGAGACCCCCAAGCCCAACGGCGGCACCCGCTGGGCGAGCTTCGTGCTGCGCCGCCCGCTGCCCGTGCTGCTCGCCGCCGTCGCGGGCCTCGGCGCCCTGGCGCTGCCGATGACCGAGCTCCAGCTCGGAATGCCCGGCGACGAGTCCAAGTCGACGGAGACCACCCAGCGCCGGGCCTACGACGCGCTCGCCGAGGGCTTCGGGCCCGGCTTCAACGGCCCGCTGACCGTCGTCGTGGACGCCAAGGGCGCCGACGACCCGAAGGCCGCCGCCGAGACCGTCTCCGAGGAGATCGGCGGCACCGAGGGCGTGGTGTCGGTGTCCCCGGCACAGTTCAACGAGGCCGGTGACACCGCCGTCTTCTCCGTCGTCCCGGCCACCGCGCCGACCGACCAGGAGACCAAGGACCTGGTCACCACCATCCGCGGCGACCGGCCCGGCATCGAGTCCGAGACCGGGGCGACCTTCGAGGTCACCGGCACCACCGCGATGAACATCGACATCGCCGAGAAGGTGCAGTCCGCGCTGGTGCCGTACCTGCTCGTGGTGGTCGGGCTCGCCGTGATCCTGCTGCTGGTGGTCTTCCGGTCGGTCCTGGTCCCGCTGAAGGCGGCCGCCGGCTTCCTGCTCTCGGTGCTCGCCTCCCTCGGCGCGGTGGTCGTGGTCTTCCAGCAGGGCCACGGCGCCGAACTCCTGGGCGTGGAGACCACCGGCCCGATCATGAGCCTGATGCCGATCTTCCTGGTGGGCATCGTCTTCGGCCTCGCCATGGACTACGAGGTCTTCCTGGTCTCCCGGATGCGCGAGGCGTACGTCCACGGCGAACGCCCCGCCCAGGCCGTGACCTCCGGCTTCCAGCACAGCGCCCGGGTGGTCGTGGCCGCCGCCCTGATCATGATCGCAGTGTTCTCCGGGTTCATCGGGGACAGCGACTCCATGATCAAGATGATCGGTTTCGGACTCGCCTCGGCCGTCCTGCTGGACGCCTTCGTCGTCCGGATGGCGATCGTCCCGGCCGTCCTCGCCCTGCTCGGCGAGCGCGCCTGGTGGCTGCCGAAGTGGCTGGACCGGATCCTGCCGCGGGTCGACGTGGAGGGCGAGGCCCTCACCCGCCGCCCGGCCGAGCCCGCCGAGGAACCGGCCGAGAAGGATCTCGCCCGCGCCTGACCGGGCACAACAGGGCCGCCCGGGTGTCCGTCACCCACCCGGGCGGCCCCGCATCGCGCACCATGGATGCCAGCCCCCCTCACCGAGAGAGCCGACCATGACCACCAGCCTGGAGCGCTACACCGAGCGCGTGGAGCAGTACGCGTCCCGCTTCCCGCGCTTCCCCCGCTTCCTGGACGTGATGATGGTGCTCGCCCTCATCGGCTGCGCCTCCCTCGGCACCCAGCTCAGCCTCCCCGGCGTCACCCGGCCGAACACGACCGAGTCGCTGGAGGTCATGCTCGGGCTGTCCTGCTTCGTCCTGCTGAAGTACCGCACCCACACCCGCACGGTCGTCGTCGTGGTCGCCGGGGTCACCATCGCCGCGATCGCCCGCGGCTATCTGCTCACCCCGCTGCTGCTGGCCCCGCTGCTCGCCGCGATGTACTGGCTGGCGGTGCTCTGCGACCGCCGGACGGTCCGGTGGTACGCGCTGGTCGTCACCGTGGCACTGCTCACCGTGAACCTGTTCTCCGACGGCATGCGCGACCTCTCCCCGGTGCTGACCGTGATCGGCCCGGTGTTCTGGATGGCCCTGCCGCTCGTCGGCGGCAGCCTGGCCCGGCTGCGCGGGGACTACCTGGAGGCGGTCAAGGCCCGCGCCGAGCACGCCGAACGCACCCGGGAGGAGGAGGCGCGGCTGCGGGTCGCGGAGGAGCGGATGCGCATCGCCCGCGAACTGCACGACGTCGTCGCCCACCACCTCGCCCTCGCCAACGCCCAGGCCGGCACCGCCGCCCACCTCGCGCGCAGCAACCCCGAGCAGAGCCGGAAGATCCTCGACGACCTCACCGGCACCACCTCCTCCGCCCTGCGCGAGCTCAAGGCCACGCTCGGCCTGCTGCGCCAGGACGACCGGCCCGACGGCGAGGGCCTGGAACCGGCACCGGGGCTGGCCCGGCTGCCCGAGCTGGTGGACTCGTACCGCTCGGCGGGCCTGGAGGTCACCGTCCACCAGGAGGGCGCGCCCCGGCCGCTGTCACCGGGCGTGGACCTGACCGCGTACCGGATCGTGCAGGAGGCCCTCACCAACGTCGCCAAGCACGCCTCCGCCCACGCCGCCCACGTCACCTTCACCTACGCCGACTCCCGCCTCCTCATCACCGTCAGCAACGACGGCCCCGCCCCCGCGCCCGCCCCCGCCACGGCCTCCGGCGGCTTCGGGCTGCGCGGCATGCGGGAGCGCGCCCAGTCCATCGGCGGCGACCTGTGCGCGGGCCCCCGCCCCGAGGGCGGCTTCGAGGTCACCACCGCGCTGCCGCTGCAGCCGTCCGCCGCCGTTCAAGGAGAGACCGTATGACCGTCAAGGTGCTGCTCGCGGACGACCAGGCCCTGCTGCGGGCCACCTTCCGGATCCTGATCGACTCCTGCCCCGACATGGAGGTCGTCGGCGAGGCGTCCGACGGCGCGGAGGCGCTGGAGCTGGCCCGCGCCCACCGCCCGGACGTGGTGCTCATGGACATCCGCATGCCCGGCACCGACGGACTGTCCGGCACCGCCGGGATCTGTGCCGACCCGGAGCTGGCCGCCACCCGGGTGCTGATCCTGACCACCTTCGAGACCGAGGACTACGTCGCCCAGGCGCTGCGGGCCGGGGCCAGCGGCTTCCTCGGCAAGGACGTCACCGCGGACGCCCTGCTGTCCGGTATCCGCACGGTGGCCTCCGGGGAGGCGCTGCTGTCCCCCGGCGCCACCCGCACCCTCATCACCCGCTTCCTCACCTCCCCGGCCCCGGGCACCCAGCTGGCGCCCCCGGAGCGGCTGGCCGACCTCACCGGCCGGGAACGGGAGGTGATGGCGCTGGCGGCGGAGGGGAAGTCCAACACGGAGATCGCCGAGCTGCTGGTGGTCAGCCCGCTGACGGTGCGGACGCACATCCACCGGGCGATGACGAAGCTGAACGCGCGGGACCGGGCGCAGCTGGTCGTGATCGCGTACCAGACGGGGCTGGTGCAGGCGGGCGGGCCGGCGAACGGGACTCCGGCGGAGGCGTAGGGCCGGCCGGGGTGGCTGGGGTGGCCGGTACCGGCCGGTGCGGCCGGTATAGGAATTCCAATACACCCGATTGGATTCCCCATTGGAAACCTATGGGTGAGCGGGCTTACGGTCGAGGCATCGCACGCACCCCCCAACCCCTCGGAGTCACCCCATGTCGAAGATCCTGTTCGTGATGACCGGCGCCGACCACTGGACGCTCGCCGACGGCACCCCGCACCCCACCGGTTTCTGGGCCGAGGAGGCCGTCGCCCCGTACCGGCGCTTCACGGCCGAGGGCCACGAGATCGTCGTCGCCACCCCGGGCGGTGTCGTGCCCACCGTCGACCGCGGCAGCCTGGCCGCCGAGGTCAACGGGGGCCAGGAGAAGGCGGACGAGATCGCCGCCGCGCTCGCCGCGATGACCGAGCTGAACAAGCCGGTCCGGCTGGAGGACGTCAACCTCGACGACTACGCCGCCGTCTTCTACCCCGGCGGCCACGGCCCCATGGAGGACCTGGCGGTCGACGCCGTCTCCGGCCGCCTGCTGATCGACGTCCTCGACTCCGGCAAGCCGCTCGGCGTGGTCTGCCACGGGTCGGCGGCGCTGCTGGCCGCCACCCGCGAGGACGGCTCCAACGCCTTCGCCGGGTACCGCGTGGCGCCGTTCACCAACGCCGAGGAGACCCAGGCCGGGCTCGCGCCGAAGGCGAAGTGGCTGCTGGAGACCCGGCTGACCGAGGCGGGCGTGGACGTGCGGGCCGGTGAGCCGTGGGCGTCGCACGTCGTCGTCGACCGCAACCTGGTCACCGGCCAGAACCCGGCGTCCTCCGAGGAGACCGCCGCGGAGCTGCTGAAGAAGCTCGCCTGAACGGCCCACTAAGGTCCCGGTCGTGAGCGAACTTCGTGACGGCGCCGGGCCGGTGACCCAGGACCTGAATCTGCTCCGGACGTTCCTCGCCGTGTACCGCTCCGGTTCCTTCACCGCCGCCGCGCAGTTGCTGGGCATCTCCCAGCCGACGGTGACCACGCAGGTGAAGGCCCTGGAGCGGCAGGCGGGCCGCGAGCTGTTCGCCCGGCAGCCCAGGGGCGTGACGCCCACGCCGTACGCCCATGACCTGGCGGCCCGGGTCGCCGCCCCGCTGGACGCGCTGCTCGCGGCCACCGGCCACGACCCGGCGGAGGCGGGACCGCCGCCCCCGGTCCACCTGGCGGGCCCCGCCGAACTCCTCTGCCTGCGCGTCCTCCCCGCACTGGCCCCGCTGGCGGCGCGGGGCGTACGGCTCCGCGTGACCCCGGGCCTGACCGACCCGCTGCTGGACGAACTGCGCTCCGGCCGCCACGACTTGGTGATCTCCACCCACCGCCCCCGGGGCCGGACCCTGCTCTCGACCCCCCTGCTGGACGAGGAGTTCGTCCTGGTGGCGGCCCCGGCGTGGGCCTCCCGCACCGGCGGCGACCTCCCCACCGCCCTCCACACCGTCCCGCTGATCTCCTACGCCGAGGACCTCCCCATCCTGCGGCGCTACTGGCGGCATGTGTTCGGGCAGCGCCTGAACTGCCGGGCGTCGGTGACGATGCCGGACCTGCGGGGCGTGCTGGCGGCGGTGGTCGCGGGCGCGGGTTTCTCGGTGCTGCCCCGCTACCTCTGCCAACCCGAGCTGGAATCGGGGGCGTTGGTCCTGCTGCACGACCCGGAGGACGCGCCGATCAACACGGGGTACCTGGTCCAGCGCCCGGGAACTCCCGAGAACCCGCACGTCCGCGAGGTCCGGGACCTGCTGCTGCGGGTGGGCCCCACCTGGTGAACGGGCGGGGCCCGTACGCGCGGCGGTGCCTATCTCCTCCCGGAGGCCGGGGCCACCGCGCGTCCCGTCTGCGGGGAGATCATCCCCGTGCACAGGTTGCGGGCGGCGAGCTGCTGGGCGATGCGCGGGATGGCGGCGCGGCTGTTGGCCGACCAGTCGTGCATCAGGATGACCTGGCCGTTGGTGAGCCGTCCGGCGGCGGCCACGACGGCGTCGGTACTGGCGCCGTTCCAGTCCTGCGAGTCGACGTCCCAGATGACCTCCCGCAGCCCGTACCTGGCCGCGACCGACCGCACGGTGGCGTTGGTCTCGCCGTACGGCGGCCGGAACAGCACCGGGGTGCCGCCGCCCGCGCCCGCGATCGCCTGCTGGGTGCGGGCGATCTCGGAGTCGACCTGGGACTGGCCGAGCTGGGTCAGATGCGGGTGCGTGTAACTGTGGTTGCCGACCCACATACCGGAGTTCACCTGGGCGCGGACCAGCGCCGGGTTGGCGGCGGCGTACTGGCCCTGGTTGAACATGGTGGCGCGCAGCCCGTGCTGGGTGAGCGCGCCGAGCAGCGCCGGGGTGTTGCTGGACGGCCCGTCGTCGAAGGTGAGGGCGACGTAGCCGTTGCAGGTGGCGGCCGCGGCGGGTGCCGCGCCCGCGGTGTCGACGGTGAGCGTGCTTGCCACGGCCATTGCGGCGACCGTCACTTTCGCGAGTAGGGGACGCATGGGTGCGGGGCCTCCTCTCCCTAGCCCGCGGTGCAGGAGACGGACGGCCAGGTCCAGTTGCCGTTGTGCTGGATAGTGACGCCCCAGTTGTTGCCGCTGCCGTTGGGTTTGGCGGTGAGGACCTGTGAACTGGGGTAACTGGCGCTGACGTTCCAGGTGGAGAGGATCTTCGCGGGGCTCGGCACGTTCATGGTGACGGTCCAGTTGCCGGCGCCGGAGACCGAGACGTTGAGGTTGTACCGGTCGCTCCACTGCTGCCCGGCGGAGAGCGTGGCGCTGCACCCGCCACCGCCACCGCCGCCTCCGCCGCCCCCGCCTCCACCACCGGTGCCGCCGACGGTGATGTTGGAGCTGCCGCTGCTCTGGTAACCCTCGGTCGCCATGATCATGTAGTAGTTGAAGCTGCCGAGGGGCATGCCGGCGCGGGCCCAGGCGTCGAAGTGGTTGCCGGTGGTGATGGTCCCCCCGGTCCGCTTGGACTGCCGCACGCTCCAGTACTGGTCGAAGGTCTTGGTGCCTTCCACGGACGGGGCGTTGTACCGGGTCGTCTTGTAGATGTCGTACGTACCGCCGTCGGTCGTCACCGTGCCCTTGAAGGTGCCGGTGGGCCGGTAGGTGCCCCAGTTGTCGACGATGTAGTACTCGACGAGCGGGTTGGCGGTCCATCCGTACAGCGCGAGATAGGCGTTGCCGGACGGATTGAAGGTGCCGGAGTAGGTCACGGTCCGCCGCGACCCGTTGGCCCAGCCCTTGCCGGCGACGAAGTTCCCGGTGTTGCTCCACTGCGTGCTGTAGTTCCCGCCGGAGCCGAGGTTCATGGAGACGGTGCCCTGGGCGTCCGTCCAGAAGGAGTAGTAGTACCCGTTGTCGGTCCCCGTCTGATTCGTGGTGACCACGGTGTCGGCGTGCGCACTGCCCCCGCCGAACGCGACCAGCAGCACGGCACAGGCGCCGCTGATGAGTAGTCGTAACCGCGCGAGTGAGTTCTTCATGGGGTGGGAGTGTTGGCCGGGCCACGACAAGTGTCAAGAGTTTCGGCGTGAGTTACGAAACATTCGAAGCCGAAGGGTGGTCATCAGGCCAGCTAAAGGACCTGAACCCCGAGAAACATACCTTCGCTCCGCAAGACAAGATCAGACTCCGAACCAAAGAAAACGAAACATTTCGACAGGAGTGGCGAACGTTGCCAGGTGCTCTCGCGCTTGTTTATTGCCTTGCCGCCCCGCACCCCGCACGGATAGGAAGCTCGCATGCTGATACGCGGCAAGGTCGGGCTGAGGGCCCGTGAAGAGGACGACGTAGCGATCCTGCGGGCCGAGCTCTACAACGACGTGGTCAACTCCGCGCGCGCCGAGGGCGGTCCCTGGCGCCCGGTCTCCGCGAAGGACCCGCGGCTGGAAACGGACGGCCAGGGCGACGAGACGCGCGTCCCCTTCTCCGTCGTGGAGCTGGAGGGCGGGACGCTGATCGGCAGCGCGAACCTGTGGGGCATCGACACCCACAACCGCTTCGCGCACATCGGCGTGGGCCTGCTGCCGTCCTGCCGAGGCAAGGGCTACGGCACGGACGTCGTGGCCGCCCTCTGCCACTACGGCTTCACCGTCCGCGGCCTGCACCGCCTCCAGATCGAAACCCTGGCCGACAACACCCCCATGCTCCGAGCCGCCGAACGCAACGGCTTCACCCGCGAGGGCGTCCTGCGCGACTCGGCGTGGGTGATGGGCGAGTTCCTGGACGAGGTTGTCCTCGGACTGCTGGCCCGGGAGTGGAAACCGACACACTGAGTCCAGGGTGGGCAACGCGAGGTGCGATTATTCCGTCTTGACCGGGGCGGGTGAGGGGCGCCGCGGGTGTGGTCGGTGACTAGCAAAGTGGCTGAAATTGGGACGAATATCAAAACTCTGGGCCGCCGTGGGCATCGTGGCCCTCGGGTTTCTCGTTGCGCTGGAGTTCGCCGCCCGCCACTACGGCATGTCCGGACCGCTCACCAACCAGGCCCGCGAGGTGATCTTCGCGCCCAAGTCGGGCGGGCTGCTCTACGCCGGTATGGCGCTGATGATGGTCGTGCTGACCTGGCGCCAGCGATTCGTGGCGCTGGCCGCTGCCGTTGGCATCGATCTTGTGATCGTCGGCGTGCGGTTCGTTTTCGACTGGGGGACCGGGGGTGGGCATCCGTACGGGACCGGTGCGCTGTGGGTGATCCTTGCCCACGCCGTCATTGCCTTCACCCGTCGTGCCGGCGCCGAGCGCGTGCTGCTGCTCAAGGGGGTCGGGCTCGGGCTGCTGCTCGTCGCCGGGCGCAAGACCGGTGACACCTGGCTGGTGATCACCTCCAAGACCCGGCACACCGTCCTCGACCAGTACGTCGCCGCCGCCGACCAGGCCCTCGGCAACCCCTCCTGGCTGGTCGGGCGGGTCGTCGTGGCGAGCGGGAAGATCGGGTTCAACCTTCTCGACTTCGTCTACGGCCAGCTCGCCGTCGCCGCCGTCATCGCCGCCCTGTACCAACTGCGGAACGTCGCCACCGAGCGCCGCTTCCCGCGCCACCATCTCGTGCGGACGTTCCTCGTCATCGGGCTCCTCGGACCCGCCTGCTACATGATCTTCCCGGTCGTCGGGCCCCTCTACGCCTACGGCGTCGGCAACGAGCAGTGGGCCGACATCAGCTTCTGGCAGCCCGACTCGCCGCCCACCCTGCCCTGGGCCGTGGCCGACCTCTGGCCCGACACCGCGCCCACCATCAGCGCCCCGCACCCGATCCCCTTCGACGGGATCACCCCGCGCAACTGCATGCCCAGCCTGCACACCGCCTGGGCCACCGCGATCTTCATCCACACCCGCAAGGCCCCCCGCGGCCTGCGCTGGGCGGGCACGATCTGGCTCGTCGCCACCCTCGCCGCCACCCTGGGCTTCGGCTACCACTACGGCGCCGACCTCCTCGCCGGTGTCGTCTTCACCCTCACCATCGAGGCCGCCCTGCGCACCTACGACCGCGGCTGGGACCGCTCCGGGCTCCGGCTCACCGCCTACGGCGCCGTCGTCTTCGTCGCGCTCCTGCTCTCGTACCGTTTCATCCCCGTCCGGCTCGCCGAGCTGCCCTGGCTGAGCGGGCCGGTGCTGCTGCTCGCCATGGCCTCCGTCGTGTACGGGTATGTGCGCGTCATCGGCCCGTGGGACCGCGTCGAGGTGCCCGGACCCAGGCCGCAACCGGAGGGCGACGGCGCCGAGGCTCCTCAGCGCGAGCTCATCTGACCGCTGCACGGCTCTGGGAAGTTTCGCGGCCCGGCCTTACCCTCCGCGCATGATTCCCACCGTGGTCTGGGGTACGGGGAACGTCGGTCGTGCGGCCATCCGGGCCGTCGTAGCGCATCCGCTGCTCGATCTGGTGGCCGTGCTGGTGTCCAGCCCCGCCAAGGTCGGCAAGGACGCCGGTGAACTGGCGGAACTGGGACGGCGGCTCGGGGTGGTCGCCACGGACGACACAAGCGGCGTGCTCGCCCGCTCGCCCCGCGCCCTCGTCTACGCCGCCTCCGGTGACGTACGGCCCGACGGGGCCCTCGACGACATCGCGCGGGCGCTGCGCGCCGGTGCCGTCGTCGTCACGCCGTCCCTGTACGGGATGTACGACTGCGTGAACGCCCCGGAGGAGATACGCCGGCCGTTGCGGGACGCCGCCGAGGCCGGGGGCGGGGCGCTGTTCGTGTCCGGTGTCGATCCCGGCTGGGCCAATGACGTGCTGCCCGCGCTGGTCAGCGGGCTGGGATCGCAGATCGACGTCGTTCGGGCCCAGGAGATCTTCGACTACTCCACCTACGACCAGCCGGACGCCGTCCGCGATCTCATCGGCATGGGGCATCCCCTCGACTACCAGCCGCTCATGCTCGCCGAGGGCATCCCGGGCATGATCTGGGGCGGGCAGCTGCGGATGATCGCGCGGGCGCTGGGCGCCGAGCTCGACGGGATCGAGGAGGTCGTGGAGCGGCGCGAGCTGGCGGCGGACGTGACGACACCCGGCATGGGGGACTTCGCCGCCGGGACCCAGGGCGCCGTACGGCTCGAAGTGCGCGGCATGGTGGGCGGGGAGGCGCGCATCGTCGTCGAGCACGTCACACGGATCCATCCCTCCTGCGCCCCGGACTGGCCCGTACCGCCGGGCGGCGGGGCCGGTGCGCACCGGGTGGTCATCGAGGGGCGGCCCCGGATCGAGGTCACGGTCGAGGCCACGGACGAGGGGGAGAACCGGGCGGCCGGCGGCAACGCGACCGCGGCCGGGCGGCTGGTCAACGCCATCGACTGGCTGACGGAGGCGGAACCGGGGCTCTACGACGCGCTCGACGTCCCGCTGCGGCCCGCCGTGGGACGGCTGGGGAAGAGGTGACCATGCGGATCGACATTCCCGAGGGCGCCGACCCGCTCGGCTACGTCTGGGGCGAGCTCGTGCCCGGGATCGGCCCGGCGGCCGGGGCCTTCTCCCTGGCCGTCTACGAGCACACCACCCTGGCCCTGCGCGAGTTCGAGGCCGCCCGGCTGCGCATCGCGCAGATCAACGGCTGCCTGTTCTGCCTGGACTGGCGCACCGACCGGGACGGGGAGAAGGTCGAGGACGGCTTCCTCGACGCCGTCGCCGACTGGCGCGCCACGGACGCCTTCGACGCACGCACCCGGCTCGCCGCCGAATACGCCGAACGCTACGCCCTCGACCACCACCACCTCGACGACGAGTTCTGGTCCCGGATGACCGCGCACTACAGCCAGCCGGAGATCGTCGAGCTGACGATGTGCCTGGGATCGTGGCTGGCGTTCGGGCGGCTCAATCACGTCCTGGGGCTCGACACGGTCTGCGTGCTGCCGGCTCACCGCTCCGGGAAGCCGAAGGCGTAGCCCTGCTCCTTGAGCCAGGGCAGGCACTGGCGCAGGGCCTCCACGGTCTGGGCGCGGTCACCGCCCGCGTCGTGGAACAGGATGGTGGGGCCGTTGGACACCTGCTCCTTCACGGTGGCGACGATGGCCTCCGCGCCGGGCTGCTCGAAGTCCTTGGTGTCGACGTTCCAGCCCAGCGGGCGCATGCCGCGGGAGGCGGCGACGCCGCGGCTGTAGGGGGTGAAGGCGCCGCCGGGGGCGCGGTAGTACATCGGGCGTACCCCCCCGGACGCCTCGGTGATCATGCGCTCGGCGTCGAGGATCTGCTTCTTCTGGTAGGCCTTGGACTGCCGGTCCATGGTGGTGTCGTGGGACACGGAGTGGTCGCACAGGCGGTGTCCGTCGGCGACGACCTTCTTCACCAGGTCGGGGTGGGCCTGGGCCTGGGTGCCGACCATGCAGAAGGTGGCCTTCACGCCGTTCTCCTTCAGCAGGGCCAGCACCTGGGGCGTGTAGACGGGGTCGGGGCCGTCGTCGATGGTGATGTTGACGCCGCGCGGCCCGGCGTCGGAGGCGTGGGCGATGCTCTTGTCGACGGCCTTGACCTTGGGCGCGGCCGACGCGCTGGCCTTCGGAGACCCCGCGGCACCGGCCTGCGCCGCCCACACCGAGGCGCCGGTGGCCAGCACCGTCACCCCGAGGGCCGCCCCGACCAGCTTGCCGTACCAGCCCCGTCCAGCCACGTGCCGCGCCATGTCCGCCCCGCCTTCCCGAAGTTCACCTGATGCCCCACTGATCCCGAGCCCCCTCGCGACCAATTGCCAGGACGACGAAAGGGGGCCGGAGGATCCGTCCGTTGCAGATCACGGACAATTCCGGGGGAGTTCCCGGACAACACGGTCCTGGCCGACACACACGGCCCTACGACCGCAGCGCGCTCTTCTGCTGCCATTCGTCCCAGGACAGGTTCCAGGCGCCGAAGCCGTTCCCGGGCGCGACGACCCCCTTGGTCTCCGCGCCGCTGATCTCGAACGGGTCGCCCGGCCGCACCTGCCCGTAGAACCAGGCGGCGTTCTCGGTGCTCATGCCGATGCAGCCGGAACTGTGGTTGGAGTTGCCGAAGTAGGCGGCGTTCCACGGCGCGGCGTGCGCGTACATGCCGGACCAGGTCAGGCGCATCGAGTAGTCGACCATCTTGTCGTAGGCGTTGCCGAGGCCCACGGTCTCGGAGTTCATGTTGATCGTGCCCTCCTTGGCCATGAGCACGGCCGTGCCCCGCCAGGAGCGCTTGTCGCCGCCGGGCGTGCCGCCGGAGACCGGGATGGTGCGCACCGTCTTCCCGTCCCGCTGCAGGGTCAGTTGGTGCTTGTCGAGGTCGACCTTGACGATCTGCTCGGCGCCGACGGTGAAGCTGGTGTCGTAGTCGCGGACGAACCAGCCGCCGTCCGGGCCGGAGTCGGTGCCGTTCAGCTCGGCCTTCAGCGTGACCTCGGTGCCGGGCTTCCAGTACGACTTGGGCCGCCAGTCCACGCGGTCGCGGCCGGAGTAGTCCTGGATCCAGCCCCAGGAGCCCTCGGTGTTGTCGGAGGTGGTGATCTTCAACTGCTTCTCCACCTCGGCCTTGTTCTTCACCGGGTGGTCGAAGACCAGGGAGATCGGCTGGGCGACACCCATGGTGGACTTGGCGCCCGGCCGCCAGTCGACCTTGTTGACCTTCTCGGCCGGGGCCGTGCTGAACGCGGCCTCGCTGCTCTTGACGGTGCCGCCCGCACTGCGGGTCTTCGTGGTCACCGTGTACGACGCCCCGGGCACCGCCTTGCGGGCGGAGACCCAGGTGCGGCCGTCGGCGGCGACCTTCCCGGGCAGCTCGCCGCCCTTGCCGTCGGTCACGGTCACCGAGGTGATCCGGCCGCCGTCCGCGGTAACCTTCACCGGCTCGCCCGCCGGTACCTGCTCGCCCTTGGGGGTGACGGCGACTGTGACCGGGCGGTCCGCCCCGCCGCCCGACCCGCCCTTGCCGTCGGCGGAGTCGGAGGAGCCGGAGGAGCACGCGGTGGCGGTGAGCGGTGCCAGCAGGGCGGCGGCCACCACTGCGGTGCGGGCATGGGTGAGTACACGTATGCGTGACAACGGGGCCTCCGCAAGGAGCGACAAAATCGGTGGATGTCGTGACTGTAGAGCGGGAAAACCCGAGGTCAGTTCCCTCCGGCGGTAGATGACGGCCTCTGGTGCGCAATGGTCATGGTCCCGTCACATTCGCCGGACGGGGCGGTCACGGCCCGCTGTGAGCATCCTTTCCGACCCCGCGACAGGTCCGGGGAGAAGGAGAGGCAAACGCCGTGTCAGCGCTGCTCGTTCCGCCCAGCCGCCCGCAGCAAGCGGGAAACCCGGGCACCGTTCTGCGTCCCGTCACCCCCGAGACCTACCGCGCCTTCCTCGCCTCCCCCGAGGGTGCCGCGCTCGGCGCCGGATTCCTGCAGTGCCCGTCCTGGGCCGACGTCAAGGACGGCTGGCGCTCCCAGCTCCTCGGCTGGGGTCCCGACCCGGAGGCCGGGCGGCTGACCGGGGTGGCGCTGGTGCTGCTGCGCCAGTTCCCGGGCACCCGCAAGTACTTCGCCTACCTTCCCGAGGGACCGGTCGCCGACTGGAACGACCCCGATGTCGACGGCTGGCTCCAGCCGCTGCTGGACCATCTGCGCCGGGCGGGCGCCTTCGCCGTGCGCATCGGCCCGTCGCCCGCGTACCGGCGCTGGGACGCCGCCCACCTCAAGCCGCTCGCCGGACCGGGCCGGCGCCTTTCCGACGTGCTGGCCAGCGAGGTCGACCCGCTCGGCACCGCCGTCGCCGAACGGCTGCGCGCCCGCGGCTGGCGGCGCTGCGGCGAGGACAAGGACGGCGACGCCCAGCCCCGGCACGTCTTCCACGTACCGCTCGCCGGACGCGGCACCGACGACCTGTGGTCCGGGCTCAACCAGGAGTGGCGGCGCAATGTCCGCCGGGCGCAGAAGGAGGGCGTGGAGGTGACCGTGGGCAGCGCCGCCGACCTGCCCGAGTTCTACCGGCTGCTCGCCATCACCGAGCAGCGCGACGGCTTCCGGCTCGGGCGGTCGCTCGCCTACTACGAGCGCCAGTACGCCGCCCTCAACGCCGAGCAGCCCGGCCGGATGAAGCTCTACCTCGCCCGGCACCGCGGGGAGATCCTCGCCGCCCACACGATGATCACCGTGGGCCGCCGCTGCTGGTACCAGACCGGCGCCTCCGCCGACCACCGCCGCGAGGTCCGCCCCTCCAACGCCCTGCAGTGGCGCATGCTGCTGGACGCCCACGCCCAGGGCGCCGATGTGTACGACATGCGCGGGGTACCCTCCACACTCGATCCGGACGAACGTGAGTACGGACTGCTGCGCTGGAAGCTCGGCACCGGGGGACACGTCGTCGAGACGCTGGGGGAATGGGAGAAACCTTTGGCCGGCAGCGCCAACCACACGCTCTACCGCGCCTTCCAGGCGTACCTCAACCGCCGGTGACGCACACGGCAGCGACGGAGACGAAGGCCAAGCCGGTCTCCGCCGCCCGCGGCAGCGCCGTCATGGCCGCCGGTTCGATCGTCGCCCGCGCCACCGGCTTCGCCCGCTCCGCCGTCGTCGCGGCGGCCATCGGCACCATCGGCCCCACCGCCGACGGCTACGCGGTGGGCAACTCCCTGCCCACCATCGTCTACATGCTGCTCCTCGGCGGCGCCCTCAACGCGGTCTTCGTGCCCGAGCTGGTCAAGGCCGCCAAGGAACACGCCGACGGGGGACGGGCGTACACCGACCGGCTGGTCACGGTCTGCGTGCTCGCGCTGCTCGCGATCACCGCGACCGCGGTGTGGGCGGCGCCCGCGATCGTCGACGCCTACACCGACTACACCGGCGAACAGGCCGCCATGACCGTCGCCCTGGCCCGCTACTGCCTGCCGCAGATCTTCTTCCTCGGCCTGTTCACGCTGCTCGGCCAAGTCCTCAACGCGCGCGGCCGGTTCGGCGCGATGATGTGGGCGCCGGTGCTCAACAACCTCGTCGTGATGGGCGTGTTCGGGCTGTACCTGGCGTTCGCCCTGGGCGGCGGCGACACCCTCACCGCCACCGAGACCGCCGTCCTCGGCTGGGGCACCACCGCCGGGATCGCCGCCCAGGCCCTCGCCCTGCTGCCCGCCCTGCGCGCGGCCCGCTTCCGCTTCCGGCCCCGCTTCGACTGGCGCGGCAGCGGACTGACCCGCCCGCTGCGCGCGGCGTTCTGGCTGGTGCTCCTCGTCCTCGCCAACCAGGCCGCGTACCTGGTCACCACCCGCCTGGCCACCACCGCCGGCCTGGCGGGCGGACCCGGCTTCGGCGCCTACAACAACGCCTACCTGCTGTGGGTCGTCCCGCACGGCATCATCACCGTCTCCGTGGTGACCGCGCTGATACCCCGGATGAGCGCCGCCGCCGCCGACGGCGACACCGGCGCCGTACGCCGCGACGTCTCCCACGCGCTGCGGGTCTGCGGCTCCGCCGTCGTCCCGGCCGCCTGCGCCCTGTTCGCGCTCGCCCACCCGATGATGGCCCTGGTCTTCGGGTACGGCCGCACCAGCGCCGCCGACACCGCGGCCATGGCCGGGATCCTGATGGCGTTCGCGCCGGGCCTGATCGCCCTGTCCGGCCAGTACGTGCTCTCCCGCGCCTTCTACACGCTCTCCGACACCCGTACGCCGTTCCTGCTGAACCTCGTCATCGTCACCTGCAACGCCGGACTGTCCGTGGCCGCCGCCCACCTGCTGCCCGCCCGCTGGGCCGTACCCGGCATGGCGGCGGCGTACTCGCTGGCGCTGTGCGTCGGCTGGGCGGTGACCGCCCGGGTGCTGGCCCGGCGCCTGGGCGCCAACCGGCCGCTGCGCTCCACCGCCGCCGCAACCCACGTACGGCTGCTGATGGCCGCCGTCCCCGCCACCGCGCTGGCCCACTTCGCGGCCGTGGGAACCGAGCGGGCGGGTGCGGTGGTCTCCACCGGTGCCGGCGCCCTGGCCGTCATCCTCACCTTCGCCCTGCTCGCCCGTCCGCTCAAGCTCGCCGAACTCGACGCCCTGCTCGCCAAGGCGCGCCGCAGAGCGGCCCGGACCTGACCTGACCACCGAGGGAGAACCGCAGATGCCCCGCGTGCTCCTCATCGAGGACGACCCTTCCGTACGCGAAGGGGTCGAACTCGGACTGCGCCGCCGAGGCCACGAGGTACGCGCCGCCGCGACCGGCGAGGCCGGACTCGCCGCGATGGCCGAGTTCCGCCCCGACCTGCTGCTGCTCGACCTGATGCTGCCCGGCATGAACGGCGTCCAGGTCTGCCGCCAGGTCCGCGAGCGCAGCCAGCTGCCGATCATCATGCTCACCGCGCGCGGCGACGACTTCGACGTGGTCATCGGACTGGAGGCCGGGGCCGACGACTACATCGTCAAACCCGCCCGCACCGAGGTCATCGAGGCCCGCATCCGGGCCGTGCTGCGCCGCCTGGTCGACAGCGGGCCGGGCCGCCCGGCCCTGGAGACGCACGGCGAGCTGACCATCGACCGGGTCGGGCTGACCGTCACCAAGGCGGGCAAGCCGCTCGCCCTCGCCCCCTCCGAGCTGAAGCTCCTGCTGCACCTGTCGTCCGCCCCGGAGCAGGTGTTCAGCAGACAGCAACTGCTGGAGCACGTCTGGGAGCACAGCTACCACGCCGACGCCCGGCTGGTGGACGCCTGTGTCGCCCGGCTGCGCGGCAAGATCGAGGACGAGGTCGGCCGGCCCCGCTACGTACAGACCCTGCGGGGCTTCGGCTACCGCTTCGGGCCGCTGTGACCGCCGCCGACCCGCACCCCGGCGAACAGGCCGGGCGGCCCCGCACGGTCCCGCTGCGCGCCCGCGCCTTCGGGCTGCGCACCCGGCTGCTGCTCGCCTTCCTGGTGGTGGCCGCGGTCAGCGCCGGCACGACCGCCGCCCTGACCTACCGCGAGGCCCGCAACGCGGTGCTCCAGACCGCGCAGGACACCGCGGTCTCCTCGTTCCGCGACCAGGTCCAGCAGACCGCCTTCGGGCTGCCCCCCCAGGGGCAGAAAGCCATGGAGGACATGCTGCGCAGCATCGCCCGCCGGGGCCGCCCACACCCCTGGGTGGTGTTCGCCGAGTACGGGTCGATCCGCGCCTCCTCCGGCGAGAACCGGGAGTCCACCGTCATCACCCCGGAACTGCGCCGCGCCGCGCGCGCCAACCCGCGCGGCAGCTTCCAGCGGGTCGTCAAGGACGGCGTCCCCTACCTGACGATGGCCATGCCCACCGTCGCCCGGTTCGGCCCGGACACCTCCGTACCGAGCGGCGTCATCATGTACGCCGTCATGCCGATGACCGACGAGCAGGTCAACGTCGAGGCCCTGATGCTGGCCGCCCGGGACGGCGCCCTTCCCGGCCTGGTGATCGCGCTGATCCCCGGCCTGATCGCCGCCCGCAGCGTGCTGCGCCCGGTGCGCGAACTCAGAAAGGCCGCCCGCAGCATGGGCAGCGGGCAACTGGACACCCGGATCAAGGTGCGCGGCAGCGACGAACTCGCCGACCTGGCGCGCACCTTCAACGAGTCCGCGGCCCGACTGGAGCGCTCCGTCACGGAGTTGCGCGAGGCCGGGGAGCGCGCCCGCCGCTTCGCCTCCGACGTCAGCCACGAACTGCGCACCCCGCTCGCCGGGATGCTCGCCGTCACCGAGGTCCTCGACGAGGACGCCGACCACCTCGACGCCGACACCGCGCGGGCGGTACGCCTGGTCAGCGCCGAGACCGGCAAGCTCGCCGTGCTCGTCGAGGACCTCATCGAGATCTCCCGGTTCGACGCCCGCGCCGCCGACCTGAACACCGACGAGGTCGATGTCGCCGAGACCATCCGCAAGACCCTGCTCAGCCGCCACTGGACCGACGGCCGGGTCGTCACCGAGCTGCCCGACGGCATCCGCGCCCGGCTCGACCCGCGCCGCTTCGACCTGGTCGTCGCCAACCTCGTCGGCAACGCCCTGCGGCACGGCGAGGCCCCGGTCACCGTGCGGCTGACCGCCCCCGAGGAGAAGGCGCTGGTCCTGGAGGTCGCGGACAGCGGGTCCGGCATCCACCCCGACGTACTCCCGCACATCTTCGACCGCTTCTACAAGGCGGACGCGGCCCGTACCCGCTCGGCGGGCAGCGGTCTGGGGCTCGCGATCACCGAGGAGAACGTGAAGCTGCACGGCGGCACGATCACCGCCGGGAACCGGCCCGAGGGGGGCGCCGTCTTCACCGTCGTCATACCGCTGCACGCGGAGGGGGCCGGGGGATGAGACGTGCGCGCGGGCGCCGCACGGGGGTCGGCGTCGGCGTCGCCGCGGCGGCCGCGGTGCTGCTGGGCGGCTGCGGCATCCAGGAGAGCGACGTCATCGAGGCGGGCGGCCCCGCCAGCATCGACGCCTTCGTCAACAGCAGGTCCGACCTGCTGCTCTTCTTCCCCAGCGCCGACGGACGGCTGCACCCCGTCATCCGGTACGCGCACCTGCTCGTCGACGGAGAACCCGAACCGGTCCGTCCGCCGACGGACCGGGTCGTCGTCGATCTGCTCCTGGGGCCGAGCGAGGAGGACCTGGCCGCCGGTCTGACGACCGCCCTGCCCGACAGGTTCGAGGGGAAGACCGAGGTCGGCGAACCCATCGACGGCCGGGTCGCGGCCCGGCTGCCGCTGGGCGTGGGGCCCCTGAACCGTGTCGCCCGGCAGCAGCTGATCTGCTCGATCGCCTACAGCAAGGACACCAGCGGCGCCGTCGAGGTGGAGCTGACCGGAACGGACGGCGTCACCGTCACCGACACCTGCGCGCTCACCCCGGACAACGCCGTCGTCGCCGAGCCGACCTCCCTCAGGAGCAGCGGTCCCTGACGCCGCCGGTCTCGTCGCCCTTGAGGTAGATCGCGCTGACGTAGCCGACCCCGCCCGCGTTCAGGGGCAGGCGGACCCACTTGTCGTTGGTGATGCCCTCGTCGGTGATCCTCTCGCCGACGACCCAGCAGTGGGCGGGGTAGGTCTGGCCGGGGTAGACGACGCTCTTCTTCTCGCACGAGGTCGAGGCGCAGGCGCGCACGTTGGCCTGCGTCCACGCCGTCACCGTCGTGGACTCGCCCCCGCCGTCCGGCATGAAGGTGACGTCCACCCAGTCGTTGTCGGTCATGCCGAGCCCGTCCCAGAAGGTGCCGTCCGCGACGTCGATGCCGGCCGGGTTGGCGGCCCGCCGCCCGAACTCGTCGCGCCCGCCGTTGTAGCCGCTCTGATACGCGGCCTGCGCCTCGGGCGTGCCCTGCGGCAGGTCCTTCCACATCTCCCGCTGCGAGGAGGGGTTCCAGTAGTCGTCGCGGGTGTTCCACGGCCCCACGTCCCACACGGGCGCCGTCTCGCAGCGGCCCCGGTAGCAGAGCCTGACCCGGTACTCGTGCCCGCCGTTGCTCGCCAGCATCCGCCGCGAGGGCAGCGCCACGAAGTGGTCGCGGGGCTGGATGACATGCCCGTTGGCGGTGGTCTGCCCGGTCAGCCCTTCCCGGGTCGCGAAGAGCCGGTACGTCGGACCGGACGCGGCACGGGGCGTGCGCGGCGCGGCCCGCTGCTCGGCGGCGGCCTTCACGGTGACGGAGCGGACGGTCGGGGAGGCACCCCCGGGCACGCCGAGCAGGGTGAGCCGGACCTGGAGCAGCGAGACGGCCCGCGGGAGCGCGACCGGGGCGGAGCCGGACACGGTCTGCCACTGCGTCCAGGTGCCCGTACGGCCGTTGCCCCGGATCTCCGTCAGCACTTTCGTGCCCCGGGGAACACCGGCGTCGGTGCGCACGGTGAACGTGGTCAGCTCCCGATCGAGTCCCTGCGCGGGGGAGGTGAACACCGCGTGGGAGTGCCCGGGTTCGGACGGGGTGCGGTGCCGGTCGTCCTCGACGGTGATGCCGCCGGAACGGCGGACGACGTTGCCCTCGTCCGCCTCCGGCCCGGCCAGGTCGATACGCCAGCTCCGCGGCTCCCGCGCGTCGGCCGGCGGTGCGGCGAGGCCGGTCAGGACGAGCAGCAGACACGCGATCGGCGTGGCCCACAGCGGCACACGCCACCGGGCCCGCAGGGATGCGACACGCACGGGTTCCCCCCTCGTTGATGCGGACGACGGTCCAGGACTACCGGCCGGGCCGGGCACCGTCTCTCCGCAAACTTCCGGATGCCGTGCGGGCCTTGCGCACCGCTAGCGTCCGAGTCCGACCACTCGTCACCACTCGCTGTCCCCCGGGAGGAACCCATGCGTCTTGGTCTGCGCGGCAGAAGGCTGCGGACCGGCCTCACCGCCGCGGCGTCCCTGCTGCTCCCCCTCGCGGCGGCCGCCCCCGGTCATGCGGCCGCACCGCAGGCGGCACCGCGGGCCGCCGCCGCGTACACCGCCTCCTGTCCCACCGCCGGTGTCGTCACCCAGGGCTACAGCGGCTCCCACGACGGCGTCGACATCGCCAACAACCGCGGCACGCCCATCTACGCGGTCGGCCCCGGCGAGGTCATCGCCTCCGGACCGGCCCAGGGCTACGGCCAGTGGATCCGCATCCTGCACCCCGACGGCACCGTGACCGAGTACGGGCACATGTACCACCGGGACGTCTCCGTCGGTCAGCGCGTCACGGCCGGCCAGCGCATCGCCCTGATGGGCTCCGAGGGCGAGTCCACCGGATCCCACCTCCACCTCAGGGTCCGGGTCGGCACCTCCACCTCGGTGCGCGGCATCGACCCGGTGCCCTACCTGCGCGACCGCGGCGTCGGCCTGCCCTGCACCCCCGGCGGTGGCGGCGGGGGCGGGGGCACGACGGTGACGGCGTGGACGCAGGCCAACGTGCGCGCCTGCGCCTCGACCTCGTGCGAGAAGAAGAGCGTCGTCTACCCCGGCCAGACCTACCCCGCCCACTGCTGGGTCGTCGGCGAGAGGATCACCGACGAGGGCATCACCAACGACAAGTGGGTCCGCCTGCCCCTGAACGCGGGCGGGGTCGGCTACGTCAGCGCGATCTACCTCAAGGGCGACGAGACCGGCGGCGTCAGGGACCAGTGCTGAGCCGGCAGGGCCGGGAGCGCGGGTTTGTCCCGGGTGCGCGCCTCGGGCAGCCAGGCGGTGGTCCGTACGTTCTGAGCGCCCTTCTCGGGCTGGGGCAGCCGCACCCGGAACCACGTCGACGAGCGGACGCCCGCCTCGTCGGTGACGGGGACACCGCGCTCCAGCACGCACTCCGCGGTCAGCCGGTCGCCGTGCCACACCCGGGTGCGGACCGTGTTGTCCAGGACGTATGCCTCGGTCGGGTCGACGGCCAGGCCGAGGCTGCACTCCGGGTGCTGGTCGTCGCGGGGCCGGCAGGTGTCGTCGGCGTTGTAGACGGTCAGCCGCACCGGCTGCGCCGTACGCCCGGAGTTCCTGCCGGAGCCGCCCGCGCCGAAGTCCCACAGCTCCCAGGTGACACCGCCCGCGCCGAGCACGGCCAGTGCGGCGCCGGCGGTCAGCGCCGCCGCCCGTCTGCTCCTGCGCGGCCGGGCGGCGGGCAGCTCCTGGCCGTGCCCGGCGGACCGGACCCGCTCCAGCAGGCTCTCGGCGGTGTGCGCGGCGCGCTCGGTGTGCGTGGGCAGCAGACAGTCGGCGGCCAGGGCCCGCCAGAACTCCGGTACGACGGCGTGCAGCCGCAGCGGCGCCCGGCCCTCGGCGTACTCCTGGACCGCGGAGGCGCGGGAGGTGAAGGTGGCGCCGGGGAAGGGCGAGGCACCCCCGGTGAACACCTGGTGGATCATCACGCCCAGCGCCCACACGTCGGCGGTGGTCCGCACCCGCACCCCGCGCTCGTCCAGCGGGGCCCGCCACCGCTCGGGCGGCAGGTAGTCGGGGGAGCCGAGGGGCGGGATGTAGCCGTGGGTGCCGCGGGTGCCGTCCAGTTCGGCGGTGAGCCCGAAGTCGGACAGCCGCGCCGAACCGTCCGCCATGATCAGGACGTTGTCCGGTTTCAGGTCGCCGTGCACCCAGCCCAGCCCGTGCAGATGGGCCAGCCCCTCGCAGACCTCGGTCAGCAGCCGGTCCGCCTCCGGCAGGGGCCTGCCGTCGGCGGCGTCGAGGAGGTCCTGGAGGCTGCCCCCGGCCCGTTCCATGACCAGGACGACGGCACCGTCGAGGCCGGGCACACCGGTCTCGTCGAGCACCTCGGAGTCCAGCAGCCGCATCAGGCGCGGATGGTGGGCCCGGGTGCCGAACTCGATCTCCCGCCGCGCGGTCTCCGCCAGCCGCTCGGCCCGCCGCGGCGCGAGCCCCGACACCGGCAGGAACTTCAGCGCGACGGCCGGTCCGTCCGGCTCCTCGGTGTCCCGGCCCGCGTACACCCGCCCCCAGCCGCCGTCGGCGATCGGCTCGGTGACCTCCCAGCGGCCCACCCGCAGGCCCGCGGGGATGTGCAGCGCTCTCTCGCCCGTCGTGCTCATCGACGACCCCCCGCCGGCTCGGCCGTACGGGACGGCAGCAGCGCCAGATGCTCCTCGCGCACCAGCCCGAACCGCAGCGCGACCCCGACCACGGCCTCCCGCTTTCCGGTGCGCCGGGCCGTACCCTCCGCCTCGCCCCGCAGGCGCAGTTTCTGCTCGGCCAGGTAGTCCAGGTGCGCGGTCACCGCCCGCGCGGTCAGATTCGACAGCCCCGGGTGGTTGCGGATGCGCTCCACGATCTGCGGGGTGGTCGGCACGCTCACCGCCGACTCGTCGCGCAGCCGCGGCTCGCACAGCGCCACCAGGACCAGGAAGTACGTGGCGGTCTCGTCCAGCGAGTACGCGTTGACCGTACGCGTCCCCCAGGCGCCCCCGGGATCGTCGGCGTCGAGATAGACGTGGTCCGGCGCGAACACCTGGAAGCTCACCGTCGAACCCCGGGTGGGCAGCACCACCCGGGCGAACTCGAACGGGATCGGCGCCCCCGACCGGCGCGGCGGGACGCGCAGGTACTCCCCGGCGCCCTCCGGGTTCTCCACCAGGTAGCTGTGGCTGGTGGAGTAGTTGGTGAGCTGCCAGTGGTCCTCGGTGACCCGGATCTCCCCGGCCAGCCGGGAGACCGCCGGGTCGGGCAGCACCAGCTCGACCGGACGGGCCGCCGAGCCCCGGCCGAAGCGTGCCGACTCCCCGGGTCCCAGACGCAGGGTGGTCGGTTGTTCCGTGCGGTGCGCTGATGGCACATGGATCAGAATGCCGCTCATCGGCAGACTTCCCTCCCCCGAAATCGGCCTGGCCGAGCGGCACTCCGGTGGGTGGTGAAGTGGCCGCTCGCCAGTGTCCTCTACGAGGAACAGAGGGGCACGCCGGGGAGCTGGTTGCCTGGTGAACGAAGGTAGATGTTCGTCATGTAGCCGCCGTACTGCGGGAGATGGGCCCACCAGGTGTTCGTGTAGGGCGGAACGCTGACCTCCTGCCCCTGCTTCTGGCAGCTCACCAGCACTTCCGCCCCGGCCGGCAGGGAGGTCAGCGGCGCGGAGTCGACGGTGGTCGGGCGGGGGCGGACCTTCACTCCCGAGCCCCAGGTGCCGACCCAGGTCCCCTCCGGGCGGACGGCGCCGGGCACGTCGAGGGAGCGGGTGAGCCGGTTGACGGCGGTGTACGCCGAGCCGTACGGGGTGCCGTCGGGGTGCAGGGTGAACACGGCGACGATGGCGCGGTCGTCCTGCCCGACGGTGCCGGTGGTGTGCAGGGCCTCCTTGGTGAGGTCGACCCCGGCGGCGGCCCGCGCGGTCCTGCTCGCCGCGGGCTTGGGCCCGCAGTCGCCGGAGGCACCGAAGCCCGACCAGCCCTGCTTCACCGCGTACGGCCGCTCGAAGGAGCCAGGGATGCCGAAGTGCTGGTCGAAGCCGTCGGCGCCACAGCGCGTGGACTGGCGCAGATTGCCCATCACGTAGTCCCGCACCGGAGCCTCGGCCGTGTCCAGCAGGTACCGGTAGATCCGTACCGTGTCGGCGGCCGACAGCGACACATAGCCCCAGTAGTCCTCGTACCCGGCGGGCGGGCGGTCGGTGTCGGTCAGCCCCAGCCGGGCCACCGAGCGGTCGACGATCGCGGTCCGCCCGCCGAGCGCCCAGTAGTGGCTCGCGGCGGCGTCGTCGCTGCGGCGCAGCATCGCGTCGAGCCGGGTGCGGTCGGCGGCGGGCAGGGTGCGCGGGTCGTGGGTGCGCAGATAGTCGAGGGCGATGAGCAGCTTCACCACGGAGGCCGAGCGGAACTTCTGGTGCTCGTTGTGCCGTTCGGTGAAGGTCCCGGTCGTGCGGTCGAAGACCGCGACGCCCGCGCTCACCCCCGCGGGCACCTCCACCTGCCCGGCGGGGTCGGGGCCGGCGGCGGCCGGCGGGGCGCCGCCGAGGCCGAGGGCGAGGGCGGCGAGGGCGGCGGTGAGGGCGCAGGCGGACCGGCGCCGGGACCGGGCGGTCGTACGGGTCACAGGGGGGCTCCTTCTCGTTCGGGCCGTGGGTGACCGGCCGACGCTACGGCGGCCCATCAGCCGTACGACATCCGCAAGTTGACGGAGACCCGGGGGCGCCGGCCCGGCTCTACCGCAGCCCCTTCCGAGCTGTCATCCCGTGAACTTCCGGATGACGCGGGCGCCTTCGAGGCGGATACGTTCCGCAGCGTCGAAGCGAGACCGACGAGACCGAGACCGACGAGACCGAGACCGACGAGATCGAGACCGACGAGATCGAGACCGACGAGATGAGGAGTCCCGATGGGCGGAAAGGATCTGCTCCGGGCGCTCGCCGTGACGGGCCTGCTGCTCGTCACCGCCTGCTCCGCCGCCGACACCCCGGACGGAAGGGCCGAAGGCTCCCTGCGCACCGAACTGACCGACGCCGAGCGGGTGTTGCTCGGCGAGGCGGAGGAGCGGCTGATCGCCGCGTGCATGCGGGAGGCGGGCTTCCAGTACCGGCTCGATCCGGCCGCCCCGCGCGCGAAGGTACCGGAGCGCCGGTTCGGGCTGGACGACGTGGACTGGGCCCGTAAGCACGGGTACGGCCTGGCGGACGCGGCCGGCAGCGGCGACCGGGGCGGGAAGTCCGCGGCGCCCAGAAGTTCCCAGGACCGCTACCTCGCCACCCTCACGCCGTCCCGCCTGGCCGCGTACGAGCGCGCCCTGAACGGCACGAAGCCCGACGCGATCGTCGTCCCGGCGCCCGGCCGCGGCGAGATCTTCACCGCCGCAGACGGCTGTCGCGCCGACGCCCGCCGCGCGCTCTACGGCGATCTGCGCAAGTGGACCGAGGCCAAGGCGACCGTGGTGAACCTGGCCTACGTCACCTACGACGACGTAGTGGCGGAACCGCGCTACACCGAGGCCCTCGCCGACTGGCGCGCCTGCATGAGGAAGCGGGGCCTGGACTACCCCGACACCTCGCGGGCCGTCGGCGCCGTGGCGAAGGAGAACAACTCCCGCACCCCGGAGCAGGCGCGCGAGCGCGAGGTGGAGGTGGCGGTCGCCGACGCCGAGTGCAACCGCTCGGCCGGGCTGTCCAGGACCGGCACCCGGCTGCAGCGGGAGCACGTACGGGACGCCGCGCGGCACGAGTACGCCCGCCAGACCCGCTACTACACCCGCACGGTCACCACCGCGCTGGACTGGGCCCGCACGGTCACCGAGACCGGCTGAGCCCCCACCGAACCCGGCATGCCGCCGGAAGCAACCCACAAGAACCCACGAGAAGCCCACTGGGACAACCCACTGGGAACCCACGTGTACAAGGAGAGCTCCATGCGTATGCGCAAGCGCGCCCTGCTCGGGCTGGCCCTGGCCACCGCCCTGATCCCGATCGCCGGAACCACCGCCCAGGCGGACGGCACCCAGCCGACCTACAGCCGGGAAAACCCGGGCAACTGCCCGTCCGGGTCCCTGTGCGTGTACAGGGGCATCAACTACCAGCAGGACGGATGGGGCATCGCCGAGTTCAAGCACTCCAACCCCGTCTGGTCGAGCACCATCAACGCCTACATCGCCCACCAGGACTCCTCCTGGTTCAACAACGGCACCGGCACCTCGTGGAGCTCCGTGGTCGTCTACTCGGACAACAACTACAGCGGCAAGTCCTTCTGCCTGGACAAGGGCTGGGGCAACAAGTGGGACCCGATCGCCAACGACCAGGGCGAGTCCAACCAGTGGATCCAGGGCACCTGCTGATCCCGCGGCCCGGGGCCTGATCGCCACGGAGTGCGCCCCGGTCCGTCCGGGCGCACTCTGTAGGCAAGCCCTCGGTGTGCGGGCCGGCCCTTCGGCCCGCGGGCCCGTGGGGAAGGAGGCATCTGGTGGACCGTTACCCGCCGATCGCCGACCACGGCATGGTCGGTGATCTCCAGACCGCGGCGCTGGTCTCCTCCGGGGGCACCGTCGACTGGTGGTGCACCCCCCGCTTCGACGCGCCCAGCGTCTTCGCCTCCCTCCTCGACAGCGAGCGGGGAGGCTACTGCCGTCTCGCCGCCGACCTCCCCGACGGGACCGGTCTCACGGTCCGGCAGCTGTACCTGTCGGACACCGCGGTGCTGATCACCCGGTTCATGGCCCCGGACGGGGTCGGCGAGGTGGCCGACTTCATGCCGCCGCTGACCGGCGCGGCGCCCACCGACCGGCACCGCCTGATCAGGGTGGTGCGGGTGGTGCGCGGCACCCTGCCCTTCACCCTCGTGTGCCGACCGCGCTTCGACTACGGACGCGCCGCGCACACCCTGGAGCACGTCGACACCGGCTCGGCGGTCTTCCACGGCCCCGGCCTGGACCTGCACCTCCAGGTCAGCAAGCCCGCCGTGCTGCACGAGGACGCCGGTGACCTCACCGCCCGCTTCACGCTGTCGGCGGGCGAGTTCGCCGCGGTCGTGCTCACCAGCGCGGCGAGCGGAGGCGCGGCGCCGCCCCCGCTGTCCCGGGACTCCATCCGGGGCGAGTTCGACGCCTGCCGCTTCTTCTGGCTGGGCTGGCTGCGCTCCTCCCGCTACCGGGGCCGCTGGCAGGACATGGTCAACCGGTCGGCGATCACTCTCAAGCTGCTCACCTACGCCCCGACCGGGGCGCCGATCGCCGCGGCCACCGCGGGGCTGCCGGAGCAGATGGGCGGCGAGCGCAACTGGGACTACCGCTACACCTGGGTCCGGGACGCCTCCCTGTCCGTCGGCACCCTGATCGACCTCGGCTTCACCGAGGAGGCCCACGACTTCCGGCGCTGGCTGCGCGACCGGCTGGCGGCCGGGGGCGCGGCGTCCGGCGAGCCGCTGCAGATCATGTACCGGGTCGACGGCGACCCGCGGATGCCCGAGGAGATCCTCGACCACCTGGAGGGCTACCGGGGTTCGTCCCCGGTGCGCATCGGCAACGGGGCCGCCGACCAGATCCAGCTCGACATCTACGGCGAGGCCGCCGACGCCCTCGCGCGCGGCGGCGCGGTCGCGGACGTGCGGGGCTGGCGCTCCTTCGCCTCCATGCTCGACTGGCTCGCCGAGTCCTGGGACCGGCCCGACGAGGGCATCTGGGAGACCCGCGGCGGCCGCAAGGACTTCACCTACAGCAGGCTGATGACGTGGGTCGCCTTCGACCGGGGCATCCGGGTGGCGGCCCGGCAGTCCCGGCCCGCGGACCTGGCGCGCTGGCGGCAGGCCCGGGACGCCGTCTTCGAGCAGATCGTCGACCGGGGCTGGAACCCGAAGCGGGAGGCGTTCGTGCAGCACTACGACGCCGACGTGCTGGACGCCTCGCTGCTGCTGATGCCCCGGGTCGGCTTCCTCTCCCCGCGCGACCCGTCCTGGCTGAGCACGCTGGACGCCATGGGCGAGGAACTGGTCAGCGACAGCCTCGTCTACCGCTACGACCCGGCGGCCTCCCCGGACGGCCTGCGCGGCTCCGAGGGCACCTTCAACCTGTGCAGCTTCCTGTACGTGGAGGCCCTGGCGCGGGCCGGGCGGCTGGCCCAGGCCCGCTACGCCTTCGACAAGATGCTGACCTACGCCAACCACGTCGGCCTCTTCGCGGAGGAACTCGGCCCGTCCGGTGAGCAGCTCGGCAACTTTCCGCAGGCGTTCACCCACCTCGCGCTGGTCGCCGCGGCCATGGCGCTGGACGAGCAGCTGGACACGGCGGCGGAGCGGATGACGGCCGTGCCGTCCGGGGCAGCGGGATGACATCCGGCCCGGGGACGTCCGGGGTCCTCCTGCCACTCGCCCTCGCCCAGTTCATCTGCAGCTTCGCCGGCTCCAACATGAACGTGATGATCAACGACATCAGCGAGGACCTCGACACCACGGTGCAGGGCGTGCAGGTCGCGATCACGGTCTTCCTGCTGGTCATGGCGGCCCTGATGATCCCCGGCGGCAAACTGACCGACCGCTACGGCCGCAAACGGTGCTTCCTGGCCGGGCTGGTGATCTACGGCATCGGCGCCCTGCTCAGCGCGGCCGCCCCCGGTCTGGGCGTGCTCATCCTCGGCAACTCGATCCTGGAGGGCGTCGGCACGGCCCTGCTCATCCCGCCCGTCTACATCCTCACCACGCTGCTGTTCACCGAGACGACCTCCCGGGCCCGGGCCTTCGGAGTGATCATGGGGCTCGGCGGCATCGGGGCCGCCGCCGGTCCGCTGATCGGCGGGCTCATCACCTGGGGCCTGTCCTGGCGGGCGGCCTTCGTCTTCCAGGCCCTGGTGATCGCGGGCATCGTCCTGCTCAGCCGCAAGATCGAGGACCCGCTGCCCCCGGACCCCGAGCGGCCCTTCGACGTACGGGGCGCGGTGCTGTCGGCGGCGGGCCTGATCCTCGTGGTGATGGGCGTACTGGCGGCGGACAACAACGGGTGGCTGACGCTGGGCCTGATGGTGGGCGGCGCACTGGTCCTCGTGTGGTTCTTCCGGTCGGCGCGCGCCAAGGAGCGGGCGGGGGAGGAACCGCTGCTGTCCCCGTCCCTCTTCCGTAACCGCACCTCCAACCTCGGTCTGATCACCCAGAACGTCCAGTGGCTGGTGCTGATGGGCACATCCTTCGTGGTGGCGACCTACCTCCAGGTCGTCCGCGGCTACAACGCGATCGAGACGGGCGTCATCTTCACCGCCGCCACCCTCGGCCTGCTCGCCTCGTCCCTGGCCGCCGAACGGCTGGCCGAGCGGCGGGCCCAGCGCACCCTGGTCATGGCGGGCTTCCTGCTCACCGCCGCCGGAATCGGCGTCCTGCTGGCCCTGGTCGCGGGCACCCCGAACCCCTGGGCCTTCGCCCCGGGCCTGCTCCTGATCGGCCTCGGCCTGGGCGTGATGCTGACCCCGTCGGTCAACATCGTCCAGTCCAGCTTCCCCGAACATCAGCAGGGCGAGATCTCCGGCCTCTCCCGCAGCGTCTCCAACCTGGGCTCGTCCCTGGGTACAGCGGTCGCCGGAACCATCCTGGTGTCGGGCCTCACGAAACACGCCTACGCGGCGTCGATGATCACCCTCGCGGCGATCGCGGTCCTGGGCCTGGTCGCGGCGGCCCTGCTCCCCCGGTCGACGGCACCGAGGACGAAGGCCGCGGGCGCCGCGAGGTAGCGGGGCGTCAGGGAGTGTGCCGCGGGCACAGCAGGAGCAGGGCGATGTCGTCGAGGCGGGGGGCGGAGAGCAGTTCGGCGTGGTGCAGCAGGGTGTCCGCCAGGGTGTCCAGGTCGTACGGCGGTGTCGTCGAGAGCCGGCGGGCCAGCGTGGTGATGGCGTCGTCGATGTCCGTGCCGGGCTTCTCGACCAGGCCGTCGGTGTAGAGGACGAGGACGGCGCCGGGCGGCAGGGCGGTCTCGGTGGAGGCGTAGTCGGCGTCCGGGACGATACCCAGCAGCAGGCCGGGCGGCAGCCGGAGCACATCGGTCGCGCCGTCGGGCCGCCGCAGGACGGCCGGGGGGTGTCCGGCGGAGGCCAGCCTGACCCGGCCGTGCTCCAGGTCGAGCTGGGCGATGAGGCAGCTGGCGAACAGACCGGGGTCGAGGTCGGTGAGCAGCCGGTTGGTGCGGGCGAGGATCTCACCGGGTGAGGACCCGGCGGTGGCGTGGGCGCGGACGGCCGTGCGGAGCTGTCCCATGAGGGCGGCGGCGGTGCTGTTGTGGCCCTGGACGTCACCGATCGCCACGGTGGCCGTCGCGGGGGCGCCGGGGATGAGGTCGTAGAAGTCGCCGCCGATGTCCATGCCGCGCCCGGCGGGCCGGTAGCGGGCGGCGACCGCGAGCCCGGGGATCTGCGGCAGGGCGCGGGGGAGCAGTCCCGTCTGCAGGGTGTGGGCGAGGGCGTGCTTGGTGTCGTAGAGGCGGGCCCGGTCCAGGGCCTGGGCGAGCAGTCCGGCCAGGGAGGTCAGGATGGCCCGCTCGGCGGGCGGGAACGGGCGGGGCGCGTCGTAGCCGAGGACGAGGGAGCCCACCGGCCGCCCCGACACGATGAGGGGGAGGAACGCCCAGGCGGCCATCCCGTCCTGGTGCACCGCCCTCGGGTACGCCCTCTTGAGATCGGCGAAGGAGGGGAAGAACGTCGCCATGCCCGTGTTGACGGCCCGCACCGCGGGGGTGTCGGAGGTGAGGGACATGCCGTCGAAGCGGGCCATCAGCTCGGCGCTGTAGCCGCGGTGTCCGACGATCCGCAGTCTGCCCTCGTGCACGGTCCCCAGCGCCAGCGCCCGGGGGCCGAAGGCGGGCACGATCTGGTCGGCGGCCAGCTCCACGACGTCCTCCACCCCGACCGCCTCGGTGAGGGCGGTGGCGAAGTGCGTCAGGTGGAAGAGCCCGTTCGCGGAGACCGGCTCGGCCGGCCTCACCCGCGTCTCCTCCTGGGCGCCGGGCGGCTCCCCGTCGGCGGGGGTGATGTGCACGCTGATGCCGCTGTCGCCGGGATACATCTGGAAGAACAGCCAGGTGTCCGGCGGCCGCCGCGCGGTGAAGGAGATCGGCTGACGGGCGACCACGGCCGCGCGGTACCGCTCCTCGACCCTCGGGTTCTGCAGCCAGGCCAGCACCTCCCACGGGCGGTGGCCCAGCAGCGAGGCGGCGTCGGCGTCCACCAGTTCCGCCCCGGCGGCGTTGATGAACAGCAGCCGCCCGTCCAGGTCCAGGGCGCAGCAGCCGATCGGCAACCGCTCGGTGAAGCCCAGCGCCGCGATGGCCTGGGCCGGGTCGATGTCGCTGGGCCGGGGCGCCGAAAGCAGCCGCGGCCGCTCCAGTCGCGGCAGCGGACGGCCGCTGTCGACGGCCCCCCGCCACAGCTTCGCGGCGCTCCGGCAGCACCGGGCGATCGATTCCCGCTCGGCCGAGCTCAGCCGCGGCGGATGCCACGCGGGCCACAGCAGCACCAGCCCGCCCCACACCACGCCCCGGCCCGTGATCGGGACCGCGAGGAGCATGAAGTCGTACGGCAGGACCACCCCGAGCCGGGGATAGCGGCGCGCCGTCTCCTCCTGGTCGCACAGCCAGATCCAGCGCCGCTCGCGGATGGCGTCCGCCACCGGGATCGCCGCGTTGAGCGGGATACGGGCCCAGGGTGCGGCGATCTGCTCGGAGATACCGGAGGCCAGCCCCATGCGCAGCACCCGCTCCCCCGGGGGCAGCAGATACAGGAAGGCCGTCGACGCCCCGGTGTCCCGTACGACGTCGGTCAGGAGTGAGTCCGGTACCACGGCTCCGGCGTCGGCACCGGACGAAGCCTCTACGGGGTGCTGCATGGCGGACACCCGCTCCGGCCGCACGCCACCCATATCTGGACGATACGCCCGGCCTCGCCCGCCCGCCTCCCCACCTGAAGCCGGTTTCAGGGGCTTGCGCTCATCTTGTGGCGATCTTCGCCTTTTTGGTTAAGCTGAAGTACTTTACTGGGCTCTTACGCTCTGTTGAGCCCGAGGTTACTCACCCGTGAATGATGTCGAGCAGTGGGCCGAACTACGGCCGCTGCACCCGCCGACGCACCCGTGCCGTGTCGCACCGCCCGCCTTCCGACCGACGGAGGACCGACGCCCGTGCACCACACGACCGCCCTGCTCATCGAACTTGGCGCCATCATCCTGGCCCTGGGCCTGCTGGGCCGCCTCGCCGGACGCGTCGGCCTCTCGCCCATCCCCCTCTACCTGCTGGCAGGGCTGGCCTTCGGCCACGGCGGCATCCTGCCGCTGCAGGCCAGCGAGGAGTTCGTGGCCACCGGCGCCGAAATAGGCGTCATCCTCCTACTCCTCCTCCTGGGCCTGGAATACAGCGCCTCCGAACTGGTCACCAACCTCAAGACCCAGTACCCCTCCGGCGCCGTGGACTTCGTCCTCAACGCCGCCCCGGGCGCCGTACTGGCCCTGCTGCTCGGCTGGGGCCCGGTGGCCGCCGTCGCGCTGGCGGGCGTCACCTGGATCTCCTCCTCGGGCGTGATCGCGAAAGTCCTCGGCGACCTGCGCCGCATCGGCAATCGCGAGACCCCGGTCATCCTGAGCATCCTGGTCCTGGAAGACCTCTCCATGGCGGTCTACCTGCCCATCCTCACCGCCCTGCTGGCCGGCGTGAGCCTGGCCGGCGGCGCGATCACCCTGCTGATCGCCCTGGCCACGGTAGGCGCGGTCCTCTACATCGCCCTGCGCCACGGCCGGCTCGTCAGCCGAGCCGTGTCGTCCGACAGCGCGGAAATGCTGCTCCTGGTGGTGCTGGGCCTCACCCTGCTGGTCGCAGGGATAGCCCAACAACTCCAGGTCTCGGCGGCCGTGGGCGCGTTCCTGGTCGGCATCGCCCTGTCCGGCGAGGTCGCGGAAGGCGCCAACAGCCTGCTCACCCCCCTGCGGGACCTCTTCGCCGCGGTCTTCTTCGTCTTCTTCGGCCTCCACACCGACCCGTCCGACATCCCCCCGGTCCTCCTCCCGGCCCTCGCCCTGGCAGGCGTGACGGTCCTGACGAAGATCGCCACGGGCTACTGGGCCGCGAAACGGGCGGGCATCTCGACGAAGGGCCGCTGGCGAGCGGGCGGCACGCTGGTCGCCCGCGGCGAGTTCTCGATCGTCATCGCGGGCCTGGCGATAGGCGTGGAGCCCCGCATCGGCCCCCTGGCCACGGCGTACGTCCTCATCCTGGTCGTCCTGGGCCCCCTGGCGGCCCGCTGGACAGAACCCCTGGCCCACCGCCTGACCCCCCACCGTCACCGCACACCGGCCCCCACACCCACGACAACCGAGCCGGAAACGGTGCCGGCGAACAGGTAGGGCGCCTTCTCAGCCCACCTGGGCCTTTTCAGCCCGCCCGGGCCTTTTCAGTCCGCCAGGGCCTTTCAGTCCGCCAAGGCCTTTCAGTCCGCCTGGGCCTTTTCGGCCCGCCCAGGCCTTTTAGCCCACCCGGCCTTTTCAGCCCACCCGGGCCCTTTCATCCCGCCAGGGCCCTTCCAGACCGTCGGCCCTTGTCAGCGAGCCCGGTTCTTTCAGCCCGTCCGGCGTTTGAGGACGAGGCCCGTCCAGGGCCGATACGGGGGTCTGGGGGCGGAGCCCCCAGGGGACGGGAAAGGGAAGGGGCGGCGGGGGCGACAACAGGCGCGAAGGAGTCACTCCCGGCCGAGGATGGCCGCGGCCGCGTCCACACCCTCACGGGTCCCGATCACGATCAGCGTGTCCCCGCCCGCGAGCCGGAAGTCCGGCCCCGGCGAGGGAATCGCCTCCGCCCGCCGCAGCACCGCCACGATCGACACCCCGGTCTCGGTCCGCATCCGCGTCTCCCCCAGATGACGGCCGTTCCAGTGCGAGGTGGCCGCCAGCTCGATCCGCTCCGCCACCAGACCCAGCTCGGTCGTCGACAGCAGACTCGGACTGTGATGCGCCGGCATCAACGCATCGATCAGCGCCTCCGCCTCACCGGACGTCAGCCGCACCGACAACGCACACGCATCCGGATCGTCCTTGCGGTACGCAGACAGCGTCCGCGACCCGTCCCGATGCGCCACCACCGACAGGGGCCGCTGCTCCCGCGTCACCAGGTCGTACCGCACCCCGATGCCCGGCAACGGCGTACTGCTCATCCGCGCAGCACCCACGGCTGCCCCCCTGTCTCAATCACACGTTTCTCCGGCCAGACTTTGATGACACCCTAACGAGCATCCGGAACCGGACCTTCGCCCACTTGGCCCTGATTCGGCAAGAGGGGCGATCACCGCGGAAGGGCAGCCGAGGGAAAGGTCGAGCATGGTCGAGTGGGTGTCCCTGAGCACGGGGGTGCGGCCCGTACCCAGGCCCGTGGCGACCCCGCTGGTGTGGGCCGCGGCCTGCGGTGGCGCGCTGGCGCTGGTGGAACTCCTCAACGCGTTCGTCGGCCCGAACCGCCCTTCCCTGGCCCTGGCCGTCCTGTCCCTGCTCGCCGCCCTGCTGGGTCTGCGCGCGCGTTTCACCGCCGCCCCGGGCACGGCGGTCCTGTGCTGGCTGTTCCTCAACGGTTTCGCCATCCCGCCCGCCGGCACCCTCACCTGGACGGGACAGCGCGACGCGTTCTGGCTGACCTGCCTGCTGACCGCCGTGCTCGTGGGTACGGCGGCGGCCCGGCTGCTCCACGCCCGCGCCGCGTACCGACGCGTCACGGAGCAGACCGGACCCTAGACCCCAAGCCCGGCGCCGCCCTCAGACCACCGCCCCCGACCCCCGCCGCTCCCTGCCCTCCGCCCGCCTGGCAGGCACCGCAGGCAATGCGGGCCCCGGATACCGCCCCTCCAACTGCACCGCGATCGGCACCGCCGTGAACACCGTCGACGCCATGCCGATCACCACGCCCGCGATCAGCGCGACGGAGAAGTCCGCGAGCGAGTCCCCGCCGAGGAAGGCCAGCGCCGCCAGGATGAACAGCGCGCCCATACCGGTGTTGACGGTGCGCGGCAGCGTCTGGACGACGGCCCTGTCGGCCGTGGTCTCCAGGCCCGCCGACGGGTCCCGGCGCCGCGCCTCGCGCACCCGGTCGAAGACGACGACGGTGTCGTTGACGGAGTACCCGATGACCGTGAGCAGGGCCGCCAGGAAGACGCTGTCGACGGGCTTGCCGAGCCAGGCGAACAGGCCCACCACCAGCAGCACGTCGTGCACCATGGCCGACACCGCCGCCGCGGCGAACGTCCACCGGAAGCGCACGCTGAGGTAGATCATCTGGGCCGCGACGGCGATGCCGAGCGCGATGAGCGCGTTGCGGCGCAACTCGTCACCGAGGCTCGGGCCGATCATCTCGTCCCGCTCGACGGTGACTTCACCGCCCGCCTCGGCAAGCGCCGACTTGATCGCGTGCTGCTCGTCATTGCTCAGCTCACCGGTGCGTACGGAGATGTCCCCGTCCCCGGACTCCTGCACCACCGCGCGCGGGAACCCGGCGTCCGCGACCGCCTCGCGGGCGGTGTCCACGTCGACCGGCCTGCTGGTGCTGTACTCCACCAGCCGCCCGCCGGTGAACTCCACCCCGAACTCCAGCCCGCGCAGCCCGATCCCGGCGACCGCGACCGCGATCAGCAGCCCGCTCAGGCCGAGCCAACGGCGCCGGTGGCGCACCAGCCGGGGTTCGCGCCGGGCGAGCCAGGCCCGTACCCGGCCGGTGGAGGTGATCCCGGTCAGGCCGGGCCGCCCGCGCACGGAGCGGCGCCCGATTGCGAAGTCGGCGAGGACGCGGGTGATCACGAGCGCCGAGATCATCGAGACCAGGACGCCGATGCAGAGGGTGACGCCGAAGCCCTTCACCGGCCCGGTGGCGAAGAAGAACAGCAGTCCGGCCGCGAGCAGCGTGGTGATGTTGGAGTCGAGGATGGCGCTGAAGGTCTCGCGGAAGCCGGTGCGCAGCGGCTTGTCCAGGCGCGCCGAGGCGGACTTGAGCAGACGGGCGCCGACGTACTCCTCCCTCGCCCGCTCGAAGACCAGCACATTGGCGTCCACCGCCATGCCGATCGCCAGTACGAACCCGGCGAGGCCGGGCAGGGTGAGGGTGGCGCCGAGGGCGACGAGTGCGGCGTAGGAGATCAGGCCGTACAGGGCGAGCGCGATCGTGGCGAGGGCGCCGAGGAGCCGGTAGACGACGACGATGAACAGGCCGGTCAGGGCGAGCCCGATGATCGCTGCCTGCGTGCTGGCCTCGATGGCGTCGGCGCCGAGCGTGGGGCCGACGGTGCGCTGCTCGACGACGTCCACCGGCACCGGCAGCGCGCCGCCCTTGACGAGCGCGGCCAGGTCGTGGGCCTCGTCCTTGTCGAAGCCGCCGGTGATCTGGGTGGAGCCGCCGGTGATACCGACGTCGCAGGCCACGCTCGGGTTGACGGCGGGGGCGGACAGGACCTTGCCGTCCAGGACGATGGCGACCCGCCGCTCGGGGGCGCCCTGCGCCGCGCACGCCGCCTCCCCGGTGATCCGCGCCCAGTCCTTGCCGGCCTGCCCGCGGAAGGAGAGGTTGACCGTCCAGCCGGCCATCGCCTGCTGGTCGAGCCTGGCCTCGGCGTCCTTGACGCCCTCACCGGTCAGCGCGGTAGGCCCGAGCCGGAGGAAGGCGCCCTTCTGATCGGGGTCGGGCAGGGTGCGGGAGCCGTCCTCGGCCGCCCCGGTCTTCTTGTCCTGCTTGTCGGTCACGCCCTGCACGGGGTGGACGGTCAGTTGCGCGGTACGGCCGATGACCTCGGCGGCCTCGCGTGGGTCCTGCACTCCGGGCAGCTCGACGAAGATCCGCTTGTCGCCGGAGCGGTACAGGCTCGGTTCGGACACGCCGAGCGCGTCGACGCGCTGGCGCAGCACCTCCAGGGCGCGCTGGGTCGAGGCGGCGTCGGCGCGGACGCCGGGGGCGTCCTTGGTCTCCAGGACGATCTGGGTGCCGCCGCGCAGGTCGAGGCCGAGGCGGGCGGACTGGGTGAGGGCGACGAGGATCGATACGGCGATCACACCTAGGGCGATGATCGCCCGCCACAGGGGCGCACGGGACATGGGTTCTCCACGATGGGCAGGCAGACGGAGCCGACGTCTGCCCCGGGGCGCGGAGAGGCGCGGGTCAGGCGTCGACGAGGACTTCGGTGCTCCATCGGAAGGGCGGCCCGCGCGGCCGGTGCGCGTCGGTGTCCCGGCCTTCACCGGTGCCCCCGTCCGCCACGGCCCCACCGGGGCCGCCGACCGCGCGGTGCGGTGCGCTGTCCTGGGCACCCGGACCCAGGAAGCCGTGGAAGGGGTACGGCCCGGTCTCGGCGGGGCCGAGGACGGGGCGCGCGGCCGGGGTGGGGGTCGCGGCGGGGGTGCTCGCGCGCGAGTCGGCGGTGACGGTGACCCGTACGACCGACGGGACGGCCCCGACCGTCGTGCCGGCCCTGGGCGTCGTACCGGCCCTGGGCGCCGTACCGGCCGTGACCGTCGTACCGGCCCTGGGTGTAGTACCCGCCGTGACCGTCGTACCGGCCGGGGCAGGTGCCCGGGACGCCAGTGCCGACTTGGCCGACGCCGGCAGGAAGACGGTCAGGACCGCGAGCAGCGCGGACAGAACGACGGCGGCGGGACGCGAGGAGTGCGCGCGGAGCTGCTGCTGCACACCTCTCGCCTCCCCGGATCAAGTTGCCGTAAGGACTCGAACGGACCCGGTCGCCGGAAGGTTCCCGGCCGTCGCAAGGTTCCCGGCCGTCGCAAGGTTCCCGTTCGCCGGAACGTTCTCGCCCGCCGGGTGTCAGTGCCGACGCGGGTACACGGTCGGTCCGGGCAGTTCGAGATCGGTGCAGTCCCGGCGTTCGGCCTGGTCCGAGGCGAACTCGTCGAGGAGTCTGCGTACGTCGCTCATCGGCAGGGCCGATCCGGTGCCCGTCGGGGTGTAGCTGTTGGCGAGGAAGTTGGCCGCCTCCCCGGCGCACCGGGCCTTGGCGCGGCCGAAGGCGGTGCCGAGCAGGGCATCGTGGGGGCTTCGGTCGTCCGGGAGCCGTGCGTTGTTGGAGAGCAGCCGGGCGAAGGGCTCGGTCGTCCAGCCGCCGTACCAGCCGGAGAGGTCGACGGCGGACTCGCCGGTGCCGGAGTCGATCAGCGAGCAACTGGTGATCGGGGCGCGGTCGTCGGTGGGCGCGACGACCTGCCAGGCCTTGCCGGAGGGGCTCCTGGGCAGCGTCGTACGCGTCAGCCAGCCGCACATGGTGTTCCCCGCCCGGGACAGGGCGAGCTTCCTGACGGGCTCGACGCGGTCCGGCAGCGGCAGCGGTTCGGCACCGCAGCCCAGCTCGGCGTTGGCACCGTTGGCGATCCGCACGGCCGTACGCAGGGAAGCGGTCGAGGGGGCGTCCTCCACCCCATGGCTGTAGACCTTGGTGACCAGGCGGGGCCTGCGGCCCTCGGGATCGCGCCCGAGCTTCGGGCAGTCCTGGACGATCACCGGGCCGAAACTGCCGTAGAAGCCGGGGACGGACGCGGGGAAGGGGTACGTGAGGTCCCTGGGGATGGAGAACTCCATGTCCAGTGGGCCCAGGCGGGCGCCCGCGTCGGTCTGCGCCTCCACGCGCAGGACGAAGTGCCGCCCGTCGCCCTCGTCCACCCCGCAGCGCAGTACGGGCTTGCCGGAACCGAAGGTGTCGCGGCCCGCCCGCAGCCGTTCCGTCGGCAGCAGGTCGGCGAGTTCACCGCCCGACAGATGGCCCCCGCACAGCCGCTCGGCGTACCACCACGGCTGCCACACCGGCTTCGCCGCCCAGCCGCCGCCCGCCACGACGGCGACCACCGCCACCACGACCACGAGCAGCCGCCCGCTCGGCAGCCATCGCCGCCCCCGTATCCCCGTTGCCATGACCTGCGGTCTCTCCCCCGATGTACAGGACCGTGCACGAACGGGGCGCAGCCTACGCGAGGCCACGGGGTACGGTGGGCGCTCCGGAGCGGCCTGGCCCCCGCCCCCGGGTGGTGGTGCGTGCCCTGCGCGGGTAAGCAGGGTCCCAGGGGGAACCCGGGTCACAGGTGTGATCCGAGGTGATGCTCCGGCGACGGGAGGCGGCGATGATGCGCCCGGACAGTGCGCGGGAAGCGCTCGACCGGGCTCTGGACAGCCTGGGCACGGGCGCCTGCCTGGTGGACGAGCAGGGCCTGATCATCGCCGTGAACACGCACGGCGAACAGCTCCTGGGCCGTCCCGTCGCCCACCTGGTCGGCCAGGACGCCCACGACCTGCTGCACCGCACCAGCCGCGGAGAACCCATGCCGCGCGACCGGTGCCGGATGCGGCGCAGCGTCCTCGGCGGCGGCCCGCAGCAGGGCGAGGAGGAGTGGCTGGAGCGCGGGGACGGCGTACTGGTGCCGGTGGGCTGGCTGGCCACGCCCTGCGAGACGATCACCGGCGAACAGGCCACCCTCGTCCTCTTCTACTCTGCGGAGAGCCCCGAGCGTCCCGCCCAGCGGCCACCGACGTACGGCTGGCTCTCCGAGTTCGAACGGCTCGCGCTGCTCGCCGAGACGACCACCGTGCTCACCTCCACGCTGGACATCCACGAGGCGCTGCGCCGCCTGATCAGCCTGGTGGTGCCCCGGATCGCCGACTGGTCCGTCATCGACCTCATCGACGAGCGCGGGGACGTCGAACGCTTCGCCGTCGCCCACGCCGAGAACGGCACCCTCGTCTTCCGCGACGACCTCCAGGGCCCCATGCCGCCGGTGCCGGCGGAGTCCCCGATGCCCCTGTCCCGTGCCCTGCGCGGCGTCGCGTCCTCCCTCGCCGGGCCCGAGACCTACCAGGGCCCGCCCGACTCCGACATCGCGGTGGAGCAGCGGCGCCTGTTCAAGGCGACCGGGATGCACTCGGCGGTCGTGGTCCCGCTGCGCAGCATGCACGAGGTGCTGGGTGCCCTCACCCTGGGCCGCGCCGACCAGCCGGAACGGTTCACCGCCAAGGAGACCGCGCTGCTGGAGGACATCGCCCGCCGCGCCAGCCTCGCCCTGGAGAACGCCCGCCTCTACCAGCGCCAGCGCCAGGTCGCCGAGACCATGCAGCGCCATCTGCTGCCGAAGCTGCCGCGCTCACCGGGCCTCGCCATGACCGCCCGCTACCTGGCCGCGCCGGACGCCTCCCACGTCGGCGGCGACTGGTACGACGCGTTCACCCTGCCGGACGGCGCCACCGCCCTCGCCGTCGGCGACGTCGTCGGCCACGACCTGGAGGCGGCGGCCGGGATGGCCCAGCTGCGCAACATGCTCCGGGCCTACGCCATGTCCCAGCAGGAGCCGCCGAGCCGGATCGTGGAGTGGCTGGACCAGGCGACCCAGCACATCGCCGAGGTCTCCATGGCCACGTCGGTCTTCGCGCGCGTGCACCGGAGAGCCGACGGCGGCCACGAGCTGAACTGGACCAACGCGGGCCACCCCCCGCCCCTCCTGATCACCGCCGACGGCGAGGCCGACTACCTCACCGACGGCCACGGAATACTCCTGGGCGTCACCCCCGACCGCCCCCGCCCCGACGCGACGACGGAACTGCCCCCCGGCTCCACCCTCCTCCTCTACACCGACGGCCTGATCGAGTCCCCGACCTGCTCCCTGGACGAGGGCCTCGCCCGCCTCCGCCACCACGCGGCGGCCCTGGCCCACCGGCCACTGGAGGCGTTCGCGGACGAACTGCTGGCACGGGCCCGCCCGACGGACAACGACGACGACGTCGCCCTGCTGACGGTCCGCCTCGAACCGGAGGCATGACAGCCCATCAGGCCTCACGGGCCTGGCGGAGTCGCTGTAGCCGGGGCCGGTCCCTCCCGTGGTGGGCACGGAACCGGAGTGCGGAGCCGTCCGGGGTACGGAACCGCCCGGAGTACGGTGGAAGGACCGAGGATCTCGCGCGCGCCGGCCCTCGCGGCCGGTGCCGTCCCCGGTGAGCGTCGATGCCGGGGCGGTCGTGGCCTTCCCGGAGCAGGGACCGCGCCATGACCGCGCACGTGCTGGAACCGCCGAGCAGGGAACGGGGCGCGTCACCCAGGGCAGGGGCGGTGCTGCGGCCACTGACCCGACGCCAGATCACCGACCGCCTGGAAGAGCTGGGCGAGGTGTACACCCACTGCTCGGCCGGCGGGGACGAGGCCCGCGCCCGCTTCCAGCACCGTCTGATGACGGCCGTAAGACGCCCCGGCTTCGCCCTGCTGCTCGCAGGGAACACCGACCCCGTAGGACTGGCCTACGGATTCCCCGTACGGGCCGAGGGGTGCGCGGAAGCCGGAATCGGCGCGTACTTGCCGACCGGCCTGCACCAACTCGCCGCGTCGGGACGGCTCTTCGCCATCCCCGAGACGGTCGTCCCGCCCGAGGCGTACCGGCAGTACCAGGGCCGCGACTGGAACCTCGCCCGACGCCTGCAGAAGAGGCTGCTCGACGATAACGAGGCGGCCCTCGGCGTCACGCTCGTATGCCGGGACGACACCGGGAGGCTCGAAGCGCTGCGCTCCTGGGGCTGGCGGTGCGTACCGGCGGCTCCAGGAGCGAACCCGTCCGCCAGGTGCCGGGCCCTGGTCCTCAGCCCATGAGCCCCGTGCCCGTCCCCGGCCAGGGCTCGGCCCGCTGCACGGGCGGGGCGGCCGGGGCGTCGTGGCAGGTGAAACCGAGCCGGGTGAGCGCCCTGCGGACCTCGCCCGAGGTGAAGTCGCGGCGGTTCTGCCGGGTGATCACTTCCCCGACCTGCATGACGGGGTAGACGCGGCGGTTGACGGTCACCGACACCCCGGTGACCGCTTCGGGCTTGACGCCCGACATCGACTGCTCGACCTCGAACTTGGTGAAGTCGAAGGGATAGCGGGCGATGACGCAGCGCATGATGCCTCCACGGGGTTGAACGGGAAAACCGACCGGGGCCGGTGGTTGCAACGGCCCTAGGAGGCACCGGAAACAGCCGAAAAGTCATGCAATCCATGGAATCCACGGAATACGCGGAATGCGCGGAATGCGCGGAATCCATGGAGCCCAGCGAATTTCATCGAAACAAGAAAGGGAGTTGGCAAGCCAGATGTTTTGATGACCGAATAATCGACGCTACCACGGTTGTTCCGGGCTGACGAGGAGCGAGAACGCCGAGCTCGTCGGCGACGGAGCCTTTCCCGGCGTGCGGGGTTACGGTGGGAGGACACCCGGGCACGGCCACGGGCCGGGTCCCAGACAGGAGTGCCCTGATGGCGTCCTCCCTCCCCATGGCCCGTCTGCGGCTGGCCCCGCGAGGCGCTGTGTCCCTGCGCGTCGACGGCGCGTGGTGGCCCCGCTCCCACCACCTGCTCGCCGAACTCCCGTCCCTGATCAGCGCCTTGCCCCCGGAATGGGGAAAGATCGTCACCGTTACGGTGAACACCCAGATGTGGGCCGAGGCGCCGGGCCGCATCCTGGTCGGCCACCACGTCGTCCGCCTGCGCGGGGAGTCCGCCTGGCGCCGCCGCCACACGGTGGGCCTGTTCCAACCCGACGACACCCGCCGGGACTTGCTGGTCGTACCCCCCGAACTGGCCCCGGCGGACGCGGAATACCTGATGGCGGCAGTGGCGTCGTACGACCCCTAGAGCCCCAGCAGCCGCTGGGTGATCTCCCGGTACCGCCGCACCGCGAGATGGAGTTCGGCGGCGTCGGTTTCCGGGTCCTTGCCCTCCCAGCCGGCCCGCAGGATCCGGCGCTGCTCGGCAAGGGCCGCCATGAGCTCGGCGGTGGCCTCGTCGAAGGCGCCCTCGCACTCCTCCAAAGAGTCGAGCGGGGCGTCGGGGAACGTGTTCAGCGCCCGCCCGAGCCGACGCAGGACCTTCTCCCGCTCGTCCGCCGGGAACACGGGCTCCGGTCCCGGCGCACGGCGCCCGGACACACCCCGGGGCTGGTCGGCGGGCTGCTGGGCGCGTGTCTGGTCGTACATCATCAAGTGCCGCTCTCCTGTGCGTAGTGCCGGATGTCCATAGCGGCGTGGCCGTAAGCCGTGCGGCCAGTCAACGTGGCGTGCCGACGGGTGTCAATGCGGGGCCGCCGCAGGCGTGACCGCGACCGCGTGCCGACGGAAGCCGCCCGTGCGACCGGACGCAAGCCCTGGGGTCCTTCCCGGCCGGGTCAAGAACAAGGCCGTCAATATGGTCACCGCCTTCATCATCAAGTACATCCGCCAGCTCGCCCCGGCACGACGAGACCCAGAGGTACCCATGGCCTACAGTGGCTTTCTGGTGCACCGGCGCCGCCGTACTCAGCGCGGCGCCACTCGTGCCGATCGGCAGCGTCGTCCTCAGCGGCGGCGGCAAGTCGATCTCCACGTGGGGCCTGGCGATCTTCGCGCTCTACGGCATGGCTGTGGTGATCGTAGGGGCGTACCCGTTCGAGAAGATCAAACACCTCGCCGACGACTGACCGGCACCACCGACGTCGCGTGGGCCAGCTGTGCCGGACCCTGGAGCCGTACGGCTGGCCTTGGCTGCGCGACCAGCAACCACGCGAACGGATTCCACCCGGCTGAAGCGCGGTCACCGCTCGTCGGTGGTGTGGGGCGTCCACTCCGCCCCGGTGCGCAGGCGGAAGGCGGCGACGGCGGCCTCCACGGTGGGGAAGAAGTGCTGGGGGTCGATGGTGCGGGTGAGCCCGTACCGTTCGATCTTGCGCCGCACGGGGTCCTTGAGCTCGGCGAACACCAGATGCACGTCCCGGGCGTTGAGGTTCTCGTCGAGTTCCTCCAGGACGTCGGCGGCGGTGGTGTCCACGTCGGTCATGGGCTCCGCCGCGATCACGATCCAGCTCGGCCGCGGGTCGGCGTCGGCCAGACGCCTGATCTCGTCGCGGAAGGCCTTGGCGTTGGCGAAGAAGAGCGGGGCGTCGAACCGGTAGATCACCAGGCCCGGCAGGTTCAGGGCCTGCGGGTAGGAGCGGATGTCGTGGTAGCCCTCCAGGCCCCGCACCCGCCCCAGCACGGTGTTGTACGGCCACCAGGCGCGCCGGAAGACGTTGAGTACGGACAGGGCCACGGCGATGGCGATGCCGGGCAGTACGCCGAGCAGGGCCACCCCGGCGAAGGCCGAGAGGCACAGCAGGAACTCCGCCCGGCGTTGCCGCCACAGCCGTACCACTCCGGGGAGGTCGGCAAGGGAGAGTGACGCGGTGATGACCACGGCCGCGAGGGCCGGCTGGGGGAGATTGCGGAACAGGCCCGGAACCAGCACGAGCATGAGGACGATGAGCGCCGCTCCGACGACCCCGGTGAGCTGGCTTCTGGCCCCCGCGCGCTCCGCGACCGCCGTACGGGATCCGCTCGTGCTGACCGGGAAGCCCTGGAAGAGACCGGCCGCGAGGTTGGCCACACCGATCCCCGCCATCTCCTGGTTGCCGCGGACCTCCTGCCCCGTGCGGGCCGCGAAGGCCGACGCGTTGGAGATCGTGTCGGCCAGGGACACCAGGGCGATGCCCAGCGCACCGGCGAACAGCGGCGCCAGGTCGGCGGGCCGGATGTCGGGGATCGTGAACGGCGGGAAGCCTTCCGGCAGTTCACCGACCAGGCTGACACCGTGCTCGCCGAGGTCGAAGACGGTGGCCGCGGCGATCGTCAGGACCACCATCGCGAGCACGGCCGGGATCTTCGGCATCAGGCGTTGCAGGACCAGGATCACGACGATCCCGCCGACACCCACCGCGGCGGCGGCCGGCACCGCCGCCCCGTCGGCGAGTTTCTGTACGAAGCCGACGCACTCGCCGATCAGGTTGTCCGCCTCGACCTTGAAACCGAGCAGCTTGGGCAGCTGACCGATCAGAATGGTCAGGGCCAGGCCGTTCATGTAGCCGATCATCGTCGGCTTGGAGATCAGGTCGGCGATGAACCCGAGCTTCGCCACCGAGGCGAGGATCATGATGGCCGCCACCATGAGCGCGAGCACCGACGCCAGCGCGACGGCCCGGTCGGGGTCCCCGTCGGCCGCCACCAAGGGGAGCACGGTGGCGGCGATCATCGGCCCCAGCGAGGAATCAGGGCCCAGCACCAGGATCCGGGACGGCCCGCACACGGCGTATCCGAGCAGGCAGAGAACCGACGTGTAGAGGCCGGTGATGGGCGGCAGGCCCGCCAGCTCGGCGTACGCCATGCCCTGCGGGACCAGCAGCGTGGTCAGGACGACTCCCGCGACCACATCCTTGACCAGCCATTCCCGCCGGTACGACGACACGGCACGGATCCCGGGAACAGCCCGCAACCGCGAGAGAAGTCCGGGGGTGGTGCGTGGAGTTGTCACAGACGGTCCCTTCGTTCCGCCCTGCCGCTCCCGGTCCTCTCCGACCGGTCCCGACCCGTCAGGCGCCTCTGGACCGACGTGCCAGGAGCTTGCCCAGTTCCCACAGAAGCAGAAGCGCCAGGGCGGCCAGCAACGCCCAGCCGAACTGCCGCGCGTTGATCTCGGTCGTACCGAGGACGCGGCGGAACCCGTCCATCTGCGTCACCAGCACCGCGAGCACGAACTGGGCCAGCGCCACCCAGTTCATCTGCCTGCTGTCGAAGGTGGACGTCGTCAGCACCGACTCCGTCTCGCTGCGGCACTCGAACGCGGCCACGATCAGACACAGGGCGAAGGCGGTGAACGCGATCGACTGACCGGTCCCGACGCTGTCGAACAGGGCCTGCCCCAGCTTGATCAGCCCCAGCAGGAGGACGGTGATCGCCAGCCCGCCGAGTGCGACCGTGACCAGGACGGGCCGGGTCAGGACCGACTCCCCTCGCGGGCGCGGCCTGCGCAGCATGAGCCCGGGGCTCTCCCGGTCGAAGCCCAGCGCGAAGCCGAAGGAGGCGTTGACCACGAAGTGGATCCACAGCACCTGCGGCGGGGTGAAGGGCTCACCGGCGGCGATGTCGAAGACGGTGGCCCCGAGAAAGGTCAGGACGAACGTGACCAGCAGGAGCAGGACGAACCGGATGTACTTCGTGAGGTTGTCGTAGATTCTCCGGCCCTGTTCCACGGCATAGACGATGGTGGCGAACCTGTCGTCGGACAGGATCATGCGTCCGGCGTTCTTCGCCACGTCCGTCCCGCTGCCCATCGCGATACCGATGTCGGCGGCCTTGATGGCGGGCGCGTCGTTGACGCCGTCCCCGGTCATCGCCACGACATCGCCCTTCTTCTTGAGCGTGTCGGCGAGCAGCACCTTGTGCTCCGGCGCGACGCGCCCCACCACGCCGATGCCGTCGATGCGGGCGAACTGCTCCTCCTCGCTCAGGGCGGCGAAATCGGCGCCGAGGACCGCCTCGCCAGGGATGCCGAGCTGCCGCGCGATCGCCGCGCCGGTGGTGACGTCGTCACCGGTCACCATACGGACCCGGATGTGCCCCGCCTGCGCGCCGGCCACGGCTGCCTTGGCGTCCTCGCGGGGCGGATCGACCATGCCGACGAGACTGGTCATCCGCAGGTCGGTGACGTACGCGAGCAGGTCGCCGTCCGGATCGAAGCCGGCCGGGTCCAGATCCCGGGTGGCCGCGGCCATCACCCGGCGCCCCTCGCCGCCCATCCGCTCGGTCTGCGCCTCGGCGCGCGCGATCAGTTCGGCGTCCCACGGGACGGTCTCGCCCGCCGCGAGCGCGGTGGCAGCCCGCGCCACCACCGCCGGGACCGCGCCCTTGACGAAGCACCGGACGCCCTGCCGCCCCGAGGCGTCGACCACCGAGTTGAAGGTGGCCATCAGCTTGTACTCCGGGTCGAACGGCAGGGTGGCGAGCCGGGGAAGACCTTCCCTGGTGGCATCGACGTCCAGCCCGGCCTTGTGCGCGAGCACCAGCAGCGCGCCCTCGGTGGGATCGCCCACTACCTTCCCGTCCACCAGCTTCGCGTCGCTGGCCACCACATACGGCAGGATCGCGTCCTCGATGCCGCGGAGGAACCCGCGGCATGGTGGATCTTCCCGTCGAGCCCGTATCCGGTGCCCGAGACGGTGTACCGGTCGGTGGGACTCACCACCTCGACGACGGTCATCTGGTTCATCGTCAGGGTGCCGGTCTTGTCCGAGTTGATCGCCGACGTGAACGCCAGGGTCTCGACCGACGGCAGTTCCTTCACGATGGCGTTCCGCTTCGCCAGGTTGAGGCTGCCCACCGACAGGATCGCCTGGGTCACAGTCGGCAGGGCCTCGGGGATGGCGGCGATGGCCAGCGAGACCGCGCTGACGAACAGGACGTCCCAGGCCTGGTCACGCTGGCGTCCCAGGGCGAACATCACGATCATGGTCAGGGCGGCCGCCCCGGTGATCCACAGCGTCAGGGTGTCGAGCTCCTTGGTGAGCGGCGGTACCTCCTTCTCGGTGGCCGACAGCATTCCGGAGATCTTGCCGACCTCGGTTCCGGCACCGGTCGCGGTGACGACGAGTACGCCGCTGCCGTGGGTGACCGGGGTGTTCATGAACGCCATGTTCGTCCGGTCGCCGGGCGCGGGCAGGGGGCCCCGCAGGGTGCCGGCGTCCTTCGCGGCGGGCACGCTCTCGCCGGTGAGCGCCGACTCGTCGATCTGCAGGGCACTGGCCTCGATGAGGCGTCCGTCCGCCGCGACCTGGTCACCGGCGGTGATGAGCACGATGTCACCAACGACGAGCTGTTCGGCGGGGATCTCGGCCTCCGTGCCGTCCCTGCGTACCCGTGCCGTCGCCTTCATCATCGACTGTAGCGCGTTCATCGCGCTCTCGGCCTTGCCCTCCTGGCGCAGGCCCACGACCGCGTTGAGCAGCGTCAGGACGATCAACAGGATGGCGGTGGTCCACTCCTCGATGAGCAGCGAGACGACGGCCGCGACGACGAGGACGATCTGCATGTAACTGCGGTACTGCCGGAGGAAGCGGCGCCAGGCCGGAGTCCGCTTCTCCTCGGGCAGCGCGTTCGGGCCGTGCGTGGTCAAGAGCTGCGCGGCCCGTGCCTCCGGGAGACCGACCGCCGGATCGACGCCGAACGCCGCGACGACCTCCTCGGGAGCGCGCGCGTACCAGTCATCCTCCGGAGAGCCATGCGGCCGAGGCTGTTCCCCCACGGAATTGGACTGCACCGCCATGGTTCTGCCTCCGATGCGTGGCCCGATGCGTGGCCCGATCTGTGGCCGCGGACGCGTCCGGGATGGTCGCGCATCGGCCCGACAGGTCCTAGCCGCGCTTCTTCTTGGCGGACGGATGCCGGTCGGCGGTCGGATGCCGGTCGGCGTACGGATGTCGGTCGGCGTACGGATCGGCCGATGCCCCGACGGGGGCCTCCCGCTCCAACTCCCGCTTGGTGACGAGCAGTTCCTTCCGTGCCGCTTTCCCCACGTCGGGGTACTGAGGGTCGATGTCCATCAGGGTGTGCGCGAGGATCGCCGCTGCGCAGATCCGCGCGAACCACTTCCGGTCCGCCGGCACGACGTACCACGGCGCCCACTTCGTGCTCGTGGCCGACAGCATCTCGGAGAACGCGAGCTGGTAGTCGTCCCAGCGGCGCCGCTCCCGGACGTCGGCCGCGGAGAACTTCCAGTTCTTCTCCGGCAGGTCGATCCGCTTCAGGAAGCGGGTGCGCTGCTCCTCCTTGGACAGGTTGAGGAAGATCTTCACCACCTTGAACCCGTTGTCCGTGAGGTAGCGCTCCCAGTGGTTGATCTCCCAGTAGCGCCGCTCCCAGATGCCCGGCCCGCGTGTGCCGTCCGGCAGCTTCTGCCGGACGAGGTTCTCGGGGTGGACCCGTACGACGAGGACCTCCTCGTAGTGCGAGCGATTGAAGATGGCGATCTCGCCGCGCTTGGGCAGCCGGGCGGCATAACGCCACAGGTAGTCGTGGTCGAGTTCGGCGGCGGAGGGCACCTTGAAGCTGCTGACCCGTACGCCCTGGGGGTTGACGCCGCTCATCACATGGCGGATCGTCCCGTCCTTGCCACCGGCATCGAGTGCCTGCAGACAGAGCAGGACACCGTACGTGTCCTGGGCGGCCAGCCGCTCCTGGTACTCGGCCAGCAGCGACACCCCGGTCCGCAGCAGCTCGATCCCGTGCCGCTTCTTCAGACCGGCCTTGTAGCCAGGGTCGTAGTCACGCTCCAGCCGCACCTTCGACCCCGGTTTCACCCGGAGCGGCCCGATGAAGTCCGCGATGCGTTCGCTTCTCTCGTCCGACATCAGGATCAGCCCTTCGCTGGACCGGGTGAGCACGGCGCGCCCCGGGCGCCTGGCCTGCGGCGGTGCGGCCGACAGCACGGAGCAAGTCGTACGCGGCCCTGACCACCGCCTCGGCAGACGCCACTCAGCCGCACCATTCGTCCCGCGAACCATGTGCCGGGAGATCCGGCTACGCAGCCGGACCCGTGCCCTCCACCGGCTCGGGGCGACGACGCGAGCCCTCAACGGGAAGGCACGCGACCTGAGAAGTCCGCTCTTCGATCGTCATGGCCGTACTGACCCCATGTCCCACGGCCTCCGAACCGCGGAACCACGCATCCCTCGTGCTCATTGTCCGCGCGCCCGGACAAGATCGCTCCCTGAGACCAGGGCAGGAAGTCATGGAGGGAGGGACGTCGATACGACCGGGCGACTGGCCTGGACAACAAACAACCCCCGGGCCAGTGGCCTGGGGGTTTCACATGGAGCGGGTGACGAGAATCGAACTCGCGCTCTCAGCTTGGGAAGCTGATGTTCTACCATTAAACTACACCCGCGTAAGACGCCGACCGGAGTCGGTGTCCGACTGCTCGCTCACTTTACCTCATGGCTGGCCCCCGGTGCTCGGACCCCGGGGGCCTGACTGGTTTTCAGGAGTGGGATGCGGCTGCGGGGGGCCGGAGTTGGGGCGTACGGTGGGGGTCTTGGAGAGGGTCCGGGTGGGATCGGAGTGCCGCCTGGAGGGCCGTCCCTTTCATCCCGTAATGTGGGGTTTCGTCGCCCGGCGGGCAGCAGCCGGGTGCGGCTCTTGGGGAAGGGACTCAAAGGACTTGATGGAGCGCACCGTCGTCCAGTGTGCCGATGGGCACGTGTTCAGCACCGCCTCGTTCCCGATGCAGCAGGCCGAGCGGCTCGGTCCCGGACGGCTGGTCCGGTGTCCGCGCTGTGCCCGGCTTCGCAGTGTCGTGCCGGTGGCCCTGGAGAAGCGGTAGGAAAAGGGAGTACCAGGCGCGCGGTGCCGTCCGATTCGGTCGGTCCGCGCGCCTTGCGTATCCTCGGGACGTGCTTCTCTCAGACAAGGACATCCGGGCCGAGATCGACGCCGGGCGGGTACGGATCGATCCCTATGACGAATCCATGGTGCAGCCGTCGAGCATCGATGTGCGGCTGGACCGTTACTTCCGGGTGTTCGAGAACCACCGGTACCCGCACATCGACCCCTCCGTCGAGCAGGCCGATCTGACGCGGCTGGTCGAGCCCGAGGGGGATGAGCCGTTCATCCTGCATCCCGGTGAGTTCGTGCTCGCCTCCACCTACGAGGTCATCTCCCTGCCCGACGATCTCGCGTCGCGGCTGGAGGGGAAGAGTTCGCTGGGGCGGCTCGGGCTGGTCACTCATTCCACCGCTGGGTTTATCGACCCCGGGTTCTCGGGGCACGTCACCCTTGAGCTCAGCAATCTCGCTACCCTCCCGATCAAGCTCTGGCCCGGGATGAAGATCGGGCAGCTGTGCATGTTCCGGCTCAGCTCGCCCGCCGAGTTCCCCTACGGCAGTGAGCGCTACGGCTCCCGCTACCAGGGGCAGCGCGGGCCCACCGCCTCCCGGTCCTACCTCAACTTCCACCGGACGCAGGTGTGAGCATGAGCAGCGACGTACGCGAGAACCTCACCTACGAGCGGTTCGGCACCGCGGTCCGCGAGCTCGCCCAGACCATCGCCGACGACGGCTACGAGCCCGACATCGTGCTCTCCATTGCCCGCGGCGGTGTCTTCGTCGCCGGCGGCCTCGCCTACGCGCTCGACTGCAAGAACATCCATCTCGTGAACGTGGAGTTCTATACGGGCGTCGGGACCACGCTGGAGATGCCCGTCATGCTCGCTCCCGTCCCCAACGCCATCGACTTCTCCGACAAGAAGGTCCTGATCACGGACGACGTCGCCGACACCGGCAAGACGCTGAAGCTGGTCCACGACTTCTGTCTCGACCACGTCGCCGAGGTCCGCTCCGCCGTCATCTACGAGAAGTCCCACTCCCTCGTGAAGTGCGAGTACGTCTGGAAGCGGACCGATGAGTGGATCAACTTCCCGTGGAGCGTCGAGCCGCCCGTGAGCAGGTCGGGAGAGGTGCCCAAGGAGAACAAGGAAGCCCTCTGATCGGAGCGGGTCCGATTTAGGCGTCCTTCGGTCACGGGACGTACGGCTCGCATGCCACCCCGTCGCCGTCCCGGTCCAGGTGCGGTCCGTAGCCGGGATCGTTCGGACCGAGCGGTGCTGCGCCTGCCGCCTCTGCCTCGTCGCAGTTCTCGTAGTAAGGGGAACTGGCGCTCGGCCCCGGTACCTCGTGAACGTTCGCGCCCACGATCATGCCGCCCCGCACGGTGTACGTGCCCTCGAAGATCCGCAGCGTGCCGTCCGTCTGTGCGGCCTCCATCCGGACCAAGACGGTGTCCCCTGTGGTGCGGAGGATGTGCAGCGTGTCGTAGGCGGTCGTGGCGAAGCCGTTGACGAAGGCCGGGTAGGAGGAGGACAAGTTCTTGCCGCCCAGATCCCAGGCCCGTTGGTAGTCCTGGGCGTTGATGGCGGCGACATACGCGTGGACGACCGATGCCGCGTCGGCGACCGTCGTCGGCGGGGGTGGCGACGGTCTGGGGGATGTCGGCGGTGGTGCCACAGACGCGGGTGCCGTGGTCGTCGGCTCCGGCGGCGGTTCAGTGACGGTTCTGATCACCGTAGTGGCGCTCTGGGCGGGTTCCGGAGCCTCGTCGGCGCCGCAGCCGCTGATGCCCACCACCGTGATCAGCAGCACGGGTGCTGCTCCGAGGGGGAAAAGGCGATTCATGGACTGACAGTGAGGATGTTGGTGGCTTCTCCGGGTGGGTCTGACTCATGGACTGACCGACGCCGACTGGCTGTCCTCAAGGGGATCCGTCGGC
>NZ_JBVKBN010000006.1:0-407520 GCF_055657065.1 Streptomyces sp. NPDC110618 | reverse complement strand
AGGCCCATGTAGCCGAACATCGGCTTGCGGGAGAAGACCGGGATGACCTCGGAGATGATGCCGAAGAACGGCAGGGCGATGATGTACACCTCTGGATGCCCGAAGAACCAGAACAGGTGCTGCCACAGCAGGGCGCCGCCGTTGGCGGAGTCGAAGATGTGGCTGCCGAACTTGCGGTCCGCCTCCAGCGCGAACAGGGCCGCGGCCAGGACCGGGAAGGCCAGCAGGACCAGCACACCGGTCAGCAGCACGTTCCAGGTGAAGATCGGCATGCGGAACATCGTCATGCCCGGGGCGCGCATGCAGATGATCGTGGTGATGAAGTTGACCGAGCCGAGGATCGTGCCGAAGCCGGAGAAGGCCAGACCCATGATCCACATGTCGGCGCCGATACCCGGCGAACGCACCGCGTTGGACAGCGGGCTGTAGGCGAACCAGCCGAAGTCCGCCGCCCCGTCCGGGGTCAGGAAGCCGGCCACCGCGATCAGCGAGCCGAACAGGTACAGCCAGTAGGCGAACATGTTCAGCCGCGGGAAGGCGACGTCGGGGGCGCCGATCTGCAGCGGCATGATCCAGTTCGCGAAGCCGGCGAACAGCGGCGTCGCGAACATCAGCAGCATCACGGTGCCGTGCATCGTGAACGCCTGGTTGAACTGCTCGTTCGACATGATCTGCAGACCGGGCCGGGTGAGCTCGGCGCGCATGAAGAGCGCCAGCACACCACCGATCACGAAGAACACGAACGACGTGACCAGATAGAGCGTTCCGATCGTCTTGTGGTCGGTTGTCGTCAGCCATTTGATTTGGTCTCTCACGACCCGCCTGTGTCCGCGCGAACAGCGCACGTCACACTCGACGGACGCGACAAGAATCACCGAACCGGGGTGTGACGATCCCGGGGGTGCCGGACACGAACGGGACATGAGCGACGACGAGACCTTCGCCGCTGCCTATCGCGAGCACTACTGGGCGGTCAGCCGCTATGTCGCGCGCCGACTCGACGGCCGTACGGACGACGTCGAGGAAGTCGTCGCGGACGTGTTCACGGTGGCCTGGCGGCGCCGCGCCGATCTGCCGGCGGCCCCGCTGCCCTGGCTGTACGGCGTGGCGCGCAACTGCCTGGCGAACGCGGTACGCGGGCAGGGCCGACGGCGGCGGCTGGTGCGCCGGCTGGGCAACGACGACGCGGCCCACGGCCGGCACATCGAGGCGGGCCCCGACGCGGACGCCCCCGGCGCCTGGGTGCACGACGCGCTCGCCCGGCTCTCCCCGGCCGACCAGGAGGTCCTGCGGCTGACGGCGTGGGAGGAACTCGGCGTCGACGAAGTGGCAGTCGTCCTCGGCTGCGGCCGCCGCGCCGCCGCCATGCGCCTGCACCGCGCCCGGCGCCGGCTGAGAGCCGAGATCGACCGCATGTGCCCCACCATCCCCGCCAAGGAGTACGGCCGTGGCTGACGAACTCGACCTCCTGCGCAACGCCAACCCGGTGCCCACCGACGGCCCCCACTACGGCGACGGCCCCCTCGACGGACGGGCCGAGCAGCACCTCGCCCGGCTGATGCGCGGCGGTACGCCCCGCCGCGGACGCGGCCGGATGTGGGCCCTGGCGGCCTCGGCCGTCGTCGCCGCGCTGGTGTCGGCGCTGCTGCTCAGCGGCCGGACCACCGCTCCCGCGGTCGCCGCACCCCGCCCGCTCGTGGTGCGGGCCGACACCACCCCCGTCACCCTCGACGCCCTGGCCGCACGCGCGCAGGCCCGCGCCGACGGCTCACCGGCGCTGCGCAAGGGCACTCATGTGCAGTCCTGGAGCCTCGGGATGAGCGACGACGAACCCCCGGTCACACTCCCCGAGGAACGCGTCGTGCGCTGGCATGCCGACGACAGCCGCACGGAGGTCGTCGTCGCCACCGACCCGCGCCACCCCGGGCGCCCGGTCCTCACCGGCGAGGGAGAGGCCGTCGACGACGGCCATGTGCTCAGCCGCCGTACCTACCCGCCCAGTTGGAGCGACGCCCCGCCGCAGTCACCACCGCCCGGCGACCCCGCCCGCCTGCGCGCCTACCTGCGCGAGGCCGCGTACAGCCGTACGGACCTCACGACGGGAGAACTCCTCGACACCGTCGACGAGTTGCTGGACACCTGGACCCTCGGCGACCGGGAGTCCGCGGCGCTCGCGCGGCTCCTGGCGGACACGGGGGACCTCCGGCCCGCCGGTGAGGTCACGGACCGGCTCGGGCGGCGCGGACTGGCGTACGTCCTCGACCGGTCCGGCACCCGCGAGATGCTGATCATGGACCCGGCCACCGGCGCCGTACTGGGGCTGGAGACCACCTTCACCCGGGCGCAGCCCGAGTACGGCGTCAAGGCCGGTGACGTGATGGCATACCGCGCCTGGATGCGCTGATCAGCGGGCCCCTCTCACTCGTCCCACGCCTGGATCATGGTCTGTTCGACGATCTTGCCGTCCCGCAGCGAGGCCATCGACTCGGCCAGTACGCGCACGCCGTCGCCGTAGACACAGGACTCGCTGAAGGCCATGGTGTCGCCCTGGACGACGCAGTTCTCCAGCTTGTGGGTCATGTCGCGGCTGTAGACGTCCTCCAGCAACTCGCTGATCTCGTCACGGCCGTGCAGGACCCGGGGATGGCTTGGCTGGGTGTTGCGGTCCACGACGCGCAGCTCGGCGTCGTCCGCGTACAGCGACAGCAGCGTCGCCGCCTGTCCCTCGATGCCCCGACGCAGGGCTTCGGTGTCGAAGCCGGGGGTTGCCGCGGTGCCCATGGTGACCTCCTTGGAGACCCGCGGCCCTGGGGAGCGGGCCGCGCCGGCCTCACCTACGAGGCTCCTCCGCACCGGCGGCCTCGGCAAGCCCGGCGGAGCCGGTCCGCCTGACGAGTGAGCCGAGCCTCGGGGCCGTGTCCGGCGGGGGGCCGCGCGCGTTGCTCCCGACATGATCTCAACACGACGTATCGTCACCGCCGTCGGTCTGGCCGTGTCGGTCACCGGCCTCGCCGCCCCGATGGCGAGCGCGGCCGAGGCGGACGCCCCGGCCGGGAACCTCAGCCCGATCCGCATGCTCGACTCGCTCACCGTGAGCGACCTCCCCGAGGAGCACAAGGCGACGCTCCCGCGGCCCTCGCAGCAGCTCAACCAGCTCAACCAGGTGCCGGGCGAGCTGAACCAGCTGCACCAGGTCACCGACCTGGTCGCCCCGGTGACGAACCTCCTCCCGGGGATCGCGTACTGACCCCGCCCCACCCCCACCGCGAGGGCCGCCCGCACGCTCGGGCGGCCCTCCGACGGAAGTGACAGATGCCCGAGCCCCCGGACCGGTCGGTGCACTGGCAGCCACCCTTCCCCGTGGACGCCGCGCTGACCCTGTCCGCCCTGCGCCGCGGCCGCCACGACCCCACCCACCGGCTCGAATCCGACGGCACCCTGTGGCGCACCGCCCTGACCGCCTCCGGGCCCGTCACCTACCGCATCCGCCAGCGCCGCCGGGACGACCTCCGCGTCGACGCCTGGGGCCCCGGCGCCGCGGAACTCACCGACTCGGTCCGCCGCGAACTGGGCGAGCGGGACCGGCCGGACCTGTTCCGCCCCGAGCACCCCGTCCTGCGCGCCGCCGTCCGGCGCCTGCCCGGTCTGCGGGTGCCCCGCACCGGCCGCCTCTTCGAGGCCCTGGTGCCCGCCGTACTGGAACAGCGCGTCGTCGGCGTGGACGCGTTCGCCTCCTTCACCCGCCTGGTCCGCCGCTACGGCACCACACCGCCCGGACCGGCCCCGGACGGCATGCGCGTGCCGCCGCCTCCCGAGACCTGGCGCACCGTCCCGAGCTGGGAGTGGCGCCGCGCGGGCGTGGACCTGCACCGCTCCGCCACCATCGTCGAGGCGGCCCGCCACGCGGCCCGGCTGGAGGCCGCGGCCGACGACCCCGCACGCGCCTACGCCCTCATGGCACACCTGCCCGGCGTCGGCGTCTGGACCGCCGCCCAGGTCGGCCACCGCGCCCTCGGCGACGCGGACGCCCTGCCCCTCGGCGACTACCACCTGGCCACGATGACGGGCGTCGCGCTGCTCGGCCGCCCCCTGGCGGACGACGAGGTCGAGCCCTACTACGAGCGCTTCCGCCCGCACCGCTACCGAGTGGTCCGCCTCCTCGAACTCAGCCCCGGCGCCGCCCCGCGCCACGGACCGCGCGCACCTCGGGCCGGGCCGTTCCACTAGCCGGGCATGCCTCGGCCAGGTCCGCTCCGACAGGCCGTGTCCCAGCCGGGCGCACCGCGTGTCCTGGGCGAGGACCGCACACACGTCTGATACCCATCGACTTCTGGCCCCTCGCCGTCCCAAGGAGAACCCCATGGCCCCCACGTACGCCGTCACCGGTGCCTCCGGCCGCCTCGGCGGACGTATCGCCCGCCGGCTGGCCGCCGCCGGACTCCCGCAGACCCTGCTGGTCCGCAACCCCGCCCGCGCCCCCGAACTGCCCGGCGCCACCGCCGTGTCCGCCTCCTACGACGACCCCGACGCCGTCGTACGCGCCCTGCGCCCCACCGACGTCGTCCTGATGGTCTCGGCCTCCGAGACCCCCGACCGGGTCCAGCAGCACCGCACCTTCATCGACGCCGCGGCGGCGGCCGGGGTCGCGCACCTGGTGTACATCTCCTTCTACGGCGCCGCCCCCGACGCCACCTTCACCCTCGCCCGCGACCACTGGCACACCGAGGAGCACCTGCGGGCCAGTGGGCTGCCGTTCACCTTCCTGCGGGACAACCTGTACGCCGACTTCATGCCCGCCCTGGTCGGCGAGGACGGCGTCATCCGCGGCCCCGCGGGCGACGGGCGGGCGGCCGTGGTCGCCCAGGACGACATCGCCGACGCGGCCGTCGCCGTCCTGCGCGACCCGTCGGCCCACGCGGGCCGCACCTACGAACTGACCGGTCCCGAGGCGCTCGGCCTCGACGCCATCGCGGCCACCATCGCCGCCGTCACCGGCCGCCCCGTCTCGTACGTCCCGGAGACGGTGGACGAGGCGTACGCCTCCCGGCGCGTCCACGGCGCCCCCGACTGGCAACTGGACGCCTGGGTCTCCACGTACACCGCCATCGCCGACGGCTCCCTGGCCGGAGTGACCACCGCGATCGAGGACCTGACCGGGCACCCCGCCACGCCTCTCGAACAGGTGCTCCGCACATGACCCGCTTTCCGCCCGCCACATGCCGTTTCCGATCAGTCACGCGTAGGGTCGAAGCCGAGGACACCGACCGATGAAGTGAGGGGTCAGCACCATGGCGCAGCAGGTACGCGGCGTGATCGCACCGGGCAAGGACCAGCCGGTACGGGTGGAGACGATCGTCGTGCCCGATCCCGGGCCCGGCGAGGCCGTGGTACGCGTCCAGGCATGCGGGGTCTGCCACACCGACCTGCACTACAAACAGGGCGGGATCTCCGACGACTTCCCGTTCCTGCTCGGCCACGAGGCGGCGGGCGTGGTGGAGTCGGTGGGGGAGGGCGTCACGGACGTGGCCCCCGGCGACTTCGTGATCCTCAACTGGCGTGCCGTGTGCGGCCACTGCCGGGCCTGTCTGCGCGGACGCCCCTGGTACTGCTTCGACACCCACAACGCCAAGCAGAAGATGACTCTGCTCGACGGTACGGAACTCTCCCCGGCGCTCGGGATCGGCGCCTTCGCGGAGAAGACGCTGGTCGCGGCCGGCCAGTGCACGAAGGTGGACCCGTCGGTCTCGCCGCAGGTGGCGGGTCTGCTCGGCTGCGGGGTCATGGCCGGGATCGGCGCGGCCATCAACACCGGCAACGTCGGACGCGGCGACACGGTCGCCGTCATCGGCTGCGGTGGCGTCGGCGATGCCGCCATCGCCGGATCGAGGCTGGCGGGCGCGGCGCGGATCATCGCGGTCGACATCGACGAACGCAAGCTGGAGAAGGCCCGCGCGATGGGTGCCACACACACCGTCAACTCGCGTGGTACGGACCCGGTGGAGGCCATCCGTGAGCTGACGGGAGGCTTCGGCGCCGACGTGGTGATCGAGGCGGTGGGCCGCCCGGAGACGTACAAACAGGCGTTCTACGCCCGCGACTTGGCCGGGACGGTGGTCCTGGTCGGCGTCCCGACCCCGGAGATGAAGCTGGAGCTGCCGCTGCTGGACGTCTTCGGCCGCGGCGGCGCCCTGAAGTCCTCCTGGTACGGCGACTGCCTGCCCTCCCGGGACTTCCCGATGCTGATCGACCTGCATCTGCAAGGCCGCCTGGACCTGGGGACGTTCGTGACGGAGACCATCGCGCTGGACGAGGTGGAGAAGGCGTTCGAGCGGATGCACGAGGGTGACGTCCTGCGCTCGGTGGTGGTGTTCTGATGACCGCCCCACGCATCGAACGACTCGTCACCTCCGGGCAGTTCACCCTCGACGGCGGCACCTGGGACGTCGACAACAACGTCTGGATCGTCGGCGACGACCACGAGGTGATCGTCATCGACGCCGCGCACGACGCCGACGCCATCGCCAAGGCGGTCGGCGACCGCACCCTGAGGGCCATCATCTGCACCCACGCCCACAACGACCACATCGACGCGGCCCCCGCGCTCGCCGAGCGCACCGGCGCCACCATCTGGCTCCACCCCGACGACCTGCCGCTGTGGAAGCAGACCCACCCCGACCGCGACCCCGACGCCCACCTCCTGGACGGCCAGGTCATCGAGGCCGCGGGCGCCGACCTCCGCGTCCTGCACACCCCCGGCCACGCCCCCGGAGCGGTCTGCCTCTACGACCCCGGCCTCGGCACGGTCTTCACCGGCGACACCCTCTTCAAGGGCGGCCCCGGCGCCACGGGCCGCTCCTTCTCCCACTTCCCGACGATCATCGACTCCATCCGGGACCGGCTCCTGACCCTGCCCTCCGAGACGGAGGTCCTGACCGGGCACGGCGACTCGACGACCATCGGCGCGGAGGCGCCGCACCTGGAGGAGTGGATCGCTCGGGGGCACTGAGCCCGGTCAGCGCTCCTCGTACAGCTCCCACCAGGACTCGAACCAGGACCGCGTCTCCTCCAGGCGCTCCTCGGGCTGTACGTGGAGCGCCTCGGCGTTCTCGCCGGGGATGTGCACGTAGGACGTGAGTACGGTGCGGCCGTTCAGCAGGTAGAGCTCTACGGGGGGTTGGGCGGCGGCCGTCCGCACGGTGAACGACACGGGGGAGCCGGGCGGCAGAGCTGCCGCGAGGAGCTGCCGGGTGGCGTCGACGTCGCTGCTGCCTGTGCCGCCCATCAGGAGCAGGCGCACCCGGACCGAGGCGGGGCGGACGACGCGCTCGCCGACGCGCGCGAGTTGGGTGCGCAGGGCAGCCACCAGCGGGGCCGTGTCGGCGACGACCGCGTCGACGGTGACATGGGTTTCCTCGAACGCGGCGTGGACGGCCATGCCCAGCGCGGAGCCGTCGAGGTGCACTTCGCGTTCGTGGGCGGTCCGGGCCTCCGGCGAGGGGGGCCGTGCGATGACTGTCGCCTGCGCGCCGCGTCGGCGACGGATCAGACCCTCGGCCTCCAGTTCGCTCAGGGCGCGCCGGACAGTGCTCAGCGGCACTCCGAAATGCTCGGTCAGGAAGGCCTGTATGGGCAGCCTCGCGCCCACGGGGAGGATGCCCGAGGCGATCTCGCCGCGGAGGGTCGCGGCGATGGACTCGTGCGTGTGCCGCTCGGCGTTCGGATCGGGGGGAGCGATGCGGGCGAACGGCAGTGCGTCGACGGTGATGTCATGCGTGCCGTCCACGGCGGGGGAACGCCGCAGCGCCGGGAAGTCGTGCGGGCGGCGGTGCTCGTCCAGGTAGGCGGCCACCTCATGGCGGACCAGTTCCCGGACGGCGGTGATCTCCCGGCGCAGCCGTCCGCCGAGGAGGGTGTCGCGGACACCCGGGAGGAAGCGGAACTCCAGGTATGTGGGGTCCGTGTGCTCGTACGCCTCCCAGGGCTCAAAGAGCCCGCCGAGGGCGACCTCGGCGAGGTGGCCGTGGTCCGACCGCGGGAGCATGGCGCGGCGGACCAGGTTCATCACGGGGAGGGTGAGGGGCACGGCCGCCAGGTATCCGGCCAGTTCCCGGGCGCCGGGGGAGGCGCTCTCCTCGAACCGGCGGACGGCGCGCAGGGCGTCGCTGTCGTCGACGACCGGGTGCGGCTCGGCCGGTGTCAGGTCCGTGGACCAGTCGGCGTCGAGCGGGAGAGCCGGCAGGAGGCGCGGGCTCCCGCTGCCCGCGACGAGAGTGGCGAGCTTGGACAGGGCGGCCGGGGAGGCGTCCACGACGGGCAGCACGGCGGGGTTCCAGGTGCCGGTGGGCGCGGCGGGCGCGGGCGCCCACATCAGGCAGGGGTGCGGTGGTACGCCGCCGCGGTCCCAGAGGCGTTCGGGCAGCACGTTCAGCAGTGCCACCGCGCTGTGGCGGCTCCACTGGCTCACCGCGGCCCGCAGCGAGGGCCACTGCCAGGCCTCGGACACCGTGTCGCTGACGAGCAGGATCAGGCTGTGCCGGTGGCCGGTGACGAGCTTTTCGGGCTGTCCGCCCAGCGTGCGGGAGACCGTGACGCCCATGTCGGCGGAGGCGCGCAGGAACCACACACGCACGGTGCGGAAGAGGCCGATCCGGGTGAGCAGTGCGCGCAGTTCGGCGAGGAGGTCGTGCCACAGCAGCATCGAGCGGTGGGTGTCCACGACCAGGGTCAGATCGAGCCAGGGCTCACGGGCCGGGCGCATGACCGGCGTGAGCGTCCGATGGTCGAGCCCGGCCTCCGCGGTCGCCTCCTCGTCCAGTTCCACGCGGTTGCCGGGCAGGCGCCGGCGGCCCAGAGGGCGCAGGGCGCGCAGGACGGCGAGCGGGTCGTCGAGGGAGGCGGCGCGGGTGACGCGGACGGGGGTGCCGCGGCGGGTGCGGTGGTGGGGCGGTGGCTGTGGGACAGGGGCCGGTTGCGGGCGCGAGGCGGGGAACAGCAGGTCGCCGGTGGGCGGGGCGGCGGGCACGGTGCCGGGGTGGGGCGGCGGGGGAGCTGGAGGCGGCGTCGGCGGCGGCTCGGGGACGAGTTCCGGCAGGGGCGTGGCGGCTGTTTCGGCCCCGGAGGTGAGGCGGCGGGCCAGCCACAGGATGTCGGCGATCTCCTCGGGGCCCGCCTCGGCGCCCGCGTCCGCGATGATCTGCCGCAGCCTGTCGATCACGACGTCAGCCGCCCGGACTCAGGCCTTCGGTTTGGGTCGTCCCAGAGCAGCACCAAGGGCTGTTCGGCCGCGATGCGCAGTCGGCGCACTGTGCCGGGCAGCGTGCGCAGGTCGATCGGCTCGCTGGCCGGTGCGAGTGCCGTGGCCAGGTCTTCCGGGCCGCCGTCGGGCGGCTCACCCCGGCGCCATACGGCGATGGGGACACCGGAGGAGAGCACAGCCTTGAGTACGTCGCCCAGCCGGGCGTGCTCGACGCCGGCGAGGACGCACACGGGGAGGTCCTTGGCCTGCAGGAGCGCGGAGAGATTGCCCGGCGCCTCGGACTCGGACACGACCCAGACCGGCTGCGAGGCGTCCACCCGAGGCGCCTCCCAGCCGCCACGTCCCTGGCGCTCCAACGCCCGCCATTTCGCCCGCCACTTCTGACGCGCCACGCCTCTTCTCTCGTCGGGACAACGCACCACCACCTCGAAGAGCACGCCCATCGGTTCGGTGCCGTCCTCCGCCCCCGCGGGCACCGCCCAGTTCTCGAACTCCTCGTCGAGCAGTTCGCGGGGGATGTGGAACTCGACGCGCTCGATGTCCGGCGCGGTGCCGTCGGGGTCCTCGTCGATGTACCGCTCGACCAAGTCCGCGATCCGCCGGCCGACTTCAGCGCGCGCCATGGGCAGCGCGAGCGCGGTGCCGGACTCCCACTCCGAGGTGAACCTGCCCCGGTAGCGCCACAGGCGTATGAGGTAACCGCCGGGTTCCAAGGGGGCCTTGCCGAGCTGGACATGGAGCGCGCCGGGCTCCTGCGGAGGCTCCGGTGCCGGAGGCACGGGCAGGGCGCCGATGCGCGTGCGGGTCTGCTCCACCCAGGTGTCGAGGCGCGCACCCCACTCCCGGTCCGGGGCGTGCGCGGCGAGATAGCGGACGAACGGCAGGGCGAGCGGCAGTCCCGGCCTGCCCTGGTGGTCGTCGAGATCGCGGACGATCTCCGTGAGCCCGCCCTCGGGCACGGCGTCGGAGAGGGGAGCCGCACAGCGGCAGACGTCGAAGGCCCAGCGGTAGGCGTCGTGGGCGCAGGCGGGCAGGGGGTGTTCCCGGGCGAGGGCGGCGAGGCCGTCCCAGGCGGGCTGGTCGAGACGGGGGGCGCCGTCCTCGGCTTCCCCGGAGGCGGGCTCGACGAAGACGGCCGAGTCCTTCCACCCACGGTGGATCTCGAACGTCGGGGTCTGCCGGGCCAGGCCGTTGCCACGCATGGTCTCGAAGTCGCACTGGAGCCCCTGCGCGATCTCCGTCAGACGCTCGATGCTCCGCTGGACGCTCAGCCCTTCCAGCCGCTTCAGCAGAGCCTGGGTGAACAGGCCGGACCGCTGCCCCGGCTGGTTGCGCGCCACCTCGCCCGGCCGCGCGGCGTACAGGACGTACTGCTCCCGCCCTCCGACCCGCGGACCTTCGCGGAACCTGGTGTCCTCGAACCGCAGCCGCGCCGCCTGGCGTTCGTCCACCCTGCAGGCGTCGACGAGGGCGATCTGCCGCCGGAAGCGTCGGCGGCTTACGGAGTCGGACCGCCAATGCCGCAGTGCTGACCCGAGGTTGAGGTTGCTGAGGCTGGAGCCGCTGGCATCGGCGTAGGGGAGCAGCGGATCCCCGATGCCGTTCACGAAGCCATGACCGGCCCAGTAGATCCACAGGACGTCGCCGTCGCGGGAGGCCAGGTCGGTCAGGAGGGCGTGCTTGATGTTCGCCTCGGTCGCGGGCCGGGCGTCGGGCAGTCCGTCCGCGTCGGGCAGGGCTGTGCCGGGCAGGGGGGAGAGGAGCAACCGGACGTTGGCGGGCGGCACATGACCGCAACCGGTCAGCCAGCGCGCGAAGCGGTGGGCGTCGTGGGCCGCGCCCGGGAGCCGCCAGTCGCGGCCGAGAGCGTCGTAGGACTCCACGCCCACGACGAGGGCGTACGTTCGCTCGGCGAGCGAGTCGGCCTGATGGCTCACCCGCGATCCTTGTCTCTTCCCTCGGCCCTGACAGATCACGACCATAGCGTCCCGGCCCAATGCGCTTACGCGCGATGGGTGTTAGACCACATGATGTCGAACCAGCGCTTGGCACGGGCGACTGCCTTGACGCTGTCTGGATGGGGACTTTCACCGGAAGCGCTGTAGTGATGGAGCATGCCCCGTAGTTCCAGGACATCCGGGATGTCTCGCGCAGGGGGGAGACCGTACGGCCTGGAAGCCGGGGTGATCGAGTAGAACCCGGTGACGAGATCGGACTCGTTGAGCACGTAGAGCGTTTGCATGGGAGCGAGGACAGCTTCTCTGTGTTCGATGCTGCACCTGGACACCCCGAGCTCGCGAAGTTCGCTGAGCGAGCTGTCCATGGAAGCCATGTTCTGGCTCCTTATGGAGTGCAGCCGTTGTAACGGGTGGGCGCCTTCGGCAGCGCTCAAGGACAGCGCCGCCGGGAGTCCATCGTCGATTCGGGGCATCAGGATGCGAACACGGATCGACTCGGGGAGGACCTCTCTACTTGGCCTGGGCCCGACGTACGACCGTAGGTGTCGAGCGAGTGACTGTCCTGTCAGTGCGAACGCGTCGATGGTGACGGACCGGGATTCGAGGGCGGCTCGGATGCGGGAGCGCAGGCTGGTGCTGCGGCTTTCCCACAGCACGGCGTGCTTGGACGGTGACCGGACCACACGTGCCGCGGCCCCCTGCCGAACCGCGATGTAGCCCTGCTCTGACAGTTGCTGGAGTGCGCGCCGCACAGCGTCGCGGGACACCCCAAATTGTTCCGCCAGGAAGCGTTGGGTCGGAAGGATTGAGCCGGGAGGCAGAGCACCTTCGGCTATTTGGCTCAACAACGCATCCACGATCCGTTGCACGCTACTCGCCACAGCCCCTAGAGCTCCGATCCGGTCAAGAAACCCGACACAAGATGTCCGACTTACCAGGAACCGTAAACCCCGAACACCCCGCACACTCCCGCACCCGAAAGGCCGGACACCCATGCCCCAGCCAAAGCCCCTCAAGGACAAGGTCGCCCTCGTAGCCGGAGCCACCCGTGGCGCCGGTCGCGGGATCGCCGTGGAACTGGGTGCCGCCGGCGCCACCGTCTACGTCACCGGCCGCACCACACGAGATCGCCGCTCCGAGTACGACCGCCCGGAGACCATCGAGGACACCGCCGATCTGGTCACCGAGGCGGGCGGGCTCGGTATCGCCGTACCCACCGACCACTTGGAGCCGGATCAGGTCAAGGCCCTGGTCGACCGCATCGCAGACGAACAGGGGCGCCTCGACGTGCTCGTCAACGACATCTGGGGCGGCGAGCACATGTTCGCCTGGGACGCCCCCGTCTGGGAGCACGACCTCGACAAGGGTCTGCGCCTGCTCCGGCTCGCGGTCGAGACGCACGCGGTCACCAGTCACTACGCGCTGCCCCTGCTCCTGCGCCACCCCGGCGGTCTGGTCGTGGAGATGACCGACGGCACCGCCGAGTACAACCGCGACCACTACCGCGTCTCCTTCTTCTACGACCTCGCCAAGTCCTCCGTACTGCGCATGGCCTTCGCCCTCGCCCATGAACTCGGCCCCCGCGGCGCCACCGCCCTCGCCCTCACCCCCGGCTGGCTGCGCTCGGAGATCATGCTGGACACGTTCGGCGTACACGAGGAGAACTGGCGCGACGCGCTTGACAAGGTGCCGCACTTCGCGATCTCCGAGACCCCGCGCTACGTCGGCCGCGCCGTCGCCGCCCTCGCCGCCGACCCGGAGGTGGCCCGGTTCAACGGCGCCTCCCTCTCCAGCGGCGGTCTGGCGCAGGAGTACGGCTTCACCGACCTCGACGGCAGCCGCCCCGACGCCTGGCGGTACCTGGTGGAGGTGCAGGACGCGGGCAAGCCCGCCGACACCACCGGCTACCGCTGATCAGGCGCGGGGACCGTCACCGGGAGCCGCCAGCGTGCCGAGTGTCCGGGAGGCAGGCCCAGGTCCTCCCGGACCGCGGTGTAGTAGCCCTCGCGCCCGGCCCGCTGCCGGTCCAGCAGCGCCTGCCACGCCTCCGTGTCCGGCCGGCCCTCGCGGACGAAGCGCTCCATCTCCATCACCGTCACGACCCACGACCGGGCCTTCTCCACCACGTCCACGCTGCCCAGCATGAGCAGCGCCTCGCCCGCGGGGTCCCGCCCTTCATTGGCCTCGGCCAGCAGCGGCTTGGCCTCGTCGAGGGCGAGCGGGTCCGGGTGCGTGCCGCAGCCCAGCGCGGCGGCGACCCGGTAGGTGACCGTGACGGTCTTCTTCACCGAGCGCGCGTAGTCCGAGTACACCGCGAGCCGCCGCTCCTCCCAGCGGGCCGCCTCCTCGCGCCGGAAGCGGGCCTGGTCGCTGCGGACGAGCGCCAGGTACGAGCCGAGGGCGCCGATCACGACGCCCAGCAGGGCGGGGAGTTGCTGGAGGACCACATCCATGGGTGCACGGTAGCTGCCGAGTTGATCTCGACGGCACTACCGTGGGGGAGCATGACGGACACAACACGCTTCGAGGGGTACGGCGTTCTGGTCACCGGCGCCGCCCGCGGCATCGGCGCCGCCACCGCCCGCCGGTTCGCCGCGGAGGGGGCGCGGGTGCTGGTGACCGACGTGGACGAGGCCGCGGCCGAGCGCACCGCCGCCGCGCTGCGGGGCGACGGCCTGCGGGCGGAGGCGTACCCCTGCGACGTGGGGGACCGTACATCCGTCGAGTCGGCGGTGGAGCGAACCGTCACCGCCTTCGGCTCCCTCGACGTGCTGGTGAACAACGCCTACGGCTGCACCCCGGACGAGCCGCGCTTCGAGGACGAGGACGACCGGGTCTGGGCCCACGACCTCGACCTGACCCTCACCGGCGCCTACCGCTGCTGCCGCGCCGCCCTGCCCCACCTCGTGGCCTCCGGACGCGGCGCGATCGTCACCGTCGGCTCCGTCAACGGCATCCAGAGCTTCGGCAACCACGCCTACAGCGCCGCCAAGGCGGGCCTCGCCTCCCTGACCCGCACCCTCGCCGAGCACGCCGCGCCCCGCGGGGTCCGCGTCAACCTGGTCGCCCCCGGCACGATCCGCACCACGGTCTGGGAGGGCCGCGAGGCCGACCTGGAGGCGTTCGCCCGGGTGTACCCCCTGGGCCGGGTCGGCGAGCCGGAGGACATCGCCGCCGCGATCGCCTTCCTCGCCTCCCGCGACGCCTCCTGGATCACCGGCACGACCCTGGTCGTCGACGGAGGCATCACCGCCATCAACACGGGGCTCCGGTCGGCCGCACCGGAGTGACCTCCAGGAGCGGCATAGCGGCTGGTCACACCCCGTACTTCACCGTTCGGTCACAACCGGCCCCGGCCTACAACCAACGGCCCCCAACACCTGTCTAGCTGGCAGAGAACGCGGCACAGCGCGTCACATCGGCGGAAAGGGATGTACCGGCCATGGGGGACATACGCAGACGAGGAGCCGTACTCCTCGGCATCACCGCACTGACGGCACCGCTCACGGTCGCCCTCGGGGCCGCTCCGGCGCAGGCCGCGAGCTGTACCACGCAGACGGGGCCGTATCAGAAGAAGGTGGAGAAGTTCCTCGGGCTGCCGGTCGACGGCAAGCAGTCCTCCTCCGACTGCAAGGCGATCAAGGCCTTCCAGACCAAGCACGGCATCTCCCCGAACGTCGGGTACGCCGGCCCCGTCACCTGGGGCGTCATGGACCTGATGAACAAGCAGAAGGCCGTGGGCAACAAGCCGAACAAGGCCGGCAAGTGCCCGACCAACAAGGGCCGGATCGCCTGCGTCAACCTCACGCTTCAGCTGAGCTGGATCCAGGACGGCGACAAGCTCGTCTACGGCCCGGTCCCGGTGCGCACCGGCCGCAACGGCTACGAGACCCGCACCGGCCTGAAGAAGATCTACTGGCGCAACATCGACCACGTCTCGACGATCTACAACGTGCCGATGCCGTACTCCCAGTTCTTCGACGGCGGCCAGGCCTTCCACTCGGTCGGCGTCAGCATGTGGAACCCGCCCGGCTCGCACGGCTGCGTCAACATGACCAAGACGACCGCCAAGAAGTACTGGTCGCTGCTGAAGACGGGCGACGACGTCTACGTGTACGGCCGCAAGCCCGGCACCTGAGCCGGCCGACGCCCGCGTCCCGCCCGGCCGTGACGGCGGGGCGGGACGCGGACTCCCCCGGTGACAGTGGTCAGAGCAGCACGTTGACCGTGCCGACGTTCACATAGCCGCCCAGCGGCGCGGGCGCCCCGGCCGGATTGCGGTAGGTCAGCTGGACCAGCAGCGCGTACGTGCGGCCGGCCTGGAGGTTCGACAGGACGATGTCGCGCTGGTAGTCGCCCCCGTTCATCGGTACGGAGGCGGGCGCCGCGGGCTCGGGGAAGTCGTCCGGGCAGCCTATCTCGTCGACCTTGACCTGGACGTACCAGGTGCCGGAGAGCAGCGGAACGAGGAAGCCCGTGAGGTGCCAGTCGATCCGTACGGTGACCGGGGTGCCCTTGTTGACGACATCAGCGGGGTTGCCGTCCGGGTCCAGGACGATGGCGCCGATACGGCCGTCGAGGGCGGTGGTGGGGACGGGGAGCGACTGGAAGGTGCCAGAGGCCATGGGACGACTCCTTGTCGGAACTGGCCGGTGATGGACGCCTCAACGGTCCGGCGCCCGGCGCCTTCGGAGCAGAGGCAGGGGTCCCGACCCGGGCGGGACGTTGTCCGGGGCCGACCGGGCGGCGGATCACACCGGTTGGGCCGCGCGGGGCCGTTCCAGCGGCAGCCGTACCCGTACCTCGGTACCGCCTCCGGGCGTACTGCGCAGGGAGAACCGTCCGCCCGCCGCCTCGGCACGCTGCCGCATGGAGGTCAGGCCCACACCCGGGCTGACCCGCCCGGTCCCTCGGCCGTCGTCGGCGACACCGATCAGCAGGGACCGCCGCCGCCCCGCCAGCGTGACCCGGGCATGCCGGGCACCGGCGTGCCGTACGACATTGGTCACCGCCTCCGTCACGATCCGGTACGCCGTCGCCTCCAGGGGCGGGGGCAGGTTCGGCAGTGACGACGTGACGATCTCCACGGCCGTCGCGGGGGAGACGGACCGGGCATGTCGGCGCAATGCCTCCACCAGCCCGTGCGAGGCGAGCGCGGCGGGCGCGAGCCCGTCGAGGAGCCGGCGGACCTCCGCGGTCGCCAGCGCCACCTCGGCGCGGATACGGTCCAGCAGCGCCCGCTCGGCGTCCGTGCCACTGCCGTCCAGCAGATCCGCCAGGGCCTGCGCGCACAGGCCTATCCCGGAGAGCGAAGGGCCCAGTCCGTCGTGGAGCTCGCGGCGGAGGCGGGCGCGCTCGGCCTCCACGCCAACCCCGGGCATGTTCATACCCGTCGGCGCGGGTAGGCGGACCGCACCTGGCTCAGCGCCCAGCGCATCCGTGGCAGCGCGGTCTCGGGGTGCTCGCCGTAGGCGTGGGCCAGGGTGCCCGCGCAGCCGAGGCTGCCGCCGTGCCGGCGGATCGCCCGCCGGATCGCCGAGGCGATCTCGGTGCGGGTCGGCGCCGAGCCCGTCACCAGGTCGCTGCTGAACAGCGCCTCGGCGCGGGCCGCGGTCAGGATGTCGGTCATGGGTACTCCCCGGTGCTCGGGGGCGGTGCCTGTACTCGCCCCGGCTCGGGCACCAGCGTGCGATCCCGGGTTGCAGTCACCACTGCACCGGCCGCTGCACTCCGAGCCTGCGGTGCCGGTACCGGTTCGGCGCTAGCTTGGACGGCAGGGGACGAGGGTGGGGGCCCGTGTGATGACTGGGCGAGAGTCGGTCGACGGTCTGCGGTTCCAGGTGCTCGGACCGCTGCGCGCCTGGCGGGGCGGGCAGGAGCTGGACCTCGGGCCGTCGCAGCGGCGCGTCGTGCTCGCCGTGCTCCTCCTGCACGCCGGACGGCCCCTGAACCGGCAGCGGCTCGTCGAGGCGGTCTGGGGCGAGGCCGTACCGGCGCGGGCCGCGAACCTGGTGCAACGGCATGTCTCGGCGCTGCGCCGCGTGCTGGAACCCGAGCGCGCGCCGCGCAGCCCGTCGGGGCTGCTCGCCTGGACCGAGGCCGGGTACCTGCTGACCCTGGGGGCGCACCAGTCGGACCTGCGCAGGTGCGAGGAGTTGATCGGGCGGGCGCATGCCGCTCGGGCCCGGGGTGACCTGCCCGCGACCGCGGAGTGCCTGCGCGCCGCGCTGCGCCTGTGGCAGGGCCCGCTCTGCGAAGGGCTGGCGGGCCCGCTACTGGACGCGGAGCGCGACCGGCTGGCCGAGCGGCGGCTGAGCGTGCTGGAGGAGCGCATCGAGGTCGACCTGGCGCTCGGCGACGACTTCGACCTGGCCGGCGAGGTACGGCAGCTCACCGAGGCGCACCCGCTGCGGGAAGGGCTGCACGGGCTGCTCATGCTCGCCCTGCACCGCTCCGGACGGCAGGCCGAGGCCCTGGCCGTCTACCACCGGGCCCGCCGACTGCTGCGGGACGAACTCGGCATCGAACCGGGACAACGACTGCGGCGCCTGCACACGAGGATCCTGGCCGCCGACCCGGCCCTCGACGCCGGGGAGGCCCAACCCGCCGGTGTGGAAACGGCCCGTTCCGCACTGCCCGCCCCGGTCGTACCCGCCCAACTCCCGCACCCCGTCGCGGGTTTCGTCGGCCGCGAGGAGGCACTCGCGCTGCTCGACGCCCTGCTGCCGACGGACCCGGACGGCCCCGAGCAGGCCATGGCCGTGATCACCGCCATCGGCGGCACCGCGGGCGTCGGCAAGACGACCCTCGCCGTGCACTGGGCCCACCGCGTCCGCCACCGCTTCCCCGACGGCCAGCTCTACGTCAACCTCCGCGGCTTCGACCCCGGCGGCCCCGCCGTCCGCCCCGCCGAGGCGATCCGCGGCTTCCTGGACGCCCTCGGCGTCCCGCCCCGCCGTATCCCGGTCGACCCGGACGGCCAGATCGGGCTCTACCGCAGCCTGCTGGCCAACCGGCGCATGCTCGTCGTCCTCGACAACGCCCAGGACACCGACCAGGTTCGCCCGCTGCTGCCCGGCTCACCGCACTGCTGCACCGTCATCACCAGCCGCAACCTGCTCACCGGCCTGGTGATCACCGACGGCGCCCGGCCCGTCACCCTGGGCCTGATGTCCCGCGCCGAGGCCACGGACGTCCTCGGCCACCGCATCGGCGGCCACCGGCTCACCGGCGACCCGGACGCGCTGGAGGACATCATCGCCTCCTGCGCGCGGCTCCCGCTCGCCCTGGCCATCGTCGGCGCGCACGCCGCCACCCAGCCGCAACTGCCCCTCGCCTCTGTCGCGAAGGAACTGCGGGCCGCGCACAGTGCCCTGGACCTCCTCGACGGCGGCGACGCGGCCACCGACGTGCGCAAGGTGTTCTCCTGGTCCTACCGCCGGCTCACCGAACCCGCCGCCCGGCTGTTCCGCCTGCTCGGCCTGCACCCGGGCCCCGACATCGGCACGGCCGCCGTCGCCGGAATCGCCGGACTGCCTGCCGCGCAAGTCCGTTCACAGCTCGCCGAATTGACGGCAAGTCACCTGCTGTTCTCGCCGGCCGCCGACCGATACGCAGGCCACGACCTGCTGAGCGCCTACGCCGCCGAACTCGCCCGTACGCACGACACTTCCGCCGACCGCACGGCCGCGGTGCGCCGCATGCTCGACCACTACCTGCACAGCGCCTACCGCGCCAGCCTCCACCTGAGCCCGCACCGGGACGACCCCATCACCCTCGCCCCGCCCCGGGCACCCGTCACCGGGGAGCGGTTCGCGGGACACGACGAGGCGCTCTCGTGGTTCCTGCGCGAACACGCCGTACTGCTGGCGGTGCAGCGGCTGGCCGTGGACCACGGACTCGACGGCCACGCCTGGCAGTTGGCCTGGGCGCTCCAGCCGTACTTCGACCGCGCCGGGCACTGGCACGACTCCGCCGCCGCGCACGAGCGTGCGCTGGGCGCCGCCCGGCGCGCCGGGAGCGCGCACGGACAGGCCGTGGTGCACGGCTGCCTGGCGTATGCGTACATGAGGCTCAGCCGCTATGAGGAGGTCGCCACCCACATGCGGCAGGCACTCCACCTGTACGAGACACTCGGCGACGTCCTCGGCCAGGCCCACACCCATCGGACGCTGTGCTGGCTCCGGGACGAGAAAGGACAGTACGAACAGGGGCTTGACCACGCCCGCCGGGCACTGGAGTTGTTCACCGCGGCCAGCCACCGCACCGGGCGGGCGCGGGCGTTGAACGCCCTCGGCTGGTTCTGCTCCCGGCTCGGCCGCCACGAGGAGGCGCTCACCCACTGCGAGCAGGCCCTCCGGTTGCTGGAGGAGGCCGACGACCGCTTCGACCAGGGTGACACCTGGGACAGCCTTGGTCACATCCACCGACATCTGCACCACTACGCGCAGGCCGCCGAGTGCTTCGAACGGGCGCTCGTGCTCTACGAGGAGACCGGCGACCGCTACAACGAGGCCGACACCCTCTACTCACTCGGCGACCTGCACCTGGCCGCCGGGGAGCGCGGTGCGGCGACCGCGGCCTTGCGGCGGTCGGCCGACGTGCTGGACGAACTCGGACATCGCCGGGCCGCCGAGGTACGCGCCCGCCTCACCGCCGAAACGGAATCCAACTCGCCGGAAAATCAAGTCCCTTGACGCAAGGTGAGCGCGTCGTCAGACTCCCCGCCATTCCGTGCACGACAGGGGGAAAGATCGTGGAAAAGGAAGAAGTCGACTGGCGGGACATCGTGGGCCTCGCCGAAAAACTGGAACGGGTGGATATATTCACCGACGCCGAGATCAGGGCATTGCGTCTGGTGTTCGACGTGGCGGGAAATGTCCTCGTCCCGGACACACCGGTGGCGCAGACGCTCGGCACGCTCCTGCCCGGCTCCGATGCCGAAAAGACCCGGCGCGCGTTCAAGGTGTACGAGCTCTACTCGCCGGAACCGGTGACGGCCGAACCACCGGACTTCGACCCACCCGACTCCGAACCCGGGCGGTGTTGATCCGGGGCCCGCGTGATGCCGTCGGCCCACGACGCCTGGCCGGTCGTCCTGGTGTGCATGCCCTTCATGGACGACCGCCGCCCGTCCCTCCAAGCCGGTCTCCTCGCCGCGCTCGCCCGCGCCGAGGGTTTCCCGGCCCGTACTGTCCACGCCAACCTGGACTTCGCGGCCGGGATCGGCGTGGAGACGTACCGGACGCTCGCCGACTGGCCCGGCCAGCTGGCGGGGGACTGACTGTTCTCCCCGGCGGCGTTCGGGCCCGCAGCCCCCGATCCGCGGGGCGACTACCTGGACCTCTGTGCCGACGACCTGGCACGGGAGCACGGTATCCCCGCCGACCGCCTGCGCGAACGCCTCCTGCACATCCGGCGCCGGGAGGTCCCGGCCTACCTCGACGCGCTCGCCGACGCGCCGTACTGGCAGGAGACCCGTGTCGTCGGCTTCACCTCGACGTTCCAGCAGAACGCGGCCTCCATCGCGCTCGCCCGGCGGCTGCGACAGCGCCATCCGCACCTGTTCATGGTCTTCGGCGGCGCCAACTTCGACGCCCCCATGGGCCCGGAACTCGTCCGCACCGTCGACTCCGTCGACGCCGCCGTCATCGGGGAGGCCGACACCGCCTTCCCCCACCTCCTGAGGACCCTCGCCACCGGCGGCGACCTCGGCTCCGTACCCGCGCTGGCCCGCCGCGTCGACGGCAAGGTCGTCATGGGACCACCGGCACTACCGACCCGGAACCTCGACGACCTGCCGATGCCGGACTACGACGAGTACTTCCGGCGCGCCGAGAACCTCGGACTGCTGCCCCGCACGGCGTCCCGCGCCGTCCACCTCCCCGTGGAAACCGCACGCGGCTGCTGGTGGGGCGCGAAACACCACTGCACCTTCTGCGGTCTCAACGCCCAGACCATGAACTTCCGTTCCAAGTCGGGCCCGCGCGTCCTCGACGAACTGGCCCACCTGGCCCGCAGATACCGCAGTTTCCGCTTCGAGGCGGTCGACAACATCCTCGACATGCGCTAATTCCGGACCCTTTTCCCGGCCCTCGTGGAAAGCGAGGCGAGTTACGACCTTTTCCACGAGGTGAAGGCGAATCTCACCCGGACCCAGATCGAACTCCTGGCCGACGCGGGCGTGACCCGGATCCAGCCCGGAATCGAATCACTGAGCACCCGCGTACTGGGCCTGATGCGCAAGGGCGTGACAGTGGCACAGAACGTCAATCTCCTGCGCTGGGCGCGGCATTACGGAATTGAGGTGGACTGGAACCTGCTCTGGGGATTTCCCGGCGAGCGGCCCGAGGACTGCTCCGCACAGGCCGCCCTGATGCCCCACCTGTGGCATCTGACACCACCGGGGGACGCCGGACGCCTCGCCATGCAGCGCTTCAGCCCGCTCTTCACCGACCGGGAGGGCATCCTGCGCGACCTGCGCCCCGCACCGCCCTACCGCTACGTCTATCCCGCCGACACCGATCTCGACCGTGTCGCCTACTTCTTCAGTTACCGGCTCGACGGCGCGCTCCCCGACGACGCCTACGCAGGCCTGCGCACGGCGGTCACCGACTGGCAGGAGGCCTGGAGCGACAGCGGGGCACCGCCCGTACTGGAGTACCGGCGGGCACCCCACTACGTGCAGATCCACGACAGCAGACGAAGCGACGGCGCGGGCACCCACGTCTTCGAGGGAACAGCGGCCGATCTGTACCTCGCCTGCTGCGACCGGCCGGTGACGGCGGACGCCGTGCGCGCACGGCTCGGACCGCGCGAACCGGCGGACGACGTGCGGCGCGTCCTGGACACCTTCACGGAGGCCGGGCTCGTCCTGCGCGACGGACCGCGCTACCTGGCACTGGCCGTACCGGCCGCACGCCACTGACCTTTGGGGGAACCACACATGGCCTACAGGATCGACGGACGGCTGCCCAGCCTGGTGTACGCGCAGGCGTCACCGCGCTCGCAGGGCGGCGAGTCCGTCTTCGACGCCGGTGAGATCAGGGCGGACAACGTGGAGGACTACCTCGCCACGGACGTGGTCACGCAGCGCGCGGAACGGGAACTGGCCGCCGCCGGATTCACCGTCCTCGACAGCTCACCGGCCGGCATCAACATCGCCGGTCCGCCCGAGCTGTACGACCGCTACTTCGAGACCACCCTGATCACGGAGGAACGCGAGGTCATCCAGCCCGGCGCGGTGGAACTGCGCAGGACCCGCACCTTCCTCGACACCGCCCGCGCCGACCGGCCCGGACTGATCTCCACCCGGGGGCTGCCCGCCGCCGAGTTCCTGGAGGGCGTGGCCCTGGAACAGCCGGCCACCACCCTGCACGGCACCGCCGCCCCCGTCCCCAAGCCCGACTACTGGCACCTGACTACCGACATGGTCGCCGAGTACCTGGGCGCCCGCGCCGCCCACGACCAGGGCATCACCGGCGCCGGAGTCCGGCTCGTCATGGTGGACACCGGCTGGGAGCCCCATCCGTACTTCCGGGAACGCGGCCTGCGCGGCACCGTCGTCCTCGGGCCGGGCACCGCCGACCCCGAGGTGGACGAGGACGGGCACGGCACCTGTGAGTCCGCCAACGCCTTCGCGGTCGCGCCCGGCATCGACTTCACCATGGTCAAGGCCAAGGACACCAATCTGCTGGCGGCCTTCAACACCGCGCTCCGGCAGCAGCCGGACATCATCAGCATGAGCCTGGAGTACCACGTCAAGACACCCGAGGAGGCCATCGAGCCCATGCTGGCGGTCGCCGTCTCCCTCGCGGTCCGCTCCGGGGTCGTCGTGGTGTGCGCGGCGGGCAACGGCCACTACGCCTTCCCCGCGCAGCACCCCGGCGTCATCGCCGTCGGCGGGGTCCACCGCGACGAGCACGGCGTGCACCGGGCCTCCGACTACGCGAGCGCCTTCACCAGCGCCCTGTTCCGCGGCCGGGTCGTGCCCGATGTGTGCGGCCTGGTCGGGATGCGGCCGGGCGCCACGTACATCCTGCTGCCCGCGCCCCGCGGCTCCAGCATCGACCAGCACCGGGCCGCCAAGCCGTACCCCGACGGCGACGGAACCACCCCCGGCGACGGATGGGTGGTGCTCAGCGGCACCTCGGCGGCGGCACCCCAAGTCGCCGGAGTCTGCGCCCTGTTGCGGCAGGCCGACCGGGAGCTGACCCCGCGCCGGATCCGCACCCTGCTCCAGGACAGCGCGCTGGACGTCGACCAGGGCGCCGGCAACCCGGACACCGGCGGCCTGACCGCCCTCGCCCCCGACGGCACACACCGGTTCAAGCTCGTACGGGCCGACCGGGCGCTGCGCCTGCTCGGCCGCCGGCCGTGAGCGGAACCGGGCCCCGAGGGGTCTCAGGCCCGGCTGTCCGCCGGTTCCGCGGTGCGGCGGTGCTCCAGCCGCACCGCCTGCATCAGGTCGAACAGCCGCTGGGTGCGGGCCGCGTACGCGCGGGCGGCGAGGCACACCAGCCACGCCAGCGCGCCCAGCAACAGCGGCACATACACGTCCTCCGGCAGCGGTTCGCTGCGCCGGTGGCGGACCAGCACCGCGTTGCTGACGAGCACCGAGACGGTGAACAGCACGCTCGTCAGCAGCAGGACGGGCCGCGCCAGACCGTGCAGCCGGTGCGCCATGGCCACGCCTATGGCGAAGACACCGGGGACCAGGACCGGCAGACCGCGCAGCGCGACCTTGCGGTACACCTCCGAGGGGTCGCTGGGGTACTCGCCGCTCCAATAGCCGAGGCTGCCCAGACCGAGCCAGGTGCTCAGCAGGTACAGCAGCCAGAACGCGGCGACCCCGAGCGCCAGCGACAGCGCGACCGTCGTGGCGCTCGGGACGATCCTCGGCAACGGGCCCGTCAGATGGGTGACATGACCGCAGTCGTCGGCGGCCCGGCGGCAGTCGGCGCCGGTCGAGCGGTGCAGCACCGGCACACCGGCCGTGATCAGCGCGGTGAGGACGGCGGCGAGCTGGGCGACCCGCTCGGCGTCCTGCGAGTGCAGCAGCAGCCCCGCCGCGGCGGCGAGGACGGGCGGGATCATGGCCAGAACACCGGTCGTCCAGACGGCGACGGTGCTCTGGGAGGTGGGCGTCGGCATGGCGCTCCCACGGGTGGGTTCGGGTGCGGGACGCAGCACATGGTCGCCGCCCGCCGCCGCACCGGCCTGAGGCACAGGTCCTCACCCGGCCGGGCGGACCGCCCTCGTACGGCGGGACCGGGACACCGGGAGGAGCCATGAGCGAGGGGACCGGCCCCGTCCGCGTGGTCATCGCCGACGACCACCCCATGTTCCGCTACGGGCTCACCGCCGCCCTGAGCGCGAGCGGTGACGTGGAGGTGGTCGCCGAGGCCGCCGACGGCGACGCCCTGCTCGCCGCCGTGGACCGCGCGGCACCCGATGTCGTGGTCACCGACCTCGCCATGCCCGGCCTCGACGGCACCGCCGCCACCCGCGCCCTCGTCGCCCGGCGCCCCGCACCGGCCGTGCTGGTGCTGACGATGCACGAGGACGACGAGGCCCTGTTCGGGGCCCTGCGCGCCGGGGCCAGGGGATACCTCCTCAAGGACGCCGACAGCACCGAGATCGTCCGCGCCGTCCTCGCCGTCGCCGCGGGCAACGCCGTGTACGGGCGTGCCGTCGCCCGCCGGATCGCGGACTTCTTCACCGGCGCCCACCGCGACTACGCGGCGCAGGTCTTCCCCGAACTGACCGAGCGGGAAAGGGAAGTGCTCGATCTGATCGCCCTCGGTCTGGGCAACCACCAGATCGCGGCGCGGCTGGTGCTGGCCGAGAAGACCGTCCGCAACCATGTCTCGGCGATCCTGTACAAGCTCCAGGTCTCCGACCGGGCCGCGGCGGTGGCCCGCGCCCGCGACGCGGGCCTGGGCGGGCCACCGAAGCGGCCGGACGGACTCAGGCCTCCGGGGCGTCCCCGAAGTCCGGGATCGTGAGCCGCGCCCCGCCCTGCCGGGCCGACTCGTGCGCGATGATGCCCGGCAGGGTGTAGCGGGCGGCGACCCAGGCGTTCACGGACGGCAGGGAGCGGGTGTTGACCGCGGTCACGAAGTCGTCCACCAGGAAGTGGTGGCTGCCCTCATGGCCGTTGGGGAGGTTGTCGAACACCCGCGGCAGACGGGCGCGGTCGTGCACCGGGGCCGAACCCGAGGTGAACGCCGCCCGTAGGTCCGGCGCGATGTGCCGCAGCGAGGGGTCGTCCGGCGCCAGCGTGGGCTTCGGCTCCAGCAGTTCGCTGATGTCCTCCACGCCGGTCTTGTCCTGCCACAGGGCGACCGTGGCGAGCTGCTCCATGCTCGCGTCGGTGCCGAAGAAGCGGAAACGGGACTCGCGGATGTGCGAGGGGTAGCCGACCCGCCGGAACTCGTTGGTGCGGAACGAGCCGCCACCCGCGACCTCGAACAGGGCGGTGGCGTTGGAGACGTCGTTGCCGAACTGGCTGACGTCCTTGTCGAAGACGCCGTCGCCGCGCTCGTCGACGACCCCGATCGCGGAGACGCTCACCGCGTGCGTCCGCCAGGCACCGAGCACCCCGCCCACCGCGTGGGTCGGGTACAGCAGCGGCGGATAGGAGGCGGTGGCCTTCCAGTTCTCGCCGCCGCTGTACTGGTACGCCTCGTAGAACCCCAGGTCCATGTCGTGGACGTAGTCGCCCTCGGCGTAGAAGAGCCGCCCGAAGGCGCCCTTGGCGATCTGGTTGCGGGCGTGCACGGTGGCCGGGTTGTACTGGCTGGTCTCGCCCATCATGTAGGTCAGTCCGGTCGCCTTGACCGCCTCGATGATCGCGGCGATCTCCTCGGTGGTGATCGCCATCGGGACCGCGGAGTAGACATGTTTGCCGGCGTTCAGGCCCTGGAGCACCAGCGGCCCGTGGGTCCAGCGCTGGGTGAAGACGGCGACCGCGTCGACCGCCTTGGACTCCAGCATCGCCTCGTACGAGGGGAAGGTGCCCGACAGCCCTTCGGCGGCGGCCAGTTGCTCGGCCCGCTCCGGCAGGAGGTCGGTGACGTAGACGTCGCTGACACCGGGGTGGGCCCGGAACAGCTTGGCGAAGCTGCCGGAGAACTGGCCGGCGCCGACGATGCCGAGGGAGAACGTCATGGAGTGAGTGCCTTTCACTGGCCGAGGATGAGATTGATCTGGTCGTTGGTCTTGGACAGGTCGCTCACCGGGGCGCCGTTGGCGTACACGTCCTGCATCGCGGGCCGCATCAGGGCGTACACGTCCGCCGCGTAGTCGGTGACCGGGAAGGAGAAGGTCAGGGAGTCCCGGCGGCCGGTGACCGGTTCGGTGAAGGCGGACACGTCGATGCCCTTCTTCTCGTACGCGGCCACCGCGGCCCGCGTGCCCCCGGGGGTGGCCGGGAAGACGATGCCGTAGCGGCCCACCGTGCGCTGGCACTCGTCGGAGGCCAGGTACGTGACCCATTTGCGCGCGCCGGACTTGTTGTCGGCGTTCTTGGTGATGGAGTCTGCGAGGCCGTTCATCATCGTGGCGCGCTTGCCGGTGGGCCCGGTGGGGGTGAGGGCGGTGCCGACGTCGAGGCCCTTGGTGCCGTAGTACGTGGAGATCATCCACGCGCCGTCGAAGGAGGCCGCCGCCTTGCCGGAGGCGAGCTGGGCGTTGGCCGGGTTGGCGCCGTCGGTGTAGTCGGTGAAGGGCGCCAGATAGCCCTTCTCCGCCAGGCCGAAGTACCAGTCGATCACCTGCTGGAAGGTCTTGTCGTCGTACTGGTACTCGGTGCCCCAGCGGGCCCTGTCGGTGTAGTGCCAGCCCGCCGACGCGGTGAACGGGCTCCAGGTGGTCTGCCCGTCGCTGTCCCCGGCGCCGCCGGTGGCCAGGCCGTACACCTTGACGTTGTCCCTGTCGAAGCCGGGTTCGTCGCCGCGCTTGCCGTTCTTGTCGACGGTCAGGTGGGCGATGGCCTTCTCGAAGGTGCCGCCGTCCTCGGGGTTCCAGGAGAGGCTGTTGAGTTCCTCGGCGGTGAGGCCGGCCTCCTTGGCCATCTTCCGGTTGTAGAAGAGGGCGACGGTGTCCCAGTCCTTCGGGGCGCCGTAGCGATGACCGTCCTGACCGGTCCAGTTGGCGGCCAGGCCCTCTTGGTAGGCGGAGTCGTCGATGCCAAGGTCGTCCAGGGGCTCCAGGACGTCGAGGTCGGCGAACTGGCCGAACTTCTGGATGTGGTCGGTGAACACGTCCGGCTCGGTGCCCGCGATGAAGCTCGCGGTGAGCTTGGTCCAGTAGTCGCTCCAGCCCATCTGCGTGATCTTCACTTTCAGGCCCGGGTTCCGCCGCTCGAAGTCCTTGGCACATGCCTGGTACGCGGGCAGTTGGTTGGCGTCCCAGAGCCAGTACGTCACCGTGCCGGAACCCGATCCGACGGTGCCGCCCTGTCCGCAGCCGGTCACCAGGGACAGGGCCAGCGCGCCGGTCAGGGCCGCGAGGGTGCGTATGCGCATGGTGGTCCCCTTACTTGATGCCGGTGAAGCTGATCGTGCTGACGATGCGGCGCGCGAAGCAGGCGAAGAGCAGCAGCATCGGCAGCGCGGCGATGAGGGTGGCCGCCATCAGTCCGGACCAGTCGTAGCCGGACTGCGGGGTCTGCGCCCGGAAGATCGCCAGCGCCACGGTCAGCACCCGTGAGCTGTCGCTGTAGGACACCATCAGCGGCCAGAAGTAGTCGTTCCAGGCGGTGATGTACGTCAGCACGCCCAGGGTGAGGATCGGCGTGGACGCCATCGGCAGCATCACCCGGAAGAAGATCCGGATCTTCCCGGCCCCGTCGAGCAGGGCCGCCTCTTCGACCTCGCGGGGCACGTTCGTGAAGAACTGGCGCAGGAAGAAGACCGCGAAGGGGGTCATGAACATCGTCGGCAGGGCGATGCCCAGCAGGTTGTCGACCAGGCCGAGTTCCTTGATAAGCACGAAGTTCGGCAGCAGTGTGAAGATGGTCGGCACCATCAGCCCGGCCAGGAAGAGCGCGAACACCTTGTCCCGGCCCCGCCAGCGCAGCCGCGCGAAGGCATAGGCGGCCATCGCGGAGAAGAAGATCTGGCCGACGGTGATCAGGGTGGACACGACGACCGAATTGATCAGATAGCGCCAGAACTTCAGCCCGCCGCCCGCGCCGCCCTGGGCGATGGCCTCCTCGGTCGACTGCAGGCCGAGGGCCCGTTCGAAGCCGCCGGTGGTCAGGTCCACGGGGAGCGGGTTGCCCGGGTCGGAGGCGAGCGCGGAGTTGGAGGAGAGCGCGGTGCGCAGGATCCAGTAGAACGGCAGCAGGGTGATCAGTACGATCGCGGCCATCGCCGTCCAGGCCAGGACGCGGCCGGGGGAGAGCCCGCGGCGCCCGGCGGGCCGTATCTTCGCGGTGGTCGCCGTCACGGCGGTCATGTCGAAACGCTCCCTTCCGTCAGCCGAGGTCGCTCTGGCCGGCCAGGGTGAGCCGGTACTGGAGGAACGTGATGGCGCTCAGCACGACGAGCAGGGCCACGGACATCGCGGAGGCGTAGCCGAACTGGAAGCGGCCGAACGCGGCGCCGTAGATGTAGTACTGGAGCACATTGGTGGCGTTGGCGGGACCGCCCGACGTCGTCACGGCGACCGTGTCGAACACCTGGAAGGAACCGATCACCGTCATGATCAGGACGACCGCGAGGACCGGCCGCAGCAGCGGCAGGGTGATCCGCCGGAACATCCGCCACTCGCTCGCGCCGTCCACCCGCGCCGCCTCGTACATGTCGTGGGGGATCGCCTGGAGCCCCGCGAACAGCAGCAGCGCGGTGTAGCCGACATGGCGCCACACATTGATCAGCGCGATCGTCGGGATCGCCCAGGTCTCGTCGGCGAGGAAGGGGATGCGGTCGGCGCCGAGCGCGGCGACGATCTCGTTGCCGATGCCGAGCTGGGTGTCCAGCAGCCACAGCCAGACGATGCCGGCGACGACGTTGGACATCAGATACGGCGTCAGCACGATCCCGCGCAGCATCGCCGACTGCGTGAGCCGTTGCAGGAGTACGGCGATGGCGAGCGCGGCGGCCGTCTGGACGCCGATGTTGATGACGACGTACTCGACGGTCACCGTCAACGAGTCCCAGAAGATGGGGTCGTTGACCATCCGTACGTAGTTGTCCAGGCCCACCCACTCGGCCGGGGTGAGCAGATTGAAGCGGGTGAAGCTCAGGTACACGCCCCGCAGCGTGGGCCAGAGCAGGAAGACCACGAAGCCCAGCAGGGCCGGGGCCAGGAAGAGCGCGGCCAGCCGGCCGTCACCCCCCGACTCCCGGGCCCGGGCCCGCGCCCGGTCCGTTCTCGGCCTGGTCCGTGCCTCCCGCGCGCCGCCCAGGGGCAGGCGCGACGGAGGGCTGCTGGAGGCGATGGTCATCAGGAGACTCCCTCGTCCACGGCGGCTCGTCCTCGGGCACTTACTTTTGAGGCGAAAGAATCGACGCGTCAAGAGGTCGGCGAATATCTTTTGCCGGTCGCGCCAGCGGCCGTAGGATGACCTTGTTGTTTTCGTAGGGAAAAAAATGGGTGACCGAAACCGATACCGATCGGCGGACACCGGTCGAACGAGGGGGCTGAACGACATGACCGCTGCCGTCGCCGACTGGCGTCCGCTGAGCGCGGGGGAGCGCTCGGTGGCGATCGAGGTGCTTCTCGGCGGCCCGCTGTCGCGCACCGAGATCGCCCGCCGGCTGAATCTCTCTGCGGGCAGTCTCACCCGGCTGACCAAGCCGCTCATCGAGTCGGGGCTGCTGGTCGAGGTGTCCGAGGCGGGCTCCCCGGCCGAGGTGCGCCAGGGCCGCCCCTCCCAGCCCCTCGACGTGGTCGCCGACTCCCGCGCCTTCGTCGGCTACAAGGTCACCGCGGACATGGTCTACGGCGTGGTCACCACCCTGCGCAGCGAGATCGTCGCCCGCCTGGACCGGCCGCTCACCACCCATGACCCCGCCGAGGTGGCCGATCTGCTGGCGGAGATGACCGACCGGCTCAGGAGCGACTTCCCCCGGCTCGCCGGAATCGGCATCGGTGTCGGTGGCCTCGTCCAGCGGCGCACGGTCGTCGCCGAGTCACCGTTCCTCGGCTGGCGCGACATCCCGCTGGCCGCGCTCGTCCAGGAGCGCACCTCACTGCCCGTCGTCGTCGAGAACGACGTCGCCGCCCTGACCGAGGCCGAGAACTGGTTCGGCTCGGGCCGCGGCCTCGACCGCTTCGTGGTGCTCACCATCGGCGCGGGACTCGGCTACTCCCTGGTCCTCGGCGGCAGGCGCGTGCCCTGCGAGGAGGAGGACCGCGGCTTCGGCCGGCACTGGATCATCGACCCGTACGGCCCGCTCACCCCGGACGGCGCCCGCGGCAGCGCCGTGTCCATGCTCACCATCCCCAACATCCGCTACCAGGTGCAGGCCGGCACCGGCCGGGACTGGACGTACGAGGAGATCCTGCGGCTGGCCGCCGCCGGGGACCCGCTGCCCGGCCGGATCGTCGACGAGGCCGCCCGCGCCCTCGGGATCCTGCTCGCGCAGATCTCCAACTTCGTCATGCCGCAGCGGATCCTGCTGGCCGGAGAGGGGGTCGGGCTGATGAACGTGGCGGGGGAGAAGGTGATGCGCACGGTCCGGGAGCACCGGCATCCGCTGGCCGCGCCGCTCGATCTGGAAACCCGCAAGTCCGACTTCCACGACTGGGCGCGCGGGGCCGCCGTGCTCGCGATCCAGGTGCTGGTGCTGGGGGCGGTGGACGCCTGACGTGGAGGCGACGGGCGCCTGAAAACGGAGGCGGCAGGCGTCCGAAGGGAAGAGGGCGGACGCGCGCGAGGCGTGCGGAACCTGACGTATCGGCCAAGATCAGGACGTGATCAGCAACACGGTCCGGTATGCCCGTATTGTGTGTGCTTACTCACGGCGCCTTCACCTCGCGGCCCGTATGCTTCACAGCATGTCCACCAGTGTTGAACCCGTTTCCGAGAGGTCGGCTGACGAGGTCAACGAGGAGATCCGGGCCTTGTGGCGCCGGGCGGGCGGGACACTGAGCGTCGAGGAGCGCGAGGAGTACCAACGCCTCGTCATGGAGTGGGCCGCAGCGGCCCCGCAGCCGGTGAAGGCGGCCTGACGCTCACCGAGGACCGCCGAGCCCTCGAAGACCGCAGTGGGCACCCTGATGTGACGGGTGCCCCCCTTCCATTCCTCTCCCCCTATCCCCAAGTCGCCGAGTAGTACCGCTGGTACGCCCTGCGGTCCTGCTCCGCGCGGATGAACCGCGTCGCCACCAGCGCGACCAGCGACCCCGCGATGATCAGCAGACCCGGCCCGACGTTGCGCGGATCGGCCAGCCGGGCCAGCAGTTGGGCCCCCTCCGTGCCACCGCCGACCGGCGCCGAGGAGCCCGGCGAGGCCGCGCCCGGGGCGATCGCGCTCTGCGTGGCCGACGCCGACGGCGCCGGTGCCGCGCCCTGCTGCCCGCCACCTTGCGCCTGCGCCCCGATGAGCTGCACACCCACCTCGGCCATGGCCTTCGTCACCGGCTGGAAGAACGTCGTTCCGCCCGATTGGCAGTCACCGCTGCCGCCCGAGGTCACCCCGAGCGCGATGCCCTCCGAGAAGAGCGGCCCGCCGCTGTCCCCGGGCTCCGCGCACACGTTGGTCTCGATCAGCCCGGTCACCGTGCCCTCGGGGTAGTTGACCGTCGCGTTGAGCGCGGTCACCGTGCCGTCGCGCAGTCCACTGGTGGAGCCGCTGCGGAACACCTTCTGCCCGACCGCCGGATCGCCCGCGCCGGTGATGCGCACCCCGCGGTTCCCGCCGATGGCCACCACGTCGGCGCCGTCCCCGGCGTCCCCGTCCTCGTACGCCACCAGCGAGAAGTCACCGCCCGGGAAGCTCCCCCTGACCGTGCTGCCGATCCGCTCGCGGCCCTGGTTGTCGGCGAACCAGAGCGAGCCGTTCGGACCGCAGTGCCCGGCGGTGAGGATGAAGTCCCGCTGCCCGTCGGTGACGTTGAACCCGGCCGAGCAGCGCCCGGCGGTCGACAGGATCGGCAGCGCGCCGTTCAGCCGGGTGGTGAAGGTGCCCCCGGTGCGCTCCATGCGGACAAAACTGCCGATGTCACCCGCGACATCGGTCAGCTTCGACCAGTCGGCGGAGGAGACGGTGCTGTCGCCGCGGACGACCACCTGGTTGTTGCGGTAGTCCATCGCCCAGGCTGTCCCGGTCACCCGCGGCGCGGAACGCAGCGTGGCGGTGGCCGACTTGAGCTCGTTCATGCTGTGCGACACCATCTTCGGCTCACCGCCCGCCCGGCGCACCTCGGCCGCGGCCTCCTCGTCGGTCACCGCGACGACCGGCCGCCCGTCGGCGCCGATCCAGGTGCCCGCCGTACGGGAGGCGCCGAGCCGCTCGACCAGCCCGGTGCCCGTGTCGACGGCCGAGCGCACGGTCGCCTCCGGCGCGGTGTCGGGTGGCTCGCTCGCCACCGCCCGGGTCACCATCGCCGAGCCCAGCAGCAGTCCTCCGACGGCCGCCAGCCGTGTCACTCGCCGGACGATCCGTCGTCGTGCGTGCCTCATGCATGGCTCCCGAACCCGAACAGCGCGGTACGAACACCGCGAGGCACTCCCGTAGTTGAGTGCCCCCAGTCCATACGTGGCTCGGGGCCCGGGTGTTCACCGGCTCTGCCGGGTGCGTCAACTTCTCAGCTGGACGGGTGAGTTGACGGTCGCCGAGGGCGCCGTGCGAGCGCCGTCGGGCACCCCGAGCCGCGCCCCCGCCGCCGCGTCGCCCCACACCGACGCCGGATCCACGTACGGGCGCAGCAGCGCGGCCAGCACCGGGTCGCCCCGGCCGCCCAGCTCGTCGTCGGCGATCTTGCGGGCGATCCCGGCGAGGAAGTCGGCGAGCTGCACCCGCGGATCGTCCAGCGACACCACCAGCTCGACCCCGGTGAGCCGGACCCCGGCCCGCCGCGCACGGTGCTCGATCCAGTCGATCCGGTCCGGCGTCAGCATGTTCTGCCGGTCGTGCACCAGCCGTACCGCGGCCCCGCCCCGGCTCCAGTACGCGGCCGTGGCGACGATCGCGGGCAGCAGGGGATTGAGTACGGGGATCAGCGGCGGGCCCGTCAGCAGCTCGGCCCGGTAGGCGTCCGCGCGGGGGCGGGCGGCGGCGAGCCGGTGCAGGGTGTCGGCCACCTCGTCGCCACCCGACAGGGGGAGCAGACCGGCGACGGTGCGGAAGAAGGCCTCGACCGGGGCCTCGGGCGCGCCCTCGTCGCGGACCCGCAGCAGCCGGTTCGCGGCGAGCAGGAACTCCCGCCAGCGCTCCCGCCCGAACAGCCCCGGGCCGCGCCGGTACAGCGGGAGGGCGGCGCCGGGGTCGTCGAGCAGCAGGTCGAGCGCGCGGTCCACGACGAAGTACGCCTTCTCCGTCAGATGGACCGTCGCGGTGCCATGGATGGGCCCGCCGGGGGCGAGCAGCCACTCCAGGACCGCCCGGTGCTTCTCGCGCAGCAGATGGTTGGCCTTGTACTCGGAGGCGGGGGAGCGGATCCAGTCCCGGATCTGCTGCACGTACTCGGCGGCGTCCGGCACCGGCAGCCGCACACCGGCGTGCGCGAAGACATCGGTGTTGCCGCCGGTGAGGTTCTCGCCGTCCGAGCCCGACTCGTCGCAGCCCACCTCGATCAGCCGGCGTGCTACCGATGGTTTCGCGTCCCCGTCGTCGCCCGTCACCACGCTGCCCCCTGTCGTGTGCCCAGGGTCCAGCATCCCGCAGGAGGGGCCCGCGACGCTCCTGCTTAAACTGCGGCCCATGGACGACTCGCCGCTGGAGCGGCTCGGCACCGGCCAGTACCTGCTGATCACCAGCTACCGCAAGAACGGCATGCCCGTCCCCACCCCGGTGTGGGTGGTGCGCGACGGCGACCACCTCGGGGTGTGGACCGCCGCCGACTCCTGGAAGGTCAAGCGCATCCGGGCCCGCGCCGATGTCCTCGTCGGCCCCTGCGACATGCGTGGCCGTCCGACCGGTGACCAGATCCCGGCCACCGCGGAGATCGCCGACCGGGAGACCACCGCCCGCTACCGCAAGCTGATCGCCCGCAAGTACGGCGTCATGGGCCGCCTCACGCTCCTCGGCAGCCGCATCCGCAGGGGGACGGACGGCACGGTCGGCGTGAGGATCAGGCTCACGCCGTAGGACCGTCGTGAGCGTTCGTCAGGTCCAGGCGCGGTAGGGCTCGTCGACCAGCTGGAACACCGGCTCGCCCCGCACCGGGTCCTTGGCCTGGGACAGACGGACGCGGTCCCCGCTGTGGATGCCGATCGGCGGGCCCATCACCCGGCCGCGCACCACGAACCCCTCGGCCATCTCGACCAGCGACACATTGCGCGCGGCCGGGGTGTTGCGGTGCACCACCGTGGAGTGCCGGACCGTGCCCACGCCCTCACTGCGCTCCGTGCGCAGGTCACTGCCCTGGCAGACCGGGCAGAGCAGCCGGTGGTACATCGCCGTGCCGCACCAGGTGCAGCGCTGGAAGAGCATGGCGTCCGAGCTCTCGGCCACCGTGCCGGTCGATTCGAGTACGCCGACCGCGGAGCCGGCGGTCTGACGAGCAACGCTTCCTGAGGGGTGGTACACGCTGTTCAACTCCCTGCGCTCGGCCGGAAACCCATGCGCGCGGGACGGCCGCGCGCAGCTGTGCCCGGTCGCCGTGCCACCGTGCACACCCGCAGCGTATGGCACTGAGTGTCAGCCGTAAAGGCACTCCGTACCCTCAATCTGCGGAGGATTCCCGAACGGCCTCGATCTCCCGCACCACCTGCCACAGCGGCGCGTCCCGGCGCGCCACCACGACCAGCACGTCGTCGGCGCGCGTGCCGACCAGCGCCGGGGGCGGGGCGCCGAACGCCGACTGCACAGAGCGCAGCGCGTGGTCGACGGTGGCCTCGGCGTCCAGGCGGCCGTCCGAACGCAGCCAGGAGCGCAGCGCGTTGTTGTGCGCGGCGACCACCGCGGCCGCGATCACATCGGCCTGCAGCGTCCCGTCACGCCGGCCCTTGAAGCGGGCCCGCAGGTATTCGGCGAGGCCCCGCTCGTAGCGCCAGACGACGGACAGCTCGTAGGCCCGCAGGTTCGGCACCTGCTTGGTCAGGCGGTAACGCTGCACGGAGAACGTCGGGTTCTCCGCGTACATCCGCAGCACCATCCGGGCCGCGTCGCACACCCGCCGCACCGGCTCCTCGTCCCCGGTGCCGGAGGCCAGGAACGCCGTCATGTCCGCCAGACAGCGCTCGTGGTCGGGGAAGACGACGTCCTCCTTGGACGGGAAGTACCGGAAGAACGACCGCCGTCCGACCCCCGCGAGCGACACGATGTCGTCGATCGTCGTCTGCTCGTACCCCCGCTCCAGGAACAGCTCGAAGGCCGCCGCGATCAGCGCCTCCCGCATGGACGGTCTCGCGGCCGCCGCCTCCGCCTTGTCGCGGCGGCGGGGCGCCGCACTGCTGGAGCTCATGCTCGGGAACGTAGCACCTGATCACCCGTGATGGCACTCAGTGCAGCGTTTGCGGGGAACTGAGTGCACTTGGCGTGGACAGGAGAAGATGGAACTCCTGCCGTGCGATCACCGGGGGAGCGATGTGCTGGAGTGCGGAGGCCAACCTCGTGGCAGGAGCGGGCATCGCCGCCGTCGGCATGGCCTGCGTGGTACGCGTCCGCCGCGCCCGCGATCTGCCCATGGCCGCACTCCCGCTGCTGCTGGGCGCGCACCAGCTGATCGAGGCCGCGGTCTGGGCGGGCGACGGCGGCACGGGACCGGCCACCCTCGCCTGGGCGGTGATCGCGCTTCCGCTACTTCCGCTGTGGCTGCCGGTGTCCGTCCTCCTGGCGGCACCACCCCGTGCCCGCCCGCGGCTCCTGATCCCCCTGACCGCCGGGGTCGTCACCGCAGCGGTGCTCTCCTACGTCCTCGCCACCCGCGAGGTCCGCGCCGAGATCCGCGGCCACACCGTCGGCTACGCCGTGGACCTGCCGGACGCCGAGCTGCTGATCGCGGCCTACCTGCTCGCCACCATCGGCTCCCTGCTGCTCTCCGGCGACCGCGGACTGATCGGCCTCGGGGCGCTGGTGGCGGTGGGCGCGGTGGTGTGCGCCGCACTGTGGCGCATGGAGTTCGTCTCGACGTGGTGCGCGGTCGCGGCGGTGTGCTCGGTGGTGCTGTGGCGGTGGGCGGGCGGCAGGGACGCGGGCACCGGGGCGGCGGGGCTCGTACGGCCTTGAGGGCCCGCCTTGTACGGCCGTGAGGGCCCGCCTTGTACGGCCGTGAGGACCGGCCTCGTACGGCCATGAGGACTCGCCTCGGGCCGTACGAGGCCGCCGCCCGGCCCGGTCAGTCCTCCTTGCCGCGCCCGGTGAGCGCGTCCCGCATCCGGTCGATCATGCCGACGCCCGGCGCCAGCAGCTTGTTGGCGGGCGGAGTGTCCGGAGCCGACGGGTGCGGCCGTGTCGGTGCCGTCTTCTTCGCCCGGCGGACCTTGTCGCCCAGCTCGTCGAGTGCCTCGGGCGGACACGCCGCGCGGAGCTTGACGAACAGCCGCCCCTCCTCGTCCGCGATGTGCGCGCGGACCTCCGACATCAGCATGCCGATCAGCCGGTCGAACTCCGGGTCCCCGGCGTCGCAGCCCTCCAGGTCCTTCATGATCCGCTCGGCCTCGGCATGGTCCTTGAGCTCCTCGTCGGCCAGCGCGTCCCCGTCCGGGAGGTGCTTGCGCACGGCCGGGTACAGGTACGCCTCCTCGGCGACCGAGTGCCGGACCAACTCCATCGTGGCCTGATCCGCGTACGTCTTGCGGTCCTTGTCCCCGGGCGGCAGCGCCTCGATCTTGCCGAACAGTTCCTCGACCTCGCGGTGATCGACCATCAGCTCGTCGATCACGTTTCCACCGTGACCCATGTCCTTCACCTCCAGCAGACTCGGACGGCGCCCCGGCCGGGCCGCCGCGGGACTTCGAGTGCCCGAGGTCGGCACGCTCACACAGCCCCCCGGATTCACCCGCTTTCCGGGGGGCACCCGGAGCGGGCAGCGCAGGACAACCCGAGGCAGGGGACATGGGCAGGGTCGACCGCATCGCGCAGCCGTGGGGAAGCCGTACGCCGTACGGCAGGGGCGAGCCGTGGCCGGTACGGGTGGACACCCATCTGGCCGACGGCGTCCGGCCGGACCAGGTCGAGCACTGGGTGCGGTCCGCGTCGGTGCTGCACTCCAACGGCGACGCCCTCGACATCGCCGTGCGCGACGGCCGGATCGTCGGGGTGCGCGGACGGGCCGAGGACCGCGTCAACCACGGCCGCCTCGACCCGAAGGACCTGTACGCCTGGCAGGCGGTCGCCGCACCGGACCGGCTCACCTCGCCGCTGATCAGGGAGGACGGACGGCTCGTCGAGACGGACTGGGACACCGCCATGGACCGGGTGGTGCGTTGCACCCGGAACCTCCTCGACGAGCAGGGGCCCGGCGCGATCGGCTTCTACACCACCGGCCAGCTCTTCCTGAAGGAGTACTACACCCTCGCCGTCATCGCCCACGGCGGCATCGGCACCAACCACCTCGACGGCAACACCCGCCTGTGCACGGCCACCGCGGCCGCCGCACTCAAGGAGACCTTCGGCTGCGACGGCCAGCCCGGCTCGTACACCGACATCGACCACGCCGACACGATCGCCCTGTTCGGCCACAACATGGCCGCCACCCAGCCGGTCCTGTGGTCCCGGATCCTGGACCGGCTCGCCGGACCCGAACCACCCGCGCTGATCTGTGTCGACCCCCGCGACACCCCCGTGGCCCGCGCCGCCACCGTCCATCTCGCGCCCCGCCCCGGCACCAACCTCGCCCTCATGAACGGCCTGCTGCACGAGATCGTCGGCAACGGCTGGACCGACCCCGACTACCTCGCACGCCACACGGTCGGCTACGACGACCTGCGCGAGTGCGTCAAGGAGTACCCGCCCGAACGCGCCTCCGTCATCTGCGACGTCCCGGTCGAGGACATCCGGCACGCCGCCCGCCTCCTCGGCACGGGCGAACGCCTGCTGTCCACCGTGCTCCAGGGCTTCTACCAGTCCCACCAGGCCACCGCCGCCGCCGTGCAGGTCAACAACATCCACCTGGTGCGCGGCATGCTCGGCCGCCCCGGCTGCGGCGTCCTCCAGATGAACGGCCAGCCCACGGCCGAGAACACGCGCGAGTGCGGCGCCAACGGCGACCTGCCCGGCTTCCGCAACTGGGCCAACGACGACCACGTCGCCGAGATCGCCCGGCTGTGGAACATCGAGCCGAAGCGACTGCCGCACTACGGCCCGCCGACCCACGCCATGAAGATCTTCCGCTACGCCGAACAGGGCTCCCTCCGGATGCTGTGGATCTCCGGCACCAACCCCGCCGTGTCCCTGCCGGAACTCGCCCGCATCCGCGCTGTGCTCGCCCGGGAGGGACTCTTCCTGGTCGTCCAGGACCTCTACCCGACGGAGACGACCGCCCTCGCCGACGTGGTCCTGCCCGCCGCCGGCTGGGCCGAGAAGACCGGCACCTTCACCAACGCCGACCGCACCGTCCACCTCTCCGACAAGGCCGTCGAACCCCCCGGGCTCGCCCGCCCCGACCTCGACATCTTCCTCGACTACGCCCGCCGCCTCGACCTGCGCGACAAGGACGGCGACCCCCTGGTGAAGTGGCACGACCCCGAATCGGCGTTCCAGGCCTGGCAGGAGTGCTCACGCGGCCGGCCCTGCGACTACACCGGCCTCAGCCACAACCTGCTGCGCACCACCCCCAGCGGCATCCAGTGGCCGTGCACCGCCGACCACCCCGACGGCACCGAACGCCTCTACGCCGACGGCGCGTTCTGGAGCGCCCCCGACCTGTGCGAGAGCTACGGGCGCGACCTGGTCACCGGCGCCCCCGCCGAGCCAGTGGAGTACCGGGCCCTCAACCCGGACGGCAAGGCGGTGATCAGAGCCGCGGGCTGTCTCCCGCCCCACGAACAGCCCTCCGACGACTACCCGTTCGCCCTGATCACCGGCCGGACCCTGTACCACTTCCACACCCGCACCAAGACCGGCCGCACCCCTGAACTGAGGGCCGCCGCCCCCGAGGTGTGGGTGGAGATCTGCCGCGTCGACGCCGACCCGCTCGGCATCGACGAGGGAGACCTGGTCGAACTCACCACCCCGCGCGGCACCGTACGGGCCCGCGCTCGCGTCGGAGGCATCCGTCCCGGTGTGCTGTTCCTGCCCTTCCACTACGGCTACTGGGACACCGGTGACGCGACCGGACCCGGAGAGGGACGACCCGGCCGGGCCGCGAATGAACTCACCCTCACGGACTGGGACCCGGTCTCCAAACAGCCCCTGTTCAAGACCGCGGCCGCGGCTCTGCGCCGCCTCGCCCCGGCCGACGGCCCGGCCCCGGCGCCCCCGGCCACCGTCACGTCCCCCGTCGACGCCGCCGTGCCTGCCAGGCACAGCGGCACCGGCGCGGAATACGCGGACGTCGACGAGGACATCCCCCGGCCCTCCAGCAAGGACACCCCGACCCCTCCAGCGGAAGCAGCGGACATAGCGGACGCAGCGGACACGGCGGACACAGCGTAAACGGCGGAGACAGCGGAGACAGCCCATGAAGATCGGTACGGTCCTGCGGGAACTGCACGACGACGAGCGGGAGCTGATCCGCTGTCTGCTGCTCACCGCCGAACGCCACCGCGATGCCCACGAAATCCATCACCTCGCCCTGGACCTCGCCACCTGGTCGCACCGCCACCTGCGGGACCTGGCCGACGTCGCCGACACATACGGTCTCCGCCTCGACCCCGACCCCGACGACGGCCCGCGCCGCACCGACCGGCTCCGCGAGAAGGGCGGCGCGCTCATTGGCCGGCCCACCGACCCCGGGATGCTCCTCCTGAACGACCTGAGGGAGATCTGCGGGCGGGCCTCGGCGGTCTCCCTCGACTGGGAACTGGTGGCCCAGGCAGCCCAGGCCATGGCCGACGAACGGCTCCTGGGACTGGCCCGGCGCTGCCATCCCGACACTCTGCGGCAGCTCCGCTGGGCCAACACCGAACTGAAGGAGACCTCACCGCAGGTCCTCACCAGCTGACCGGCCGACCATCCGACCAGCTCCACCGTCGCGGCTGGCCGAGCAGCACCCGATCGTATTGATCGCAAACGATCGATACGATTGGAGGCGTAGAGTAGGCGCTCCGGGATCATGCCGTCCGCCCCGGAGGAACCGTCATCGCCCAGGGGGAACCCATGCGACTCCATGTCGACCAGCGCCATGAGCGAGTGCTCGAACTCGTCCGCGAACGGCGCAGCATCCGGGTCGCCGAACTCGCCGCCGAACTCGGTGTCTCCGCGGTCACCCTGCGGCGGGACGTGGAGGCACTGGCCGCCCAGGGGCGGGTGCAGCGGCTGCACGGCGCCGTGGTCTGGCCGGAGGACGCGGCGCCGGAACCGCGCGAGCGTGCGGCCGGGGCCGCCGGCGCCGTGATCGGGATGATCGTGCCGACCACGAACTACATCTTCGCCGACATCGTCCGCGGCGCCCGCGAGACCGTCGCCGCCCAGGGCGGGCGGCTGGTGCTCGGGGTGTCCGGCTACGTCGACGCCGAGGACGCGGTGCAGGCCGAGCACCTGATCGCGGGCGGGGCACAGGGGTTGCTGGTCGCGCCGAGTTGGTTCGGGGGAGTGCCCGAGGACGGCCAGGAGAAGTGGCTGCTGGAGCACGACGTACCGGCCGTGCTGGTAGAGCGTTCGGCGCCGCCCGGGAACCCCGCCGCCAACCTGGACCGGGTCCGCACCGACCGCGCCCACGGCGCCGCAGTCGCCGTCGGCCACTTCGCCTCGCTCGGCCACCGCAAGATCGCCGCGGTGCTGCAGGAGGGACCGCACGCCGACCAGATCTCGGCGGGGTTCCGGGCGGCCGTGCGGGCGCTCGGTCTGGACGTTGACATCGATGCCCCGTCGGTGCGCGAGCACGGCGACTACGAGGCGAGCGTCGACCACTTGGTGGACGCCGTGCGCAAACGCGGGGTCACCGCGGCGCTGGTGCACAGCGACGAGGACGCGATCGTGCTGGTACCCCGGCTCCAGGCGGCCGGGGTGCGGGTCCCGGACGATCTCGCGCTGATCGCCTACGACGACGAGGTCGCGGGTCTGTCCGACGTACCGCTCACCGCCGTCGCCCCGCCCAAGCGCTCGGTCGGCGAACTGGCCGCGAAACTGCTGCTCCAGCGGCTCGCCGAGCGGCGGGAGGGGCAGCGCCCCGGGCCCGGTCAGCACGTGGACCTGCTGCCCGCGTTGCGCATCCGCAAGTCCTGCGGCGGCGAGCCGAACACCGACTGATCGATCCGCTCATTTCAACGATCGTTTTGATTGAATTGGTCGAACGCTCTTGACGTCGATCGTTGTGGCGCAAAGGATGTCCTGCGACCGCCTCTTCCCGTGCGAGGTTCCGTAGGAGACGTGCCATGATGCGCACCTCAAGATCGTTCCGCAGCACCGCCACCCTCGCCGCCGTCGCCGCGCTCGGCCTGCTCGCCACCGCGTGCGGCGGCGGCGACGGCGACTCGACCGGCTCCGCCGCCCACGGCAAGCCGGTCACCCTCACCTACTGGACCTGGACACTCGGGGCCGAGTCGACGGTCGAGGCGTTCAACAAGTCGCACCAGGACATCAAGGTCGAGCTGACCGAGATACCGAGCGGCACCGAGGGGTACAGCAAGCTCGCCAACGCCGTGAAGGCGGGCAACGCGCCCGACGTGGCCACGATCGAGTACCAAATGGTCCCCGAGTTCGCCAGCCAGGGGAACCTGATCGATCTGACCGAATACGCCGGGGAAACGGTCAGGACGAAGTTCCCGCAGTCCCTCCAGGACCTGGTGACCTTCGGCGGCAAGACCTGGACCGTCCCCTACGACGCCGCCCCGCAGCTCTACTACTACCGCGCCGACCTGTTCAGGAAGTACGGCATCGAAGTCCCCACCACCTGGGACGAGTTCAAGGCCGCCGCGGAGAAGGTCAAGAGACAGGACAAGAACGCCCGGCTCGCCTCCATGCCCAAGAACGACCCCGCACTGCTGGCCGCCCTGTCCTGGCAGGCCGGCGCCAAGTGGTTCTCCGTCGAGGGCGACGCCTGGAAGCCCGCCGTCGACGACGCCGCGACCACCAAGGTCACCACCTACTGGGACGGCCTGATCGAGGACGACCTCGTCCAGTCCTACACCGGCTACAGCCCCGAGGAGACCAAGGCCCGCACCAGCGGCCGGACCCTGTCCTTCCTCGGCGCCTCCTGGTCCGCGGGCGGTATGCGCACCGCCATGCCCGACCTCGCCGGAAAGTGGGCCGCCGCGCCCGTGCCGCACTGGGGCACCCCCGCCAGCGGCAACTACGGCGGCACCTCCTACGGAGTCCTCAAGGGCAGCGAGAACGCCAAGGCCGCCGCGGAGTTCATCACCTGGCTCACCACGAACAAGGCCGGCGTCGAGGCCCGGCTCGCCGACCTGGAGTCACCCAGCAGCGCCCTGCCCGCCAATCCCGAGATGCGCGAAGTGGCCGCCGCGAAGTTCGACACCGACTACCTGAACGGCCAGGACCTCTACGCCCTCGCCTCCGAGCAGGCCGAGACCATCGTCCCCGGCTGGACCTGGGGCCCCAACCAGATGGACGTCTACACCGCCGTCCAGGACCGGACCGCCCAGTCCGACTTCACCTCCGGCGTCGAGGCGGGCCAGCGCAAGGCGGAGTCCGGCATCACGGAACGCGGCCTGAAGCTGGCGAAGTAGCGGCGCGGGGCCGGGAGTTCCGGCCCACTCGTCACCCCGACCGGCCCCACCCGTCACGCCCTCTCCGCCCAACCCCAAGGAGCCCCCGTGGCAGCCCCCTCCGCCCCGGCCGTACGCCCAGCCGCCGCGCGGGCACCCGCTCCGCACCCGCCGGGAGCCTCCCCGCTGCGGCGCGGGCAGCGCCGTGCCGCCGCCCTCTTCATCGTCCCCTTCTTCGTGCTGTTCGCCGTGGTCATGGCGGCCCCGATCGCCTACGCGGCATGGATGAGCCTGTTCCAGGAACGTTCCTCCGGGCTTGGATTCGGCGGCACCGAGCGGGTGTTCTCAGGGTTCGGCAACTACGCCAAGGCCCTGTCCGCCTCCGGCTTCCGCTCCTCCTTCGGGCACATCGCGCTGTACTGCGCCCTGTACATCCCGGTGATGATCGGCGGCTCACTCGCCCTCGCCCTGCTGCTGGACTCCGCCCTCGCCCGCGCCAAACGGTTCTTCCAGCTCGCCCTGTTCCTGCCGCACGCGATCCCCGGACTGATCGCCTCGATCATCTGGATCTACCTCTACACACCCGGCCTGAGCCCCGTGCTCGACTGGATCGGCGCGCTCGGCGGCAGCTGGGACTTCTACTCCAGCGATCACGTGCTCACCTCCCTGGTCAACCTGACCGCCTGGCAGTGGACCGGCTACAACATGGTCATCTTCTACGCCGCCCTGCAGGCCGTACCGCGCGAAGTGATCGAAGCGGCCGTCGTGGACGGCGCCGGCGCCGTACGCACCGCCCTGACCATCAAAGTCCCCATGATCGCCTCCGCGGTCGTCATGACCGTTCTGTTCACCTGCGTCGGCGCGATCCAGATCTTCACCGAGCCCAAACTCCTCAACCAGCGCGGCGCCCCCTCCATCGACACCGAGTGGTCCCCGACCCTGTACATCTGGAAGGCCGGTTTCGTGCAGCACGACTACGGCCTCGCCGCCGCCGCGTCCCTGATGCTCGCCGCCCTCGGCGTCGCCCTCTCCTACCTCGTCACCCGGCTCGGCAACCGGTGGAAGGCCGCGCGATGACCACCCTCACCCAGCACACCGAACCCCCCGCCGCCCGCCCCACGGCCGCGCGCAGACCCACCCGCAAGCCCCGCCGCACCGCCTCCGGCACCCTGCTCTCCAGAGGCGTCGTCAACGCACTGCTGATCGTCGCCGCCTTCTACACCCTGATGCCGATCAGCTGGCTGCTCCTCGCCGCCACCAAGAACCACCGCGACCTCTTCGCCACCTCCGGCTTCGCCTTCGGCGACTTCCACCTGCTCGCCAACCTCGAACGCGTCCTCACCTACCACGACGGCATCTATCTACGCTGGTTCGGCAACAGCATCCTGTACTCCGTCGTCGGCTCCGCCGCCTCCACCCTGCTGTGCGTGGCCACCGGCTATGCCTTCGACAAGTACGAGTTCCGCGGCAAGGAGAAGCTGTTCGGCCTGGTCCTGGGCGGCGTCCTCGTCCCCACCACCGTCATCCAGCTCCCGATGTACCTGCTCGCCACTAAGGCCGGCGTCGTCAACACCTACTGGGCCCTGCTGCTGCCCGCCCTGGTCAACCCGTTCGGTGTCTACCTCGCCCGGGTCTTCTCCGAGGGCTACGTCCCCGGCGAGGTCCTGGAGGCGGCCCGCGTCGACGGCGCCGGCGAACTGCGCACCTTCGCCCGCATCGGCCTGCCCATGCTGGCGCCGGGCTTCATGACCATCTTCCTGTTCTCGTTCACCGCCAGCTGGAACAACTTCTTCGGCGCCCTGGTCATGCTCAACGACGAACAGCTCTACCCGGTCAACCTCGGCCTGTTCATGTGGAACAGCGTCACCCAGCAGCAGCCCGAGTTCTACTCGCTCGTCATCACCGGCTCCCTCGTCGCCGTCGTCCCGCTCATCGCCGCCTTCGTCTGCCTCCAGCGCTTCTGGCGCTCCGGGCTGACCGCCGGCGCGGTGAAGTGACGATGCCCGCACCGGAAGGCACCCCCCTGAACACCACCCCCCGCCCGCACACCGTCCTCGCCATGGGCGCCCAGATCCACCGGCAGCTCCTCGCCGAGAACGCCCTGACCCGACTGCACACCGTCGCCCGCGTGGACACCACCACCGTCGTCACCGATCTGACCGGCGCCGACCCGGGCGAACTCGCCGCCGCCGAAGTCCTGTTCACCCACTGGGGCGCCCCTCTGCTCACCGAGGAGGCGCTGCGCATGATGCCCCGGCTGCGCGCGGTCGTGCATGCCGCGGGCTCCGTGAAACACCATGTCACCGACGCCGTCTGGCGCCGCGGCATCACCGTCTCCTCCGCCGCGGCCGCCAACGCCCTGCCCGTCGCCGAGTTCACCCTCGCCGCCGTCCTCTTCGCCGGCAAACGCGTCCTGGACGCCGCCCGCCACTACGCCGACCTGCGCACCCGCCCCGACGTCCTGCCGTACTACACCGGCCACGGCAACTACCGGCGCACCGTCGGCATCGTCGGCGCCTCCCGGATCGGCTGCCGGGTCATCGAACTGCTGCGCCCCTTCGACCTGCACGTCCTGCTGTACGACCCGTACCTCGACGCCCCTCAGGCTCGCGCACTCGGCGCCGAGCCCGTCACCCTGGACGAACTGGCCTCCCGCAGCGACGTGGTGTCCATCCACGCACCCCAACTACCCGAGACCCGCCACATGTTCGACGGCCGCCGACTCGCCCTGATGAAGGAGGGCGCCACACTGATCAACACCTCCCGCGGCGACCTCGTGGACACCGACGCCCTCGTCGCCCACCTGGTCACCGGCCGCCTGCATGCCGTCCTCGACGTCACCGACCCCGAAGTCCCCCCGGCCGACTCACCCCTGTACACCCTCCCCAACGTGCTGCTCACCCCGCACATCGCCGGTTCCCTCGGCAACGAGCTGGCCCGGATGACCGACTGGGCCGTGGACGAGGTCGCCCGCTACGCCCAGGGCCTGCCCCTCGCCCACGAGATCGCCCCCGACGAACTGATCCGCTCGGCCTGAACTCCTGCAGCGGGAAAGGAACCTCATGCCCGACCCGGCCCGCCGTGTCCTCGTCGTCGGCATCGACGGCGTACGCCTCGACACCCTCGACCGGCTCACCACCCCGCACCTCGACGCCCTGGCCGCCGAGGGCTTCCTGACCCCCGTGCAGGTCGACGACCGCACGCCCACCATGTCGGGCCCGTGCTGGGCCACGATCGTCACCGGGGTCACGGCCGACCGGCACGGCGTGTGGAGCAACGACTTCACCGGCCACCGCCTGGCCGTCTTCCCCGACTTCGCGACCCGGCTGGCCGTCAAGGACGGCCGCCGCACCTTCGTCGCCGCCGGCTGGGAGCCCCTGATGCAGGCCCGCGGCGGCAGCCCCCTGTTCACCGCGCCCTCCCGCTCCGTGTACATCTCACCCATCGCCGACACCCTGGAGGCCTGGGAGCACTGTGACGAACAGATCACCGAGGCCGCCGTGCGCCTCCTCGCCGACCCCGCCGACGACACCGCCGCCTCCTTCGTCTACCTCGGCGCGGCCGACGAGACCGCGCACGTCCTCGGCTGCGGCGAGGCGTACGAGAGGGCGATCCTGAACGCCGACGCCCGCCTCGGCCGCCTGCTCGACGCCGTCCGCTCCCGGCCCTCGTACCCCGACGAGGAGTGGACCGTGCTGGTCGTCACCGACCACGGCCACGTCGACGCGGGCGGCCACGGCGGCCGCACGGCCGAGGAGCGCACGGCGTGGCTGGCGGCGGCCGGACCGGGGATCGGCGCCCCGTCCCGGCCGCTCCGGCACGTCGACGTCGCCGCCCAGGTGTTCGCCGCGCTCAACCGTCACCCCGACCGGCACTGGACCCTCGACGGGACCCCGTTCGCGGCGGCCCCGCACGCCGTGCTGTTCGACATGGACGGCACCCTCGTCGACACAGAGTCCCTGTGGCTGCGCACCGTCCGCGAGGCCGCCCCCGGCATCGAACCCGACGACCTGTTCCAGGCCCTGGGCCGCTCCGCCGCCGACACCGCGGCCCGCCTGCACACCCTGACCGGCGAGGACGAGCACACCCTGGCCGCCGACCTGGAAGCCCGCTTCCTCACCGCCGTCCAGCGCGAGGCCACCCCGCTCCCCGGCGCCCTCGAACTGCTCGACCGCCTCGACGAGTGGGGCATCCCGGCCGCCCTGGTCTCCGCCTCCTCCCGTCCGGTCGTGGACGCGGTCCTGAAGACCCTCGGCGCCGTCCGGTTCCGTACGACGGTCGCCGAGGGCGAGACCCCGCGCACCAAACCCGCCCCCGATCCCTACCTGGCCGCAGCCCGAGCCCTCGGCGTCGACCCCGCCGCCTGCCTCGTCGTGGAGGACTCGCCGACGGGCATCGCCGCCGCCGAGGCCGCGGGCTGCCGAGTCCTCGCCGTCCCCTCCTACGCACCCGTCGAACCCGGCCCCCGACGCACGGTCCGCCGGGGCCTGGCGGGAATCGGCAGGCCGGAGCTGTGGTCGGCGGGCCTGTGACGCCGTAACCCGACATTTGTTCGGTACGCGGCGGTCTGCGTACGATCGGCTCCCACCCGCCCGAGGAGCCCGTATGCCGACCGCCCGCCGCAGCCTGCTCTACGTCACCGACCTGGCCTATCCGGCCCGCGGGCGCCGCTACTGCGACGAGGACATCCGGCTCACCGCCGCCCTCCGCGAGGACTTCGACCTCGCCCTGTGCCACCCTCGGGACGCGGTCGCGCTCATGGCCGGCTTTGACGCCGTCGTTGTCCGCAACAGCGGCCCGGTCCTGGCGTACCAGGAGGACTACGACGCCTTCCGCGCGTGTGCGACCGCGACGGGGGCGCTCGTCTACAACGAGCTGACCGGGCGGGGTGACATGGCGGGCAAGCAGTACCTGCTCGACCTGACGGCCGAGGGCTTCCCGGTGATCCCGACCGTGGACCGGCCCGAGGACCTGAGCCTGCTGCCGGACGCGCAGCGGTACGTGGTCAAGCCCAAGCTCGGCGCCGACTCCATAGGACTGGAGACCGTCACCCGGGAGCGGGCCCGCGAACTGGCCGACGGCAGCGTCCTCGTCCAGCCGTGCGTGGACTTCGCGTACGAGGTCTCCTTCTACTTCGTCGACGAGCACTTCCAGTACGCCCTGTACGCCCCGGACCCGGACCGCCGCTGGGAGCTGAAGCCCTACGAACCCAGCGGCGCGGACCTGGAGTTCGCCCGCCGGTTCGTCGACTGGAACGCCATCGGCCACGGCATCCAGCGCGTCGACGCCTGCCGCGCCCCCGGCGGCGAGCTGCTGCTGGTGGAGCTGGAGGACCTCAACCCGTACCTCTCCCTGGACGCCCTCGACCCCCCGCGCGGGGACGCCTTTATCGGGGCGATGAAGGCGTCCCTGCACGGGATGTTCAGCCGAGCCTGACCGTCACGCGCTGGGTGGCACCCGCCGTTCCGCGCAGGTCACCGAAGGTGAGCCGCAACGAGGAACCGGTCGTCGCCGAGGTCACCGAGGCGGGCTTCGACGTCACCGAGGCGACCGCACGGTTCCAGGTGAGCGTCAGCCCCGTCCGCATGCGCATCGGATCGCTGACACAGATCACGGCCGTCCCGTCGCCGCGCTCCTGGATCATCACGCAACACGGGTCGCTCGCGACCAGGCTGCCCACGGTGCCGCCGAACCAGAAGTTGACCCCGGTGAAACCGAGCGAGGGCACGGCCACGCCCTGCTGGTCGTCGGTGTTGGCGAGGACCGTCAGCCAGCCCATGGCGTCGGCCCGCGCCCCGGTCTGCGCCGCCGGCGCGCCCGGCATGAGGAGATAGGCGTAGGTCGCCGCGGCCGGGTCGGTGCCGTGGTCGACGCAGAGCGTCAGGTACTTGCGGTTCAGGACGGTCGTGGAGCCGCCCCTGTTGATGTCGCTCCAGCGGCCGTCCCGTGCCTCGCGCAGCGCCTTGACCGTGGCCCCGCCGGGGAAGACATAGCCGCCGTGGCCGTCGATGTGGGCCCAGCGGGCACCGGTGAGCGTCTCCGACCAGGGGTAGGCGAGCGGTTTGGTGGCGCCGTTGACGGTGAAGGGGGCGTTGCCGACGGGGCCGAGGTTGCGGTTGTCGACGGTCGTCTCGACCCTCGTGCCGTCGGTGCAGCGGATGCCCGCCCCGAGGCAGACCACCGTGTCGTCGAGGAAGAACCATGACTTCTTCGCCAGCAGCGTGGACTGGAGCCCCTTCACGTACTGGCCGATCGCCGCGCGCTGACCGTCGGTGGCGCCGCCGACCCAGTTCACATCGGGAAGGGAGGCGCCCCAGTCGCCGCCGGCGGCGTCGGCGAGGACCTTGCGGGAGGCCGTGGTGCCGGGCAGGCGGTAAGGGTCGACGGTGGGCCAGAAGGCGTCGCTGTACTGGCCGTTGGCGAAGGTGTCGCCCCACCAGTAGAGCATCCCGGAACCGGTGTGCCAGCCGCGCAGGTTCTCGCCGTTGCCGGTCTCGTAGTACGTGATCCTGCGGTCGGCCATGCTCAGTGAGGCCGCCCAGCCCGGCCTGCGGTGGGTGGCGCGGGCCATGTTGGGGAAGAGCCGGTGCCCGTTCGGCTCGGCGACCGGGATGACGGCCGTGTCGTCCAGGACCGACTTCAGCCGGGACAGTTGGGGCAGGGCGAGGGCGGGGTCGTTCATGGGCGGGCTGTAGTAGTCGCGCTGGAGCCAGCCCTTCACCAGACCGCGCCAGCGCGCGTTCTCGGCCGCGCTCGCTCCCTGCCCGAGCAGGACGATCGAGGCGAGGACCGGATGGCCGCGCAGGTGGTCGTCCTGCTGGATCTGCTGGGCGTCCGCGGCGGACAGGCCCCGGCTGATGGCCCGGCCGGACACGGAGTCCATCACCAGGCCGTTGTAGAGGAACGGCGCCCAGGCGGTCTCCACCGCGTCGAACACGATCTGCCGGTTGGGGTCCGTGACCGCCCAGGTCGACCCGTTGAGCAGCGCGAACAGCATCCCGAGACCGCCGAGCAGCACCGAGCCGTAGGAACCGGTGTAGGGCACGGTGGTGTGCTGGACGAACGAGCCGTCGCTGTAGAGGCCGTCCCCACTGGTGACGTACGGGAAGACGGGGGAGAGGGCGTCCCGGGCGAGCGCCACCTTCGCGGCGCTGGCGCCGACGATGCCGCGCAGTGCCAGCACCCGGCACAGGTCGACGCGGTTGGCGCCGGTACTGGTGCCGGTGTAGCTGGCGACCGCCGAATCGGGCACGAAGTGGTCGACCGCCGAGCAGTAGTGGGCGACTTGCGCGGCGGTGAGCGAGTCGTACATCAGCACGCACACGTCGAGCAGGGCCTGCGGGGCGCCGATCTGCCAGCTGTACCAGTTGCCGTAGCGGGCGCGGTTCTCGTTGTACACATCGGTGTACAGGTGATCGAGTCCGGTCAGAATGGCCGTTCTGAGCGTGCTGTTGCCGGTCAGACCGGTGCCGGGCCGGCTGTAGGCCAGGGCGAGCGTGTGGAGTCGGCCGTAACTGGCGTGCATGTTGCCGGAGTAGCCGTACGACTGCTGGTCGGCGTCGGGTTCGGGGTCGGCGTAGACCAGGTCCGGCCACAGGGATCCAGGGGCCGGCGCCATGGCGGCGCGCAGCTCGTTCGCGGTGCTGCCCAGTTCGGCGAGCCGGCTTTTGAACGGTTCGGCGGTGGGGCTGAACCCCTCGCCGAGCACCAGGGTGCGCCACTTGGCGCGCAGGGTCGCGAACTCGTCCGCCTCCGCGGCGGCAGCGGTGCCCGCGGCCGGGACGGGGACGGTCAGCGCGAGTGCGGACGCGGTGCTCGCGGTCAGAAAGCCGCGACGTGACCAACGAGTCGTCATGTCGGCGGTTTCTAGCAGCCACCGATCAAACGCTCAACAGTTTCAACCAAAATGATCGTATTGAGCGTTTGGGGGTCGAGGGGTGGCTGAACGCCGGATGTGACAGGGCCGTATCACTCGACGGAGTGAAGTCGCCCTCGCGTACGGGACGGAAGGAAGCCGACCGTGGAGAACAACGGCCCACCCCTCGAACCGGCCCGGGTCCTGCGTCCACGCCGCACCGACGCCCTCGCCGACCTGTTCCGCGAACCCGCGGACGGCTCCGGCCGCTACGAGTCCGTGGATCCGTCAGCCCCGCCCGGTGGCTCGGAGGACGACACCCAGGAACTGCCGCCCGTCCCGGCAGAGGAACCTCGTGGGCCGGTCCGCGACGGAGGCTCCCTGCCGCGGTTCGCCGCCGCGGCCGCCGTGATCACCGCGGCCCTGATCGGCTTCGGCGCCGCCGCGCTCCTCGTACCGCAGGGCGGCGACCGAAGCCCGGACGGCGCGGCGACCGCACCGCCACCGGCGACCGCCCCACCGTCCTCGGACGGGGGCGTCGGCGCTCCCGACGCCGACGCCCCCGACCCCGACGGCCCCGGCACGCTGCGCGAGGGCGACAGCGGACCCGAGGTCGCCGAGCTCCAGAGACGTCTGTTGAACGTCCCCGATGTCTACACCGCCGGTTCCACCAGCGGTCTCTACGACGCCACGCTCCGGGAGGCCGTGGCGCGCTTCCAGCTCTGGTACGGCATCAGCGGCGACGAGACCGGCGTCTACGGGGACGACACCCGCGCGGCGCTGGAGTCCCGCACGGCCCCGGCGGGCGGCTGAGCCTCGAACACAGAGCAAGAGGTGCGGAAAGCGGCGCACACCCTGTGTGACCCGGCGTCAGCATGGGCGCCCGGCCGCGTAACCGGCGACCGGCCCGCACCTACCCGAAGGGCCGCCCATGAACGGCTCCCGCGCCGTGGGCCTCCTCCTGCCCACCGTCTACCTCCTGGCCCTGGCCTTGGGCGTCACCTGGTACTGGCTGCACCGCCACGACGACTGAGGCAGGCGGGGACCGCAGGCTCCCGCGGGGCCCCTCGACGGCCGCCGCAGGCGTCAGCGGCGCTCGATCAGCGCCTGCGACACCGCCCGCACGCTGCGCGCGATGTGCTGGAGCTGCATGACCTCCGCCGCGTAGAGCTTGATCGTGTGCTCGATGACCGACTCGGGCATGCCGAGCGCCGGCAGGTCCGCTCGGGCGGTCTGCAGGGCGGTACGGGCGACGCGGATCTCCTGCTGGACCTGAAGCTGGGCATGACGGGCGAGCAGGACGGGGTGGCGGATCAGGGCGGGGTAGCTGGCGTAGCGGGCCGGCACCAGTTCGCGCAGCCACTTCGCGGCCGAGCGCTCCCAGTCGTAGCTGCCGGGCAGCTTGACCTGGCAGGGCCAGTCGGCGGGGGTCCGCGTGGTCGTCAGTGTCGTCATGGTGCTCGCTTCCGGGGATTGCGGCGTCGTGATGGGTGGTCCGACGAGGTCGGGGCGGCCCCGGCCTAGGGGATGACCGGGGCCGCCCGGCCGAGCACCCTGGGCGCCGACGCGGGTAGGAGACGGCGGCTGAGGGTGCCCGTCGCGGAGCCCGCGGGGCTGACGGAAGCGCACGGCGGATGGGGTGACGTGCGCGAGCGGACCGTCGGCTGCCGCGGGCTGGTGCGGCGTGGAGAAGTATTTATATATGCCGTCCGCTTTGCAAGACGTATGAAAACATTCATGCTCGAAAAAAGCCGGATGCTGCCCCTGTGATCCGGTTTGGCGGAAGGGGTGAGTGCCGGTCCGAGGGAAAAGCGCCGGTCAGACCCGGTGGGATACCCGTGAGTATGGTTCTTGGCTTACCCGCGAGTAGAACCTGCGGGAGGCGCGGGTCAGTCCCGCAGGAAGAACTGGTGCTGGTCGGAGATCTGCTCGTACTCCTCCAGCCGGGCCTGGGTCCGCTCGGGGTCCGCGTCGGTCATGGCCTGGAGGAGCGCCGCGGCCATCACGCCCGGTGCCGCGTAGGAGTCGAAGACGAGCCGGGAGCCCGTGCCGGTGGCGAAGACGTAGTCCGCCGCGTCGGCCACCGGACCGAGCGCCAGATCGGTGACGAGCGCGATCCGCAGCCCCGCGCTGCGCGCCACCCGCACCGCCGTCAGCGTCTCCTGGGCGTGCCGCGGCATCGAGAACGCCAGCACCCAGGTGCCGCCCGCCTCCCGCGACTGCAGCAGCGCGTCGTAGGCGACGCTGCCGCCCCGGGTCACCAGACGGACGTCAGGGTGGATACGGCGGGCGGCGTAGGCGAAGTACTCGGCGAGCGAGGCCGAGATGCGCAGACCCAGGATGGTCAGCGGGGTCGACCGGGACAGCTCGCGGCCCACCGCGATCACCTGGTCCGGGTCGCCGAAGTCGCGCCGCAGGTTCTCCAGGTTCTCGATCTCCGCGTCCACGGCGGCCTGGAGTTCGTTGCTGCTGTTCTCCTCGGTCCCCGGGCCTCCGGCGAGCGCGCCCAGCGCGATGGCCTGGAGCTTCTCCCGCAGTGCCGGGTAGCCGGTGAAGCCGACCGCGGCGGCGAACCGGGTCACCGAGGGCTGGCTGACCCCGACCCGCTCGGCGAGGTCGGTGATCGACAGGAAGGCGGCCTCGGTGATGTTCTCGATCAGGTACTGGGCGATGCGGCGCTGACCCGGGGAGAGATGAGGACCGTCGTCGAAGAGCACGCGGAGCTGGGAAGTCGGGGACGCCTCCACTTCCGGAGCGGTCTTGCCCGAGGTGATCGCGGATGCCTGTGCGCGTGCCTGCTGCGGCGATGGCACCGGTGCTCCTCCTTTGTCTTCCACAGTGCTTCAACATAGCCCACGCACTGTGTTGACCAGGGCTTGACTGTGAGCAGATCGACGGCCGGCGCGTGAGGGATCACAACGCTCACCGATGATGATCGCCGATCAGCGTCGGTAGATGGTGATCGAGTGCCCGACTGTATCGATCGGATGACTGCTGTCGATCAACTCGGCCAGTCGGCCGGTCGCCTTGGCCGCCGCGCTGTCGGACACCACCAGCAGTCCACGCACCTCACCGGCGGGCACCTTGCGCGGGTCGGCGGCCTCGATGCCGTAGTACGACGGCACGCCGCTGCCCTTGTAGACGAGCCACACCCGCTCGCCCCGGTACCGCTTCTCCTCCAGCCGGTCCGCGAGCGCGCCGAGGTCCTGACCCCAGTCCACGGCCGCGTCATGCAGATGCAGATGCGTCTTCGCGGGACCGCCGAACGCCTCGTTGGAGTACGGCAGATAGTAGGGAAACGTCCGCAGCGAACTGGCGGCCACGAATCCCACGAGCGCCGCCGCAGCCCACACCGGGCCCCTGCGGACCCGCCCCCCGCACACGCCCGCCACGCACCCCGCGGCCACCGCCAGGAACATCGGCACGAACACCGCGTACCGCGTCCCGAAGTCCCGCGAGCCCTGCATGGCCGCAGCCAGCAACAGACCCGACGGCACGAGGAGATAGGGCGCCGCGGGCCGCAGCCGCCGTACCGCCAGGACGACCACGGCACCGGCGACCCACAGCGCCAGCATGCCGAGCGGGGTCTTCACCAGCAGCGCGGCCGGGAGGTAGTACCAGAGCGAACCGGTGTACAGACGCCCGAACAGGAAGCCCTGCCAGGGGTGGTTCTCGAAGGCGAACTGGATCCGCATCCCGTCCCGGTACGCTTCCGGGAACGGCATCAGCTCCACAGCCAGCCCCCGCAGCCCGCGCACCACCGGCACCGGCTGCTCCGGGTCCCACCGCAGCCGCGGATCGACCACCAGATACGTGACCCACACGACGGCGACCGCGACCACCGCCACCACGGCCGCACTCGCGCACGCCCGCCGCGCCGCGATCCACCGGTCGGCACCGCCGGACGCGTGCCACACCGACACCGCCACCAGCCCCATCAGCACCGGCACCGCGGGCAGCGTGCTCATCTTCGTGGCCAGCGCCGCCCCGAGCGCCACTCCGGCGAGCGCGACATACGGCCGTGGCCGCAGCCGGGCCCGCCACAGCAGCCACACCGCCGTCAGTACGAAGCCCGCCGCGGGCACGTCCAGCGTGGCCAGCGAGCCGTGCGCGATCAGATCGGGGGAGAAGCAGTACAGGGCCAGCGCGGTCAACCCCGCCACCGCACCGGCCAGTTCGCGGGCGAAGGCGAAGACGACCAGCCCGAACAGCAGCGTCAGCACGATCACCGGCAGCCGCGCGAACAGCATCAGCCGCCCGGGGTCGTTGCCCGACTCGTAGAGCAGATGCCGCCCCACCTCGCCCTGATCGCCCTCGAACGCGGCGTCGTAGCGCGGATCGGCGAGCGCCACCCCGGCGGCCACCACCAGCTTGCCCAGTGGCGGATGCTCGGGGTTGAGGCGCAGGCTGTGCTCGTGGAGGTAGACGACGGCCGTCCCCACGTACACGGGTTCGTCGATGGTGGGCGTCTGCCGGACCGCAGTCGTCACCATCGCCACGGCCATCTGCCCGAGCAGCAGGGCGGCAAGCAGCGGCACGAGCCAGGCCGGGCGCCGCCGGGCAGGCGCGCGCCTGGCGGCGGGGACGGAGGGGCGGGTGTCTAGTTCGCTTGCCATCATCCGCTCCGTCATGTCACCGGCCGCGCGGAGGCGGGAGGGGTGCCGCGGCGCGTCATGCGCCTACTGTGCACCAGCTCCCGCCACAAGCGGTGTCACCGCCTCCGGAGTCGTACCGACAGACCGTCCGCCGTGTAGACGGGTACGGCCCGCAGCCGCTCGGAGTTCAGCTCGATCCGGTCGAACTGGCCGCGCAGCGCCGACGCGCGCAGCACCGGCACCGTACTGCCCTCGGCGGGCGGCCGCTCGGCGTCCAGCCGCAGCACCAGCGCACTGCCCCGCTCCAGCCGCGCCCGCCGCTCCACCCGCAGCACGGGCCCGCACCCGGCGCTCAGCGTCGCCTCCAGCGTGCCGGAGTCCTGCGCATAGGAACCCGGCACCCGCACCGCCGAGGCCACCCGCAGCGTCCCCGGTCCCACCACCCGCACATCACCGCGGCCGAGCGCGTCCGAGGCACCCGCGACCAGCACACCGCCCTCCACCACGGTCCCGCCGGAGTATCGGTTGCTCCCCGTCAGCGTGAGCGTCCCGGTGCCCCGCTTGGTCAGCGAGCCGCGACCGCCGATGTCGTTGCGCCAGCTGTCGGCCGCGTGGAAGCCGCCCGCCGCCGCGTCCATGGTGACCGTCACCGCGGAGTCGAAGGCGCCGTAACCGTCCGCCGCCGCGAACAGGTTCAGCCGCCCCCACTGCTCGAACCCGTCCAGCAGGACGTACCCGGCCGGCAGCGCGGTGCTGCGCAGCACCGCCCGCCGCTGCGCCGCGTCCAGATACGGCAGCCGTGTCTCCAGCAGCACCTCCGCCCCCTTGGGCACGGTCAGCGGCACATCGCGGCCGCGCCGGGGGAGGATGTACGTCAGCCGCGGGCGCACGGAGCGGGCGTTGGCCTCCCGGTCGGCGTACGGGTCGGTGCCGGGGCCGGCCGAGTGGGCGTAGGTGTACAGGTCCTCCGTGCCGGTGCGCTCCCGGAAGTACGCGAGCGCCTGGGCGCGGGCGGCGGCCTTGAGCTCGGCGTTGGCCGGGTCGCAGAGGGCGGCGGCCGTGAGCGCGGTCGCCATGACGCGTCCGGCGACGACGTCGACGGGGGAGTGCATACCGGCCACGATCCGGGTGTCGGACAGGGCGAAGGCGTGGGTGACGAGTTCCTGGAACCGCTCCGGGACGGCGTAGGCGTACGCCAGCCCGGCCAGGTGCAGGGCGTTGGTGTGCCCGCTGGGGAAACCTCCGTCCTCGGCCGGGTCGGTGCCGCGCTGCCGCAGCAACTGCGGGGCGACGACGACCCCGGAGTCGTACACGGGGTAGCCGAGTTCGTCGGTCCGGCCGGTGTCGGCGACCTCGCTGTTGGCGTTGAGCCGCCACGGACGCGGGTACTGGTAGGCGAACTTGGCGGGGTTGCCGGACGCGAAGGGGCCGCGCACGGCGTCCACCAGCTCGGCCACCTTGCCCAGCTCCGAGCTGTGCGAGCCCGCGCCGAGCGCCGACCCGGCGGGGGCGTCGGCGGGCAGGGTGTCGCTGATCCGGCCGGGCGGGGTGCCGTCGGGGGCACTGGTGATCGAGGTGACCGCCTTGCCGCCCGCGCGGTACAGCTCGGCCAGCGGACCCAGGCCCGCGATCATGGCGTAGCTCTGGTGCTGGCGGTCGACGACGAACGCCTCCTTCGCCTGCTCGGCCGTGCGCGCCGTGGTGACGCGCACACAGTGCCGGACGTTGGCGCGCAGCACCTCGGGCAGCAGCGGGGTGCCGGTGTTCCAGGCGTCGCCGGTCTTCCACACCTCGGCGAAGCCGCCGAGGATGCGGACGACGGCGTTGGTCTCGGGGGTGAGGTTCGTGGCGATGTTGCTGCGGTAGTCGTCGACGAACGCGGGGAGTCCGGCGGCGGCCTTGGCGTCCGCGGCGGACAGCCAGGTCGCGAAGGTGGGCGCGGCCAGTACCCCGGCCGAGGCACCCAGGGACGTCCTGAGGAACCCCCTTCTGTTCAGGGCGACTTCACTGACCGGTGCGAGGGGCCGGGGCCCGGCGGTGGACGGCATGCGACTGCCTCTCTGGAGTGCCACGGCCGAACGGCCGGGAAGGGAAGGGGAAGTGACGGAGCCTCGGGGATCAAAGGAGCGCATGGGCGAGCGCCAGCGCTCCCTGTACCGGCGGCACGCTCAGGCGCGTGGACCGTGCCCCGGGAACGCAATCGTCGAGCGCGCCCACGAACGCCTCGTACAGCGCGGGCTGGGCCAGGATCGTGCCGCCCGCGACCACCACGTCATCCACCGGAGCGCCGCGCACGGCGAGTTGCCGTACGAGCCCGGCCAGCGACCGGCCGCCCTCGGTGATCACGGAACGGGCGAGCGCGGAACCGGCCTCGGCCGCTTCGAACACGACCGGCGCACGGCTGCCCCAGTCGGCGGAGACATCCTCGGCGGACTCCAACGCGGCGCCCAGCGCGGGCACTTCGGCCACGTCGAACGCGGAGATCAGCCCCTCGGCCAGCGCGTCCGGGGCCTCCCCGCGATCGTGCGCCGCCCAGACGGCCCGTACGGCCTCCCGGACGAGCCCGGCCGCGCCGCCCTCGTCACCGAGGACCGCGCCCCAGCCGCCGACCTGGAGCGGGCTGCCGTCGGGCAGCCGCCCGACGGCGACCGAGCCGGTGCCCGCGACCAGGCCGACGCCCTTTTCCAGACCGGCGGCCGGGACGAGGAGTTCGGCGTCGCCGACCACCAACACGGGAGCGTCGAGGTGGAGTTGCAGCGCATTGATGATCCAGGCGCACTGGCGTGGGGTCTCGCAGGCGTGTCCGCCGACCGCCACGGCGGCCGGGCGGGCGCCCTTCGGCAGGGCGTCGGCGATCAGCGCGGCGAGCCAGTCGGCCGCGGCCACCGGGTCGTGCGGCCGCCAGCCGGTGCTCGCCCGGACCCGGTCGGCGACCAGGTCCGCGCCCGCGACCGCGCGCAGATGCGTCTTGGTGCCGCCCACGTCGATACCGACCACGAGCGGGGACAGGAGAGAAGAGTCCTGCACGGGATCTCTTTCGTCGTTGCAGTCGTAGCAGGGGTGCTGTTGTCTGCGACGGCGGGCGAACCGCGCCTGGACAGGGGAAGTCGGTCGGGAAGCCCCGGGACGGGCTTCGAAGGGGTGCGGCAGGCGAGTACCGCCGGAGTTCGTTAGGAAGTTAACTAACGAAGTAGGGTGCGTCAAGCGCCGCACCGAGACCGGACGGCCACAGCACGATCTGGGGAGACCATGGACCTGAGCGAGAGCGCGCGTGCGGTGTTCGCCGTGCTGGCCGGGGCGAGTACCGCCACCCGCCCCCGGCTCGCGGCGGACGCGGGACTGTCGAAACCGACCGTGTCCTCCGCCGTCGCCGAGTTGGAGGCGGCCGGACTCGCCGCCCACTCCGGCACCGCGGCCGGTGCGATCGGCCGCTCGGCCGCCGTCTACCGGCTCGGCCCCGCCGCCGGCGCCGTCCTCGCCGTCGACCTCGGCCCGGACCGCACCCGGGTCCGCGGCTGCGCCCTCGACGGCGCCCTGCTCGCCGAGGGCGACGGCACCCGCGCCGAGGCCGCCGGGACCGTACGCGCCGTACTGGCCGAGCTGCCCGCCGACGCCCCGCTGCGCACCATCGTCGTCGCCGTCGGCGATGTCACCACCCGCGACGGCACCCGGATGCGGCCCGCGACCGCCAAGGCCGGACCGGTCTACGACCAGGTGGCGGTGGCCCTGCCCCCGGGCGTCCCGGTCCACCTGGAGAACAACGTCAACTGCGCCGCCCTCGCCGAACTCCACGAGGGCGCCGCCCGCGGCCGGGACACCTTCGGCTACCTGCGCATCGGCGTCGGCATCGGCCTCGGTGTGGTCATCGGCGGCCGGGTGCTGCGCGGCGCGAACGGCGCCGCCGGTGAGGTCGCCCGGCTGCCCTTCCCGTGGGACGAGTCCCGCGAACCGCGCCGCGAGGCGCTGGAGGAACACATCGGCGTGCGGTCGCTGCTGCGGCGTACGGCCGAGGCGTGGCGGGACGGCGACGGACCCTGCCCGCGCACCGTCGAGCGGCTGTTCGCGCTGGCCGGCGAGGGGCACGCCACCGCCGCCGCCATGGTCGAGCGGCACGCCGCCGACATCGGACGGCTCGCCGCCGCGGTCTCCGCCGTACTGGACCCGGGCCTGCTCGTGCTGGGCGGCGCAGTCGGCGCGAACCCGCGGCTCCTGCCCGGTGTCCGCACCGCGCTCGCCGAGCTGAGCTGGCCCACCGAGGTCGTCAGCAGCGCCCTCGGGGACAGCGGCACCGTCGTCGGGGCGACCCGGCTCGCCGTGGCCCGCGGAATCCAAACCGTGACCGGTGTCGGCGCGGGCAGGCATTGACGGACTCCGGCCGCTTCTGCCAATGTCCGGACAAGCGCTTTCTGAACCGGCGGGACCCGGTTCAGGGCGGGGCACCGCGCCGTACCGCGTACGGCGCTCCGGACGAGGGCGTGCTCGTCCGGACACGGCAGGGACGAACGCCGTGCACCCCGCCCGTCAGGGCCGTGCGACCGGGCGAGGTCGCGGCACCGGAACGCGCCATCCACGAGGATCCCGAGCCGCCTGAATCGGCGGGCGATCCGTCACGCACATCCAGGGAGGACCCGGTGGGTCACCAGATCTCGCGCAGAACCCTCTTCCGCACCGCGAGCGGCCTCGCCGTCGCCGGCAGCCTCGGCGGCGCCCTGAGCGCCTGCGGCGGCGGCACCGGAGCCGGCAGCACCAGCAGCGAGCTCACCATGACGTGGTGGGGCAGCGACGACCGGCACGCCGCCTACAAGAAGGCGCTGGCCTCCTTCCAGAAGGACAACCCCAAGATCAAGATCCGGGAGACCTACTCCGGGTACGACGGGTACTTCGACAAGTTCAACACCAACATCGCCGGCGGCAGCGCCCCCGACCTGCTCCAGATGGACACCGCGCTGGTCGCGCAGTACGCCCGCAAGGGCGTCCTCGCCCCGCTCGACTCCTACGTCGGCAAGTCACTCGACCTCACCGGCTTCTCCAAGACCCTGCTCGCCGCGGGCACCGTCGACGGCAAGCTCTACGGCGTGCCCTCCGGCATCGGCGTCAACCAGCTCACCGTCAACCGCTCCGGCCTGGAGGACCTCGGGCTGAAGCTCCCCGACCGCGAGTGGACCTGGGCCGACCTGAGGAAGATCTCCCAGGACGTGTACAAGAAGAGCGGCGGCAAGATCCACGGCGTCGACGACGTCGGCGGCGGCGCCCTGCAGGCGTTCGAGATCTACGCCCGCGAGCACGGTGAGACCTTCTTCTCCGAGGACGGCAAGAACGTCGGCTTCACCCCCGAGACCCTCCAGCAGTGGTGGGAGTACTGGGCCGAGATGCGCAAGCTCAACGCCTGCCCGCCCCCGGCGATCACCTCCGCCGCGCACAACGACCTCACCAAGAACGCGGTCGTCATCGGCAAGGCCCTGTTCACCTTCGACATCGGCGTCTACGGCGCCGGCGGCTCGGTCACCGACGCGCAGCTGGACTTCCTGCCCAGCCCGCAGGGCGACTGGTCCGGCGCCCGCGAGGGCAACTACGTCAACGGCGGTGTGCTGCTGAGCGCCACCAAGTCCAGCAAGCGGGTCGCCGACTCGGTGAAGATCATGTCGTTCTTCGCCCAGGACGAGACCGCCATCAAGGCGATGCAGCTCTTCCGCGGCATCCCGCCGACCGAGAAGGCCCGCGACCTGATCGCCTCGGGCCTGAGCGAGACAGACAAGCTCAACATGGAGATGGCCGACTACATCTCCAAGCGGGTGTCCGCGGCGAGCGACGCCCTGCCCACCCCGCCGGCTCCGCCGCAGGGCGCCGACCAGATCTGGGACCTGCTGTTCCAGTCGAACCTCGCGATCGCCTTCGACAAGAAGTCGGTCAAGGCGCAGCTCGGTGAGTTCTTCGACCAGGCGGCGGGCATTCTGGGCGGCTGAGCCCGCACCGCGCAGCACAGGACACCCGGAGAGGGCCAGGGAGACATGAGTACGACCACTGCGAAGACCGACGCGGTCACATCGGAACCGCCGGTTCCGTCGACCCCGTCCGACCGGCGGGAACGCGACCGGATGCGCCGCCGCCTCGCCAGACGGCGGGGCGGGGGATGGTGGCCGTACCTCTTCCTGGCCCCCTGGTTCGTCGGCCTGTTCGGGCTGACGATCTACCCGATGCTCGACTCGCTGTATCTGTCCTTCACCGACTTCGACCTGCTCACCCCGGCTCAGTGGACCGGCACCGACAACTACGAGCGGATGTTCACCGACGACCCGGTCTTCTGGGACTCGGTGCACGCCACGCTGGTCTACGTCGTGGTCTCGGTGCCCCTCAAGCTCGCCCTCGCGCTCGCCGTGGCGATGCTGCTCAACCGGGACCTGAAGGGCATCGGCCTGTACCGGGCCGCCTTCTACCTGCCGTCCCTGCTCGGCGGGGCCGTCGCCATCGCCATCGTGTGGCGGCAGGTCTTCGGCGGCGACGGCCTGTTCAACGACTTCCTCGCCTGGTTCGGCATCGAGGGCCAGGACTGGATCTCCAGCCCCGACACGGCTCTCTACACCCTGGTCCTGCTGGCCGTCTGGCAGTTCGGCACCCCGATGGTGATCTTCCTGGCCGGACTGAAGCAGCTGCCCAAGGACGTCTACGAGGCGGCCGCGATCGACGGCGCGAGCCCGGTGACCCGGTTCTTCCGGATCACCCTGCCGCTGCTCACCCCGATCGTCTTCTTCAATGTGGTCCTCCAGATCATCGACGCGTTCAAGACGTTCACCCCCGCGTTCGTGATCAGCAATGGCTCGGGCGGACCGCTCAACTCGACCATGCTGTACTCCCTCTACCTCTACAAGAAGGGCTTCACCGACCTCCAGATGGGCTACGCCTCGGCGCTGGCCTGGGTGCTGTTCCTGGTCATCGCGGGATTCACGGCGGTCAACTTCATCGCCGGCCGCTACTGGGTCCACTACGACGACTGAGCCGAGCGAGGAGCCTTCACCCCATGTCCGCCATCACGCCCAACGCCTCGCCGCTGGCCCGCCTGCGTACGCTGACCGGCCCGCGCCGCATCTTCACGCACACCCTGCTGATCGGGGTGGCCGTCGTGATGCTGTACCCGCTGCTGTGGATGCTGAGCAGTTCGCTCAAGCCCGACACCGAGATCTTCACCCACCCCGGCCTGATCCCCAGCGAACTGCGCCCGGAGAACTACTCCGAGGGCTGGAGCGGCTCCGGCAACTCCTTCTCTCTCTACATCACCAACTCGCTGATCGTCACGATCGGCGCGGTGATCGGCAACGTCATCTCCTGCTCGCTGGCCGCCTACGCCTTCGCCCGCTTCGAGTTCCGAGGCAAGAAGATCTGGTTCGGCCTGATGCTCGGCACGCTGATGCTGCCCACCCAGGCGGTGCTGATCCCGCAGTACACGATCTTCTACAACCTGACCTGGATCAACACCTACCTGCCGCTGATCGTCCCGAAGTTCCTGGCGGTCGACGCCTTCTTCATCTTCCTGATGGTCCAGTTCATCCGCTCCATCCCGCGCGAGCTGGACCAGGCGGCGATGATGGACGGCGCCAACCCCCTGCAGATCTACTGGAAGATCATCCTGCCGCTGATGAAGCCGGCCCTGATCACCACCACGATCTTCACCTTCATCTGGACCTACGACGACTTCCTGCACCAGCTCGTCTACCTCCAGCAGAACGAGAAGTTCACCGTGCCCCTGGGCCTCACCCTGTTCCTCGACCAGACCAGCGGCTCCTCCTACGGCGCCATGTTCGCGATGTCGACCCTCGCCCTGCTGCCCACCCTGATCTGCTTCCTGATCTTCCAGAAGCGGCTGGTCGAGGGCATGGCCACCTCGGGAATGAAGGGCTGAACACCGCATGCTCCTCCCGCACCAGCGCGGCCCGCTGCACGACCTGCCGGACACCCCGGAGGCGTACGACAAGGTCCTCGCCGACATCACCGAGCAGGCCCTGGCCCGCCTCACCCCCGAGGGGAACCTCGAACACCCCGACGCCCTCGACGACATCGGCGACACCTCCCTCGGCGTGACCTCCCTGCTGGCCCTCGCACACCGGCGCACCAAGGACCCCCGGCTGCCGGAGCCGGTACTGCGCTCCCTCCGCTTCCACCTGCGCGAGCGCGTCTACACCGAGGACAACCCCGGCTACCCCAACCTCAAGGTGCGCGACTCGGGCCTCCCGTACGCCCGTTACGTCCTGGAGCCCGGCGCGCACCCGATCGGCGACTGGCCGAGCACGGTGTGGGCGCTGCTCCAGCTCGTCAACGTCCTCGACACGGCCGAGGACCTGCTCGACGACGCCCTGCGCACCGCACTCGTCGAGCTGGGCCACGGCTACTGGCGCTGGCTGACGGAGGCGACCTTCTTCAACCCGCAGGAGGCCGGCAACCAGGCCATCGGCGCCGTCGTCGGCGGCCTGATGCTCGCCGCGCACCTGGACGGCGAGGACGCGGAGGAGGTGCGCGGCCGGGCGATGCGCCTGTACGAGGAGGAGATCCGCGCCCACCGGGTCCGCGACCGGGGCGCGCTGCTGCCGCCCGAGCACGGTGGCGCGTACGACAACAACTACGGCCCGATCTCGCTGTCCTTCCTCGCGCAGGCCCACCGGGTCAGCGGCGAGCCGGTCTTCGCCGAGGACGGCGACACCCTCGCCCGCTACCTCGACGCCCGGCTGACCAGCGGCGGCTTCGACATCGGCGGGCCGCGCTACAGCGAGCAGCACTCGGGCTTCGAGTCGGTGCTGGGGCTGCGCTACTTCGGTCGGCGCGTCGGCGCGGACCTGGGGCGCTACCGGGGCGACAGCCGCTGGGGCCGGTACGCGGTCAAACCGGACGGCGGGATCGACGGGCACTTCGCGTTCATGCTGGTGTGGCAGATCCAGGACACCACGCCCTGGCACCGCGCCCCCTCCCGGGCGACCCATCGCCACCAACTGCGCGCGGACGGGGTCTCGGTGGCCTTCGACAGCCGTATGACGCCGTCACTGATCGAGGCGGGCGGGACCTACTACCTGCCCGCGGCGGTCGGCCGCCAGCACGGCATCGGCCCGGTGGCCGACGGCTTCCTGCTGTGCCGCCCCATGGGGGAGGTCCGCGTGCGCGACGCGCGCACCGCGGGCCTGGCGGCGAAGCTCGTCACCAAGCCGGTCGTCGGCCGCGACCACGTCCTGCGCCACGTGCGCTCGCTGTACGTCACGGACGGCACCTGTCTGTGGCTGACCGTGGCCGTGGAACGCCTGCCCGGGGAGCCGTACCTGCTCGCCGGGTTCCCGTACGCGGCCGACGACGGCGACCGGGTGCGCAGGACCGCCGCCCACGAGGTGACGGCGGCGGGCGCACTCCGGCTGGCCCACCCACAGTCCGACAGCCCGGACCACTTCGACACCCGCGCCGAACGCACCCAGGAACAGGCGGCGTTCGCCCTCGCGGCCGATCCGCGCGGCTACGGCAACCCCGACGAGGGCTGGAGCCATCTGATCGCCTCCAGCGCACTGGAGGCCGAACCGGCGCCCAACGCCCCCGCCGATCTGCATGTGTTCGCGGTGCGCTACGGCGGAACCGGCGCGCTCACCGTGCGGTTCGAGCAGACGGAGGCCGGACTGACCGTACACACACCAAAGTTCACGGCGCTGCTCGGCGATCCGGCGGGCGACGCCGCCGGGGGACCCGAGCTGACGCTCACGCCTCCAGCACCCGGCGCTTCTGCTCCTCGAACTCCGCCTCGCTGAGCACACCCTGCGCCTTGAGGTCGCCGAGCTGCTTGAGCTGCTCGATCTTGTCCGTCATGTCGGGGGCCGACGGAGCGGCGGCCGGTGCGGCCGGCGGGGGCGCGGGCGGCTGGGCGTACTGGGCCTCCTGCGCCTCCTGCGCCGCCCAGCGTCCCGCCTGACGGCGGCTGACCCGGTTGGAGACCGCGGTCGCCGTTCCGGCCACTACGGCGGTGCGCGCCATTCCGCGGAGAAGACCTGGCATGACTGATCCTTTCGGTCAGGACGCGTTCAGCGTTCAGGACGCGGACTCGGTCTCGTCGAGGGCCGCGACCAGGGCGGGCACCGGGATCCGCCCGGAGGCGACGAGCTGGGCGCCGCTGCGGCGCAGGGCGGCGGCGAAGGGCGCGGCCCACCGGTTCTCGTAGACGAGGATGCCCGCGCTGCTGCCCGGCTGCAGGGCGCTCGCGGCCTCCTCCAGGTCGTCCTGGCCGAGGAGCCCGGACGAGGCGCCCTCGAAGACGGCCAGGTCGAGCGCGCCGTCGCCGGTGAGGTCGGCGATCTCCAGGCCGCTGACGGTGCCGTCCGCCTCCTTGCGGACGAACATCAGGTCCAGGATCCGGATGATGCCGCGGTCCACCAGGTCGACCAGGAGCGGGAAGTTCTCACCCGTCATCCGGTTGCCGGGGAACTCGACGACCAGGTAGTCGATCGGGCCCACGTCTTCGAGTTCGTCGCTCACGGTGCCACTCCCGGTGCTCACGTATGCCCCCCGTGAAGCCCCCTCGTGTCAATTGCAGCACCGGCCCGCGGTCGACGCACTTCGGCCCGGTCCGGGGCACACGGGCCGCGGCACGGCCGTCGCCGGGACGACGAGATCGGCGCGCCCGCGGGTGGCGGCCACCAGATCGGCGTTGCGCTGGTCCGTGCCGAGCGACCAGGCGCGCGCCGCCTCGGGGCTCTTGCCGAACCGCTCGTGCCGGGCGACCAGGCGGCGGATCCGCTCGTCCTCCGGCAGCTCGCAGAACCACACCTCGTCCAGGGCGGCCCGTACCCGCGCCCAGGCACTTGTGTCCAACAGCAGATAGTTGCCCTCGGTCACGACCAGACGGGCCGACGGGGGCACCGGGATCGCGCCCGCCAGGGGCTGCTCCAGCTCCCGCTCGAATCCCGGCGCGTAGACCACCTCCCCGTCCGGTTCGTCGCGCAGCCGGCGCAGCAGCGCCGCGTACCCGGCCGCGTCGAAGGTGTCCGGGGCACCCTTGCGGTCGCGGCGGCCCAGCCGGTCCAGTTCGGCGTCGGCGAGGTGGAAGCCGTCCATCGGGACGTGGGCGGCGAAGGGCCGCCCGTCCGCGTTCAGCTCCCGTACCAGGTGCTCGGCGAGGGTGGACTTGCCCGCGCCGGGGCTGCCCGCGATACCGAGGATCGCGCGCTGTCCCGAGGAGGCCAGAGCGCGGGCGCGGGCCAGCAGATGATCAAACGTTCGAGGCACGAGCAGAGTCTGTCATCCGGGCCGTCAGGCGGCTGGCCGAACAGCACCCTGCGCCTTCCCACAGGCCGAGTTAGTTTTGTCCGTGTTTTCTCCACTTCCGGTCAGGGGTGGATGGTCCAGACAGGGGTGGATGATGTCCCACGGCAGTAACGCCATGCTCTTAAAGGCCGGTCGGCACGAACCGGCAGCCATGGCGGGAGCGCCCTGGTGGAGGCGCGGGAACACCCCGCTCGCCCTCGTGGCAGGAGCTTTCACCGCCGGGCAACTCCTCCTGGGGAACCCGGACATGGGGCTCGGCTGGGACGAGTCGGTCTACGTCAGCCAGGTCAGCGACCAGGCACCGGCCGCCTTCTTCAGCGCGCCGCGCGCCCGCGGTGTCCCGCTGCTCGTGGCACCGGTGGCCCTCTGGTCGTCCTCCACCGGTCTGCTGCGCCTCTTTCTCGCCGTTCTCTCCGGACTCGCCCTCTTCCTCGCCCTGCGCGCCTGGCGGGGGCTGTTCCCGACCCGTGTACTGGCCGCCGGGGGCGCCCTGTTCGCCACCTTGTGGGTGGTCCTCTACTACGGCCCGCAGGCCATGCCCAACCTCTGGGTCGCCCTGGGCGGCCTGTTCACCGTCGGCTGCTACCTGCGTGCCCGCGCCGCACGTCGCCCGGACCGGGGGGCCTGGTGGGGCGTGGCGGCAGGCGCCGCGTTCATGGCGCTGATGCGTCCGACGGACGCGGTCTATGTCGCCCTTCCACTGCTCGCCGCGGCCCTGGCCGGACGCCACTGGCGGCTCGGCCTCGTCACCACGGCGGGCCTCGCCGCCGGGGCCGTCCCCTGGGTGGTGGAGGCGTACACCTCCTACGGCGGACTGCGCGAGCGGCTCGACCAGGCGTCGCGGGTGCAGGGCGGACTGGGCTGGAACTTCGCCGTCGACGACCAGATGCGCAGCCTGGGCGGTCGGACCCTGTGCCGGCCGTGCACCGTTCCCATGCCGGACCCCGTGCTGATGGTGTGGTGGTTCCTGCTGCCGCTGCTCGCCCTGCTCGGACTGGCCGTGGCGGTACGCGCCGGGCGCACCGCGCGCACTCTGCTCCCGCTGGCCTGCGCGACCACCGCCGCCGTCCCCTATCTGTTCCTCATCGGCTACGCGGCGCCCCGCTTCCTGACCCCCGCCTACGCGCTGGTCGCCCTGCCCGTCGCCGACGGGCTGCTGCACCTGGTCAGGACCCGGGCCGGACGGTGGCGGCCACTCGCCACGGGCGTGCTCGCGGTCGCGGTGGCCGGGCATCTGGCGGTGCAGTACGCCGTCCTGCACGGCATGGTCGACCGCACCACGGCCCACCACGGCTCCTGGGCCCGCAATGTCGAGACGATGCGCTCCCTCGGCGTCCGCCCGCCCTGTCTGCTCCTGGGCCACGAGGCGATCCCGGTCGCCTACTACGCGGGCTGCGCCTCGGGCGCCATCCGCGGCAACAACGCCAACATCACGCGGGCGGAGATCCTCAGCACGGCCCGCCGGGAACCGGTCGCCGTGCTCAGCGTGCCCGGCGGCACACCGCCCGCCTACGCGCGCGACTGGGAGCTGCACCACCTCGACGGCGTGGACGTGCGCATCGCGCCTGCCCCGCGTGAGGGCGGAACACCGTGACATCCGGGCGGCTTGTCGCCGCACCCGCCCGAAGACGGGCCGCCTACTGGCACACCGCGATCGGCCTCACCGTCCTCGTCGCCGTCCTCTGGCTGGCCAAGCGGCACTGGCCGCTACTGGAGAACGGCGCCGTCCGGCTCGCCGTGGCCGACCAGGGCGGGCTGCTGGTGGCGGGCACGGCGGCGATCGGCACCTGGCTGTGCGCGTCCCTCGCCCAACAGGGCGCCGTGCCCGAACGGCTGCCCCGAGTGCGGCTCGTCGCCGCCCAGTTCGCCGCCTCCGCCGCCAACCACGTCCTGCCCGCCGGACTCGGCGCGGGCGTGGTGAACCTGCGGTTCCTGATGCGCTGCGGCCTTCCGGCGGCCCGCGCGGCCACCGCCGTCGCCGCCAAAGGCACCGCCGGGATCCTGGTCCGCGCGGTCCTCATCGCCTCCCTCGCCCTCGCCTGCCCGGGCGTCCTCACCCTCCCGCGCCGCTCACCCGGGCCGACCGCGGTCCTGCTCACCGCGGCCGCCGTCGCGACCGTGGCCGCGCTGCTCGCCGGGCCGTTGCGGCAGCGGTGCCGCCGGGTCTGCCGCACCGCCCTCGCCGACCTGCGCGCCGTGCACACCCGGCCCCTGCGGGCGGCGGCCCTGTGGGGCGGCTCGTTCGCCTTCGCCGCGCTGCACTGCCTGGTCCTCGTCGCCGTCACTCAGGCCGTCGCCCTGCCCCTGCCCCCGCTGAAGGTCGCCCTCCTCTACCTGGCCGCCAGCAGCGCCGCCGCCCTCCTGCCCACCCCGGGCGGCCTCGGCTCCCTGGACGCGGCCCTCGCCCTGGCGCTCACGGCGTCCGGCGCACCGGCCGCGTCGGCGGCCTCGGCGGTACTCGGCTACCGGTTGCTGACGGTGTGGCTGCCTCTGGTGCCCGGGTTGCTGGTGCTGGGGGTGCTGATCCGGCGCAAGGCGCTGTGACCGGTTGCCGGTCCGCCGCAAGGCTCGGTGACGGGTTGCCGGTCTGCCTCCGCCTGATGGCTCTGTGATCCGAACGGAGTTGCCCGCGTCGCCGCGTCTGGTAGGACTTCGGTTGTCGGACGGCGGACGAGGGGGAGGGCCATGACGCAGGACGAGTACGGCGGGCGACTGGGCGAGGAGTTCTTCACACCAGGGTCCTCCTCGTTCACGGAGTTCCTCGCGGCCCATCGGCCGGAACTGCTCAGCACGCGCCGCGTCCTGCCGGACGGGATGCTCGCCGACCCGGACCGGGTGCCGCACGGCACCACGGTGCTCGCCCTCACCTTCGGGGACGGCGTGCTCATCGCCGGGGACCGCCGGGCCACCATGGGCAACCTGATCGCCCAGCGCGACCTGGAGAAGGTGCACCCGGCCGACGACTACACCGCCGTCGCCTTCGCCGGAACCGTCGGTCTCGCCGTGGACATGGTCAAGCTGTACCAGGTCGAGCTGATCCACTTCGAGAAGATCGAGGGCGTCCCGATGACCCTCGGCGCCAAGGCCCGGCGCCTCGCGGGCATGATCCGCGAGAACCTCGGCCAGGCCATGCAGGGCCTGGCGGTCGTCCCGCTGCTCACCGGCTACGACCCGGCCCGGCCCGAGGGCGAACGGGGCCGCATCTTCGCCTTCGACATCGGCGGCGGCCTGTACGAGAAGACGGACTTCTACGCCGAGGGGTCCGGATCCCCGTACGCCCGCAGCGCGTTGAAGAAGCTCTTCCACCGGGGCATGTCCCGCCGCGAGGCGGCCCTCGCCGCGCTCCAGGCGCTCTACGACGCCGCCGACGACGACTCCGCCACCGGCGGCCCGGACCTCGGCCGCCGGATCTTCCCGATCGTCTCCGTCATCACCGAGGACGGCTTCGAGCGGCTCACCGAGGCCGAGACGGAGCAGCTGAGCCGGGAGATGGTCGAGGCGCGCCGCAGCCGCCCCGACGGCCCGGTCGCCACCCCCTGACCTGGGCGTACCCCGCCGGGTGGTTGACCGGTGCGGATCGGGAAACGCGGTGCGGGAGGCGGCGGACCGGCCGCGCCCGGAGACGAGGGAGGCCGTCATGGCCCCGGACCCCAGCACCCCCGAGCCGATGGCCGACGACACCTACGGGCCCACCGGCGGCAACGAGGAGCAGGAGGACGCCACGCCCCTCGACCCCGAGAACACCGTCGGTGAACCGTCCTACGACGACGTCCTCGACGCGGGCTACTCCCCGCCCGAGCACCCCCTCGGCGTCACCGAGTACGGCACCACCGCCGCCGAGCAGCACCAGGGCGAGAGCCTGGACGAACGGCTCGCCCGGGAGGCCCCGGAGGGTTCGGGTGCCGGTGAGGACGAGGAGACCGGGTCCGCCGAGGAGGCGGCCGTGCATATCGTGGGCGAGGAGACCGCCTGACCGGTCGAGGCGGTCCCCCTGCACGAGGCACGGCGAGCTAGGTCCTGTCTTCAAACTCCCGCCTGCCCCGAGCCGCCATGCACGCACTCTCGCCGCACCGGCCAAAGGTCCAAGTAGCTCCGCTACGAGGACCTTCGTCCGGCACGCCGAGAGCACGCACCTGACGCCGCGGGGCCGCCCTCCGGGCGACGACGGGAGTTTGAAGACAGGCCCTAGTCGGTCATCCGGTCGACCTGGCGGAGCCGGTTGGTGGCGTCCAGCGCGGCCACCTTGTAGGACTCCGCGAGCGTCGGGTAGTTGAACACCGCGTCGACGAGATAGTCGACCGTGCCGCCGCACCCCATCACCGACTGACCGATGTGGATCAGCTCGGTCGCCCCCGAGCCGAAGCAGTGCACGCCGAGCAGTTTGCGGTCCTCGGTCGAGACCAGCAGCTTCAGCATGCCGTGCGAGTCACCGATGATCTGCCCGCGGGCCAGCTCCCGGTAGCGGGAGATACCCACCTCGAACGGCACCCGCTCCTCGGTGAGCTGGTCCTCGGTACGGCCCACGAAGCTGATCTCCGGGATGGTGTAGATGCCGATCGGCTGGAGGTGGTGCATCCGGCCGACCGGTTCCCCGAAGGCGTGGTACGCCGCCGTGCGGCCCTGCTCCATGGAGGTCGCGGCCAGCGCCGGGAAGCCGATCACATCGCCCACCGCGTAGATGTGCGGCACCTCGGTGCGGTAGTGCTCGTCGACGGAGATCCGCCCGCGCGGGTCCGCGGACAACCCGGCCTTGTCCAGGTCGAGTTCATCGGTCAGGCCCTGTCGCCCCGCCGAGTACATCACCGCGTCGGCCGGGATCTTCTTGCCGCTCTCCAGCACGGTGACCGTGCCCCGCGGATGCCGCTCGACCGCCGCGACGGTCTCCCCGAACCGGAACGTCACCGCCAGGTCCCGCAGGTGGTACTTGAGCGACTCCACGATCTCGACGTCGCACATGTCGAGCATCCCGGCACGCTTCTCCACCACCGTGACCCGGCTGCCGAGCGCGGCGAACATGGAGGCGTACTCCATGCCGATGACCCCCGCGCCGACGATGACCATCGAACGCGGCACCCGCTCCAGGGTGAGCACATTGTCCGAGTCCATGATCGTCCGCCCGTCGAACTCCACGCTGGCGGGCCGCGCGGGCCGGGTGCCGGTGGCGATCACGATGTGCTCGGCGGTCAGCAGCCGTTCCTGTCCGGTGACCTCGCGCACGGCGACGGTGTGGTCGTCCACGAACCGTCCGGTCCCGGCGTACAGGGCGACCTGGTTGCGGGAGAGCTGGCTGCGGATGACGTCGACCTCGCGGCCCACCACGTGCTGGGTGCGCGAGATCAGGTCGGCGACGGTGATGTCCTCCTTGACGCGGTAACTCTGGCCGTACAGGTCGCGTTGGGTGAGACCGGTGAGGTACAGCACCGCCTCGCGCAGGGTCTTGGACGGGATGGTGCCGGTGTGGATGGAGACACCGCCCACCATGTCGGGGCGGTCGATGACGGCGACCCGGCGGCCCAGTTTGGCCGCGGCGATGGCGGCCTTCTGGCCGCCCGGTCCGGATCCGAGGACGAGCATGTCGAAGTCGGGCATCCTCCGGAGTCTGGCAGCTCCAAGACCGTTTCCGAAAGGGCGAAGCCGATCCGGACCCGCCCGGCGGAGCGGCCGGTTGATCAAGAGACGCCCTCGGCAGGGCGTTCGGGCCCTCGCGGCGGGACAATGCGGCCATGGGCGCACGACTCGGTGACGCCGGCGTACCCGCCCGGCCACCCGTGTCCGACGAGGCCGTCGGCCGGGACGAGCTGGCGCTCGCCACCAGGAACCACGGCCTGCCGCTGGAGGCCCTGCGCTACGACCTCACCCCGCCCGGCCTGCACTACGTACTGACCCACTACGACATCCCGTACACCCCCGACACCTCCGCCTGGCAGCTCACCCTGAACGGCCGCGTCCACCGCCCGCTCCGCCTGCACCTCGCCGATCTGCGGGCGTTCCCCCAGGTCACCACCCGGGTCACGCTGGAGTGCGCGGGCAACGGCCGGGCCCTGCTCAGCCCCCGCCCGGTCAGCCAGCCCTGGCTGGTCGAGGCGGTCGGCACCGCCGAGTGGACCGGTGTACCCCTGCGGCTGCTGCTGGAGCGGGCCGGGATCGCGGGCGACGCGGCCGAGGTCGTCTGCACGGGCGCCGACCACGGCGTGGAGCGCGGTGTCGAGCAGGACTACCAGCGCGCCCTGCCCCTGGACGTGGTCCTCGGCCAGGAGCCGGAGGTCCTCGTCGTACACGCGATGAACGGTGCCCCGCTCCCCCCGCAGCACGGCCGGCCGCTGCGCCTGGTCGTCCCCGGCTGGTACGGCATGGCCCACGTGAAGTGGCTCAGGGAGATCACGGTCGTCGACGAGCCGTTCACCGGGTTCCAGCAGACCGTCGCCTACCGCATCCGGCAGCGGCCCGAGGAGGTGGGGGAGCCCGTCACCCGGATCCTGCCCAGGGCGCTGCTCGTGCCGCCCGGATTCCCGGACTTCATGTCCCGCACCCGCGTGGTCGCGCCCGGACCCCTGACCCTGGAGGGCCGCGCCTGGTCGGGGCACGCGCCGGTGACCGGGGTCGAGGTCAGCACCGACGACGGGCACACATGGCGGCAGGCGGAACTGGCGCCCGACGGCGGACACCCGTGGGCGTGGCGGCGCTGGCGGTCACCCTGGACCGCGACACCCGGAGAGCATGTGCTGAGCGCGCGGGCCACCGACGCCGCAGGGCACACCCAGCCCCTCCGGCCGCCCTGGAACCGCGGCGGATTCGCCAACAACCAGGTCCAGCGGGTCCGGGCGGTGTGCCCGGACCCGGCGGACCACGGGTGAGCGGCGGCCCGGCCGCTCAGGGGAGCATCTTGTCGAGGGCCGCGGGTCCCTCCGCCTCCAGCTTCCGCTTGGCCCATTCCAGACTGCGGGGGGTGATGTCCTTGCCCGAGGCAAGGACCAGGTCCTCCGGCGACACCTCGGTGCCGGTGCGGGTGTGGAGCAGGTCGTCCGGAGTGGCGCGTTCCTCGGACGGCCCGGACGCGGGCTGTGACGTCGGCATCATCTTGCTCCTCGTCGGATCCGGATCGCTTCCTATCACCATTCAACGCCTCGGCCCGGCGTGCATCCGGAAGGCGGCTTCCGCGGCGGCTTCCGGGGGCGGGCGCACGGACCGGCCCGAGCTGGAAGTGCCGCGTTGATCGGGGCGTCGTCTAATGGGAACTGTCACGTCTCGGGCCGGACAGAAAAGGCCAGGGCCATGCCAGAGACCAGCGTCAACCAGGGGGAAGGGAACGGGAAGACACCCCGCCGGGGGCTACTGCGCAGGCTCGGAGAGGGCTGCGCCCGCCACTTCGTGATCGTCATCGTCGCGTGGCTGGTCGCGCTCGCCGCCCTTCAGACGCTGAACCATCTCCACGGCGGCGAGTACTCCGACAACTTCACGCTCTCCCAGTCGCAGTCCCAGGAGGGCCAGGACGTGCTCAAGAAGCACGATCCGCAGGCCGGCGGCTACAGCAGCCAGATCGTGGTGCACGACGCGGACAAGTCGCTGACGTCGCTGGACTCGCAGATGTCCACCACGGTCAGTGACCTGGGCAAGCTGCCGCACGTCCTGTCGGTCCAGAACCCGCTGAGCGCACCCCCGCCCAAGAGCGGCCAGCCGGACTTCGGACCCCTGTCCACCGACGGCAAGACCGCCTACATCACCGTCCGGTTCAACGTGCAGCCCTCCACCCTCGGGGACAGCTACCTCGACGGCGTCGACAAAGCGGTGCAGTCCCTGCGCTCGGCCGGCGCCGAGGTCGAGTACGGCGGCCCGCTCGGCGAACTGGCCCGGCCCGCACCGGACGACCGGGTGAGCGAAGCGATCGGCTTCGGGGTGGCGATCGTCGTCCTCCTGATCGGTTTCGGCAGTGTGATCGCCGCCGTGCTCCCTCTGATCACCGCGCTGATCAGTGTGATCGGAGGCCTGGCCATCCTGGGCCTGCTCGCCGCCGCCTTCACCTTCGCCACCGTCTCCCCGACCCTGGCCACGATGATCGGTATCGGCGTCGGTATCGACTACGCGCTGTTCCTGATCACCCGTCACCGGCAGAACCTCATGGACGGCGCCGACCCGGTCGCCGCCGCCGGACAGGCCGCCGCCACCAGCGGACGGGCCGTCCTGGTCTCCGGCTGCACGGTGATCGTCGCGCTGGCGGGCCTGTCCGCGTCCGGGGTGTCCTTCATCAGCAAACTCGGCCTCGCCGCCGCGGTGACCGTGGTCTCCGCGGTCCTGGGCGCCCTGACCCTCGTCCCGGCCTTGCTCGGGCTGATCGGCAAGCGCATCGACCGCTACCGGGTCCGCAAACCGGTCGCCGAGACCGACGCCGAACCGGGCGCCACCCCGCACGGCACCTGGCACCGCTACGCCCAGCGCGTCGCCCGGCGCCCGCTGACCTACCTCAGCGTCGGAGTCGTCACCGTCGCCGTCCTCGCCATCCCCGTCTTCTCCATGCAACTCGGTCACATCGGTGACGGGGCCGACCCCACCTCCTTCACCGACCGGCGCGCCTACGACCTGATGACCGACGCCTTCGGACCCGGTTCCAACGGTCCGCTCACCGTCGTCGTGGACCAGACCCAGGTGTCGCAGTCCCAGCGCTCGGACCTCTCCTCGAAGGTGCAGAAGAGCCTCGACGACGTCTCCGGGGCCGCCTTCGCCACGCCGCTCACGACCACCCAGGACGGGGACGTCCTCATCTCCACCGTCTACTCCACGACGTCCCCGCAGGACGCCAACACCACCGAACTGGCCAACCGGCTGGTCGACGACACCCTGCCCGACGCGGTCTCCGGCACCGACGCCAAGGGCTATGTCACCGGCACCACCGCGGCCCAGGTCGACTTCCGCGACCTCGTGGCCGAACGGCTGCCGCTGATCATCGCCGTGGTCGTCGCGCTGGCCTTCCTGATCATCCTGGCCGTCTTCCGCGGACTGCTCGTCGCGGTGAAGGCGGCCGTCCTCAACGTCCTGTCGATCGCCGCCTCCTACGGCGTGGTCGTCGCCGTCTTCCAGTGGGGCTGGGGCGGTCCCGCGCTGGGCGTCAACGGCAAGGTGCCGATCGAGAGCTATGTGCCGATGATGATGTTCGCGATCATCTTCGGGCTGAGCATGGACTACGAGATCTTCCTCCTCTCCCGGGTCCACGAGGCGTGGCTGCGCACCAAGGACGCGAAGGCGTCGGTGGCGCACGCGCTGGAGATCACCGCCCGGGTGATCACATGTGCCGCGCTGATCATGGTGAGCGTCTTCGCCGCCTTCATCATCAGCGACAACATCGTGGTCAAGATGCTCGGACTGGGCCTCGCGGTGAGCGTGTTGATCGATGCGACCGTGGTCCGGCTGCTCATGGTCCCCGCGGTGATGACCCTGTTGGGTCCGCACGCCTGGTGGACACCACGGTGGCTGGACAAGATCCTTCCGCACATCGACGCGGAGGGGGAGCACGAGCAGCCGGCGACGGGCGTCAGCCCTGGAAAGGCGTGAACGTCAGTCCTCGAAAGGCGTGAGTGTCAGCCGTATCCCGGTCGGGGCGGCGTCCTGGATGAAGGAGGCGAAGTCGGCGACGTCGTCGAAGGCGAAGCCGTACGCCCGGCCGTCCTCGGTCGCCGCGTGCACGGCCGCGGAGTAGTGGTTGGTGAGGGCGCCCTTGTAGAACTCGGCCGGTTCGGTGGTCGGCTGGGAGGGGTGCGACACCAGCGTCGAGCGGTTGAACCCGGCGCCCAGGATCGCGGCCACCGGGCCGGTGGTGCCGTCGTTGGGCGCGGCCAGCGTGCCGTCGCAGAAGAGCACGTCCCGGGTCGAGGGCCGCGCGAACGACACCTCGGCGGGCCCGGAGAACGTCAGCCGGTCACCGCGCACCCGCCCGGTGAACTCGCCCGCGTTGGTCTTCACGACCAGGTCGCGTCCGGTGAAGGTGCTCCACACCTCGTCGATGTACGGCGCGAAGTAGTCCTTCGCGAACAGCCCGGCGTCCAGCCCGTGTCCGGGCGCCAGCACCCGGGTGTCGTCCACCACCAGCTTGGCGAAGTCCGCCTGCTCCCGTACGGCCGCGAAGACGGAGGCCCGGCCGCCCTTGCGCAGGGTTCCGGTGGTCTGGTCGCGCGCGCCGGTCAGCCGGATGCTCAGCGGCACGCTGAACATGTCGACCATGGTGGTGTTGCAGAACATGCCGGCGGAGTTGAAGGTGAACTCGGCGCAGTCGTGCAGCACCTTGAAGTTGGGGTCCGAGGTCACCCAGCCCGCCGGGAACTGCAGGGCGGCGTTGCCGGCGCCGTCGGTCACCGCCTTGAACTTCAGCTTCTCGCCGAGCGCCACGTAGATCCGCCCGGACATGAACGGCAGCGAGAGCTGGGTCTCGCCGCTGCCGGAGAGGCTGATGGCGTAGTCGGTGAAGCCGTCCGGGCCGTTGTCCGACAGGGAGATCGGCGCGAGCGTGCCGTCGGGGGTGAGCCGGACCTGGCGGCCGTCCTGGTTGCCGACGATGTACACGTGGACGCTGCCGTTGCCGAACGAGCCGGAGTTGTTGACGATCGTCAGCGGCAGGCTCCCGGCCGCCTTCGTGCTCCTGTCCGCGAGCGCGTGGGGGGCCAGCGCGGCCACGGCGGGCGCGGCGACGGCGGCACCGCCGAGGGCGAAGAGCAGCTTGCGGCGGCCGAGTTGACGCTGGTGACGAGGTGCCATGTGGGGGACTCCAGTAGTACGTGTGGGGTACGGCCGGCCGTGGGCCCGGTGAGAAAGCCCACGGCCGGCCGCGTCTGAGAGCGCTCTCAGGATGATCGAGTCCCCCACGGAAATCGAGCCTCCGGCCGAATCCGGCCATGATTTAAGGGCGAACTAAGGGGCTCTTAAGGAAGGTGGTACAGCGGTGCGCCAAGGGGGTAGAGTCGCGATCTTCGGCCGGCGGAAGCCGCCCGGAGTCCCGTGAGGCGGTCGCGCCATGACCCCCGACGCCATATCCGCCCGACTCCGCCTCGACCGCGCCCTGGACGCGCTGTCCGTCACCTTCCGCGGCATGACCGCCCGGCGCGACGAGACCCAGTGCACCTGTCACTGGGGCGACGAGGAGGAGCTGGCGCTGCTCAAGACCCCCGACGTCGAGCTGGACCCGGACCTGCTCCGACGCACCTGGGACGCCCCCGACTGGCACGACCACGGCGCCGTCCTGCGCCGCATCCTGCCCCAGTTCGCCCGGGAGCTGGTCGCCGGACGGGTGGAGCCGATGTTCGGCTTCTACATGGTCGGCACCTCCTTCACACGCGGCGAGTGGACCCAGTGGCCGGGGCAACAGAGCGACGCCGTATGGGAGTTCCTGCACGCCTGGTGGTCCCGCACTCTCCTGGACCCGGACCCCGCCGTACCCGCGCACGAACTGCTGGCCCTGTGCGCGGAGGCGGCCGGCACCTTCACCCCGTGGCTGGACGTCTGGGAGACGCACCACCACCCCGTCGCCGACCGGCACTTGGCGCTGACCGTCGAAGCCTGGGAGTACGAACTGCTCGGCGACGCCCTGCCCTTCAGCACCTGGCACGACGACGAGGACGCCCTGCGCACCGAGCTGTCCACCTGGCTCGCCCGGTACGCCCCGGCCCGCCTGCGCGCGTGCGGAGCCTCCGAGGAACTCCAGCACCGTGCCCGCCTGATCGGACTCAGCGGCCCCGCCCGCTGGGAGGACCCGCACTACCCCATCCGTGCCTACTGAGCCTCAGCTCAGCACCGCCTCCCAGGTGTCCACGGCGTACCGGAGTGTCATGCCGTTGCGCGCGTACAGGCCGGGCGCGCCCGTGGTGTTGCCGGTGTCCACGCCGAGGCCCACGGTGTCCCGGCCGAGGGCGGCGTACGCGGCGAAGGCGTGCCGCAGCAGCAGGCCCCCGAGCCCCTGGGCGCGCGCCTCCCGCAGGACGCCGATGCTGCGGATCCAGCCCATGGACTCACGGTCGTTGCGGGACATGAGGAAGCCCGCGTCCCCGTGCTCGTCGGTGCCCGCGATCCACACCCGGGACCAGTCCAGCGTCCCGGCGTCCACGTCGTGCAGCCACTGCTCGTACGTACGCGGCTGGAAGTCGAAGTGCTCGGCGAACGACGTTTGGTACAGCGCGTGGACGCGCCTGCGGTCCGCCTCGTCGGCACACGCCCGCAGCCGTACTCCGGCCGGAGGTTCTGGGGCGCGGTCGACGGCGGGATCCACGGGGCGGTCCAGTACGTGGTAGCGGCGGACCACGGACCAGCCCCGCTCGCGGATCAGCTCGGTCTCCAGTGTGGGGTTGCTGTGCAGGTGCAGGTGGACCACGGCCCGGGACGCGCCGTTGGCCCGCGCCTTGGCCAGGGCGCGGGACTCCAGCTCCGCGAACAGCCGCTGCCCGGCCTCCTGGTGGTCGGGCAGTACATAGTGGTCGGCGTCCAGCCGCTCGCCGCCCGACTCGTCCCACACCAGCGCGTAGGCCACCAGCCGGTCCCCGTCGAAGGCCAGCCAGGAGTCCCGCGCGAGGTCGACCTCGGGGTGCTTGAGGTCGGCCTCGACGGAGGCCACATCGGTCTCCGGGTGGCCGGTCTCGAAGACGTCGACCTGGTTCAGCAGCTCGGTGACGGCGGGCGCGTCGGAGAGCCGCGCGGGGCGTATGGCGTAGGACATGGGGCCAGCGTCGGGTGACTCCATCGCCCCTCGCAAATGGTTATCGCTCAGGCGTCGGTGACGACCGTCCGCACCGGCGTACCCGTCTCGACCGTGCGGCTGACCGTGCACAGCCGGTCGTGCGAGCTCTTGATCGCGCGGGGCAGGATGGCGCGGGCCCGGTCGCCGCCCTCGCCCTGCGGGAAGGCGACGGAGAAGGTGACCTCCAGGTCGGTCATCCGGTTGCCGTTCTCGTCGCTGATCTTGTGGCCGGTCACCGTGACGGTGAAGCGGTCCGGTTCGGCGTGCCGGCTGGTGGCGACGTCGACATCGGCCATGGTGCAGCCGCCGATCGCCGCGAGCAGCAGCTCGACCGGGGTGAAACCGTCACCCGCGGTGCCGAATGCGAGTCGGTCACCGTCGGCGTTGACCGCGGTGAAGTGGCCGGTGGCGGTGCGCTCGACGGAGACGGAGCGCAAGGTGGAGTCGGTCATGAGCCGACCCTAGCCCTCGCCGGGGTCCGGAACCGTCAACGCACCTGCCGTAAAAGCCCTGGACGCGCCCGAGGAAGAACCCCTACGGTGTGATCATCACGCCTTGAGCTGACGGAAGGAGGCGAGTGCCGTGCAGTTCACCCTCTCCAGCGCTCCCTTCACCGTCCCGGCGTGCTTCGTGTGATCCGGCCGGGAGCGCTCCACGCAGCTTGATCCCGGAGGAATCCACCCATGACCGATCTGGTCATCCGTGCGCTCGACGAGAGCGACGCCCATCTCTTCGACGCCCTGCCCGACCCGCTGGGCGCCGCCGAAGCACACCGCACCACCGTGCACCGCCCCGAATGGAAGCGCGTGGCCCTGCGCGACGGCGAGGTCGTCGCGCGCGGCGCCTGGTGGGGCGGCCCCGACGCCACCGAGCCGATGCTCGTCAACTGGTTCGACGTCGCCGAGGGGGAGGAGGAAGCGGGAGCCGAACTCCTGCGCTCCGCCCCCTGGCAGGTCGAGCTGGAGTTCAACCTGCCCGCCGGCTGGCGCGAGAGGCCCGAGGTACGCGCCGCCGCCGAGGCCTGCTTCACCGCCGCCCGCGGCGCGGGCTACGAACCCCTCGTGGAGCGCTACATCTACCGCTGGACCCCCGAGTGCGGGCTCCCCGAGTCTCCCGGACGCCTCGTCTTCGAGCCGGAGCCCGACGACGCGGTGTTCTTCGACGCGCTGCGCCGTATCCACTCCGTCACCCTGGACGCCCACGCCCTCAAGGCGATCGAGCAGGGCGGGCTCGACCAGGCCGCCCAGGAGGAGCTGGACTTCTTCCACTGGTGCCCCTCCCCGCGCGAGTGGTGGCAGATCGCGCGCACGCCGGAGGGCGACCTGGTGGGCATCCACATCCCGGCCCGCAACCAGACCGCGCCCGTCATCGGCTTCATCGGTGTGGTACCGGAGCACCGCGGCCGCGGCTACGCCTACGACCTGCTCGTGGAGTGCACCCGCTTCCTCGCCGAGCAGGGTGCCGAGTTCATCGGCGGCGCCACCGACCAGGGCAACTTCCCGATGGCCGCGAACTTCACCAAGGCCGGACACCCGGTGGTCCGCGAGCGGATCGACTTCCACATCCCGGGCGTGACCTCGTAGGGCGGCCGCTGTGTCGGTCGGTGCCCGAGCCACGACCACCGGAACCTGAGTATCGGCAGCAATGTCAGTGCCGGGTGCGATGCTGACCGGGCACTGGCAGTGACGGCGTACGGAGGCACGGTGGGGTTCCAGGGAGAGGTGTGGCAGGTCCGCGGCGCGGACGGGCCGGTGGGGGAGATCCGCGTCGAGGAGGCCGACTTCCCCTGGCTGCACGGGCACTTCACCCCGGGGCCCGGCTATGCCTCCGTACGTGAGTTGTTCGCCCGCGAACTCGCCCTGCTGGACGGGATCGACGGGCACGTCGAGGAGTGGGAGGCGGCGTACGCCGAGATCGAGCGCCGGGTCTCCCTCTCCTCCCCGGACGGGCCGGTCGCCGAGTTCCTGCTGCACATCGACGGCGACCGGGCCTGGTTCCGGTGGAGCGACGAACCCTTCGAGGACTGACTCAGCCCTCCAGCAGACCCTCCGCCTCGGCGAGGATCTCGGTGACCCGCAGCGCGAACGCCGCGTCGCACGGATGCGGACGCCCCGTGCGCACGGCGGCGATCAGGGCGTCCGCCGCCCGCTGGAAGGCCGGTACGACACCCGGCGCGGCGGTCGGCAACCGGGTCACGCCGTGCTCGCCGCGCAGTTCCACGGCGGTCCCGGCGGCCTCGGCCGGGGCCGTCAGGCTCAGCGTCAGCGTGCTGGACGCGCCGGCGGTGTGCTCCAGGACCAGGTGCGCGGTGTCCCGGGGGCCGGGCGCGGCGGCGGCCACCCGCCGCACCTCGCCGAGTACCGGCAGCAGCACCGACAGGGCGTGCGGGCCCACGTCCCACAGCGCGCCCTTCTCCCGCCGCCACGGCGAGTTCGCGAACGGGCTGTCGCCGCCGCTGAACACCGAGCCCAGCCACTGCGCGTGGGCGGTGAACCAGCCGCCCGCCGCGGCCTGTTCGGCGATCCACTCCTCGGTCTCCGGCAGGAACCGGGTGGTGAAGAACACCACGGACGCCACCCCGGACTCCGCGGCGGCCTCAGCAACCGCCCGCCCCTGGTCGACGGTCGTCGCCAGCGGCTTGTCCAGGAGCAGATGGCACCCGGCCCGCGCGGCCCGTACCGCCAGCTCCGCCTGCACCGACGGCGGCAGGGCCACGGCGACCGCGTCCACCTCGGCGAGCAGGGCGTCGATGTCGTCGTAGGGCCGGGCGCCGTGCCGTCCGGCGAGTTCCTTCGCCGCGTCCGCGCGGCGGCCCCACACGCCGACGAAGTCCACCTCCGGGTGCTGTTCGAGAGCGGGGGCGTGGGCCATCTGCGCCCACGGGCCGGTGCCGAGCAGTCCGATGCGCATACCGTCGCCTCTCCACGCTGCCGTAACGGATGCCATCGAGCGTTTCACACCGGCCCCGGGCCCGGGCAACCCGGGCCCCGGCGCGGCACGGACGAGACCGCTCCACAAGACCGGTGACTTTGCCGGTCCCCGGGCCCGGACCCCGCACTCACAGTGGCACCGCCAACCACGGCGGTGCCCGGTGGCGCGGTGTCCCCGCGCCGCCCGTGCGCCACGACAGAGAGGACGACTCGTCGTGCAGGTCCACCCCCACACCCGGCCCCGAAGGGCCGGCCGGCTCGCCGGAGCCGCCGCGGCCCTCGCCGCGCTCCTCGGACTGGCCGGCCTGGCCGGTCCCGGCGCCCACGCGGCGGACAACCCCTACGAACGCGGCCCCGCACCCACCACCAGCAGTATCGAGGCGGCCCGCGGCCCCTACGCCGTCTCCCAGACCTCGGTCTCCTCGCTCTCCGTCACCGGCTTCGGCGGCGGCACCATCTACTACCCGACGACCACGAGCGACGGCACCTTCGGGGCGGTGGCGATCTCACCCGGCTTCACCGCCTACGAGTCCTCGATCGCCTGGCTGGGCCCGCGCCTGGCCTCCCAAGGCTTTGTGGTGTTCACCATCGACACCCTCACCACCCTCGACCAGCCCGACTCCCGGGGCCGCCAACTGCTCGCCGCGCTCGACTACTTGACCGAGCGCAGCTCGGTGCGCGGACGGATCGACAGCAGTCGGCTCGGCGTCATGGGCCACTCCATGGGCGGGGGCGGCAGCCTGGAGGCCGCCAAGTCCCGGCCCGCGCTTCAGGCGGCGATCCCGCTCACCCCGTGGAACACCGACAAGACCTGGCCCGAACTGCGCACACCCACCCTGATCATCGGCGCCGACGGCGACACCATCGCCCCGGTCGCCGGCCACGCCGAGCCCTTCTACGGCAGCCTGCCGTCCGGACTGGACCGGGCCTATCTGGAGCTCAACGGCGCCACCCACTTCACGCCCAACTCGTCGAACACGACGATCGCGAAGTACAGCATCTCCTGGCTCAAGCGGTTCATCGACAACGACACCCGCTACGAGCAGTTCCTCTGCCCGCTGCCCCGGCCGAGCGCGACCATCGAGGAGTACCGGGGCAACTGCCCGCACACCGGCTGACGTTGTGCCCCCGCACGGCCGCCGCCCGGAAACCCTGGGCGGCGGCACAGCCGTCCCGCTACGGCAGCGCGACTTTACTGACGGGTCAGTAGTCTCACGGGAATGACCGGTGACACGAGCACACGGGCGGACCGGGGGCGGGCCGAACTGGCGCGTGGACGCGAGCAGTTGGGTGACGGCCCGGTCGACGACGCCCGGGAGACCCTGCTGTGGGCGGCCGCGCTGCTGGCCGCCGAGGATCCGGAGCAGGCCGAGGCCGCCCGGCTCGCCGCGGCCGACGCCGCCTGGGCCGCGGGAGACCGGACCGGATGCCTCAGGGCGCTCGGCGGACCGGACACGGACCGCCCCGGGGTCACCGGGGACTACCGCTCCGGCATGCGCGCCCTGCTGGAACAGCGCCCCGAGCACGCGGTGGAACCCCTGCGCCGGGTCCTCGCCCACCCCGGCGACCGGCCCGAGCACCTGCTGCGGTCCGCCGCCGCGGCCCTCCTGCTCGGCGATGTCGTGGTCGCTCGCCGGGCAGGAGCCCGCGCCCTGGCCGCGGCCCGCGACCTGGACTCCGCCGCACTGAAGTCGCGGGCCCTGGAGTACCTCGCCTACGCCGAACTGCGCGCGGGACGCCATGCCCAGGCGCGCGCCCACGCCGAGGACGGCGTACGGGCCGCGCACCGGGCCGGACGCCGCAACACCGCGGCCCACCACACCGCGATGCTGGCCCTGGCCGCGTCCATCACGGGTCAGCGGGCCACCGTCGAGGCCCACGCGACGGCCGCGCTCGCCACGGCCCGCCGGCACGGCCTCGCCCAGGCCGCGACGCTCGCGGAGTGGGCCCTGGCCCGTACCGACCTCGCCCGCGGCCGCCCCCTGGACGCCGTCGACCGGCTCGGCCCGCTGGTTCTGCCCGGAGTGCGGCGCGGTCACTTCGCCGTCTGGATGCTGGCGGTCCCCTGCTTCGTGGAGGCCGCCGTGCTCGCCGGGCGGCCCGAGGACGCGCGGGCGGTTGTGCCGGACTTCGCCCGCTGGGCGGCCTTCGGCGCCGACCCGCACGCGCCCGCCCAGCTCGCCCGCTGCCGCGCGCTGCTCGCCCCCGCGGACCGCGCCGACGAGCTGTACCGGCAGGCGCTGGACCGGCACGACGCCGAAGGAGGGGACTTCGAGCGGGCCCGCACCGAACTGCTGCACGGCAAATGGCTGCGCCGCCGACGGCGGCTGCGGGAGGCCCGGACCAGGCTGGGGGCGGCGCTGGTCGGGTTCGAGCGGTGCGGGGCGCGGGCGTGGGCGGAACAGGCGCGCGGGGAACTGCGGGCGCACGGGGCCGCCGGGCGGGCGGACGGCCCCGGGGAGCTGGCCCGGCTCACCCCGCAGCAGCTGCGCATCGCCCGCCATGTCGCCGAGGGCGCCACCAATCGGGAGGTCGCGCTGCGCCTCGCGGTGAGCACCCGCACCGTCGACTACCACCTGCGCAATGTCTTCGCCGCGCTCGGCGTGCGCTCCCGGATGGAGCTGGCCCGGATGGTGCAGCGGCAGGGCGGCCGGTGACCCGCGGTACGCGTCACCCGGCGGGCCGGGAGGAGGCCGCGGGGAGGGGCGGAGGGCATCTTCTGAGCGGGCCCGGTGGAAAAAGAGCGGTGCAGAACCCTAGGGACCGACCGGACGGTATGTCATCCTGCGGGGCAGGACGAGTCGGGCGGCCGCCGCCGCCGTACGGGCGACGCGGGCGACCGGACACCACTGTGTCTCCCGGCACGGGCGCGGCGCCGGGAGGCCGAGGTTGTGGGAGGACCGCGATGCATCCTGCCGTACGGACCCACGCGAGCATCCGCACCGGACCGGCGCCCGTTCCGCAGCCGCGGACCGGGCGCAGGCGGTCGCTGATCGACGCCGACGCCCTGCGGGTGCTGCACCGGGCCGCCCGGGTCCTGCTCGACGGCCTGCCGGATCTCACCGACCGGCTGGTAGCCCTCGTCCGGGACCAGGAAGCCGCCTACCGCACCGCCCTGGAGACCGACTACGCCGGTACCTGGCAGGAGGTCCACCGCTCCCTGCGGCACAGCGTGCAGTCGCTGATCGACCCGCGCGGTACCCGGGACGCGGCCCGGCGCTGCTCGTGGCAGATCGGGGTGCGCCGGGCCGAGCAGGGGCTGCCGCTGGACGCCCTGCTGCACGCCTTCCGGCTCGGCGGCTCCCTGGTCTGGCAGCGGCTGGTGGAGGAGACCTCCCGCACGGCGCCCGAGGACGTCCGGCTGCTGGTCCATGTGGCGACCGACATGTGGAACTTCGTCGACGAGCACTGCACCCTCGTGGCCGACGCCTACCGGCAGACCGAGCGGCAGCTGGCCTGGCGGCGCGAGAACCGGGTACGGCTGCTGGCCGCCGCGCTCCTCGACGGCACCAGCCGGATCGCTGACCTGCCCGAGACCGCCGAGGGCCTCGGCCTGCCCGAGCACGGCCGGTACCTGGTCGTCGCGATCGCCGGTGGACGGCCCGCGGGCGCCCGCGCCGTCGTCGTACCGCCCGGCACCCGTGTGCACTGGCACTCAGGAGGGGAAGTGGACCACGGCATCGTCCTGGTCGGTGACGAGGACCCGGGGGGCGACGGCGACCCGCTGGAGGGCCTGGAGCCGACCGTCCCGGGCGTCAAGGCCGGCATCGGCAACGTGGTGACGGGCCTGGCCGCGGTCGGCGACGCCCGCCGCATGGCCGACCTGGCGCTGAGCATGTGCCCGCCGGCCGGCGGCACGATCCGGCTGACCGAGCATCTGCCCGAGGCCCTCGTCGTCTCCTGCCCCGAACTCGGCGCGACCCTCGCCGACCAGGTGCTCGGGCCGCTGCTCCGGCTGGAACCGGCCGACCGGGACGTCCTGCTGGACACCCTGTCCGCCTGGCTGTCCTGCGACGGCTCCGCCCAGCGCGCGGGCGAGCGCCTGTACTGCCACCGCAACACGGTCCTCAACCGCCTCAGGCGCTGCGAGCAGCTGACCGGCCGCTCACTGGCCCGCCCGCTGGACGTGGTGGAGATCAGCCTGGCCCTGACCGCGCGGCGGCTCCTGCGCGGTTAGCGGTACGGACGACACGAGAGGGGGTGCGGCGCCGATGACGCGGGAGCGGTCGGGGTGCCGATGACGCGAGACCGGTTGCGGCACCGATGACGCAAAAACAGTCCGGATGGAGCAAGGACCGGTCGGACCCCGGCGAAACGCCGTAAGGATTCTTCCCTGCCCCCCGGAAAGCGGCGAGCATCCCGCGTCATGGACATCTTGCTTGTCGCCAGCGCGTTCAACAGCCTGTCCCAGCGGGTGCACGCCGAACTGTCCGACCTCGGGCACCGGGTGGACGTCGTCCTCGCCTCCCACGGCCCCGACGCGGTGCGCGCCGCGGCCCGCGAGCTGGGCCCGGAGCTGATCCTCGCCCCGATGCTGAAGAGCGCGCTCCCCGAGGACGTATGGCGGGAGTACACCTGCCTGATCGTGCACCCCGGACCGCCCGGCGACCGCGGACCGTCCGCCCTGGACTGGGCGATCGCCGAGGAAGCGCCCCAGTGGGGAGTGACCGTCCTGCAGGCCGAGGCCGCCATGGACGCGGGCCCCGTCTGGGCGAGCGAGACCTTCCCGGTGCCGCCGGTCGGCAAGAGCGACCTGTACCGGGGCGAGGCCGCCGACGCGGCCCTGGCGGCCGTCCGGACCGCCGTACGGCGTTACGCCGAGGGCGCGTTCAAGCCGCGCCCGCAGAGCGATCCGCGGATCCCCGTGGTGTGGCGCGACGCCTTCCGGCAGGACCGGCGGCGGATCGACTGGGAGAGGGACAGCACGCACGTGGTGCTCCGCAAGCTGCGCGGCGGCGACTCGCAGCCCGGCGTCCTCGACGAACTCCTCGGCCGGGAGGTGTTCCTGCACGGCGGACACCCCGAGGACCGGCTGCGCGGCCGCCCCGGCGAACTGCTCGCCACTCGCGCGGGCGCCGTCTGCCGGGCCACCCGCGACGGTGCCGTGTGGATCCCGGAGCTGCGCCCCCGCAAGAAATCCGGTGACCCCGCCCCCTTCCGCCGCCCGGCGGCCGACGTGCTCGCCGCCTTCACCGCCGGCGCCCCCGCCCGCGACCGCCTCCCGGACGAGCCCGCCCCGCTCGAACTGCCGCCCGACCGACGGACCTGGACCGACATCCGCTACCGGCAGCTCGCCGACACCGGCTTCCTGAGCTTCTCCTTCCCGTCCGGGGCGATGAGCACCGACCAGTGCCGCAGACTCCTCGCCGCCTACCGGTACGCGCTCACCCGCCCCACCTCGGTCCTCGTCCTCGGCGGCACACGCGACTTCTTCTCCAACGGCATCCACCTGAACGTCATCGAGGCCGCCTCCGACCCGGCCGGCGAGTCCTGGGCCAACCTGCACGCCATGGACGACCTGGTGGAGGCGGTCCTGCGCACCACCGACCGGCTGGTGGTGGCCGCCCTCGGCGGCAACGCGGCGGCGGGCGGCCTGATGCTCGCGCTCGCCGCCGACGAGGTGTGGTGCCGCACCGGCGCCGTCCTCAACCCGCACTACCGGCGGATGGGCCTGTACGGCTCGGAGTTCTGGACCTACTCGCTGCCGCGCCGCGTCGGTGCGCAGACGGCCCGGCGGCTGACCGACGAGGCGCTGCCCGTGAGTGCCGCCACCGGGGCCCGCATCGGCCTGGTGGACCGGCTCGTCCCTGTCGCGGCGCACGAGTTCACCGCCGAGACCGAGCGCAGGGCCATCGCCCTCGCCGGGGACCCGGACCTCGCGCGGCGCATCGCCGCGAAGGCCGCGGCACGGCGGGCGGACGAGGAACGCCGTCCGCTCACCGACCACCGGCGCGCCGAACTCGCCCGGATGCGCGCCGTGTTCTTCGACCCGACGGCCCCGTACCACGCCCTGCGCTCCGCGTTCGTACGCAAGCAGCCCGGAGGCCCGGCCCGGCCGCTGAGCGGCGGCGCGCTGTGACCCGGCTGCTGGTGGCCGGGGTCGGCAACATCTTCCTGGGCGACGACGCCTTCGGCCCCGAGGTCCTACGCGCCCTGGAGCGCCGTCCGCTGCCGCCCGAGGCGCGGGCCCGGGACTTCGGCATCCGCGGCCTGGACCTGGCGTACGAACTCCTGGAGGGCTACGACGTCGCCGTACTGGTCGACGCGGCCGAACGGGGCCAGACGCCCGGCACCCTCTCCGTCATCGAGCCCGACCTCCCGGACGGCCCCGGCCCCGCCGCCCCGCCCGAGGCGCACGGCATGGACCCGGCGAAGGTACTGGCCCTGGCCGCCCACCTCGGTCACGGACCGCTGCCGCGCGTCCTGGTCCTCGCCTGTGAACCCCAGGAACGGCCGCGCGGCGACGAGGACATCCTCCCCGGCATCAGCGCGCCCGTGGCGGACGCGGTCGACCGGGCTGTCGACGCCCTGCACGCCTTGGTCCCGGCCCTGCTCGCCGACCCGGCGGCCACCCCCCGGTTGAGCCGCCCGGAGGAATCCGCCCACGGCTCAGCGGCCGGGCTCGCCGCTTCGCCGGGCGGGGGCGTCGAGGATCGGTGACCGGGACGCCTTTTGTCCCGGTTCATCCGTTTGTTCAACGTGTCATCCGTGTGTCCATCGTGAGGAGCCCCCGCCCATGTGCGAGTCCGAGGACGTCACCCACGCCACCCAGGCCGTCCTGGCGAAGAACGACGGCCTGGCCGCGCGCCTGCGCGCGGACCTCGCACTGCGCGGGGTGAGCGTGGTCAACCTGCTGTCCAGCCCGGGCAGCGGCAAGACCGAACTGCTCGGCCGGGTGCTGGCCCGCGCGGTGGAACGGGGCGTCCCCGTGGCCGCCCTCACCGCCGACCTCGCCACCGAGAACGACGCCACCAGGCTCGCCCGCTCCGGCGCCCCGGTGAAACAGCTCCTCACCGACGGCCTGTGCCACCTGGAGGCGCGGCAACTGCGCGGCCACGTGGAGGACTGGCTGCCCCCGGACACCTCCGTCCTCTTCGTCGAGAACGTCGGCAATCTCGTCTGCCCGGCCTCCTACGACCTCGGCGAGAGCCTGCGGATCGCGCTGATGGCCGTGACCGAGGGTGCCGACAAGCCGCTGAAGTACCCCACCGCCTTCGGCTCCGCCCACCTGGTCGTGCTCACCAAGACCGACCTGGCCGAACCCGCCGACTTCGACGCGGCGGCCTTCGAGTCGTACGTCCAGCGGGTCAATCCGGGCGTGGAGATCGTACGGTCGTGCGCGCGTACCGGCGAAGGCGTCGACACCGTCCTGGAGCGCGTGCTCGCCGTACGCGACGGGGCCCCGGTCCACCGGCCGCCCCTCGCACCCCACCCGCACCCGGGCCTCACCGCCGACCACGTCTCGTGACGGCGACCACCACCGGGGCGGTACGCCGTCGCGTCGTCGTGCGGGGCACCGTGCAGGGCGTCGGCTTCCGCCCGCACGTGCACCGCCTGGCCACCGACCTGACGCTGTCCGGCTTCGTGAGCAACACCGACTACGGCGTGCTCATCGAGGTGGAGGGAACCCCGGACGGCGTGAGCCGCTTCTGCGACCGCCTGGCCGCCGAGCCGCCACCGCTCGCCGTCGTCACCGGCCTCGGCGTGCAGGACGTACCGCCCACGGGCACCGACGGCGCCTTCACGATCCGCACCACCGAGCGCTCCGCGGGCCGCACCCAACTCCCGCCCGACACCGCCACCTGCGCCGACTGCCTGCGCGAACTCGCCGCCCCGGCCGACCGCCGCCACCGCCACCCCTTCGTCACCTGCACCCACTGCGGGCCCCGCTTCACCATCGCCACCGGCATGCCGTACGACCGCGCGGCCACGACGATGTCCGGCTTCCCCATGTGCCCCCGTTGTGCCCGCGAGTACGGCGACCCCGGCGACCGCAGGTTTCACGCCCAGCCCGTCGCCTGCCCCGACTGCGGCCCCCGGCTGAGCCTGGTCCCCGCCCCCGGCAGTGGCATTGAGCCCGCCCGGGACGCCGACGCCCTCGCGGCGGCCCGCATGCTGCTGGCCGACGGGCGGATCCTCGCGGTCAAGGGGCTCGGCGGCTACCACCTGGCCTGCGACGCTAAGAACGCGCGCGCCGTCGACACCCTGCGCGTCCGCAAGGAGCGGGGTGGCAAGCCCTTCGCGGTGATGTGCGCCGAACTCGCCGACGTGGAGCGGCTCGCCGAGATCACCGAAGCCGAGCGCGCCGCCCTCACCGGCCCCCGGCGCCCGATCGTCCTGCTCCGCCCCCGCCCCTCCCGCCTCGCCCCCGGCGTCTGCCCGGGCAGCCCGCACCTCGGCGTGCTGCTGCCCTACACCCCTGTGCACACCCTGCTGTTCGGGCTGCCCGGCGATCCGCCCGGCCCGCGCACCCTGGTCATGACCAGCGGCAACCGCTCCGGGGAACCCATCGTCACCGACGACGGGGAAGCCCTGACCCGGCTGGCGGGACTGGCCGACGCCTGGCTCGTCCACGACCGCCCGATCGCCTCGCCCTGCGACGACTCCCTGCTCCGGGTCCGCGCGGACGGCACCGAGCAGGTACTGCGCCGCTCCCGTGGATACGTGCCCCGGCCCCTGCGTCTGCCCTTCACGGTCCGTCCCACGCTCGCCGTGGGCGGCGACCTGAAGAACGCGCTCTGCCTCGGCGAGGACGACCTGGCCTGGTTCGGCCCGCACATCGGTGACATGGGGGAGCTGACCACCCTGGAGGCCGCACGGCGCGCGGAGTCCCACCTGCGGCGCCTGACCGGAGTGCACCCCGAGCGCGTCGCCGCCGACCGGCACCCCGGCTACCACTCGTCCCGCTGGGCCCACCGTCGCGCCACCGAACTGCCGGACCGCAGGCCGGTGCTGGTCCAGCACCACCACGCCCACATCGCCTCCGCCATGACCGAGCACGGACTCGACGGCACCACCCCCGTGATCGGCGTCGCCTTCGACGGCACCGGCTACGGCGACGACGGCACCGTCTGGGGCGGCGAGGTGCTGCTCGCCGACTACACCGGCTACCGGCGCTTCACCCACCTGGTCCCGGCCCCCCTCCCCGGCGGTGACGCGGGCGTGGCCAACCCCTGCCGCCTGGCACTGGCCCGGCTGTGGGCCGCAGGCCTGCCCCGGAACCCGGACCTGCCCAGCGTCCGCGCCTGCGCACCGGACGAACTGGCATTGCTGGAAAGGCAGTTGGAGCGGCAGGTGGCCTGTGTGCCGACCTCCAGCATGGGCCGTCTCTTCGACGCCGTCGCCTCCCTGGCGGGCGTCTGCCATCGCGCCGGGTACGAGGCCCAGGCCGCCCTGGAACTGGAGGCCGCCGCTGCCTCGGCCTGGGGAGCGGACAGCGCGGCGTACGCCTTCGGTCTCGGCCCCCGAGGACTGGACCCGGCCCCGCTGCTCCGCTCGGTCCTCGGCGACCTGCGCGCCGGCACCCCGGCGCCGCTGATCGCCGCCCGCTTCCACCGCGGGGTCGCACGCGCCGTCCACGAGGTCTGCCGACGCGCACGCGGCGCCACCGGCCTGACGACCGTCGCCCTGACCGGCGGCGTCTTCGCCAACGCGCTCCTGGAGGCGGAGTGCGCGGAGCTGCTGGCCGACGACGGCTTCACGGTGCTCCGGCACCGCGAAGTCCCGCCCAACGACGGCGGGTTGGCCCTCGGCCAGCTGGCGGTCGCGGCACACCCACGAGGAAAGGAGTGACCCATGTGTCTTGCCGTGCCCGGCAAGGTCGTGGCCATTGACAGCGCGGCCGATCCGCTCACCGGAATCATCGACTTCGGCGGTGTCCAGAAGCAGGCGTGTCTGGACTACGTCCCCGATGTGAAGGTCGGTGAGTACGTCATCGTGCACGTCGGTTTCGCGCTCCAGCGCCTGGACGAGGAGTCGGCGCTGGCCTCGCTGAAGCTCTTCGAGGAACTGGGGCTGCTGGAGGAGGAGTTCGGCGACGCCTGGGAACAGGCGGCCCGGGACGCGGGCGTCGCCGCGGTCGCCGAGGAACCCCGAGGGGGCGAGGCCCGGTGAAGTACATCGACGAGTTCAACGACCCCGACCTGGCGCGGGTCCTGCTGGACGAGATCCGCGCGACGGTCACCCGCCCCTGGGCCCTGATGGAGGTGTGCGGCGGGCAGACCCACTCCATCATCCGGCACGGCATCGACCAACTGCTTCCCGAAGAGATCGAGTTGATCCACGGCCCCGGCTGCCCGGTGTGCGTCACCCCGCTGGACGTCATCGACAAGGCCCTGGAGATCGCCGCCCGCCCCGGCGTGATCTTCTGTTCCTTCGGCGACATGCTCCGCGTCCCCGGCACCGACCGCGACCTGTTCCGCGTCAAGGGCGAGGGCGGTGACGTCCGCGTCGTCTACTCGCCGCTGGACGCCCTGGAGCTGGCCCGCCGCAACCCGGACCGGGAGGTGGTCTTCTTCGCCATCGGCTTCGAGACCACCGCCCCCGCCAACGCCATGGCCGTCCACCAGGCCCGCCGCCTGGGCCTGACCAACTTCAGCCTGCTGGTCTCCCACGTCCGGGTCCCACCCGCGATCGAGGCCATCATGACCTCCCCCGCCTGCCGGGTGCAGGGCTTCCTGGCCGCCGGACATGTGTGCAGCGTGATGGGCACCGCCGAGTACCCGGAGCTGGCCGAACGGTTCAAGGTGCCGATCGTGGCCACCGGTTTCGAACCACTGGACATCCTGGAGGGGATCAGGCGGGCGGTACGCCAACTGGAGCTGGGGGAGCACCAGGTGGAGAACGCCTATCCGCGTGCCGTGCGGGAGGAGGGCAACCCGGTCGCGGTCCGGATGATCGAGGAGGTCTTCGAGGTCACCGACCGCAACTGGCGCGGCATCGGCCCGATCCCGCGCAGCGGCTGGCGGCTGACCGAGGCGTTCCGCGCCTACGACGCCGAGCACCGCTTCGACGTCACCGGCATCCGCACCGAGGAGCCCGCCGAGTGCCGCAGCGGCGAGGTGCTGCAAGGGCTCATCAAGCCGACCGAGTGCCCCGCCTTCGGCACCACCTGCACCCCGCGCACCCCGCTCGGCGCGACCATGGTCTCCAGCGAGGGCGCCTGCGCCGCCTACTACCTGTACCGCCGGATGAACGCCCCGGTGGCGCAGGCCGGCGGGGCCGTCCCCGAGGAGATGAACCCCGTTGTCTGAACTCGCCGAACCGACGGTGGACCCCGCCGGCTGGACCTGCCCCGCGCCCCTGCGCGACCAGCCCGTCGTAGTCATGGGGCACGGCGGGGGCGGCGCCCTCTCCGCCGAGCTGATGGAACAGGTCTTCGCCCCCGCCTACGGCAACGCCACCCTCGCCGCGCTCACCGACTCCGCCGTCCTCGACCTCGGCGGCGCGAGGCTCGCCTTCTCCACCGACTCCTACGTCGTACGGCCGCTGTTCTTCCCCGGCGGCAGCCTGGGCGACCTCGCGGTCAACGGCACCGTCAACGACCTGGCGATGAGCGGCGCCCGGCCCGCGTACCTCTCCGCCGCCTTCGTCCTGGAGGAGGGTGTGGAGCTGAGCGTCGTCGAGAAGGTCGCGCGTGCCGTGGGGGCGGCGGCCGAGGCGGCGGGGGTCGTCGTCGCCACCGGTGACACCAAGGTCGTCGAGTCCGGGCACGGGGACGGCGTCTACGTCACCACCTCCGGCGTGGGGCTCGTCCCCGCCGGGGTGGACATCCGGCCCCAGCGCGCCCGGCCCGGTGACGTCGTCATCGTCAGCGGGCCGATCGGCCTGCACGGCGTGGCCGTCATGAGCGTGCGGGAGGGGCTGGAGTTCGGCGTCGAGATCGCCAGCGACACCGCGCCGCTCGCGGACCTGGTGGCGGCGATGCTGGCGGTCACCCCCGACATCCACGTCCTGCGCGACCCCACCCGGGGCGGCCTCGGCGCCTCCCTGAACGAGATCGCCCGCGCCTCGGGCACGGGCGTGAGGCTTTCGGAGCGGTCGATCCCGGTGCCCGACGCGGTCGCCAACGCCTGTGGGTTCCTCGGCCTTGACCCGCTCTACGTGGCGAACGAGGGACGGCTGGTCGCTTTCGTGCCCCCGTCGGCGGCGGAGGAGGTCCTCGCCGCGATGCGCGCCCACCCGCAGGGCTCCGGTGCCGCGGTGATCGGGGAGTGTGTCGCCGAGCACCCCGGCATGGTCGTGGTCGCGACCGGCCTCGGCGGGACCCGGGTGGTGGACCTGCCGCTGGGGGAGCAGCTGCCGCGCATCTGCTGACCGCACGGAACAACGGTCCCCGCACTGTGCGGGGACCGTTGCCGTCACTGCATGCCGGTGATCTCCAGCTCCCGGCCGCTGCGCAGCTCCGTGGAGGGCCGGTCGCAGCGCGGGCACCAGAAGAACGGCGGCATGCCCACCGCGAACTCCTCGGCGCACGGCCCGCAGTAGGCCTGCGCGGGGATCTGCTCCACCACCAGCCGGGCACCGGCGAGCGAGGTGCCGTCGCGGGCCACCTCGAAGGCGAAGGTCAGCGCGTCGGGGACGACCCCGGCCAGCTCGCCGACCCGGACGGTGACCGTCGAGACGGCGTCCGTGCCGTCGGCGCGGGCGCGGGCGTCGGCCTGTTCGATGATCGCGGTCGCGATCGACAGCTCGTGCACGGCCGGCTCACGGGTAGCGGTGGCGGGCGCGGAACCCGCCGGACATCCGCCAGATCCGCATCTCCCGGCGCAGACTCGGGAACTCCTTGACCAGGAACGCGGCGACCACCGCGCCCGCCACCACGGCCTCGGCCAGCAGCAGCCGGTGCTCCGACGCCCTGACGGGCGGAACCTTCTTGGTATGTGCTCGTCGGCCCTTCATCGCGGCCACTCCCTGTCGTTCGTCATGCCGGGGTCGTTCATGCGCGGTCGTTCATGCGCGGTCGTTCATGCCGGGGGGATGTTCGGCATGACGTCGAGCAGAGCGTCGTGCCGTTTCCAGTGGATTCCGGTGGAACGGCGCGCGTCGGCGGTGCCGTCCTTGTGATGCCCCCTCTGATGGGCGTACGGCCCCTTGTTGCCCTGGTGCATGCCGGGCACGTGCCCGGTCGCGTCGGGCCTGGTGTGGGGCCGGCCCACCCTGATGCTCCCCATGAGGTGCTCCTTCCTCCTCGTCGTGACCGTCGTACGGTCGCGGCGGTCACGGACGCTCGGTGAGGTCCTCGAAGAACCGCTCCACGGCCGGCCAGACCTGCCCTCCGCCGGACAGGCCCTGCCAGGCCCGGCGGACGACCGCGACCATCCGGAAACAGTCGTCGACCGGCACGATCCAGTGGTGCCGCAGGCCGTGGACGGTGTTCACCAGCAGGGCCTCGACGTCCGGTTGCAGCGAGGCGAGCTCCGGCTGCGTGTCGACCAGCCGCCGCCAGGCCGCCGGGTCCACCTCCCATCGCATGGCACCGGCCGGGCTCGGCCCTTCCGCGGTGACCGTGCCGTCGGCGCGGGGCACGAAGAACACCAGGCCGACGGGCACGCCCAGAACCTCAGTGTCCACCTCGGGCAGCCGGATCCGCCTGCGGGGAACGAGCCGGTAGCGGCCGTCACCGGCGCCGTCGTCGGCGAACAGCACCGCGCAGGCGCCGCAGGCGCAGGCGGCCTGCTCCTCGGCGGTGTCGTACAGGTGCGCGTGCTCCTCGGGCACCGGCGCCGCGCACAGGTCGCACCGCTCCACATCCGTCGTGCGGTCGGCCGAGGAGCGGATGAGACGGGCCAGGGCACCCCGCGCGGTCACGGCGCGCCCCGGTGGGTGAGCGTGGTGAGCGGGACGAACGCCGGGGGAGCGACCTCCACCGGCTCCACCGCCGTCAGCTCGGGGGCGACGGCCAGCACCGCCTCCCGGACCGCGGTGGCGACATCGCCGGAGCCACCGCACCCGCACCCGCCACCCGTCGTGAGCCGCACCCGGCCCACACCGTCCGCCACGCCCGCCCACTCGACGTCGCCGCCGCGTTCGCGCACGGCGGGCCGCAGCCGTTCCACCGCACGGGCCGCCCGGACCTCGACGGGTTCCGGGTGCAGGGAGTGCAGGACCAGCAAATGGCCCAGCAGTTCGTCGTCGGCGAGGCGCGCGGCGAGTGTCCCTTGGGCCAGGTCCATGACCCGGGCCAGCGCCTCGCCGTAGACCTCGGTCAGCAGCGCGACCGCCGCCACGGCGGAGCGGGAGGCGGGCCCAGGTGTCGCTTCGAGCCCGTCCAACAGTTCGTTGAGGCGCGCCAGTCGGGCCTCCACGTCGTCGTCGGCGAGCCGTTCGGCGGGTGCCTCAGCCATGACTGGCCCCGTACGTCGGGGAGTGCTGCGTGGTCAGGGTCTTGCCGTTGCCGACGTACATGTGCACCCCGCACGGCAGACACGGGTCGAAGCTGCGGACGGTGCGCATGATGTCGACGCCCTTGAAGTCGTCCGGCCCGTTCTCCTCGAAGATCGGCTGCCCCTGCACGGCGTCCTCGTACGGGCCCGGGGTGCCGAACTTGTCGCGGGGGCTGGCGTTCCACGGGGTGGGCGGATACGGGTGGTAGTTGGCGATCTTCCGGTCCTTGATCACCAGGTGGTGGGAGAGGACACCGCGCACCGCCTCGTGGAAGCCGCAGCCGATCGCCTCGTCCGGCACCTCGAAGTTCTCGAACACCTTGGTGTCACCGGCCCGCACCAGGCCCATCGCCTCGTCGAGGAACTGCAGCGCCATCGCGGCCGCGTAGGCGACGAAGTACGGCCGGGCGCGGTCGCGCTCGATGGTGTTGCTCCACTTCGGGATGCGCCACTCCAACGTCGTCTCCGGCAGCGACTCGCCCTTGGGCAGCGAGATCCGCACGCTGTTGCCCGTGGCCTTGATGTACGGGGTGTCCACCAGGCCGCTCAGCGCGGTGGACCACAGCCGGGCCAGCGGGCCGCCGCCGGTGTCCAGGGCGAGGTGGTCCCCGGTGCGGCTGTCGAGCCAGCGGGGGCTCATCACCCAGCTGTAGTTGCCGTCGAAGTCGCGTTTCTGCGGCACCGGGACCGTGGTCTGGTTCCACGGGTGGCGCATGTCGACCGGGTTGCCGAGCGGGTCGTGGGTGACGAAGGGGTCCTCGTTGACCCAGTCCTCGTAGAAGGAGCTGCCCAGCATGATGCGCAGGCCGAGGTTGATGTCGACGAGGTTGTTGGTGACCAGTTCGCCGTCGACGACGATGCCGGGGGTGACGTACATCGCCTTGCCCCAGTGGTCCATCGTCTCGTAGCGGTAGTCCACGACGTCCGGGTTCTGGAAGGCGCCCCAGCAGCCCAGCAGGACGCGGCGGCGGCCGACCTCCTCGTAGCCGGGCAGCGCCTCGTAGAAGAAGTCGAAGACGTCGTCGTTCATGGCGACGGCCTTCTTCACGAAGTCGATGACCCGCATCAGCCGGCTGAGGTAGTCGGTGAACACGGTCGGCTGCGGCAGGGTGCCCACCCCGCCGGGGTACAGCGTGGAGGGGTGCACATGGCGCCCCTCCATCAGGCAGAACATCTCCCGGGTGACCCGGCTGACCTTCAGCGCCTCCTTGTAGACCTCGCCCTCGAACGGGTTGAAGGCCTTCATGATGTCGGCGATCGTGCGGTAGCCGTGGATGTCCCCGCGCGGTGCGTCGGTGCGCTCGGCGCGGGCCAGCACACCGGGGTTGGTGGCCTTGACCATCGCCTCGCAGAAGTCCACGAACACCAGGTTGTCCTGGAAGATCGTGTGGTCGAACATGTACTCGGCCGCCTCGCCGAGGTTGACGATGTGCTCGGCCAGCCGCGGCGGCTTGACGCCGTACGCCATCTGCTGGGCGTAGTCGGAGCAGGTGGTGTGGTTGTCGCCGCAGATGCCGCAGATGCGGGAGGTGATGAAGCCCGCGTCGCGCGGGTCCTTGCCCTTCATGAACACCGAGTAGCCCCGGAAGAGCGAGGACGTGCTGTGGCACTCCACGACCTCCCGGTTGGCGAAGTCGATCTTCGTATAGATGCCCAGGTTGCCGATGATCCGGGTGATCGGATCCCAGGACATGTCCACGATCTGCGGCGCCTTGCGTCCCGTCGTGCGGGCCTCGGCTGTGGTCATCGCTGTTACTGCCCCTCGCTGTCGGTGTTCCTCAGGGTCCGTGGGTGGGGTGCGCGGCGCACGGTGTCAGGGGCGCCAGCGCGGGTTGTAACCGCTGGTCAGCTTGCGCTTGTTGTGGCGCCAGCGGGGTTCGTGGTTGACCAGCTCGTTGGTGAAGCCGCGCAGGCGGCGGATGACGGCGCCGTACGGCTTGATGGCGAGCGACGACAGGGTGCCGCCGGGCGGCTCGTCCATGAACGGCATGAACGCGTCCGGGAAGCCGGGCATGGTGCAGCCGATGCAGATGCCGCCCACGTTCGGGCAGCCGCCGATCCCGGCCATCCAGCCCCGCTTGGGCACGTTGCAGTTGACCACCGGCCCCCAGCAGCCCGTCTTCACCAGGCACTTGGGGGAGTTGTAGTCAGCGGCGAAGGTCGCCTGCTCGTAGTACGAGCCGCGGTCGCAGCCCTCGTGGACCGTCTTCCCGAACAGCCACTGCGGGCGCAGCATGTGGTCCAGCGGGGGCGGGGGAGCGGTCCCGGCCGCGTGCTGGAGGAGCCAGATCAGGGCCTCCATGAAGTTCTCGGGCTGGATCGGGCAACCCGGAATGTTCACCACGGGCAGCCCGCCCTGCGACCGGTAGTCCCAGCCGAGGTAGTCCGCGAGGCCCATCGAGCCGGTGGGGTTGCCGGCCATGGCGTGGATGCCGCCGAAGGCCGCGCAGGTGCCCGCCGTCACCACCGCCCAGGCCTTGGGCGCGAGTTGATCGATCCACTCGTTGAGGGTCTGCGGCTCACCGGTCTCCGGGTCGTTGCCGAAGGAGGTCCAGTAGCCGTCGCCCTCGATGACGTTCTGGTTGGGGATCGAGCCCTCGATGACGAGGATGAACGGAGCGAGGTCGCCGCGTGCCGCCGCCCGGTAGGGGGCGAGGAAGTCCTCACCGCCCAGGCTCGGCGACAGCACCTTGTTGACCAGGTTCACCTTCGGCAGGCCCGGGATCAGCCCCAGGACCAGGTCCTCCAGCGACGGCTGGTCGGCGGCGGTCAGGGAGACGGTGTCACCGTCGCAGCTCATGCCCTCGGAGATCCAGAGGATGTGGATCTCGTCGAACCCCTGCTGTTCCTCGCCCTGTTCGGGCTGCTCGCCGGACTCGGTGGTGCTGCTGTCCGTCGTCATGTCATCGGCCTCCGCTCTGAGTCGGTGGGGGAGTCGGTCCGTGCCGCGCCGGGGGCCGCCGCGTCGGCGGACGTGAGCGGTTGGAGTTCGTCGGGGCGGAAGTAGTGGAAGCGGCCGTACCAGGAGTGCAGTTCGGCCGCCGGATCGTCGTCGAGGGTGACCGCGAGGTGCGTGCTGCCGTCCACGTCGTGCAGGACGGCGGCCACCTGGGCGGTCCGTCCGACCAGGAACATGTCCTGGGCGTCCGCGCCGCGGCCCTTCGGGCGGAGCCGGACCTGGCTGCCCGCGCTGACGGGCACACCGTCGACGAGCACCGTGTCGGTGACCGGGGACAGCTCGGCGTCGGCGTCCTCCCGCCACCACACGGGGCGCTGGTCGGCGGCCGGGTCAGCGGGCTTCAGCGAGCGGACGGCGCCGTGCAGCCGCGCGAAGACCTCCTGGGGCATGGAGTCGACCCGGTCGATGATGGCGGCGGCCCGCGGGTCGGTGGCGCGGGCCTCCCGCTTCTCCTCGTCCGTGAGCAGCATGGTGCGCAGGCTGAGGATCTCGTCGATCTCCGCCGCGTCGTGCAGATCGCCGGGGCTCTCCGGGGCCACCTGCGGGTGGTCGGGGAGGATGATCGGCGCGGAGAGCAGCAGGGGCGCGGTGCCGCCTGTGTCGGCGCCGTCCTCGGGGGGCTCGCCGCCGAGCACGGGGAAGGTGAACTCGTTGCGGCAGGCGCGGGCGGCCTCGACGAGCGGCGCGGGCGGATCGATCATCGACACGAACTGCACGCCGTCGCCGTCGAGCAGGGTGTGCGTGGCGATCAGGGCGCCGCGCAGCGCCTCGTCGCGCGGCAGCCGGAGGCCGGGAGCGGATCCGGTGTGCGCGGTCCGGACGCGGATCCGGCAGATGTCGTCGAAGACGTGCTCGGCGACCAGGGTGGTGTGGGCGCGCACCTCCTCACGGCGGCGCACCACCCGCCCCACGCCCTCGGGAAGCGGCTCGGTGTCCGTGCCGGCCGCCGCACCGACCGGAACCGTGCGTTCACGTTGGAGCAGGTCGTCCAGACGGACCGCGACCTCGGTCTCGCGGGGCACCGCCTCGTCGAAGGTCAGATACGCCGCCCCGGATTCCGTCCGCAGTGAGGCGACCGGGCGGTACCCGCCGTCCGGGACGGGCTCCTCGACCTGCTTGTGCTGCATCTGGAGGTAGCGCACCTTCACCCTTACGACAGCGCCGGGACGGCGGACCCGCAGCAGGCACTCGGTCCGCTGGTACCAGGAGTCCGCGGAGCCGGACACCCCCGGGACGAGAGGGCCGGACGCCTCCACCCAGTCACGCGGGAAGAGCACCCCGAACTGCCAGCGGACCCGGTTCTTGGTGGAGGAGCGGCGGTAGGGGTAGAGCAGGTAGCCCTCGTACAGCACGGCGTCGGCGAGGGCCGCGAGCCGCTCGAAGCAGTGCCGGGAGGGGTGCTCGCCGCGCAGGGGGTCGGCTCCCGCCGCATCGCCCTCGGTCAGGCCCGTCAGCATGCCGCCTCCTGGTTCCTCGGCTCGGGTTCGCGCGCACATCCCTTCCACGACGGTCACATCCGTAACGGCACCCCGCTTCCCCGCACCCGCCTCCGCTGGGCCGTTCGGGGGAGCACCCGCGGCCCGGGGGCCGCGCCCGGGCGTCCGGCTGTGGTTGCGGGGGTGGGCCGCTGTCCGGGTGTCCGCAGTGGGGGTGCGCCACGGTCTGGGCGTCGGTGGTTGCGGGGGTGGGCCGCTGTCCGGGTGTCCGCGGTGGGGGTGCGCCGCGCCTGGGCGTCTGCGGTTGAGGCGGCGGGCCACCGTCATGGCATCCGCGGTGGGGGCACGCCACCGTCCGGGAATCCGGGGCGGGGGCACGCCACCGTCCGGGAATCCGCAGCCGCGGCCGCGCGCCACCCGTCTGGGCACCCGCACAACCCCGGCCCACCCCGGTTGGGACCGCGCAGCGACCCCGCCCGCAGACCTGTTCCGCCCGCCCGCGCCCGTGCTGTCGTGAGCACCCCTTCCCCGAACACCCGTGCCCGTGCGGCACGGACCCGAGGAGACGTGATGCCCGAAGCACCACCGGAGGCGGAACCGGCCCTGCGCGTCGAAGCCGTCGACGTGACCTACGGCCGCGCCCTGTCCGCCCTGCGTTCCGTGTCGCTCACCGTCCCGCACGGCGCGGTCGTCGCCCTGCTCGGCGCCAACGGCGCGGGCAAGACGACCCTGCTGCGGGCGGTGTCGGGCACCCTGCGCCTGCACCGCGGAGCCGTCACCGCGGGCCGCATCCGCTACGGCGCCACGGAACTCGACGGCCGCGACCCGGTCGCCGCGGTGCGCGCCGGAGTCGTCCAGGTCCCCGAGGGCCGGAGGGTCTTCGCCGGGCTCACCGTCGAGGAGAACCTGCGCACCGGGGGCCTCGGCCTCGGCAGACGCGCCCCCGCCCAGGTCCGCGAGGCCCGCGACCGCGTATTCGACCTCTTCCCGCGCCTCGCCGAACGCACCGGCCAGGCCGCGGGCCTCCTCTCCGGCGGCGAACAGCAGATGCTCGCCATCGGCCGCGCCCTGATGGCCGCCCCGAAACTGCTGCTCCTCGACGAACCCTCACTCGGCCTCGCCCCGCAGATGGTGGCCCGTATCGCCGACGTGGTGAAGGAGATCAACAGCCAGGGCACCGCCGTGCTCCTGGTCGAACAGAACGCCGGCATGGCGCTCTCCCTCGCCGACCGCGCCTACGTCCTGGAGGTCGGCGAGATCCGACTCTCCGGCGCGGCCGACGAACTCGCCCGCACCGATGCCGTACGCCGCCTGTACCTGGGCGAGACCGCCGACGGTCAGGGGGCCGCGTGAACGACCGCACCACCACACCGCCCGTCCTCGGCGTCACGGACGTCACCGTCCGCTTCGCCGGGCTCACCGCCCTGGACTCCGTGTCCTTCACGGTCGCCCCGGGCACCGTGCACGCCCTCATCGGGCCGAACGGCGCGGGCAAGTCCACCTGCTTCAACGTCCTGTCCGGCCTGTACCGGCCCGCCTCCGGCACCGTGACCCTCGGCAGGACCGAGCTGACCCGGCTCGCCCCGCACCGCATCGCCGCCCTCGGCGTCGCCCGCACCTTCCAGAACATCGTCACCACCGAGGGAACCGTCGCCGACAACCTGATGCTCGGCCGCCACATCCTCTCCCGCGCGGGCTTCGCCGCCAGCGCCCTGCGCCTGCCGAGCGCGGTACGCGAACAGCGGGCGCACCTCGCGCGCGCCCGCGAGATCGCCGAACTCACCGGCCTCGGACCGCACTTCGACTCCCCGGTCGCGCTGCTGTCCTACGGCGACCGCAAGCGGGTGGAGTTCGCCCGCGCCCTCTGTCTGGAGCCCACTGTCTTGCTGCTCGACGAACCGGTGGCCGGCATGAACGCCGCCGAACGCGCCCGCACCGCCGACACCATCCGCACCGTCCGCGCCGAACTCGGCCTCTCCGTCCTCCTGGTGGAACACGACATGGGCCTGGTCATGCGGCTCGCCGACGAGGTCACCGTGCTCGACTTCGGCCGGGTCATCGCCCACGGCACCCCCGACGAGGTCCGCGGCGACCCCGAGGTGCTGCGCGCCTACCTCGGCACCGAGGCCACCGGGGAGGCCGCGGCATGACCGGCTTCCTCGACAACGTCCTGAACGGCCTCGCCCTGGGCTCGGTGTACGCCCTGGTCGCCCTCGGCTTCGTCATCATCTTCAAGGCCTCCGGCGTCATCAACTTCGCCCACGGCTCGCTGCTCCTGCTCGGCGGCTACCTCACCGCCGTCCTGCACGAGGACCTCGGTTTCGCGGGCGCCCTCGCGGTGGCCGTCCTCGCGACCGCCGCCGTGGCCGGGCTGATGGACCGCTTCCTGCTCCAGGCCGGCGAACAGGACGCGCAGGCCGCCCATGTGCAGACCATCGTCACCATCGGCGTCGACATCGTCCTGCTCACCGACCTGTCCCGGCGCATCGGTGGCGACCTGCTCACCCTCGGCGACCCCTGGGGCGACTCGGTCAGCGGCCTCGGCCCGATCACGGTCGCGGACAGCCGCCTCGCCGCGATCGTGGTCTCCGCCGTCGTCATCGGCGGGGTCTTCGCCCTCTTCCGGTACACCAACTGGGGCCTGGCGCTGCGCGCTTCGGCCGAGGACCTGGAAGCGGCGGCCCTGATGGGCGTACGGCTGGTGCGGATGCGCACCCTCGCCTGGTGCCTGGCGGGCGGACTCGCCGCACTGGCCGCGGTGTTCCTCGCGGCCTTCCCGGCGCCGGGACTTGAGCGCACGACCGGGCAGATCGCCCTCAAGGCGTTCCCCGCGGCCATCCTCGGCGGCATGGCCTCACCGCCCGGCGCCCTCGCCGGCAGCCTCCTGATCGGGCTGACCGAGGCCCTGGTCGCCGGATACCAGTCCGAACTGCACGTCCTCGGCGAGGGGTTCGGCGATGTCGCGCCGTACGCCGTGATGGTCCTGGTCCTCCTCGTACGGCCCAACGGGCTGTTCGGCGCGAAGGGGGCGGCCCGTGTCTGAGCTGCTGCGCCGCTACCGCGCCGGAACCGCCCTGCTCGTCCTCCTGCTCTGCGCGCTGCCCTTCTACCTCGACGCCTTCTGGCTGCGCATCGGCCTGTTCTCCATGGCCGCCGCCGTCGGCGCCGTCGGACTGGGCCTGCTGTCCGGCACGGCCGGCCAACTCTCCCTCGGCCACGCCTTCTTCCTCGCCGTCGGCGCGTACGGATACGTCTGGCTGGCCGGAGAGCCGGGCCCGGGGCTGCCACCCGTGCTCGCGCTCGTCCTCGCGGTGCTGCTCGCCGGGGCCGCGGGCGGACTGTTCAGCCCCGTCGCCGGCCGGGTGCGCGGCATCTACCTGGGCGTCGCCACCCTCGCCCTGGTCTTCCTCGGCCACCACGTCCTGCTCACCGCGGACTCCGTCACCGGCGGCTTCAACGGCCGCTCGGTGCCGCCGCTGGAGATCGGCGGGTTCACCTTCACCGGCGCCGACCCCGAACTCACCGTGCTGGGCGTGCCGTTCGGCGCCGAGGAACGCCTGTGGTACCTCGGCCTCGCGCTGTTCGCGCTGACCTGGTTCACCGCCCGCGGACTGCTGCGCGGACGCCCCGGCCGGGCCCTGGTGGCGCTGCGGGACAGCGAGACCGCGGCCGCGGTGCTGGGCGTGCACATCGCCCGCTACCGCTCGGCGGCCTTCGTGGTCTCCTCCATGTACGCGGGCCTGGCCGGGGTGATGCTCGCCCTCGCCTTCCGCCGCGTGGTCCCGGACTACTTCGCCCTCGCCCTCTCCGTCGACTACCTCGCCATGATCGTCATCGGCGGCCTCGGCTCGGTCGCCGGCGCCACCGCGGGCGCGGTCTTCGTCACCGCGCTGCCCCTGCTGATGACCCGGTACGCCGACCAGCTCCCCCTGGTGGCCGCCCCCGGCACCACCGACGGCGTGGTCGGCCCCACCGAGGCCGCCCGCTACCTCTACGGAGCGGCGATCGTCCTGATCCTGCTCTTCGCCCCCGACGGACTGCACGGACTTTTCAGGCGCGCCCGCGCCCGGATCCGCAGCCGCCGGCGCTCCGCCGCCAAGGACGCGGACCCCGCGACCCCGACCCCCTCACCCGCCTCAGCCGTACGAGCCAAGGAGCCGACACCGTGAACCACCCGACTCACCGCACCAGGACGGTCCTGGCCGCCGCAGTGGCGGCCCTGCTGCTGGCCGGCACCGGATGCAGCTCCAAGGCGGACGGCGGCAGCGCCGCGGACGGCGCCGACGGCGTCAAGGCCGGGCCCGGCGTCACCGACAAGACCATCAAGCTCGGCGCCCTCACCGACCTGACCGGCCCGTACGCCACCCTCGGCAAGTCCATCGTGCAGGCCCAGCAGATGTGGGCCGACGAGACCAACGCCAAGGGCGGGATCTGCGGCCGCAAGGTCGAGATCGTCGTCAAGGACCACGGCTACGACGTGCAGAAGGCGGTCACCGCCTACGCCGACATCTCCCCGGACGTGGTCGCCCTGCCCCAGGTCATCGGCTCGCCGGTGGTCGCCGCCCTGCTCGACGACATCGAGCGGGACAAGGTGCTCACCTTCCCGCAGGCCTGGGCCGCCTCCCTGCTGGGCAAGGACTCCGTCCAGGTCATCGGCACCACCTACGACCTCGACATGATCGCCGCCGTCGACTTCCTCACCCGCACCAAGGGCCTGAAGAAGGGCGACAGGATCGGTCACGTCTACTTCGAGGGCGACTACGGCGCCAACGCGCTCGAAGGCTCCACCTGGGCCGCGAAGAAGGCCGGGATGAAGGTCGTCGGCCAGAAGATCAAGGCCACCGACACCGATCTGTCCGCGCAGGTCTCCGCGCTGCGCAAGGAGGGCGTCAAGGCCATCCTGATCAGCGCCGGACCGGCCCAGACCGCCTCCCTGGTCGGTGTCGCCGCCTCCCGCGGACTGAAGGTGCCCGTCGTCAGCAGCGCCCCCGGATTCGCACCTCAGTTGATGGACACCCCCGCCGCTGCCGCCCTGGAGGCCATGCTCAACGTCGTCAGCGCCGCCCCCGCCGTCAGCGCCGACGTGCCCGGCGTGCAGAAGATGGTCGCCGCCTACCAGAAGAAGTACCCGGGCGCCCTGGTCGACTCCGGTGTGCTCTCCGGCTACAACGCCGCCCAGCTCATGGGCGCCGACCTGAAGAAGGCCTGCGACAACGGCAGCCTCGCCCGCGAGGACGTGGTCGCCGCGCACCGCTCGCAGAACGACATCGACACCGGTCTGGGCAGCCCGCAGGACTTCTCCGACATGGCCAAGCCGGCCAGCTCGGCCACCTACGTGCTCAGGCCGGACGCCAAGGCCGTCGGCGCCATGGTGAACGTCGAGGACGCGCACGAGGCACCCGGAGTGAAGGAGTACCTGGCCGCCAAGAACTGACGGCGCATCACCCGGTCCGCGGTGCCCCGGCGGCGCCGCGGACCGGGATTCAGCGCCGCCAACGATGAATGCGTTCTCCATCCTCTATTGGACCCGCGACCCGTCCGGCAGCCACGCTTGAGTGTCCCCTCGCACTCCGCGTGAGATCCGGAAGAGGTCACTACCCCATGCACTCCCGCCGCATCGGTGACATCGACGTCAGCGCCGTCGGACTGGGCGCGATGCCCATGTCCATCGAGGGCCGCCCCGACACCGCCCGCTCCCTCGCCACCCTGCACGCGGCCCTGGACGCCGGTGTCACCCTCATCGACACCGCGGACGCCTACCACCGCGACGCCCACGAGGTCGGCCACAACGAGACCCTGATCGCCAAGGCCCTCGCCTCCCACGACCGCGGCGGCGCCGTGCTCGTCGCCACCAAGGGCGGCCACCTGCGCCCCGGCGACGGCAGCTGGACCCTGGACGGCCGCCCCGAGTACCTCAAGCGGGCCTGCGAGGCGTCCCTGCGCCGACTGGGCGTGGAGGCCATCGGGCTCTACCAGTTCCACCGCCCCGACCCGCGCGTGCCGTACGCGGAGTCCGTCGGCGCGATCCGGGAACTGCTCGACGAGGGCAAGATCCGGATGGCCGGCATCTCCAACGCGAACCCCGACCAGATCCGTGAGGCCGACGAGATCCTCGGCGGCCGGCTGGTCTCCGTGCAGAACCAGTTCTCCCCGGCCTTCCGCTCCAGCGAGCCCGAACTGCGCCTGTGCGCCGAACTCGGCATCGCCTTCCTGCCCTGGAGCCCCCTCGGCGGTATCTCCCGCGCCCGCGAACTGGGCTCCGCCTACGCGCCGTTCGCCGCCGTCGCCGAGGCCCGCGGGGTGAGCCCGCAGCGGGTCTGCCTGGCCTGGATGCTCGCCAAGGCCCCGGTCGTCGTCCCCATCCCCGGCGCCAGCCGCCCGGAGACCATCCGTGACTCCGTCGCCGCGGCCGACCTCACCCTGACGGCCGAGGACATCGCCCTGCTGGACGCGGTGTAGCCGCTCACCACTCCGGACCCCGAAAAGGAATCACCGCCCGTGGCCTCGCCGCTGGAAAGACCCCTCGACCACCGCTACCGGGGCGAGCACCCGGTCCGTACCCTCGGCTACCTGCTGCGCGCCGACCGCCGCCGACTCATCGGCGCGGTGGGCGTGTTCACCGTCAAGCACAGCCCCGTCTGGCTGCTGCCCCTGATCACCGCGGAGATCATCGACACCGTTGTCGCCCACCACCCGATCAGCCGTCTGTGGCTCAGCACCGGTCTGATCCTGTTCATCCTCGTCGTCAACTACCCGCTGCACGTGCTCTACGTCCGCCTGCTCTACGGCAGCGTCCGCCGCATGGGCACCACCCTGCGCTCCGCGCTGTGCACCCGGATGCAGCAGCTCTCCATCGGCTACCACTCCCGGGTCAGCGCCGGAGTGCTCCAGGCCAAGGTGGTGCGCGATGTGGAGACCGTGGAGCAGATGGTGCAGCAGACCGCCGAACTCGGGCTCGGCGCCACCACCGTGCTCATCGGCGGCCTCGTCATCATCGGCGTGCGCACCCCGGAGTTCCTGCCCGTCTTCCTCGTCGTGGTGCCCGTCGCCGCGCTGATCGTCGCCAGACTGAGGGCACGGCTGCGCAGCCACAACGAGCACTTCCGGCACGAGGTCGAGACCCTCTCCTCCCGGGTCACCGAGATGACCCGGCTCATCCCCGTCACCCGCGCCCACGGCCTGGAGCGCAAGGCGCTGCGCCGCATGGACGGCACCCTGCGCCGCCTGCTGACCTCCGGGATGCGCCTGGACCTGGTCAACGGCCGCTTCGGCTCGCTGTCCTGGGTGGTCCTCAACGTGGTCGGCGTGCTCGTCCTGGCCGGCGCGGCCCTGGTCTCGTACTACGGTGTCTGGGGTGTCACCCCCGGCGACGTGGTGATGCTCAGCGCCTTCCTGACCACCCTCACCAACTCGACGACCACCCTCGCCGGTCTGGCCCCCGTCATCACCAAGGGCCTGGAGTCGGTGCGCTCCGTCGGCGAGGTGCTCCAGGCGCCCGAACTGGAGGACAACGAGGGCAAGGCCGAACTGACCGCGCTGCGCGGCGCCGTCACCTTCGAGCACGTCACCCACGCCTACGACGAGGACCGGGCCGCCGTCCGCGACTTCGGCCTCACGGTCGCGCCGGGGGAGACGATCGCGCTGGTCGGCGCCTCCGGCGCGGGCAAGTCCACCGTGCTCAACCTCGTCATCGGGTTCATCCGCCCGACCGGCGGCCGGATCCTGCTCGACGGCACCGACATGACCACCCTCGACCTGCGCACCTACCGGCGCTTCGTCTCGGTCGTCCCGCAGGAGTCGATCCTCTTCGACGGCACGGTCCGGGAGAACGTCGCCTACGGCATGGACGACGCCGACGAGGAGAGCGTGCGCGCGGCCCTGCGGGACGCCAACGCGCTGGAGTTCGTCGACCGGCTGCCGCAGGGCCTGGACACCCTGGTGGGGGAGCGGGGCGCCCGACTCTCCGGCGGCCAGCGCCAGCGCCTGGCCATCGCCCGCGCCCTGATCCGCGACCCGAGGGTGCTGATCCTGGACGAGGCGACCTCGGCGCTGGACACCCGCTCGGAGGCGCTGGTGCAGCAGGCGCTCGCCCGGCTGATGCGCGGGCGCACCACGTTCGTCGTGGCGCACCGGCTGTCCACCGTGCGGGGCGCCGACCGCATCGTGGTGATGGCCGACGGCCGGATCGAGGAGACCGGCACCCACGAGGAACTGCTGCTCCGGGGCGGCGCCTACGCGGCCCTGCACAGCGGTCAGGTCGCCTGACGTGTGAGGGACCGTTTCCGCCCCGGTCGCGTGTGCGGTCAGGCCGCGCTGCTGCTGCGGCGGATGTGGTGGCGGCAGGTGCGGTCGTGGTCGTTGCCGAGGCTGGTCCACCAGCGCTCGCAGCAGGCGCCGTCCAGTTCGGCGCGGACGATGTCCTCGGCGGCGTCCGGGTCCGGTCCGACGAGGGCCGGGACGGGCGCCGCGGCCCGTGCCGACCACTGCGCCAGGGCCCGGCGCTGGTCACCGATCACGCTCTCGCGCACCACCGCGATGACCGGGACGATGCTGGCGGCCGCGAACAGGCACGCGGCCCACATCGGCCCGGAGAGGTATTCGAGGACCGCCGTCCAGGCGAGCCCGGAGCTGGTGGCGATGTAGAGGGTGGAGAGGAGGCGGCTGGAGCAGTTCATGGGTGTACACCGTCCGTGCGATGGGCAATGCGCCCTGCTCAACGGCGAGCGGCCCCCGGGGGACGCGGGTGATTTATCACCCGGTCTGTTCGAAACCTGCTCAGATACCCGGCGCCTTGGAGTGGAAGGCGGCCCGGTAGGCGTACGGAGTGGTGCCCACGACCTTGCGGAACCGCTCCCGGAAGGCGGTCGCCGAGCCGAAGCCGGCCTGTCCGGCGATGCGTTCCACCGAGTGGTCGGAGTTCTCCAGCAGGTACTGGGCCCGGCGCACCCGCGCCCGGAGCAGCCACTGCAAGGGGGTCGTGCCGGTCTGCTCGCGGAAGCGGCGGCCGAAGGTGCGCTCGCTCATCCCCGCGCGGGCCGCCATCGACGCCAGGGTGAGGTCCTCGGACAAGTGGTCCTCGATCCAGTCCAGCAACGGCTCCAGGGTCGAGCCGCGGGGCACCGGCGGGTGCTCGTGGACGATGAACTGGGCCTGTCCGCCCTCCCGTTCGAGCGGCATCACCGACATCCGGGCCGCGTTGGCGGCGACGGCCGAGCCGAGGTCGCGGCGGATCATGTGCAGGCACATGTCCAGGGCGGCGGCCGCCCCGGCGGAGGTGAGGATCTGGCCGTTGTCGACGTAGAGCACGTCCGGCTGCACCTCCACCTCCGGGTAGCCGCGGGCCAGCAGGTCGGCGGCCACCCAGTGGGTGGTGGCGCGCAGCCCGTTCAGCAGCCCGGCCTCCGCGAGCACGAACGCGCCCACGCACACCGAGGCGATCCGGGTACCGGCCTCGGCCGCCCGGCGCAGCGCGTCGACCACGGCCGGTGAGGCGGGCGGGGCGCCCTCGGCGCGGCCCGGCACGATGATCGTGTCCGCGTCCGCCAGCGCCTCCAGGCCCCGGTCGACCCGCAGCCCGAAGCCGCAGTCGGCGCGCACCTCAGGGGTCTCGGCGCACAGGCGCACCCGGTAGGCGGGGCGGCCGTCCGGCAGCCGGGTCCAGTCGAAGACCTGCATGGGCGCCGCCATGTCGAACGGCACCACGTCGTCCAGCGCAAGGATCGCCACGGTGTGCATGGAGACCACCCTAAGCGGATTCCCGCCAGGGGAAGGAAGCCAGGTCCAGCCGCTTCCCCGTCCGAAGTGCCAGTCCACGCCGGTTGGCGAGAATCCGTTGGAAGCTGTCACTTTCGCCTCTGGGAGACCGTCCGGACAGCTCCTAGCGTGGCCGCGTACCCCAGCACCCCGAGGCACGGAGGCGGACGCCCCGCGATGACGAAGTTCCTGCTCACCCTGCACGTCCTGGCCGCGATCGTGGCCGTCGGCCCGGTCACCGTCGCCGCCAGTATGTTCCCTCCGGCCGCGCGCACCGACCGGGAGGGCCGGCTGAACACCGTCCGGCTGCTGCACCGGATCTGCAGGGTCTACTCCGGGATCGGCGTCGCCGTCCCGCTGCTCGGTCTCGCGACCGGCGCCGCGATGGGTGTCCTGGGCGACGCCTGGCTCATCACGTCCATCACCCTGACCGCGGCCGCCGCCGGAATCCTGGTCGCGTTCGTCCTGCCCCGGCAGGACGAGATCGTGGAGCAACTCGCCGCCGAACAGCGGGTCGAACGGTCCGGCACGGTCCAACTCGCCATGTTCACCGGCGTCTTCAATCTGCTGTGGGCGACGGTCACCGTACTGATGATCGTCCGGCCGGGTTCCACCACCGGCGCCTGAACGGGTGGTGTGCGCCCCCGAATGCGCCGTAGCGCCGGGTCGTGCCTCGTCAATGGGGGTCCCCTGATTAGCACGCGCGTGTGCCGGGGCGCCTAGACTCGGCGGTCGTGCCCATGCCGATGGGCCGCGATACGAAAGGCGCGTTGACGGGTGTTCCAGGATTCTCCCATTTACGACCGACTGATCTCGGAACGTGGCGACGTTCCCTCGCAGGTGCGGCGGGAGGCCGAACGCGTGAGCAGGGAGCTGGAGTTCGTCATGCAGCCGCTGGAGTCCTTCAGCCCACTGCCCGCCGAGCGCCCGGACCGGCCTGGGGCCGGATGGCAGCGCTCGGCGCTGCCGCCCGGGCCGCAGCGCTGACCCGGGCCCTCAGCACACCGCCGAGTCCGCGCCCCTGAACCGCGCCTGCCGGGGCACGGCCGGCCGGGAGAGCCACTCGGCTATGGTCCGCGCTATCGGCTGGCCGGTGTCCACCTCGACGAACCCGAACTGCCCCGACTGGTTGCACTCCAGGAACCACCAGGTCCCGTCGGCGTCCTCGACGAAGTCGAAGGCGCCGTAGGCCAGTTGGGCCCCGCGCAGATACGCGCGCACACTCTCGGCGATCCGCGGCGGCACCTCCACCGGCTCCCAGGGCGAGGCGGCCCGGGCGAACCGGACGTCCACCTCGTCCGGGTCGGCGTCCGCCGCCACCGGCATCCGGGCCGCCAGCAGCCGCTCGCCCACCGCCGTGAGCCGGATGTCCGCCCGCTTGGCGACGCGCCGCTGGAGCAGGGTGGGGCCGTAGGCCACGGCGGAGAAGTCGGCGTCGGGAGCGACCCTGCTGGTCGGCACCGCCCGCGGCGGATCCTGCGGATGGGCGCCGGAGACCGGCTTGACCACCAGATCCGGGTAGCGCTCGGCGAACTCCCGCGCCGCCTGTGGGAACGTCGTGATCAGGGTGGCCGGCACCGGCAGCCCGCAGCTCTGCGCCAGCCGCAGCTGCCAGGGCTTGTGCCGGGCCCGGTGCGCGGCGTCGGGGTCGTTCATCCAGCGGGCGCCCGTGGCACGCAGCATGCCGTAGAGCGCCTGCGCCGACTCCTCGGTCAGCCAGGCCGACGGCCGAGCGGCGCGCGCGGCCGGGACCCCCGGCCGGCGCACCCACACCGACCGCAGTCCGTCCAGGCTCACCAGCCGTCCCCCGGACGACAGATGGCCACGGAAGGCGCCGTGCACATACTCGCCGGACAGCGCGGCGCCCTCGGTCAGATCGGCTGGGTCGAGCCGGACCACCGGCACCGCACCGGCGTTGAGGTGCACCACCACCATGTCGGCGGTGACGTCCTCTTCGGTGGTCAGAATCAACACGGTCATGGTGGCGGGGTCCGCGTTCAGTCGTCGAAGTGGGTCTTCGAACCCGCCGTGGAGGTCGTGGTGCCCAGCTCTCTCAGCAGGGCGTGGTCGCGTGCCGCGATCCGCCCGTCCGGAGTCACGTTCAACTGCAGTCCGGAATCGTAGGCATACCCCGCCGTGACCTGCGCGTCCACTGCCGGACGTGCGTAGTTGAGCGCGAACGGTTGCATCGTCTCTCCCTCGCCGGTGCTGCTTCGATCGAGCGCGCCGCCCACCCAGGGACGTCACTCGGTCCGCCGACTTCCTTCGGCTTCCACCCACTTATACGAATCGAACGAGTGGTTGGTTTCCTTACTCTCCGTGACTGTCGACGAATCGACCGCCCGACTACCGCTCCCAGCAGGCCCGTTGACCGACGAACGGCTCAGGCGGCGTCCCCGCGGCGACCGACCCCGACCGGCTCCGACGGCGTCCCCGGACCACGCCGGTCGACGGATCCACGCAAGGCGCGCAGGGCGAGCAGAAGTACGCCGATGTCGTCCAAGTACACCGGATCGGGCAGCAGATCGGCCGGGAGCACGAAGTACGCGAGGGCGCCCCAGAACACCCAGCGCGGCCCGGTCGGCAGGCCCGCACGGCGCAGCCTGCGCCGGGTCCGCACCAGCCGGACCAGCACCGCAGTCGCCACGGCCAGCAGACCGGCCGCGAGGACGGCGGCGCCGACGATCACCACTGTGGTCGAGTCCACCGAGCCCTCCTCGTCCTCGGGGCGCGCGCGGGAGCCCGCGGCGCGCACGCCTCATCCAACGGATTCCCTGCTCCGGCGCGGCTATGGCCGCACTGCGGCAACCGGAGCAATCGCACATCTGACCAAGCGGTGGCTCAGGCGGTCGGGAGGGTCTGCTGGGAGGCGACTCATACGTCTGGCGTACTCCGGTGGCGGTTGTGCTCGGCAACGCTTAGTAATGGACTCCGTACAGTCGCGTGTCGCTTCGGGGGCGCAGCAGCGGCAGCGCACCCCTCTCTGGAGCACTGCATGACCACCCGCTCTTCATCACCCAGTTCCAACGACCCCGCCATACCCACCGCCCCCTCCGAGGCCGCCGACGGCGACCCCGTGGGCGGGCTGCTGCACGCCGCCGTGGCCGACCGGCCCGTGGAGGACGTCGCGAGGCTCATCACCCTGCTGGAGCGCTCGCCCGAGCACGCCGGCTCCACCGTTCAGGCACTCCGTACGGTCGGTGTGGACCGCTCCGTGGAGGACGTGACCCGCCTGGTCGACCTGCTCACCCGGCCACCGCGCACCGCCGAGGGCGCGGACGAGACGATCCGCGCCGCCGCCGAGCGGCGCCCGGTCGAGGACGTGTCGCGGCTGGTCGGACTGCTGCACCGCACCGACCTGCAGCCGCACTGCGGGCGGCTGGTGGTGCGCGCGGCGGCCACCGGGCGTCCGGTGGAGGAACTCGTCGAACTGATCCGGCGCCTGTCGGCGGAACGCGACGGTCTCTCGACCCCCGACTCGCCGCCGGAGCCGCCCGCGGCGCCCCCGCGCCCGGTCCGGCCGCCCATCTGGCCCGGCAGGCTCACCGTGGCGGCCCTGGTGGTGTGCGCGGTGGCGTACTTCCCGCTCCACCCGGAGGGCTTCGGCCTGCGGGTCTACGCCCTGGCCCTGGGCATGTCGGTGGCGTGCCTGGCGGTGGCCCTGCTGCTGACGCTACGGACCACGGCACCGTTCCTGGCGACCGCGGCCCTGCTCCCGGCGGCCCTGGCCGCTGCCCAACTCCTCGGCGAGCGGCTGCCCTTGGCACCCCTGTCGCGCTCCCTGCACCTCGCCCTCGCCCCGCCCTGGGCCGCCGCCCTGACCGCGGGCTGCGCGGCCGTGGTGGCTCTGACGGGCCTGCTGGCCCATGTGACGTCACCCGGACGGGCACAGGCGCGCACGGCACCCGCGCCCGTGGAGCGGGCGACGCCCGAGGAGCCGACGCCGCGTGAAACGGCGGGGGTGAGCGCCGGTCCGCAGTGACGGCCGGGCAGCGCTCGTACGGCGCCCGGAGGGACCTTCGCGGGTTCTCCGGGCGCCGTCCCGTGCGCGTGTCCGTCAGGCGCTGTCCGGGCTGTGCTCGGAGCGCTCCGTGGCCCGCGAGGGCGCGGGTGCCGGGCTCGGTCGCAGCGACAGGGCGGATTCCTTCAGACGGGTGAAGGTCCGGGTCAGGGACTGGAGGGGGGAACCCTCGGACGAGGGCTGCCGCGGGGGCGGGAGCTCGGCCGCCTCGCGATAGGCGGCGAGGGCCTCGTTGGCCCGTTCCGCGGCCTCCCGGTACAGGTCCCGGGACTTGGTCATCGCCTCCAGCGCCTCGGCGTACATCGCCACCAGGGCGCGTTCGCGGGCGAGCTCCTCTTCGAGGGTGAGCAGGGTCCAGCGCTCGCGCAGCGCGGTGACGGCGTCCTCGGCGCCCTCCGGCAGCGGGCGGTCCAGCGCCGCGTACCGGGTGACGGCGGCGATCAGCTCGGCGGGTTCGGTGCCGTCGAGGAAGACGGTGCGCACGGAGAACGCGGCCGGGTCGTAGTCCGGCGGGACCGGGGAGCCGGGCAGGACGACGGCGCCGCCGCGCGGTACCTCCACGCCGGTGCCGCGCAGCGCCCAGTTCACCATGCGCAGTTGGTGCGGGGCGGCGCGGTGCTCCACGACCCGGTGCCGCAGCCCCGGCGGCAGCATCGCGCCGAGCGGCCGCTGTCCGCGCTGGTCGGTGGTCATGGCCTCGTGCACCACCACATGGACGGCCCAGCCGTCACCGGTGGCGTCCTTCAGCAGGTGCCGCATGGCCTTGTCGTCGTCGGGAAGCGGGTCGAGGCCGCCCAGGCGCGCTCCGGTGGCCGGATCCCGGTCCCACCCGGCGTCCGGCTCCGACGGCCAGAACAGTTCCGCGGGCGACGGCCAGCGGGGATCCCAGGGGCGCTCCGCCTCGGCGGCCAGCGTCCAGTCCCCGGTGCCGGAGAGGGCCAGCCGGGCCCGTACCGTCACCGTCGAGCCCTCGACCCGCCAACGGGCCTCGAACACGCGCTCATCCGCGCGCTGCTGCGCGGCCGGTTCCGCGAAGTCGTCGATGCCGCCGTCGTCCTTGCGCCGCCGCAGCCACTGCCGTACCACCTCCTCGGCGGCACGGGAGCCGGTGTGCCGGCCGCGGGCCAGCCAGACGGTGGGGGGAGTGGTGGGGCGGACGTTCGGCGTGCTGGGCATGGGTCCTGGGGGCGACGGGGGCAGGTGCTCCGTCCAGTATCGGCGCTTGGGAGCGGTCCCCCGTCACCGGGGGTCCGCACACGGGGTGTGTGCGGACCGCACCGGCCGGATGCCGTTCACTCGTGGTCCGAGGCGGCTGAGTTCATGACAATGGCCCGTGCGCAGGGCCCGCCCACCATCCGCATTGGGGCGGGCCCTGCGCACTTTGTCACACTTTGTCAGCCGTGGTACTTGATGTAGCCGTTGCCGTCCGGGTCGGAACCGCTCTTGGTGTACTTGTGCGAGTCGGCACCCGCGCCCGTGGGCTTGTTCAGGTAGATGGTGTCCTTGTCGTTGTTCCAGATGAAGTTGCAGTTGTCGCGGTAGACGACGTTCTTGGCGTCGGAGTCGGTCCCGTGCCCCCCGCGCAGCTTGATCTGGTCACCGGGCTGCAGGTAGTGGTTCGCGGTGAACGTGAACCTGTTCCCAACGGCGTCCTTGACGACGTAACCCTTGAGGTTGACCGTCTTGGTGGACGAGTAGTTCTTGATCTCCAGGTACTCGGACTTGGAGTTGCCGGTCGCGCAGTTGTTGGAGTCGCGGCCCGGAGCGTCGTACTGGACACCCTTGATCTTCAGGGCCGAGGTGTACTCGGCGGCCTGGGCCGGTACGACCGACAGTGCGACGAGCGTGCCCGCGGCGGCCGTCGCCCCCAGAAGAATGCGTATGCGCATGACGAAGCCCCCCTTGTGAAGGTTCAGTGAAGAGATCCGATCATATGCATGCGGCGGACTGGTGAGGTCCGTTGGGGTCGATCGGTCAGAACCGTTCACAAAACGATCCAGCGGGAAGACCTTTCGATCAGGTCTTCCCGCTGGATGACATCCCGCCGTCGCCGGGCGGTAACTGCCTCAGTAGCGCTGCGCCTTGGCGATTTTCGCCGTCAGCGGCGGCTCCGGAGGCTTGCGGCTGATGGCGATCGGGGTGGCGCGCTCACCGGGCTCCAGGTCCTCCGCGCCGACGTACCGCGTCTCCACGACCTTGCCGTCGGAGTCGCTGAAGTCGACCTGGACGGCGTACGAGGCGGTCTCGTCCGTGCGGTTGGTGATGCTGACGACGACGGCGAGCAGTCCGCCGGTGTCGGCCCGGGGCTTGCCGCGCAGCGAGACGTCGGCCATGGCGTTGCCCTGGCCCTCGACGTCCTCCAACTGCTCCTGCGCGGCGGCGTTGGCGCGGGCCACCTCCGCGGAGACGGACGCCTCGAACTCGGAGGCGCGCGCCGAGGCGGACGAAGCCCTCGCGGACAGGGACGCCTTGACCGACTCGGCCGCCGAACCCAGCGCGGAGGGCAGGGTGCCCGAGAAGGACGCCGTGTCCGGCGCGGTGCGGCTCCGTGTGGGTGCCGAGCCGTTGTCGTCGTCGTCCGAGCCGCACGACACCAGGGAGACCGCGCCCACGGCGGCCGCCAGGATCCCGGCCAGCGCCATGGCCGCCGAGCGGCTCCGGGGCGGTCTTGTCGGTCGCTGGGGGCCTGTGCGCATGGCCGGTGATCCTTCCGTCGGCTTTCACGATCCCCCGCCACATCGTGCACGACGTGCAGCCGGGCAGCCACTCGGCGTACGCGGAAGGGCCCGGGACGGCCGGTCCCGGGCCCCGCACGCCGTAGGGATCAGGCGCCGCTCGCGCGGAGCATGTCCTCCCGCTCGACGATCTTCACGCGCTCACGGCCCTGCGGCTCGCCCAGTGCCTTCTCGGCGGCGTCCAGCTTGTACCAGCCCTCCCAGGTGGTGAAGCGGATCTCGCGCTCGGCCAGGAACGCCTCCACGGCCTCCGGCGCGGGTGTGCCCGGCGTCTGCAGCCGCCCGTTCGCGAAGTCGTCCAGCAGGTTCGCCACGGTCTCGTTGGCGTCGCCCTTGGTGTGGCCGATCAGACCCACCGGGCCGCGCCGGATCCAGCCGGTGACGTAGGTGGAGTCCAGGTGCTCGCCGGTCTCCTGCATGACCCGGCCGCCCTCGTCCGGGACGGTGCCGGACTCGATGTCCCACGGCAGCTTCGGGAGCTTGTCGGAGAGGTAGCCGACGGCCCGGTAGACCGCGCCGACCTCCCAGTCCGTGTACTGGCCGGTGCCCTTGACGTTGCCGGTGCCGTCCAGCTCGGTGCGCTCGGTGCGCAGACCGACGACCTTGCCGTCCTCGCCGAGGATCTCCACCGGCGACTCGAAGAAGTGCAGGAAGAGCTTGTGCGGACGGTTGCCGACGTCGCGGATCGCCCAGTTCTCCAGGGTCTTGGCGACCATGTCGACCTGCTTGTTGGAGCGGCGCTGCTCGATGGAGCCCTCGTCGTAGTCGATGTCCTCGGGGTTGACGATGACTTCGATGGTGGGGGAGTGGTCCAGCTCGCGCAGCTCCATCGGGCTGAACTTCGCCTGCGCCGGGCCGCGGCGGCCGAAGACGTGGATCTCCACGGCCTTGTTGGCCTTCAGGCCCTTGTAGACGTTCGGCGGGATCTCGGTCGGCAGCAGCTCGTCCGCGGTCTTGGCGAGGATGCGGGAGACGTCCAGCGCCACATTGCCCACGCCCAGCACGGCGACCTTCTCCGCCTCCAGCGGCCAGGTGCGCGGCACGTCCGGGTGGCCGTCGTACCAGGACGCGAAGTCGGCGGCGCCGAAGGAGCCGTCCAGGTCGACGCCCGGTATCTTCAGCTCGCGGTCGGCCATGGCGCCGGTGGAGAAGATGACGCCGTCGTAGAAGGCGCGCAGATCGTCCAGGTGCAGATCGGCGCCGTACTCCACATTGCCGAAGAGGCGGACCTGGGGCTTGTCGAGGACCTGGTGCAGGGCCGTGATGATGCCCTTGATGCGCGGGTGGTCGGGAGCGACGCCGTAGCGGATCAGACCGAACGGGGCCGGCATGCGCTCGAAGATGTCGATGGAGACACCGGGGTCGGCGGCCACCTCGGACTTGAGCAGCGCGTCGGCGGCGTAGATCCCGGCGGGGCCGGCTCCGACTATGGCTACCCGCAGGGGGCGGGGCATGATCAGGTTCCCTTCGAGCGAGGACAAGCGACTCGACGGGAAGCCTAAGCTAAGGCAACCCTAAGTCGGTACGGGGGTCCGCTCTATGAGCTCATAAGGCACGCTTATGGGTTGTCCCCGGCCTCGCTTATGGGTGGTTCCGCGTCCACAGGCGGCGCGCCTGCGCCTACGGGCGGTGCGCTCGCGCCTACGGGCGGCGGCCCCTACGGCAGCGGCTGCTCCGCCCAGATCACCTTGCCCTCGGACGTGTACCGCGTGCCCCAGCGCTCCGCGACCTGCGCCACCAGGAACAGCCCGCGCCCGCCCTCGTCCGTCATCGCGGCGTACCGCAGATGCGGCGAGGTGTTGCTGCTGTCGAAGACCTCGCAGATCAGCGTCCGGTCGCGCATCACCCGCACCCGGATGGGCTCACCGCCGTACCGGATCGCGTTGGTCACCAACTCGCTGAGGATCAGCTCGGTGGTGAACCCCAGCTCCTCCAGGTCCCAGTCGGCGAGCCGCCGGGTCACCTCCGCGCGCACCTTGGCGACCTCCGCCGGATCCGACGGCACCTCCCACTCCGCGACCCGGTCGGCGGGCAGCTCCCGGGTCCGCGCCACCAGCAGCGCGATGTCGTCACCGGGACGGTCCGGCAGCCGGGCGTCCAGCACCCTCCGGCAGGTCTCCTCCGGCGAACCGCCGCCCGCCCGCTCCAGCGCCTCCCGCAGCAGCTCCAGACCCTCGTCGATGTCGTGCTCCCGGTCCTCCACCAGACCGTCGGTGTACAGCACCAGCCGGCTGCCCTCCGCGAGGTCCAGCTCGGCCGTCTCGAAGGGCAGCCCACCCAGCCCCAGCGGAGGACCCGCGGGCACGTCCGGGAACTCCACGCTCCCGTCCGGGTGGATCAGCGCGGGCGGCGGATGCCCGGCCCGGGCGACCGTGCAGCACCCGGTCACCGGGTCGTACACCGCGTACAGACAGGTCGCCCCGGTCACCGGCGCGCTCGCGGCCTCCGCCGCCTCGTCCTGGTCGATCCGGGCGACCAACTCGTCCAGCAGCGAGAGCAGTTCCTCCGGCGGCAGGTCCAGCGCCGAGAAGTTGTGCACCGCGGTCCGCAGCCGGCCCATGGTGGCCGCCGCGTGCAGCCCGTGCCCGACCACGTCCCCCACCACCAGAGCCACCCGGGCCCCGGACAGCGGCAGTACGTCGAACCAGTCGCCGCCCACCCCGGCCTGCGCGGGCAGATACCGGTAGGCGATCTCCAGCGCGTTCTGCTCGGGCAGCGAACGGGGCAGCAGACTGCGCTGCAGCGTGACAGCCATGCTGTGCTCACGGGTGTAGCGGCGGGCGTTGTCGATGGAGACCGCCGCCCGCGCGACCAGCTCCTCCGCCAGCTCCAGCTCCTCGGCGTCGAACGGCTGCGGCTTCTCCGACCGCCAGAAACTGACCACGCCCAGCACCAGCGCCCCGGCCCGCAGCGGCACCGCGATCAGCGAGTGGATGCCGTACTCCACCACCTGCGCCGACCGCTCCAGATCCTGCGCCCGCCAGCCCGGCGCCTGGGCGAGCATCGGCTCCAGCACCGGCCGCCCCGCCTCCAGCGCCCGCGCCTGCGGCGAGGTCTCCACGAACGCGATCTCCTTGCCCAGCGGGTACAGCGGAGCGTCCTCACGGATGCCGCTGAACGCCGTCCGGTGCAGCGGCGACACCGTCTCGGCCTGGCCGCCGCTGAGCACCGCCCCGAACAGGTCGACGGTGACGAAGTCCGCGAACCTCGGCACGGCCAGGTCCGCCAGCTCCCCGGCGGTGCGCGTCACGTCCAGGCTGGTGCCGATGCCCACACCGGCGTCGTAGAGCATGCTCAGCCGCTCGCGCGCGGTCTCCGCCCGGCCGGACAGCGCCCGCAACTCGGTGGAGTCGCGCAGCGTCGCCACACTGCCGGACGGGCCGCCGCGCAGATTCGTCGGCCGCTGGTTCACCGCCAGCAGCCGCTCCTTGACCAGGTGCACCTCGTCGGTGGCCACCCGACCGGAGGTCAGCAGCTCCGCGGTGTCGGAGGCCAGCCCCAGCTCGGCGACCTGGCGGCCCTCCGCGTCGGCCGGCAGGTCGAGCAGCCGGTGCGCCTCGTCGTTGGCGAGCAGCAGCCGCCCCTCGTCGCCGACGATGATCACGCCCTCGCGCACGGCGTGCAGCACCGCGTCGTGGTGCTCGTACATCCGCGTCATCTCGTGCGGGCCCAGGCCGTGCGTCTGCCGCAGCAGCCGTCTGCTCACCAGGGCCGTACCGCCCGTCGCCAGGGCGAGCGCCACCGCCGCCGCGCTCAGCAGCAGCGGCAGCTGCTGGTCGGCGGTACCGCCCACGGTCGCCGTGGTGATCCCGGCCGACACCAGGCCCACCACCTTGCCGTCGGCGTCCTTGATCGGCACCACCGCCTGCACCAGCGGCCCGATCGTGCCGACGATCTCCTCCGTCACCACCTCGCCGCGCAGCGCGGGCTCGATGGTGCCCACGAACTGCTTGCCGATCCGGTCCGGCTTGGGGTGGCTGTAGCGGATGCCGTCGGTGTTCATGACGACGATGAAGTCGACCCCGGTCGTCACCCGCGCGGCCTCGGCCTGCGGCTGGAAGATCTTGGACGGGTCGGGTGCGCCGAGCGTCTCCACGGTGCCGGGCGCGTTGGCGAAGGACTGGGCGACCGCGACCGAGCGGTTGCGGGCCTCGCGGGTGCTGTCGTGCCGTACCTGGAGCACCAGCGCCACCACCGCGGCCACCACCAGCAGCATCACGATGACGACCTGGAACAGGAACACCTGCCCGGCCACACTGATCCGGCTCAGCGGCGACCTCGGCCGCCGGCTGTGCTTCGCCGGGCGCCCGCCGTCCGGTATGCCGCCTCCGCGCAGCCCGCGGGCGCGGTCGGGCGCACGGTGGGGACGCGGACCACTACGACGTCGGAGTGACCGGGCCCCTGATCGACCCGAGAGTCGGACCATGAGCCATGTCTACACTGCTCGACCCCAGGAGGCGAGAGGCGTAACACACCGTCACAGCATGTCACCGGGGTTCCTCAGGCATCGGGCCGGGGCGCCGCGCGCCGGGTGGCGAGCAGCAGCGCGATGTCGTCGGGCCGGTCGACGGTGTGCCGGGCGGTCGCCGTGAGCCGGTCCGCGATCTTCGCCAGCGACTGCCCGCCGGGCCTGCCGAGCGGAGTGCCCGCCCGGGCCAGTGCCACCCGCATCCGCCCGATGCCGTCGTCGATGTCCCCGCCGGGCCGCTCCACCAGCCCGTCCGTGTACAGCGCCAGCACCGCGCCCGGGTCGATGACCAGCTCCGCCACCGGGTAGCGGGCCTGCGGGTCCACACCGAGCACCACCCCGCCGGGCAGATCCACTCGGTGCGTACGACCGTCCGGGCTACGCAGCAGCGGCGGCAGATGCCCGGCACGGGCCGCCCGGGCCATGCCGGTGACCGGGTCGAGGCGGATGTAGCAGCAGCTCGCGAACAGCCCCGAGTCGATGTCGATCAGCAGCCGGTTCGTACCGCTCAGCACCTCGTCCGGCGGCCGGTCCCCGAGCGCGAACGCCCGCACCGCCGTGCGCAGCTGGCCCATCGTGGCCGCCGCCTGCACCCCGTGCCCCTGGACATCACCGATGACCAGGGCGAGCCCGTCCCCGGCGGCGACCACGTCGTACCAGTCCCCGCCGATCTCCATGCCCTGGGTCGCGGGCAGATACCGGCCCGCGGTCTCCATCAGCGGGTGCGCGGACAGCCGCCGCGGAAGCAACGCCTGCTGCAGGCCGCGGGCGAGGGTTGCCTCGCTCTCGTAGCGCCTGGCCTTCTCCATGGCGTGCGCGATCAGCCCGGCGAGCGCGGTGAGCGCGGCTCGCTCCTCGGTACTGAAGGTGCGCGACCGGTCGAAGCCGAGGATGCACGAACCGACCGGACGGCCGGAGGCGATCAGCGGCAGGAACGCCCGCGCGCCCTCCTCGGCGTCCAGCGGTATGCCCGGATAGGCCTCCCCGAGCTGCTCCATCGAGTCGAAGAAGAGCGGGCGACCGCTGGTCAGCGTCTCCACCCCGGGCAGCCGCTCGTCCAGCCCCACCCCCTCGAAGGGCGCCAGGAACCCGGGCGGGAAGCCGCTCTCCCAGGCCAGGAACAGATGGCGGTCCTGGAGCAGGTAGATCGCCAGCCGACGCCCGCCGAACGCGGGCAGCAGCTCCCGCATGACCACCGCGGACACCTGGCGCGCGGTCACCGCCTCGGTCAGCGCGATGGCCAGCACGATCGGCCGGTACAGCGGCGCCATGGACGGCTCCGGGGCCGGCGCGGCCTCGACGGGCTCGGCGACCTCCTTCGGGGCGTCGGCGGGCACCTCGACCACGTGGTGCGCCGGGCGCACCGAACAGGTCAGCAGCTCCGGGCCCGGGTGCAGGGACAGCACGAGCCAGTCCCCGGCGGCCTTGGCATCGGGCCGTCCGACGTGGAAGGACACCGGCTCCGGGGACAGCAGCGCCTTGCGCAGATGGTCCTCGCAGGCGGGCTGGGTCAGCCACGGCACGGCGTCCCACAGGGGTCTGCCGAGCAACTGCGACCGGGGCAGTTCCAACAGGTCGGCGGCGCGCGGATTGGCGTACACGACCGTCCCCAGCCGGTCCAGCGCGAACACTCCGTCGGGGAGCAGATCGGCCGCGGACTCGGCCGCCGAGGCGGGCCCGGGATCGATGACGACACCGTGCACCTCGGACACCGGGGACGCGCCGTTGTCCGCCCGCCACAACTCCACCAGCCGCAGCGCGCCGTCCGCGCCGCGCAGATACAGCGGCAGCGGCGGCGGCCGACCCGCGGAGGCGTCACGCAGTGCGGCGAGCAGCGGTTCGGGATCACCTGGGGCCACGGCATCGGCGAACGGACGCTCGCCGCTCGTGCACTCCTCGGCGACCGCCCCCAGCATCCTGCGCAGCCGGTCGTCCGCCGTCACAGCCCCGGTCGCGGGGTCCCAGCCGAAGCATCCGGCCCGCCCCGGCGGATGCGACGCGGGCGGCCGTACGCACAGCGGCTCGCCGTCCCACCGCACGGGCCCGTCCGCCTCCGCCTCCTTGAGCCGCCCCGCCAGCTCCTGCGCCAGCCGCGCCAGCCGCTCCCGCTCCGGCAGCAGCTCGGTGGCGTCGGCGGCGGCCGGACGCAGCACGGTGAGCACGCCGTACGCCTTGCCGTCGGTCGTGACCGGCACGTACAGGGACCCGAACTGGAACGGCAGACCGGCCGCGAACTGGGGATAGCGGCGCATGGTCTCGGTGGCGTTGGCCAGCACGACCTCGACCCCGAGCCGGTGCGCGTCGGCGACGGCGAAACGGCTGTCCATGTGCAGCCGCCACCAGGGCTTGAACAGGCGGCCCGGAAGTCCTACGAGCGCGGACAGGCGGAGCACTCCGGGCGTGCTGGAGGTCATGTAAACCCCCGCCGCGTGGCCTTCCGCGGCCCTGAACGCCTTCAGTGAGGCGTCGATCAGCGCCGCCGTCGACCGCCCGGGCGTCAGCTGCGTGTGCTCGACGCTCCCAGTCATCGGCCCCTACCTCGTCCGTGCGCCGTCCCTAGGGGCGACACAGCAAGAATGCGCCAGAAGACCCGCCCGCCGCACCCGGGCGGCACGGGAGTCCTGCCCTTTCCCGAGGATCACACGAGTCGGGCTCCGTGTACCCGGGGCGTGGGGGTTGAGTCCCGGATCTTCAGTACGGGCGGACGTTGGTGGCCTGGGTCCCCCTGGCGTGCTTGCTGATCGTGAGGCGGACGCGCTGACCTGCTTCGAACGTGCTGAAACTGTTCAAGTCGATCACGGAGGCGTGGACGAAGATGTCGCGGCCGCTGTCGAGGGTGATGAAGCCGAAGCCCTTCTCCAGGTTGAACCACTTGATGACGCCGGTGTGCTCGGCGGAGGCGGACGGGGTGAAGGCGGGGTTGCGGATGCGCAGGGCAGGGACGTCGTACCAATAGGCCGAGACGGTTCTGCCGGCGGTGGGCACGAAGTCCGGGAGGGTCAGGAACTCGGGACCTCCGGGGATGCCTGTGCCGAGCAAGCGGGCGATGTGGTGGGTCATGGCGTGCGGCTCTTGGTCGGACTGCTGGCGCGACGACAGCAACGCCCAGGTTCCCTCTCGGTCGGGGTCCTGGCTGAGCGACGACCAGATACGGTCCGGGTTCTGGGCGTGGGCGTCGAGGAGCAGCACTTTGAACCGGGCCGGGCTCTGCTTGAACATGGAATACAGGTCCTGGATGGACAGGGCGGTGGGGTGGGGGTGCTCGACATCGGTGTCCGGGAGCGCCAGAAACGCATCGTCCTGGGTCTCGATCAGATGGCCCGTATAGGCCAGCAGGAGCGTGTGCTCGGCCTGCCGGGCCGTATCGAGGAGCCTGGCTGCGAACCCTTCGCGAGAAGGCGGGTTCCAGAGCGCTTCGACATTCTGGGAGCCGAAGGCTCTGCTCTGATGCCCCCACCCCAGGGCGAACGCCAGCGCGTTCGCCGCGTTCGCGGCGCCCGGCAGGTCCGGCAGATTTTCGTCACGATAGGCACCGGCTCCAACGACCAAGGCACGCGACCGCGTCGGGTCGATGAGTCCGGGGGGCACGGAGAGTTGGGCCGAGCGCACATCGAGGCTTCCGGGGGGAGTGATGGGGGTGCCGACGAGCCGTTGGGACGGTTCGTGGACAGCCCCCACGGCCCCGATCACCTTGCCGCTCAGGTCGACGACAGCCGCACCGGGAGCGGGCCATGGGGCACGCGCGATCGGTTCGAGGTAGTAGGCGTTCCCTGCCGTATGGCTGACCAGACAGCGAAGTACGGTCACCTGGGCGGCTCGTTCGCCGTCGAGACCTACCACGAGGACCAGCCGGCCGGGGGACGGCATGGACGTCGCGTCCACCCGCTCCACGCCCGGCAGTTTCGCGCGGGGGTTCATGGTCAGGTAGGAGAGCTCCGTCGGCGTAGGGGACGGCGCAAGCCGTGCGGCGACGACGAGGTCGCCGTTGTGCGGCCGGACTCGTAGGACTCCGGTCAGGTCCGCGACGGGGATCCGTGGGAACGCGGTGACCACCAGCCCGTCGTCGGACAGGATGACGCCGCAGCCCAGCAGGTCGCCTCGACTGCTGCGAACCTGGCACAGACGCCGCTCGGCATCCTTTGCGATGTCCCGGATGACGGCGGCAGACCGTGGATCAGGGTCGTGGAAGGCGAAGACGGCGTCGAGGTGCCGGGCTGTGTCGGACAACCCTCGCTCGCGGGCGGACTGGGCGAGTGCGGGAAGCGAGTCACGGTCGGCGTACTGGGCCAGCACCTGCCACAGAGCCTCTGGCGGGTTGAACGAGGGGGTTTCCGCCTCGTACGCGTGCAGCAGTAGGCGGAGCAACCGGTACGGGCCTGCAAGGCGCGGTGTCCTGAGTATGAGCGGCGGTTTCTCCGCGAAAGGCTCGCAAGCGTACGCCAGGGCTTTGGAGATGTCCTGTTGCGTCAGGCCCTTCGGTACACCTGTGGGGAGATAGACCTCGGCCGCAGCCGTCAGCAGGTCCCGCCTCATATCGGGGGCATGGCCCAGACGCTGAATGTCCAGCGCCGCCCGCAGCACGGCTCTGGCGACCAAAGGTGCTGCCTCAACCCGTCGCAGTACGTCGGTATGCGCGATCCAGGGCTTGACGTACGCCACCTCGATGTACTCCTGCGGCGGAACCGCCTCCGCCTCGTCCTCCGTGATTTCGTCGAACACGACGACAGGCCCCGACCGCCACGGGGCGAACAAGTACCGGGCGTAGTGGAGGTGCTCGCGGCCAGAGGGACGCAGCTCGTTCAGCAGTACGACGGAGCGGGGCGGCAGGAGGAGCAGGCCTTGTTCCAGCCGGTCCAGATCCCGCGGAATCCAAAGGGTCCAGTCAGCCGGCAACTTGCGCACCGCACGGGCGATCGCCGTAGTCTTCCCCGCGCCCCGCGCCCCGACGAGCACCGTGCACGAGGAGTGGCCCTCCAGGGCCCGCGTGATGACCTCGTCGAGTTGCTCGTCCACCGCCCGCACGACGTAGCTCGACTCGTCCGGAACGTCCCACGAGAGATCCGAGACCCGCTGCCACTGCGGCTCCCACGCCTCCCCGGAACCGTCCGCCCCCGTCGCCCGAGTAGCGAACGGCACCGCCTCTCCCGCGACCGCCCACTGACCTCCCTCACCCCGGCCGGTGCGCCCCGCGAGAAAGTCACCCCCGCTGACCGCCCCCCGCTCACTGACCCCCGCCCCCATCTCCCGCCGTACGACTTCCTGCACCGACGTGATGGCGTCCCGCCGCTGTCCGCCGAGCAGGGCCTCGCGCACACCGGGCCGGAAGTCGAAAGGAACGCTGTCCGGGTCGGTGGCGTCTGCACCGGCCCAGGGCCTGAGCAAGCCGCCCAGGGCGACCTCCGCCAGGTGGCCGTGCTCGGAGTCCGGGAGCATGACCTGGCGGACCAGGTTCATGACCGGCAGGCTCAGCGGCACCGCGGACAGGTACCCGGCGAGCTGTTGCGCGGTCGGTGACGCTCCCGCGCGGAAGCGCCGCAGGATCTCCTCGACACTTTCTGCGCCCGGCTCTTCAGGAAGGGCAGATGCCGGCGCGTGCGCCCCCGGCACCCTCGGGACCGACAAGGACTGCACCCGTTTCCACTGACTGTCGCCAGCCACCACCCTCGCCAGCACCGACACCGACCCCGCCGTGGCCTCCACCACCGGAATCGCGATGCCCTCCGGTTCGGGGCGTCGGCGGCGTCGGCTCCGGTTGGCCGGGGACTGGCGCCAGGACGTGTTGGGTGCCGCCGGTCCCACCGAACGGACCAGCAACGCCCGAGGGCGCACCGCGCCCCGGTCCCACAGCCGGCGGGGCAGGACGTTGAGCAGGGCCACCGGACCGTGGGTCGACCACTGCCGCAGCATCCCGGCGGCCTCGGCCCCGGCCCAGCCGCTCGCCACCGTGTCGGTCACGACCAGGACGAGACGGTGGCCGGACGGGTCGGACACCTCCTGCACACTGCGCGGCTCGCCGTCCGGTGTCCGGGAGACCGACAGCGGCCCGCCCCCACCCGTGCCGCTCAGGTGCCACACGCGGACGTCCCTGAAGATGCCCGTCTGCACGAACACGCGCCGCAGTTCCGCCACCAGGTCGTGCCACAGCAGCATCGAGTGGTGGGCGTCGATCACCAGCGCCAGGTCCAGCCACCGCGCCTTGCGCGGGCGCAGCACGGGCAGCGGCAGTCGCTGCTCGACGGTGCGGCGGACGGTCAGTTCCTCGTCGAGTTCCAGGTCTGCGGAGCCGTAGTCCGGCTCCCGCCGGCCCGTGCTGCGGCCCAGGGGGCGCAGGGCCCGCATCAGGGCCAGCGGGTCCCGCAGGGACGCGGCACGACGGACTCGGACCAGTTCGATGCCGTCGCGTGAGGGGCCGGGCGCGTCCGTCACATCGGCCGCGCCGTAGAACTCCTCGGTCGGCTCCGGGGCCGCCTCCTCCCGCCCCGGCGAGCCGGGCTCGGGCAGGTCGAGCGGATCGGGATCCGCACCTGCCTCCGGCCACTGCCGTACGCCCGCGCCCGCCGTGCCGCCGACACGCGCCGCCAGCCAGAGGATGTCCGCCAGCTCCTCGGGGCCGGCGTCGGCGCCGGACTCCCGCAGGGCGCGGAACAGGTCCTCGATCACGCCAGCGGGCCCGTCAGCCGTTGCAGCACGGTCCTGAGGAAGTCCTCCCGCTCGTCCGCCCCGGACCACGCGCCGCTCAGCCGCAACTGGACGGCGTTCAGGAGTTGGTCGGTGGCCAGGTCGCCTTCCGTCCGGCGGGTGTCGAAAGCCTCGATGAGGTCCCGGTAGTCGTCGTCACCGGTCGATCCGTCGAGCCGCAGGCGCTGCCGGACGATCCGCTCCAGCTTGTCCTTCGTGGGCGGTTCGACGTGCAGGCGGATACAGCGGCGCAGGAACGGCGGCGGGAAGTCGCGCTCGCCGTTGCTGGTGAGCACCACGATCGGGAAGGCCCGGCACTGGACGCGTCCGCCCTCGATGCCGACGCGGGCCTTCGGGCCGTCCTGAGTGCCGACCCTGACCCGAGGCTGCCGGGCGGCGATCCGGGCCAGCTCGGGGATCTCGAAGGAGCCCTCCTCGAAGACGGTGAGGAGGTCGCCGGGCAGGTCGATGTCGCTCTTGTCGATCTCGTCGACGAGCAGCACCCGGGGCCGGTCCTGAGGCAGCAGCGCGGTGCCGAGCGGACCGAGGCGCAGATACGGTGCGATGGAGTTCCCCGAGGCGGGGCGCTTGGCGCCCGGCGGGCGGCGGCTGCGGCCGGAGGATGCCAGGTGCCTCAGGTTCGCGTCGTGCAGCCGCCCGATCGCGTCGTACTGGTAGAGCCCGTCCCGCAGGGAACTCCGGCTGGTCACCGGCCAGTGCAGGACCGGGCCGAGTTCGAGGTCGGCCGCGATGCTGTGGGCCAGAGTCGACTTGCCGACACCCGGCTTGCCGGTGACGAGCAGCGGGCGGCGCAAATACAGGGCCGTGTTGACGGCGTCCACTTCGTAGTCGTCGGGCACATAGCCGTCCCCGCGCTCGTACGTCTCCGCCCACGCCGGGCCCTCGGTGCCCGGCGGGGTGTACTCGGGATCGGGTTCGCCCTTGAACTCCCGCCACGGCGGCCGGTGTTCGTCGAGCCGGGCGCGCCGCTCCCCGACTGTGCCCGGGCCCCGGTAGATCCACCAGTCCTTGGCGGTGTCCATCCGACTTCCTCTCCTCGACGGCTGGTTCATGAGGACAACGACCGCCTGACCGGAATCCGCCCGGGGTCGTCCCAGAGCAGGGCGAGTGGTTGACGGCGCACCCGCAGGTGCTTGAGCTTGGTCGGCAGCTGCGCCACGTCCAGCGAGTCCATCTCCAGCGCGGTGCGGAGGGGTTCCTTCTCCGTTGCGGAGGGGCGGCGCCAGACGGCGATGGGTATGCCGCTGTCGATGACGGCGTCCAGCGCGTTCGGGACCAGGGGTTCGGTCACGTCGGCCAGTACGCACACGGGCGGTTCGTTCAGTTGCAGGACGTCGGCGAGGCCGTCGGTCACGTCGGTGTCGCACACTTCGTGCACGGCTTCCGGGTGGCGGCCGCCGTGGGTCTCGTACCACCGCCACTTGGTCCGCCATGGTTCCTCGACCAGCCCCTCCCGTTCGTCCGGGCAGCGGAGCACGACCTCGTACCAGCACCCGAGGGATGCGGTCTTGTTCGGGCGTCCCGTGGGAACCTCCCACGTCTCGAACGGCTCCTCCAACAGCTCGTACGGGACGTGGAACTCGATCCGCTTCGGCTTGGCGGACGCCTTGTGGGTCAGCAGGTGATCGCCGAGTGCCTTGCGTACGGCCTCCAGGTCCAGGGGCTGTTCGGAGTCGCCCACGTTCTCGAAGTCGCCCTGGTACGTCCACAGTTGGAGCCAGTACTCGTCCTCGCTCTCGGGGGTGAGGCGGACGTGCAGGGCGGGCGGCTCGGTGGGCTCCGGGGGAGGCGGCGGGAGCGGGTCGGCACCCAGCCGCTCACGGGTGCGTTCGACCCAGGCGGTCGCGGCCGCGGCCCAGTCGGACAACCGGGATCTGGAGGCGAGGTGCTGCATGAACGGCAGGACCAACGGGAGGCCGGGGCGCGTTCCCTGACGGTTGTTCAGGTCGCGGGCGATCTCCGTCAACTGTGTCGAGGGCAGACAGTGACCGGCGGGCGGGGCGCTGTCCGCCACCTCGAAGGCCCACCGGTACGCCTCGTAGGTGTGCGGGGGCATCCTGGGGAAGTCCTTGAGCAGTTCGGCCAGTTCCGTCCACGCGAGCTGGTCGAGGACACGCGCGCCGGTGGAGCCCGAAGGGTCGGTCCACCTGTCCCCGAACAGCGGTGATTCGTCCCACGAGGTGGCTATCTCGAACGTCGGCTGCTGCGATGCCCTGCCGTTCCGCTTCATGTCCGCGAAGTCCCCTTGCACGGCCCTGGCGATGTCGACCAGGTCCCGGACCGCGTCCGCCACCGTCAGCCCGTCAAGGCGCCTGAGCAGTGTGTCGGTGAACTGGCCCGCGCCCAGTTCCGCCCGGTTGGCCGCCGCCTGGCCCGGCCGAGCCGCGTACAGGACGAACTGGCGCCGCGCGGGTACCGGTTGGCCGACCGGGTACGCGACCGAGCCGAACCCCAGGCGGTCGCCGCGCCAACGGGTGTCGATGCGGCAGGCGTCGGTGATGGCGACGACGTCACGGAACCGTCCCCCGCCCACCGTGGTCGACCGCCACAGGTGCAGCGCCGAGGTCAGGTTGAGGTGGGTCGTGTGGGTCGCCGTCGCGTCGGAGTAGGGCAGGAGCAACTGGTGGGCGCGGTCGAGGAAACCGTGCCCGGCCCAGTAGATCCACAGCAGGTCGCCGTCCCGCTGCGGCAAGTCCTTGAGGAGCGCATCCTCCACGTTCTCCCGGGTGGCCGGATCGGCCGTCGCTCCGGCGGAGTTGCGGGACAGGGGCGACAGCAGCAGCCGTACGTTGGCCTGTGGGACGCCGGCCGTGCCGGTGAGCCAGTCGGCGAAGCGGGTGGCGTCCCGGGCGGGACCGGACAGGGCGAGGCCGCCGTCGATCTCGTACGACTCGATGCCGACGACGAGGGCGAAGGTCCGTTCCGGGGTGATCGGGGGCTCGCAGGCGGCGGGCGCCTCCGTCATCGCAGGGCCTCCGCGATGCGGTCGAAGACCGGATCGAGGCGCCAGTACGCGCTGTGCGAGACAGGGAAGGGCTGTCGGCTGCGGACCTCGTGGTCGGTGACCCGGGCGCCGTCGCCGAAGAGGGGCTCGGCGAGGTAGGAGAGCAGGTCGCGGCGGTCGTAGATGTTGAGCCATTCGGGGAAGCCATCGGGCAGCGCCGAGCCGGGTTCGAGGCCCGCGAGGGCCCCGAGCTCGTGCAGGAACGGCGCCTGCGAACCCACGGTCACCAGCAGCCGTACCGGCAGGGCCCGCCCGCGCCGCGCGGCCAGTGCCAGGGTGTCCACCAGGGCGATGCCGCCGAGGCTGTGGCCGATCAGCACCGGCGGCTCGGGGCCGCGGCCGATCACCTTCTCCAGGTGGGCGCGCAGATGCTCGCCGCGCGCCTGGTAGCGCAGGATGTCGCCGACCTCGGACGCCTTGTCGGAGGTCAGCTCGCCGCGCTTGTTGTCCAGCACGGACTGCGGGGTCAGTCGCTGGGCCAGCTTGAACAGCACGCCCGCCGTACGGGTCAGGACACCGCGCGCGGTGCCGCCGAGCCGGTCGCTCAGCCGGTCGACGAGTTCGTCCCGTTCGTCGCCGGTGCACAGGGCGGTGTCCTGCGCCTCGGCGAGCATCGTGGCGACCACGGCCCGGCTGGTGAGGAGGACGAGTTCGGCGGCGGTGGCCTCGTCCTCGGCGGCGAGGGACGCGGCGTGGAACTCGTCGGAGTCCGCCACGGAGTCCAGGGCTGCGCGGTAGCCGTCGGCCAGGCCGGTGTCGCGTAGGAGCACGGCGAGTTCGTCGGCCGGGTCGAGGGCGCGCGGCAGGCCGCCCAGTCGGTCGCGGACCTCATCACCGGGGCTCTGAAGGCCCGGCAGCCCGAATCCGCCGTCGTCGTCCGGGCCGGCGCCGAGTTCCGCGAGCACCCGCAGCTCGCACAGCGGGTCGGTGAGCAGCAGCAGCCATTCGGCGGTCTCGGGGTCGTCCTCGACGACGTCCGCCGCCGTGACCGGACGCATACCCGGCACGGAGGCGCCCCCGGCGGCCAGCGTGGCACCGAACTCCAGGCCCCAGTAGCACGGTTCCACCTCCGCCGTCGGGAACCGCTTCCGTAACCCCGCCTCGACCTGCCGGAACAACTCGTCGAACCGTTCCTTGCGGACCCCGGTCCCATGAACGAAGACGAACCGCATACGTCCCCCGCCCCCCAACGCGCCTGTGCGCTCAGGAGAATAGTCCGTCCGCGCACCCCGGGCAGGCCGTACGGGAACCTGCCGCGGTCCCGTCCCGGCGTGCCGTGTGTCCGGAGCGGCGCTGTAATGGGCGGCGGGGGTCGTTCTCCGCCCGTCAGGGCAGGGAGGTGTGCCGTGTCCGCAGCCGATCGCGCCGACCCGTTGCCCAGGGTGCTCGTCGTGGTGACCGCGATCACCGGGATCGTCGACGCGGTGGCCTTCCTCGGGCTCGGGCAGATCTTCACGGCCTTCATGACCGGCAACATCCTCTTCCTCGGCTTCGCCCTCGCCGGGGGCGAAGGGCTCAGGCCGCTGGGGTCACTGACCGCGTTCTTCGCGTTCGTGTGCGGTGCCGTCGCCGGGAACCGCATGGGGGTGGTCCTGGAGAACCGGCGCAGACGCTGGCTCCTCACCTCGTCCGGCACCGCGTCGGTCCTGCTCGCCATCGGGGCGCTGTTCGCGATCGACCTCCCGAACGTCGACGCGGAGCCCAGGCCGCGGCACTACGCCGTCATCGCCGCGACCGCCCTGGCCATGGGGGTGCGCAGCGCGACCATGTGGCGGCTCGGTGCCGTCCTGAACACCACGCTCGTCACCGGCACCCTCGTGACCTTCCTCCGGAAGTCGCCGATCGGCGGCGGCAGGGGGGACGACCCGTCCAATCCCTATCGGGCGGCGGGCGTCATAGCGGTCCTGACCGGCGCGGCCATCGGCACCCTGCTGCTGCGGGTGAGCATCACGGTGGCGCTGCTGGTGGCGGCGGCGGGGGTGCTGGGCGCCATGGGCGGGTACGCGCTGCGGTGGGCACCGCGGCAGGTGGCGGAGGCGTGACGGCTCACCGGTCTGCGGGTGGGGCGGCTGTCGGCCGCATCGCCCCCCGGTCCGCCCCTCCCCGCGGCAGCCGTCGCGCCAGGAATTCGACGGCCGCCGCCAGTGCCAGCAGCGCCCAGGAGCAGCCCAGCAGGGCCGCGGTGAAGTCCCCCTCGTCCAGCCCCGCCCCGGAGTCCTGGGGGTCGGCGCCCAGCAGGGCCACGAAGAGGGCGCCCAGCACGGCGACCCCCAGGGAGCTCGCGAGCTGGTTCGCGGTGAGCATGATGCCGGACCCCGCCCCGGCGTCCTCGCGGCGGACCGTGGCCAGGACGACCCCGATGAGGGGCGCCGAGACGAAGCCCTGTCCGGCCCCGGACAGCAGCAGCGCGGGAGCCATCGCGAGGGCCTCCAGGGGACCGGAGGACGCCGGTCCCGGTGCCAGGGTCGCCAGGAGCACGACGTAGCCGATCACCATGGTCCCGGCGCCGATGAGCAGGACCCGGCTGCCGTAGCGGGCGGTCAGGCGGCGGCTGGCCAGGGACGCGGCGGCGAAGCCCACGCCGAGCGGCAGGAAGCCGATGCCGGAGGCGAGCGGGGACAGGTGCAGGCCGTCCTGGAAGACGTAGGCCAGGAGGAGGAACAGGCCGTAGTTGCCGCTGTAGAAGATCAGGGCGATGGCCAGGCCGATGCGGAACCCGGGCACGCGGAACAGCGACGGCGGGACCAGGGGCGCCCCGCCCGCGTCCTCCCTGCGCCGCTCGGTGAACCACAGGGCGGCCAGGGCCAGGGCGGACCCCGAGAGGGCCGGCCAGACCCAGCCGGGCCAGCCGTCGGCGCTGCCCCGGATGAGCGGGAAGATCAGCAGGGTCATGGCGGCCGCGGTCAGCAGCAGGCCCGGGAGGTCCAGCGGGTGGCGGGCGGCGGGCCCCCGTTTCGGGAGCGTGGCGGGGACACAGGCCGCCACGGCGAGTCCGATGGGCACGTTGACCAGGAACACCGACCGCCAGCCGAGGCCGAACACGTCCGCGCGGATCAGGGCGCCGCCGATGATCTGGCCGAGGACCGCGCCGAGCCCCAGCGTGGCGCCGTAGAGCGCGAGTGGCCGGGCCCGCCGGTCCGACGGGAAGATCACCTGGATCAGCGCCAGCACCTGCGGCAGCATCAGGGCCGCCGCCATGCCCTGGAGGAGGCGCAGCGCGATGAGGACTCCGGCCGAGGGCGCCGCCGCGCATCCGGCGGACAGGGCTGTGAAGCCCAGGACGCCCAGCAGGAAGACCCGTTTGTGCCCGTACGAGTCGCCGAGCCGGGCGCCCGTGGTCAGCAGGACGGCGTAGGCCAGGACGTAGCCGCTGATCACGGCCTGGATGTCGTCGAAGCTCGCGTGCAGGTCGCGCTGGATGGAGGGGGCGGCGACGTTGACGATGAGCACGTCGAGGATGCCCATGAACGACGCGAGCAGCAGCACGGTGAGCGCGCCGCGCCGCCGTGTGCCCGGTGCCGCCTCGCTAGCGGCGCGCGATGCGGAGCGGGACGACATGCCAGTGGGTCTCGACGGCTTCCGGATCGGCGGCCACGCGGGCGCGCAGCCCGGCCGCGAAGGCGTCCGCCACGCGCTCGACCTCGTCGGGGTCGCGTTCGGCATCGAGCGCGCTGAACAGCGACGGCTGGAACGCCGCCCGGAAGAACGCCGTCACCTGTTCGGCGAAGCCCCGGGCGTCCCCGGTCGCGCGGAAGTGGTCGAGGTGGATGTCGGGGAGGCGTACCAGGTCGTACTCCTCGACCCTCAGGACGTCGGTCAGGGGACCCGCCCGGAGAGGGGCGAGGAATTCGTCCACGGTCCGGTTCCAGGTCGGGATCGTCATCCGCGCGTGCTCGTCCCGCGTGATCAGACCCTGCCGTACGAGATCGGCCAGTGCGGCGTCGGCGGTGTCCATCAGGGCCTCGGCCCCGCTGGACCCGTCCTCGGCGCACGACCCGCCCAGGACCACGAGTTGCCCGCCGGGGCGCAGTTCCCGGGCCCGGTGGGTCAGGAAGGCATCCCAGTCGGACCGTGACCGCGCCTTGAAGGCCGCTCGGATGTCGCCGGTGGCCCGGGTGGAGAAGATGTGGCCGGGGATGGGCGCGGGCGCCCGGGACAGCCAGTGCACGGCGATCGCGCTCCACGCCAGGTGCAGGTCCCCGGGCGGGAAGAGGGGCTCGTAGAAGGAGCGGGCCTCGGCGTGGACGAAGACGCCCGGTGCGTGGGCGTAGGAGCCGGGGGAGTCCATGACCGTCGCGAACAGGGTGTTGAAGTCGTTGGCGAGGATGTCGGTGTGGACCACCGTCACCGGGGTGTCCTCACCGGTCCGCTCGCGTACGCCGTCGACCACGGCACGCATGGGGTCCAGGGAGTTGGTCCCGGCGGCCGCACCGAGATCCGCCACCCGGAAGGGTTCGCCGTCCCGGGGCAGGGCGACCGCGTCGAGGGCGCGGTGCAGCAGGGGCATTCCGAAGTCGTCGGCGCGGTGCTGCACCCGGGAGTGCCGGGCGTAACCGCGGCCCATGGCGCCCTCGACACCCGGAGAAGTGACCGATCCGCTCATGGAGACCTCGCTCACCAGCAGTCGCGGCCCCTCCGACCACGATAACCGTGACCTGTGGGTCAGGCGACGCGGTGCACGCGCTGGTCACTCAGCTCGTACCGGGCCCCGACGACGGCGAGTTCACCCGCCCCGACCTTGGCCGCGAGGTCCGGATCCGCGGCGACGAGGTCGCGCACCAGCCGTACGTGGGCGTCGATCGTCGCGTCCACGCGTGCCTCGCCCGTCTTGGTGCGGTCGATCACCGGGCGGATACGGTCGGCGATGTACTGGATGTGTGCGGGCAGGTGTTCCCCGCTCTCGTCGGCCTCGACCGCCGCGCGCACCGCGCCGCACGACTGGTGGCCGAGGACCAGCACCAGCGGGATGCCGAGTTCGAGCACACCGTAGGCGACGCTGCCGAGCACCGCCTCGTCCAGGACCTCACCGGCGCTGCGCACGGTCATCAGGTCCCCGAGGCCCTGGTCGAAGACCAGCTCCGGGGGGACGCGGGAGTCGATGCAGCCCAGGACCACGGCGAAGGGGTGCTGGCCCGACACCAGTTCCTGGCGGACGGCGCGGGTCTCGTCGGGGTGCCGCTCGCGGAAGGTGCGCCAGCGCGCGTTGCCCGCGGCGAGCGCGCGCAGCGCCTCGGCGGGGGTGGCCGGGCGGTGGCGGGGCCTCGGCGCGGCGGTCGCGGGGGAGGCCCCGACGGTGAGACCGGTGCCGAGCGCGGCGGCTCCGGTGAGGGCGCCGCGCAGGAGGTACCGGCGGGCCGGGAGGGGGTCGGTGTCGGCAATCACGGCCAGAACGTACGTCCGGAGCAGGGCCGTCAGGGCCGTACAACCCAATCGTTGACGGCTCGTTGACCGTCCATGGCGAAGTGTTGGTCGGTCCTTGGTCAGCCGAGGCAGGAGGCGATGGTGCGGGCGCAGTCCAGTGACTCCGTGCGGGTGGTGTCCACTTCGAGGTCGTAGCGCACCCGCCGGTGCACGACCTCGGCCTGCTGGGCGGCCATGCCAGGGGTGCGGTCCCCGCGGGCGATCTCCCGGGCCGCGGCGACCTCCGGGTCGCAGCGCACCCCGACCCACAGCACGTCGAGGCCGCCGAGCGCCTTCTCCCACCGCTGCTGGGAGGCGGCGCCGCCGAGGAAGACGTCGTCGACGACGATCCGCGCACCGGCCCGGGCCATCGCGGCGATGCCCTCAGCCCAGGCCGCCTGGAGGGCCATGAAGTCGCCGCCGACGCTCACCGAGCCGTCGTCGCCGAAGGTGATCCCGTCGTCGGAGGTCTGCATCCGCGCGGGCAGCGCGTCGACGAACGAGTCGACCCCGAACGCCAGCCACGGATCGGGCAGCACGGCCTGGAGACAGCGCACGAGCCCGGACTTCCCCGAGCTGGAGCCGCCGTTGAGGATGATCACTTGAGTCGCCACGGGGCCACGGTACGGCGGGCGGAGGCTCGGTACGAAACGGATTTCCCCCACGGGGTGAGCGCAAGCCCTGCGGCTTCCCAACTTCCCTCGCTATTCTTGGAGTTGCTTCCATCCGTCGTCCCGCGCGGGCGAAGGGGGGAGCCGCTGTCGGCGCCGCTTCACGGGCGGGGCCGACGGAGGCGAACCGGATGGGAGGTGAAGTTCATGGCCGACGACAAGTCGACCGGGGCGGCCACGCTCTGCGCGGACCTGGCGAAGCGAGTCATCGCCGCGCTCAGCGCCCGCGCGATGTGGGCGGCGGTGCTCTATCTGCTGCACCGCGACGTGTGACGTCCGGGGCCCCGACCCACCCCCAGGCCGGGGCCCACTATGTGTGTCGCCTGCGGCCCCCGCCCGCTGGCACCCTGGCCGCCATGGACCAAGTGGAAGCACTGCTGATCGGTGGACGGGCCGGGGTCGGGAAGACGACGGTCGGGTGGGAGGTCTCCGCCCGGTTGCGGGCCGCCGGGGTGGCCCACGCGGTTGTCGAAGGGGACTACCTGGGCCAGATCCATCCGGCGCCGGACGGCGACCCGCGGCGCGCGGGGATCACCGAGCGCAATCTCCGCGCCGTCTGGGCCAACTTCGCCGAACAGGGCTGCCGGCGGCTGATCTACACCAACACGGTGAGCGTGCTCCCCGCCGCGACGGGGATGTTCGAGCGCGCCATGGGCCCCGGGGTGCGCCTGATCCGCGTGCTGCTCACCGCCACGGACGACACGGCGTGCGCCCGCCTGACCGGCCGTGAGATCGGTTCGGAGCTGGAGGGGGAGCTGGCGGCCAGTCTGCGCAAGGCGCGGCTCCTGGAGCGGGAGGCGACGGCGGACACCGTGCGGGTGGCCACCGACGGCCGGGCTGTGACGGACATCGCCCGGGAGGTCGTGGCCGCGACGGGGTGGGCGGCAGACGATTTGGCCCCGGCGCCGGTCCTACCGTATGGTTGATCTTGCGCCGGTCGCCGCAACTCAGGGCGAATGGCACTGCGTTGGTGGTCCAAAGCAAGACGCCCCGCTTCCTGCGGGGAAATGCAGGTGCGAGACCTGCCCAGCGCTCGGATGTACGGCCCGTCCCGGTCCCCGGGGCGGGCCGTTCGCGTTGCCGGGCACCTGCGACCGGCCGTAAGTTGATGAATCAACTACACTGGGCGCCCGTAGTTCCGTGGCCCGAGGCTCCGGAACGCCAGGACGAGAAGGTGCCGCCGTGGTCACACCCCGACTCATCGCCACCGACCTCGACGGCACCCTGCTGCGCAGCGACGGCACGCTGTCGTCCCGCACCCGGGCCGCCCTCGCCGCGGTCGAGCGGGCCGGGATCCCGGTCGTGCTGGTCACCGGCCGCCCGTCACGGGTCGTGGACGCGCTGCTGGAGATCATCGGGCCGCACCACGTCATCGCCGCGAACGGCGCAGCCGTGCACACCCCCGACGGCTTGCTCGCCCTCGCCTCGCCGCTCCCGCCCGCCGCGGCCACGGGGCTCGTGACTCGGCTGCGGGCCGCCGTCCCCGGGGTCTCCTTCGCCGTGGAGTACGACCGGGACTTCGGCCATGAACCGGACTACCCCACCTGGTCGTTCGGCAGCGACACGGTCGAACTCGTCGGAACCGCCGAGGCGTTGGTGAGCCGTTCTCCCGCCAGACCCCTGCTGAAGATCCTCGCCCACCACCCGGCCCTCCCGCTCGACGACTTCGTCGCGCGGGCCGCGTCGGCCGTGGGACCGTCCGCCGAGACCACCCACTCCACCGGACTGTCCCTCGTCGAGTTCAGCGCGCCCGGCGTCACCAAGGCGACCACCCTGGTCGAGTGGAGCAAGCGCCTCGGTATCGGCGTCGACGAGATCGCCGCGTTCGGTGACATGCCCAACGACCTGCCCATGCTCACGGTCGTGGGGCACTCCTACGCCATGGCCAACGCCCACCCGGACGTGCTCGCCACCGCACGGCACCGCACCTCCTCCAACGACGAGGACGGTGTCGCCCAGGTGCTGGAAGGGTTCCTGGACGCGCTGGTCGTCTGAGGAGTCACGCCCGCTCCACCGTCACCCGCAGCGGTGCGCGGAAGGAGAGCAGGCCGAGCATCGGGGCGTCCGCCGACGCGTCCAGGCGTGCGGAGGGCAATCCGCGGGCCGCCGCGCGCAGGGCCACCGCCGCCTCCGTACGGGCCAGGGACGCGCCCGGGCAGCGGTGGCGGCCGACCCCGAACGCCAAGTGCTGCCGTACGTTCGCCCGGTGCGGACACATGCGCTCCGGGGCGTCGAAGACCTCCGGGTCCGAGCCGCTGCCCAGCAGGAGGAGCAACAGCTGGGCCCCTTCGGGCAGTCGGACCCCGCCCAGCTCGACCGGGCTCGCGGTGACCCGGCGCCACGAGGTCACCGGGGGCTCGCGGCGCAGCACCTCCTCCACCCAGGCCCGCGCGAGGTCGTCCTCGGCGGCGGCGCGGGCCCACAGGCCCGGCTCGGACAGGGCGTGGCGCAGCACCGTGGCGATGAGCTGGCCGGTGGTGGACTGACCGGCGATGAAGACGAAGAAGCAGGCGGCGACCGCGGTCTCCACGTCCAGCCGCTCGCCGTCCGGCAGCCGGTGCTCGGTCAGGGCCCGGACGAAGGAGCCGGGGCGGGCCGCGCCGTCGGACACCGTCACCGTCAGCCAGCGGTGGAACTCGCCCACGAGTTCCGCCAGTTCGAGCTGACGCTCCGGTGTCGGCCGACCCCAGAACAGCTCCAGCGAGGCATCGCTCCAGCGGATCAGCGTGGCCGGTGCGACGCCCTCGATGCCGAGCAGTTCCATCAGCACCCGGCACGGCAGTACCTGGGCGAACGTGGTGAACAGATCGCAGCGCCCCGAGGCGTCGAACCGCTCCCGCACCCCGTCCAGCAGCTCGTCGGCGATGCGCTCGACGACCGGCACGGTGGCGGAGACCCGCTGGGCGTTGAAGAACCGCGTGACCACGCGGCGCAGCCCCGGGTGGCTGTCGGTGCCGTTGTTGGCCAGCGCGACCGGCAGGTTGAACCCCGCCCGCGCCAGCACCCGCAGCGCGCCGAACGGCAGCGGTGTGACCGCGTTCTGCGCGTTGTCCGGCAGGTAGTCCTCCGGGGTCAGCAGCACCTGCCGGATGTCCCGGTGCCGGCTCACCAGCCACAGCCCGGTGCCCGCGTCGAAGTGCACCGGCGACCCGGCGCGCAGGGCGTCCAGCCACGGGTACGGGTCGCGGGTGAAGCCGTCGCCGAACAGGTCCAGCGCGGCACCGAGCGGGGCGGATACGTCGGTACCGAGCGGGGCGGATGCGTCCAATACCGGGGAAGTCACGGCGGGGACGCTAACACGCGGCCACGGGGTGACCGCGGGTAAGTGCCCGGCGTCACTCACGGCCCGCTCAGGACGTATCCGACCTGGTCATGAGCGCGTCGATACCGGCCCGCAGGAAGGCCATCGCGGCATCGATGTCGGCGTCCTCCGGGTGGTGGCAGACCTCGCTGACCACCGCGGCCGCCGCCGCTGCCGCGATCCGGGGGCCGAAGTCGTCGGGTGACCCCCCGCGCTCCTCCGCGAGCAGCCGGGCGCCCTGCTGGATGACCTCGGTGAGCCGCACGCCGGTGACGGCCCGCACCTGCGGGTTGAGGTCGAGCATGCGCTCGTAGAGGTGATCGAGATCGGTCAGGTCGGCGATCTCGCCGCGCAGCCAGTGCTCCAGCGCGTCCAGGAGCGGCAGCCCCTCCGGCCGGTCGCGCAGGGCCAGGTGCAGCCGGTCCGCGAACTCGTCGAACTGCGAGGTGGCGAGCTCCAGCTTCGACGGGAAGTAGAGCGTGACGGTCCGCGGGGCGACCTCCGCCGCCGCGGCGATGTCGGCGATGGTCGTGGCCTCGAAGCCCCGCTCGGCGAACAGCTCGTACGCCGCCCGCAGGATCGCCTCCCTGCGCCGCGCCTTCGACCGTTCCCGCAGACCCTCGCTCATCATGCCCGCCACTTTACCATCGGTAGCGAATTTACAGTCGACTGCAAAAATGCCGTACGGTGCAAGAAGCGGGGGACGTAACTCAGCGAAGGAGAGGGGACAGGCATGGCCTCACGCCTGTACACATGGGCCCGGTGGGCGGTGCGCCGTCGCGGTCTGGTCGTCGCGGTCTGGCTGTTGCTGCTCGCCGTGGTCGGAGGTCTCGGGGTGACCCTGCACGGCAGGGCCAGCACCGAGTTCACGGTGCCGGGGATCGAGTCGCAGCAGGCCCAGGACCTGCTGGAGAAGGAGTTCCCGGAGGCTTCCGGCGGCGTGGTCCGGGTCGTTCTCGCGGCACCGGGGGGCGGCGACCTGACCGCGCCGGACACCTCGGCCGCCGTCGGGGCGAGCCTGCGCGAGGCCGCCGAGGTCGACGGCGTCGTCAACGTCTCCGACCCGCTGAAGGACCGGACCGTCTCACCGGACCGGCGGATCGGCTACGCCGACGTCGTCTTCCGTGAACAGGCCAGCGATGTCCCCGAGGTGTCCAAGGACGCGCTGTCCCGCGCGATGGAACAGGCCCGGGACGCCGGACTCCAGGTCGAGTTCGGGGGCTCGGCGATGGAGCCCAAGACGGAGGTCGGCGGACCCGCCGAAATCGTCGGCGTCGTGGTCGCGTTCGTCGTCCTGGCCCTCGCCCTGGGTTCCCTGGTGGCCGCCGGGCTGCCCCTGCTCACCGCCCTGGTCGGGGTGGCGATCGGCGTCCTCGGTGTCCAATTCGTCAGCCGCTACGTCGAGATGACCAACACCGCCACCGTGCTCGCCCTGATGATCGGGCTGGCCGTCGGCATCGACTACGCGCTGTTCATCATCTCCCGCCACCGCGAGCAACTCGCCGACCCCGACCGGGACGTGGCCGACTCCATCGCCCGCGCCGTGGCCACCGCCGGCGGCGCGGTGGTGTTCGCCGGGGCGACCGTGATCATCGCGCTGGCGGCCCTCGCGGTCACCGGCATCCCGTTCCTGACCGTGATGGGCGTGGCCGCCGCGGTGACCGTGCTGCTCGCGGTCCTGGTCGCGATCAGCCTGGTCCCGGCCGCCCTCGCCCTGCTCGGCGAACGACTGCGCCCCCGTGACCGCGGTACGGAGCGCAAGGCGCCCGGCGCCTGGGGCCTGGCGTGGGGCCGCGCGGTCACCCGCAAGCCGCTGCTCGTCCTGCTGGCCGGGGTCGTCGGACTGCTCGCGCTCGCCCTGCCCGCCCGCGACCTGCGCCTCGGGCTCCCCAGCAACGCCTCGCAGCCCACGAGCAGCACCCAGTCCAAGAGCTACGACCTGCTGACCGAGGGCTTCGGACCCGGCTTCAACGCCACCCTGACCGCGATCGTCGACCTCGACGGCGTCCCCGCCGCCGACCGCACCACGACCGTGGCCGAGCTGCGCGCGGACCTCGCGGGCGACCCGGGAGTCACCGTGGCCGCCCCGCCGGTCACCAACTCCGACGGCAGCCTCGCCGTCGTCGCCGTGGTGCCGAGGACCGGGCCCGACGCCCAGGCCACCACCGATCTCGTGCACCGGCTGCGCGACCACGCGCCGGCCGTCACCGAGGCGGGCGGCACCCTGTACATCGCGGGCCAGACGGCCGCGGCGATCGACGTCTCCGGCAAGCTCTCGGACGCGATGCCACTGTTCGTCGCCCTCATCGTGGTCCTGGCGCTGATCCTGCTGACCATCGCCTTCCGCTCCCTGCTCGTGCCCCTGAAGGCGGCGCTCGGCTTCCTGCTGTCGGTCGCCGCGTCCCTCGGCGCCACGGTCTGGGTCTTCCAGGACGGCCATCTCATGGACCTCCTGGAGATCCCGTCGGCCGGGCCGGTGACCAGCTTCCTGCCCGTGCTGCTGATCGGCGTGCTCTTCGGGCTCGCCATGGACTACGAGGTGTTCCTGGTCAGCCGGATGCGCGAGCACCACGAGCACACCGGCGACGCGGCCGGGGCCGTCACCCGGGGCGTGGCCAGCAGCGGCCGGGTGGTCAGCGCCGCCGCGCTGATCATGGTCGCCGTCTTCGGCGGCTTCGTCTTCAACCACGACCCGATCATCAAGTCCATCGGCTTCGCCCTGGCGTTCGGTGTCCTCGTCGACGCCTTCGTGGTCCGCATGACCCTCGTACCGGCGGCCATGGCCCTGCTCGACCGGCACGCCTGGTGGCTGCCGCGGTGGCTGGACCGGGTCACCCCGGACGTGGACATCGAGGGCGCGAAGCTCCCGGCGCGCCCGGAGCCCGAGGAGGAGCGGAAGCAGGAGGAGGCGGTCGTGGGCTGAGGGCCGTAGGGCTGGCGGGCGGTGCCGGGCCCCGGCACCGCCCCGGGAATAGGGCGTGCGCGGGCCGCGTTCCCCGCACGTGGTTGACGTATCAACCACGGAGGAAGTGAGGGCTGAGGGCATGACGACGAACGGCTTCAACGAGTACGCGGCCCACGGCGGCGTCGCCCCCGACCGGTGGGCGAGCGCCCTGCACCTTTTCGACAACGGTGCCGGGGTGCCGCACGAGGAGACGCTGCTGGAGCGCTGGGATCGGGCGCGGTTCTTCTTCGACGCCCGGGACTACATCGGCGCCGCCCGGCTCCTTGTCGACATCGTCGATGAGGTCCCGGAGCAGACCGCCCCCCGGCTGCTGCTGGCCCGGGCCTACTACCACTCGGCCCAACTGCGGCGTGCCGAGGAGCAGTTGCGGCGCGTCATCGAGCGCGACCCGGTGGAGCACTACGCACACCTGATGCTGGGCCGCACGCTGGAGCGCCAGGGCCGCCACGAGGAGGCGGAGTCCTGGCTGAGGATGGCGGCCGCCTTCACCGGCGAGTCGTCGTAGAGGTCCGCGCACCAGGTTCGGGAAGTGGGTGCACGCGCGGACCGGCGACGAGGTCCGGCGCACCGGGGGGCGTTGCAGGCGGGGGACACCCGGATCCGCCGCCTGCACCCCGCGCGGGGGCGATCGACCTCTCGCCGGTGCGGGGAGCGGGCGTTAGAGGGCGGGGCCGTAGGGACCTTCGAGGACCTTGCGCTCGTGCATCGCGCTGAGCCGCAGGACGAACAGAATGGCTGCGCCCGCGGCCAGGATCTCCAGGCTGTCGCAGATCATGTACTGCACGACGGCCTGGCGCAGCTCCGCCAGGTCGTCGGCGGAGTCGAACCGTGCCGCGCACCAGCGGCTGAAGAGCGCGTTGCCCGCGAACAGGGCCCACCACAGGTTCACCGGCCAGACCGGTGCCCGGTGCGGCTGCCCGTCGGACGGCAGGGGCGAGGCACCGCCCCACATGTCGAAGGCGATCCGGTACGGCACCCACAGATTCACGATCGGCACGAACCAGGCCCCGATGGCCCACCCCGCGGCGTGCCGGAACCGGTCCGGCGCCAGCAGCCCGAGCGCGCGGCGCGTGCGGTAGAACCACTGGATGAACAGGGCGCCGCACAGAATGTAGGCGCCGCCCTGGAACTTGCCCGCCGTCTCCCACAGCGACAGCGCGCCGTGGAGGTCCTGGGCGTCGGTGGTGAGGAAGCCCGCCTCCCCGTCGATGACCCCGTACAGCCGTATTCCGGCCACGACGGCGAACACGCCGGTGAGCCCCGCCAGTCCGAGCAGCGCCGCGACCACGACGGCCAGCCACCGTGGCGGCATCGGTATGCCCGTGGACTGCTGGGCGTGCGGACGTGGATCCAGGACGGACATGGCGGAGCCCCCCGAGTGAACAAGAACGTGAAACCAAGATCGATGCTCGCGTACCTTACGTCCTCGCCGGCCCCGACCGCGCGGCGCCTTCCGGACCGAACGTTCCGGCCCCCTTCGGCGTCGTAGGAGCAACCGTGTCGAAGGGATCGGACTCATATGACTCGCGCACTCCGGCGTACCCGCACCGCCTCCGTCGTCGCCCTGGGTGGGACCCTGTTGTTCACCGCCGTCGGGTGCGGCGACGACAGCGGTACCGGGGTCCGTACGGCCGAGGAACCGGTGACGTGGCGGGAGCCCGCCGCGTACAGCTACACGCTGGAGTCGGTGGCGGGGGAGCGGTCGCTGCTCGGCAGGTTCCGGATCACGGTCCGGGACGGCGAGGTGGCCAAGGCGGCCGGGCTCGACGCCAGTGGGCGCCGGGTCGTGCGGCAGTTGCCCGAGGAGGTGCCCACCATCGGCGACCTGCTGACGGAGCTGCGCCGGGCGCGCAAGGACGGCGCGGACCGGGCGGAGGCCGAGTACGCCGCCGACGGGCATCCCGAGCGGATCGTCCTGGACTGGATGGAGGGCGCCATCGACGACGAGGCCGTGTACGTCATCAGCGACTACGAGGCGGTCAAGGCCGCCAAGGACTAGCGGCTACGAGGCGGTCAAGGGCCGGCCAGGACCATCGACGACAAGGCGGTCAAGGGCCGGCCGGGACCATCGACGACAAGGCGGTGGAGGCCGGTCAGGACCAGCGACGACGAGGCGGTGGAGGCCGGCTAGGACTTCGGGGCCGGGCCGATGCCCTGCAGCTTCCGGATCTCCCCGCCCAGCTTCGGGCGGAGGTCGTCGAGCACCTCGGGCTTGGCGCCGACCACCCAGCGGGTGCCCACGAGATAGGTCCCGCCGTACACGGAGGCCGAGTCCAGCCAGGTCTGCTTCAGCTTCTCCTCGGGGAAGGTGGTGATGACGTAGTCGGCCTTCCCGGTGCGGCACACGCCTTCGCGCAGTTCGTCCGCCTCGATGCGGATCTTCGGCTTGCAGCCGGTCAGTCCCGCGATCACCTCGACCTTGGCGGGGGCGACGACACCGGCGGACGCGGCGGCCGAGACCTTCTCGGCCGTGGCGGTGTCGGCCGTGTCGTCCCCGCCGCCACCGCATCCCGCGGCCAGGGGAGTCAGCACCAGCAATCCGACGATGAGCGCACGTCTCACTCGGTCCCACTCTTTCCTTCGATCAACCGTCCGTGGGGAGTACGGATGCCGGGTCCGGACTGTTCAAGCGAGCGCACTGGCCGTCGGTAATCAAGTTTGACTAGATTGGTGTCATGAGTGAAACGACCATTCCGATCCTCCCGTGCCGGACCCTCCCGCCCCTCCTGGACTTCTACACGGCCCTCGGCTTCGAGGTGACCTACGAGCAGCGCAGTCCCAACCCGTACGCCGTGGTGGAACGCGGCGGCATCCAGCTCCAGTTCTTCGGGATGAAGCGGTACGAGCCCGCGGAGTCCTACAGCACCTGCTACATCCGGACCGACGACGTGGACGGCCTGTACGCCGCGTTCCGGAGCGGGCTCAGGGCCGCCTACGGCAGGGTCCCGCCCCGGGGTCTGCCGCGGATCGGGCCGCTGAAGGACATGCCGTACGGCGTACGTCAGTTCCTGGTGACCGACCCCGGCGGCAACTGCCTGCGTGTGGGGCAGCGGACGAGCGAGGACCCGAGCCACCGGCCCGCCCCCGAGGAGACCTTCGCGCAGGCCCTGCACCACGCCGCACTCCTCGCCGACTCCAAGCAGACCCCCGAAGCCGCGGCGAAGGTCGTCGACCGGGTGCTCGGGCTGGAGGACGAGCGGCCGACGCCGTGCCTCCTGCTCCAACTCCTCGTCCTGCGCGCCGACATAGCCCGGAGGCTCGGCGACGAGGAGGCCGCGGCGGACGCGCTGGAGCGGGCCGCCGCGATCCCCCTCACCCCGGAGGAACGGGAGTCGGCCGCGGAGGCACTGCGGCGGCTTGAGGAGCTGCGCGAACCCTGATCGCGCCGAAAGTCTGTTGAGGCCGTGTACGCCGTGGGGGAGGCTCGGTGGCCATGGAGTTCTTCTGCTACCACCGGGACCGCCGCGGCTCCCTCCCCCTGCGCGAGGCGCTCATCGAGGAGCACTGGTCCTACATGGACCGGTACGCCGCCCGGATGATCGCCCGCGGGCCCACCTTCGCCGAGGACGGCGAGACCCCGTCCGGCAGTGTGCACATCCTCGGTCTGCCGGATCCCGCCGCCGCCCGCGCCTTCGCCTTCGACGAGCCCAACCACCAGGCCGGCGTGTACCGGGACGTGCTGCTGCGCCGCTGGCGCAACCTGCTCGGACGCACCATGTGGGACTTCCCCGGCGGCCCCAGCGGCGGCAACCGCTACCTGGTGCTCGGCCTCGGCGAAGGCCCCGCCGCCGACCTCACCGTCCCGCTGTCCTATCAGGACGGACTGATCGCGTACGGCCCTCTGCTGTCCGACGACGCCACCACCTGGCTCGGCACCGCCGCCCTGGTCAGGGCCCCGGACCCGGAATCGGCCCGCGCCCTGCTCACCAAGGACCGGTACGCCGAGATCGAGGTCCACGACTGGGAGTTCGGCGGCCGGCGCTAGGGTCTGTCGTCACATTCCCGCCTGCCGCGCGGCGTGCCCTCCGGGCGGACGACGGGAATGTGACCGACAGACCCTAGGTTGTCACTCGATGTACCCGGTGGCCGGGTCGACCTGGGCGAGGAAGTCCCGTACCGCTTCTTCGAGTTCGGCCCGGCCGACCGGCGCCGGGGGATGCGTGCGGAACGCGAACCCGTACCGCGGGTCCCGCCCGGACACCCACGTCAGTTCGTAGCTGCCCGGGCTGTCGGGCGGCTGCACGACCTCGAACTCCTCACCGTCGACGGTGATCCGGGACCGTGTGCCGTCCGCTGCCATGGTGCCGCTCCCCTCAAGGCCGAAGCCACGAGATTACCCGTGGCCCCCGGCCCGTCCGGCCCGGCCCACGGCCTTGGCCACCTCGGACTCGACATCGCCGAGCGCGGCGCCCTGTTCCCTCGCGTACTCGGTGAGGGACGTGCGGGCGTCGCGGGCCAGGTCGCGCCAGGCCCGCCACGCGGTGTCGTAGGTCTGGGTCTGCGTGTCCGACCAGCCGCCGGTCCGGGCCGGCGGGCCGTACTGCGCGCGCAGGCCCTCGACCCGGCGGTGCGCCTCGTCCGCCGCCCGCTGCTTCTCGATCAGCTCTTCGAAGGTGTGTGCCACTGTGCGATCGTAAGAAGCCCGGGCGCGAAGCGCGCGCCGAGCGGCAGACGGCGCGGGCCCGTCACGCGGACGGCTGCCGGCCCAGTTCCGGCCCCAGTTTCACGGCCATGTCGGTCAGGATCTGCACATAGTCCTCGTGCTCGAAGGTGAAGGGCAGGGCGAAGGCCACCTCGTCCACCTCGCGGAACGCGGCGTGCGCGTGCAGGCGCTCGGCGATCTCCGCACTGGTGCCGACGAGGTCCGGGGCGAACATCAGCCGGGCCGGGCCCTGCGGGGAGCGGGTGCGCGGGGTGCGCCTTCGCGCGTACTCCTCGTACTTCGCCCGCTGGGCCGGGGTCGCCGAGTCGGTCGGGATCACCACCAGGCCCTGGGAGACCCGGGCCCGCTCGCCGTCCGGGTGGGCGGCGCGGAAGGCGCGGATGTGGGAGAGCTGGATCTGCTCGAAGTCCTCCGACTCCTCCGCCTTCACCACGCTGCTGGTGAGCAGGTTCATGCCCTGCTCACCGGCCCACCGGGCCGAGCGGAGGCTGCCGCCGCCGTACCACATGCGGCTGCCCAGGCCGGGGGAGTGCGGCTGGACGCGCCGGGAGAACACCTCGAACCCCTCGGTGCCCTCGAAGTCCGTGGCCGCCTCACCGCGCACGAAGTCGAGCAGGCGGCGCACCCGCTCGTAGCCGAAGTCCTCCGCCTGCGCGGTGTCCGGGTAGAGCGCCCGCTGGACGCGGTCGTAGTGCATCGGCGGGCCCACGCTGACGCCCGGGTTGAGCCGGCCGCCGGACAGGACGTCGACCGTGGCCAGGTCCTCGGCCAGGCGCAGCGGGTTCTCCCAGCCCAGCGGGGTGACCGCCGTGCCCAGCTCGATCCGGCGGGTGCGCTGGGTGGCCGCCGCCAGCAGGGCGACGGGCGAGGATATGCCGTACTGCAGATGGCGGTGCCGCACCCAGGCGCTGTCGAAGCCGAGCTGTTCGCCCAGCTCGATGAGGCCGAGGGTGGCTTCGTGGCCGGCGCCCGGGTCGTGCTCGTCGAACAGTCCCATGGTCAGGAAGCCCAGCTTGCGCAGCGGTCGCGGGGTCGACGGCACAGGTCCTCCAAAGTTCAAGAGTTCTTCCGTGCCAACCGCGGCCGTGCCCGTCCTGTTCCGCTCAGGCGAGAGAAATCGTCACCTCGTCCTCCACCGGGGGCTCGATCTCGTGAGCCCGGTTGCCCGTGGCCGCACAGCAGCGCAGCCGGACCGCCTCCGGGGAGACGTCCACGCGCAGGAAGGACTTGAAGAACGGCGGACTGTAGGTCGCCGAACCGGGCGAGAACAGCGAGGTGTGGATCTTGCGCACTGGCAGCCGCAGCCGGGCGGTGCGGTCGGGGCGGCGGCCCGCGCCCAGCAGGCTCGCCACCACCCGGGTGCGCCGGGTGACCCGGGCGGACGTCCGCTGCGACCGGGTGAGCGGGATGCCCAGGCGCTCGGCGACCACGGCCGCCGCCTCGGCCTCGCTGACGGTGAAGAAGCGGCGCAGGCGCAGCCGTCGGCCGTACAGGGCGCTGTAGAAGGCGAGGGAGTCGCCGCGCAGCGGGTAGCAGCGGAAGTCCGCCTCGGTCACCCCCGCCACGTCGACGCGGGGGATGGTGTGGGTGGCGTGCATGAACGCGCCGCCGCCGCCCGACACGACGTACTGGATCGTGCGGTCGCCCACCCGCACCGGATAGCGCTGGTAGTTGTGGATGTCGCCGCCTATCGCCGCCACATAGCGGTGCGCCGGGTCGCGGACGATGTCGTCGACCGTACCGCCGCCCTCGATCGGGCACGGGTGGTGCTCGCCGTCCACGTACAGCGGTGAGCCGGTGATCAGGATCTTGGGGCGGGGGTCGCGGGAGACCTCGCGCAGCCAGGCGCCCTGCTCGGCGTCGAGGGTGCCGAGCAGCCCGGTGTCGATGCCTATCAGGCGCACCGGTCCGGCGTCGATCGCCCAGTACGGGCCGGGCTGGACGGTCTGTTGTGCCGGGGCGGAGCGCAACGTGCGGGCTTCGTACAGGTGTTGGCCGTCCGTGCGGCGCGGCCGGTGCCACAGCAGGGAGCGCAGCCAGGCCCGGGTCAGCGGGCGCGGGCGGGGTTCGGGCTCCAGTGGCGGGGCGTCGCAGAAGACGCGCATGAAGGCGCCGAGGTCCTCGTACCAGTCGTGGTTGCCGGGTATCGCGTAGATCGGCGCCCGGTAGTCCCGGTAGGGGCGGAAGAACTTGTCGGCGTAGTCGTCGGCGCTGCCCACCGGGTAGATCACGTCACTGGCCAGCACCGCGAAGCTCGTGCCCTCGCCCGCCTTCAACAGCCCCGGCACCACCGCGTACTGGGGCTCGCCGCCCTCTCCGGTGTCCCCGATGACCAGGAAGGAGAAGGTGTCCGGGTCGGAGCGCCGGATCACCTTGTCCGCGGGCGCCCCGGCCGCGGTGCGCTGCGCCGTCCAGCGGGCGCGGGTCCGTCCGGTCGGATCGCCGAACCAGGAGGCGAGCACGCCGTTGCGGGCCGCCCACAGCATCCGCGGGTCCAGCCAGGAGATCCGCTTGACGTCGGGGGGCATCAACCGCCGGTAGGTGCCGCGTTCCGCGGTTCCCCAGCCGGCTCCTTCGGCGGTATCGCGTGAGGATTCAGACACCCGTGCACCGTAACAACGATCTACGAACGGGCGTGCGGGGAACCGCTCCTGACTGTCTGTCGGCCGTCCGTGCCGCCGCCCTTGCCGTCGCCGGCGACGAGCCCCGGGTCGAACATCACCACCACGCCCGCGAGCCCAAGGAAGACGACCGGGCCGATGAGCATGGGCAGCAGCAGGGAGGTCGGGGAGTCGCCCGCCCAGGTGCCCTGCTCCGCGAAGCTGTGCAGATGCACCTTCACGGCCGCCATGCCGGTGTAGTGCATCCCGGACACGGCCAGGCCCATCACCAGGCTGGCCCCGAGGCTCGCCAGGAAGCCCCGCACCGTCACCGCCGCCCACAGGGCGGCGGTCGCCGCGCCGATCGCGATCAGGACGGAGAGGTGGACGGTGAGGATGTCGTAGCGGATGTCCGCGCCGAGCCGCAGCGCGGCCATGCCGAGGTAGTGCATGGCCGCGATCCCGAGCCCGGTGACCACGCCCGCGAACGTGAGCGTGGCAGGGCTCGCGCCCCGGCGGCCCACGATGAAGACGCCGATACCCACCACCACGACCGCCACGGCCAGGCTCAGCACTGTCAGGGTGACGTCGTAGCGGACCCGCGTCTCCTCGACCTGGAAGCCGATCATGGCGATGAAGTGCATGGTCCAGATACCGCACCCGATGGACGTGGCGCCCAGCGCCAGCCAGCCGGTCTTCCATGTCTCCTCGTCGATCAGCGACCGCACGATGCAGCGCAGCCCGAGCGCCCCTCCTGAGCAGGCCATCAGAAAGGCCGCCACGGGGGTCACCACCCCGTACCGGAACCCGTCGACCGTCCCCTCCACGCGCCAACTCCCCCCAGAGCAAAGGCCGGTTGAGGTGAAAGGTTTACGCTGTGCGACCCCTGTGAAGCAAGCCCTGCTACTGGTCCGGACCGGTCCCCGACGAGGGCGTTGCATGTTCATGCGTTGTCGTGCATACTTCTGCGTATGTCCAAAGTGCTTACCTCCCTCCCCGTCGGCTCGCGCGTCGGGATCGCCTTCTCCGGGGGCCTCGACACCTCCGTGGCGGTCGCCTGGATGCGCGACAAGGGTGCCGTGCCCTGCACGTACACCGCCGACATCGGCCAGTACGACGAGCCCGACATCGCGTCGGTGCCCGGCCGCGCGAAGACCTACGGCGCCGAGATCGCGCGTCTGGTCGACTGCCGCGCGGCGCTGGTCGAGGAGGGCCTGGCGGCGCTGACCTGCGGCGCCTTCCACATCCGCACCGGCGGCCGGGCGTACTTCAACACCACCCCGCTGGGCCGCGCGGTCACCGGCACCATGCTGGTCCGCGCGATGATGGAGGACGACGTCCAGATCTGGGGCGACGGCTCCACCTTCAAGGGCAACGACATCGAGCGGTTCTACCGCTACGGCCTGCTCGCCAACCCGCACCTGCGGATCTACAAGCCCTGGCTCGACGCCGACTTCGTCACCGAGTTGGGCGGCCGCAAGGAGATGTCGGAGTGGCTGCTCGCTCACGACCTCCCCTACCGTGACTCGACGGAGAAGGCGTACTCCACCGACGCCAACATCTGGGGCGCCACGCACGAGGCCAAGACCCTGGAGCACCTGGACACCAGCCTGGAGACCGTGCAGCCGATCATGGGCGTGCGGTTCTGGGACCCCTCGGTGGAGATCGCCACCGAGGACGTCACGATCGGCTTCCAGCAGGGCCGTCCGGTCACCATCAACGGCAAGGAGTTCGCCTCCGCCGTCGACCTGGTGATGGAGGCCAACGCCATCGGCGGCCGGCACGGCCTCGGCATGTCCGACCAGATCGAGAACCGGATCATCGAGGCCAAGAGCCGCGGCATCTACGAGGCGCCCGGCATGGCGCTGCTGCACGCCGCCTACGAGCGCCTGGTCAACGCGATCCACAACGAGGACACCCTCGCCCAGTACCACAACGAGGGCCGCCGCCTCGGCCGGCTGATGTACGAGGGCCGCTGGCTGGACCCGCAGGCGCTGATGATCCGCGAGTCGCTGCAGCGCTGGGTCGGCCAGGCCGTCACCGGCGAGGTCACCCTGCGGCTGCGCCGCGGCGAGGACTACTCGATCCTCGACACCACCGGCCCGACCTTCAGCTACCACCCGGACAAGCTGTCCATGGAGCGCACCGAGGACGCCGCGTTCGGTCCCGTCGACCGCATCGGCCAGCTCACCATGCGCAACCTCGACATCGCCGACTCCCGAACCAAGCTGGAGCTCTACGCCGGGCTCGGCATGGTCGGTACCGCGGCGGCCGCCGCCGTGGAGACCCCCGGTACGACCAGCCTGATCGGCGCCCTGACCGAGGGCGGCGCCGAGGCCATCGCCTCCGTCGGCAAGGGCCCGGACAGCGACGAGGAACTGCTGGACCACGCGGCCATGGAGTTCGGCACCGACTGACGGACACCGCTCGCACGCGGCGCGGGCGGGTTCCCCTGGCAGGGGAACCCGCCCGCGCCGCGTTCCGCGTCCGGGCCGCGCCGACGGGACATGCGGGCCGCGCCGACCGGACATCCGGGCCGAGCCGATCAGGAACGGAGAAGCGCCGGGCCCCCGGCAGTGGATAGCGTGGCACCTGGTTTGAACCGCCACCCATTCCGGCGGCGATCAAGTACACCTTGACGTACTGTTCCAAGCCGGTCAGCTCCGGCCGGGCGATCCCACGAGGGAGACACGATGAGCAGGGCCACCAGGACGAACACCAAGTCGCCCGAGCCGCACATCGCCGACAGCCACGACATGATCCGTGTGCACGGAGCCCGCGAGAACAATCTCAAGGACGTCGACATCGAGATCCCCAAGCGCCGGCTGACGGTGTTCACGGGCGTCTCCGGCTCCGGCAAGTCCTCCCTGGTCTTCGACACCATCGCCGCCGAGTCGCAGCGGCTGATCAACGAGACCTACCCCGCCTTCGTGCAGGGCTTCATGCCGAACCTGGCCCGGCCCGAGGTCGACGTCCTGGACGGCCTGACCACCGTGATCAGCGTCGACCAACAGCGCATGGGCGCCGACCCGCGCTCCACCGTGGGCACCGCCACCGACGCCAACGCCATGCTGCGCATCCTCTTCAGCCGCCTCGGCGAGCCGCACATCGGCCCGCCCGGCGCGTACTCCTTCAACACCGCCTCGGTGAAGGCCAGCGGCGCGATCACCGTGCAGCGCGGGGACAAGACCAAGGCCGAGAAGGCCACCTTCGAGCGCACGGGCGGTATGTGCACCCGCTGCGAGGGCCGCGGCAAGGTCACCGACATCGACCTCACCCAGCTCTACGACGACTCCAAGTCGATCTCCGAGGGCGCCTTCACCATCCCCGGCTGGAAGTCGGACAACGTCTGGACCGTCGGCATCTACGCCCAGTCCGGCCTGCTCGACCCCGACAAGCCGATCCGCCGGTACACCAAGAAGGAGATGCACTCCTTCCTCTACGGCGAGCCCATGAAGGTGAAGGTCAACGGCGTCAACCTCACCTACGAAGGCCTCATCCCGAAGATCCAGAAGTCCTTCCTGTCCAAGGACAAGGAGGCCATGCAGCCGCACATCCGGGCCTTCGTGGAGCGTGCCGTCACCTTCACCACGTGCCCCGAGTGCGACGGCAGCCGGCTCAGCGAGGGCGCCCGGAGCTCCAAGATCAAGGGCATCTCCATCGCCGACGCCTGCGCGATGGAGATCCGCGACCTCGCCAAGTGGGTGCGCGGCCTGAAGGAGCCGTCGGTGGCGCCGCTGCTGACCGCGCTCCAGCAGACGCTGGACTCCTTCGTGGAGATCGGCCTCGGCTATCTCGCCCTGGACCGCTCCTCCGGCTCGCTGTCCGGCGGCGAGGCGCAGCGCGTGAAGATGATCCGCCACCTCGGCTCCTCGCTCACCGATGTCACCTACGTCTTCGACGAGCCGACCGTCGGCCTGCACCCGCACGACATCCAGCGCATGAACAACCTGCTGCTGCGGCTGCGCGACAAGGGCAACACGGTGCTCGTGGTCGAGCACAAGCCGGAGACCATCGCCATCGCCGACCACGTCGTCGACCTCGGTCCCGGCGCCGGTTCGGGTGGTGGCACCGTCTGCTTCGAGGGCGACCTCGACGGCCTTCGGTCCTCCGGCACCGTGACCGGACGCCATCTCGACGACCGGGCGAAGCTGAAGGACACGGTGCGCGAGGCGACCGGCGTACTTGAGATCCGCGGCGCCACCGCCAACAACCTGCGGAACGTCGACGTCGACATCCCGCTCGGCGTGCTCACCGTCATTACCGGCGTCGCCGGTTCCGGCAAGAGCTCGCTGGTGCACGGCTCCATCCCCGCCGACGAGGGCGTCGTCTCCGTCGACCAGAGCCCCATCCGCGGCTCCCGGCGCAGCAACCCCGCCACCTACACCTCACTGCTCGACCCGATCCGCAAGGCGTTCGCCAAGGCCAACGGCGTCAAGCCCGCCCTGTTCAGCGCCAACTCCGAGGGCGCCTGCCCCACCTGCAACGGCGCCGGAGTCATCTACACCGACCTGGCGATCATGCAGAGCGTGGCCACGCCGTGCGAGGACTGCGAGGGCAAGCGGTTCCAGCCCTCGGTGCTGGAGTACCGGCTCGGCGGCCGGGACATCGCCGAGGTGCTGGCGATGTCGGTGGCCGAGGCGCGGGAGTTCTTCGCCGAGGGCGAGGCCCGCACCCCGGCCGCGCACACCATCCTGACCCGGCTCGCCGACGTGGGCCTCGGCTACCTGACCCTCGGCCAGCCGCTGACCACCCTGTCCGGCGGTGAACGGCAGCGGCTGAAGCTCGCCACGCACATGGCCGACAAGGGCGGCGTCTACGTCCTCGACGAGCCGACCACCGGACTCCACCTCGCCGACGTGGAGCAACTGCTCGGCCTGCTGGACCGGCTGGTGGACTCCGGCAAGTCGGTGATCGTCATCGAGCACCACCAGGCCGTCATGGCGCACGCCGACTGGATCATCGACCTCGGCCCCGGTGCCGGTCACGACGGCGGCAAGGTCGTCTTCGAGGGCACGCCCGCCGATCTGGTCGCCGACCGCTCCACCCTCACCGGGGAGCACCTGGCGCAGTACGTCGGCGCCTGACGCCTCAGACGGCCCGGGTCACGACCCCGGCGGCCGCCAGCGCGGCAACCTCGTCGGCCGGCGCGGAGGCGTCGGTGACCAGGGTGTGCAGCTCGGTGGCGGGGCCGACCCAGGCGTAGGCGGTGTGGCCGAGTTTGCTGCCGTCGGCGGCGGCGACGACCCGGCGGGAGGAGGCGATCGCCGCCTTCTTCACCGCCGCGTCGTCCAGGTCGTAGGCGGTCACCCCCTCGGCCGCGCTCAGCCCGCAGCAGCCGATCACGGCGGTGTCGAAGCGCAGCGCCGCGAGGGAGGCGAGGGTGAGGGGGCCGGTGAGGGCTCCCTCGGCGGCCCTCGGCTGGCCGCCGGGCACCATCAGACGGACCGGGGCCGGGCCGTCGCCCAGCACCTGGATGGACTGCAGGGACAGGGCCATTACCGTGACCGGCCGCTCGCGCAGCAGATGGGCCAGTTCCAGACAGGTGGTGCCGCTGTCCAGGAGGACGGTCTCCCCGTCGGCGATCAGCTTCGACACCTCCGCCGCGATACGCCGCTTGGCCTCGATCGCGTCGTGCGCGCGCAGCGCGAACGGCGGCTCCTCGCCGCGCAGCAGCAGCGTGCGCGCCCCGCCCCGGACCCGCTCCAGGACGCCCTGGGCGGCGAGCGCGTCCAGGTCGCGCCGGATCGTCATCTCCGAGGCGCCGGTCAGCGCGGCCAGCTCCTGGACCGAGCACCGGCCCGCCTCCCGCACGGCCTGCGCGATGACCCCGTGCCGCTCCGTGTTGCTCATCCCGCTCATGCCGGAGATTCAACCGCAGCCAAAACGAACACGCAATGTGTGCGAATCGCCAGTGTTCAAACATGTAGTGCGTTCATTACGGTGGCGGTCATGGAACATTCGCTGCGCTCCGCCCGAGTGGCGACCTTCGTCTACTTCGTTCTCTGCGGCACCACGATGGGCACCTGGGTGGTCAACATCCCCGCCGTCGAGGACCGCGTGGACATCAGCCACGCCACCCTCGGCGGACTCCTGGTGCTGCTGGGCCTCGGCGCCTTCACCGGCATGCAGGCGGCCGGGCGGCTCACCGACCGGCTCGGAGCGCGCGTCGTCGTCCCCGCCACCGGGGTCCTGTGCGGTGCCACCCTGGTCCTGCCCGGCCTGGCCCGCGACCCGTGGACACTGGGCGCCGCCCTGCTGCTCTTCGGCTTCGGCAACGGCTGTCTGGACGCGAGCATGAACGCCCACGCGGTCCACGTGGAGAAGGCCTACGGCCGCCCCGTCATGTCCGCCTTCCACGCCACCTTCTCCGTCGGCGGCGTCATCGCCGCACTCGTCGGTGCGGGCGTGGCGGCCGCCGGTCTGAGTCCCGTCGCGGGCATGGCCGCCGTGGGAGCGCTCACCGTCGTGATCGCCCTCGGCTGGACCCGCGCCCTGCTGGAGACCGTGGCGCCGCCGGCTCCGGCCGACGACACGCCGGAGGCCAAGAGCACCGCCGGGAGCCGTATCTGGATCCTCGCCGTCCTGGCCCTGCTGGTGATGCTGTGCGAGGGCGCCGCCAACGACTGGAGCGCGCTGCACCTGAAGGACGTCCTCGACGCGCCCGCGAGCGTCGCCGCCTTCGCGTACGGCACCTTCGCGGCGACGATGACCATCGGCCGGCTCCTCGCTGACCGGGTCGCCGCCCGGTTCGGCTCGATGGCGGTACTGCGCCACGGCGCGGTCACGGCCGCCGTCGGCATCACGACCGTGGCGCTCGCGCCGTGGGGGTGGGCCGCGTTCGTGGGCTGGGCGCTGTTCGGTCTCGGTCTGTCGGGCTGTGTCCCGCAACTGTTCAGCGCGGCCGGACACGCCGACCCCGCCGCCGCGGGCGCCAACGTCTCGCGGGTCGCCGGACTCGGCTACGTCGGCATGCTCGCCGGTCCCGCCGTCATCGGCTGGCTGACCCACCTCGTCGCCCTGAACCACACCTTCGTGCTGCTGACCCTGATGTGCGCGGTCACCGCGGTGGCGGCGGGAGTCCTGCGCCCGGCACCCGTCCCCGCCCGCGAGACGGCGACGAGCAGCCACTGAACGAACCGGAGACCCCCTCTTATGCCCACCGCCCGCAGGATCGTCCTGTTCGACCTCTTCGGCGTCATCGCCCGCCACCAACGCCCCGGCGCCCAGGAGAAGATGGCCGCCCGCTGCCAGGCCCCCACCGAGGACTTCACCGCCGCGTACTGGGCCTGCCGTCCGCCCTACGACGCCGGACGGCTCTCCGCGACCGAGTACTGGACCGCCGTACTCGGACGCCTCTGCCGACCCGCCGATCCCGACACCGTCGAGGAACTGCGGCTCACCGACATCGACAGCTGGTCCCGCGTCGACGGCCGGATGGTCGCCTACGTACGGTCCCTGCGCGAGACCGCCGAGGTCGCCCTGCTGTCCAACATCCCCGCGGACCACGCGGACGCCTTCCTCGCGGCGCAGCCCTGGCTGCACGAGCTGGACCTCGTGGCCCTCTCCGGGAGGATCAAGGTGGCGAAGCCCGACCCGGCGGCCTTCCTGCACTGTGTGACCGCGCTGCGGGCCGCCCCGGCCGACTTCCTCTTCGTCGACGACCGGGAGGAGAACGTGCGCGCCGCGCAGGCGCTGGGCATGCGCGGACACGTGTTCACGGACCAGGAGGCGCTGGCGGCGGTGATCGCCGCGGGGTGAGCGCGCTCAGTGGACGGAGAACCCGCCGTCCACGAAGAGCGAATGCCCGGTGACGTACGCGGAGGCGCGGCTCGCGAGGAAGACCGCCGCGCCTTCGAAGTCCTCGGGCAGCCCGTTGCGGCCCAGCATCGTGCGCGCCGCGAGCTCCGCCACCTTCTCGTGGTCGTCCTGCAGCCGCGCGTTCAGCGGCGTCAGCACGAACCCCGGCACCAGCGTGTTGCAGGTGACGCCGAACGGTGACCAGGCCTCCGCCTGCGACCGGGCCAGCGACTCAAGACCGCCCTTGGAGACGCCGTAGGCGCCGCTCTGCACGAAGGCGCGGTGCGCCTGCTGGGAGGTGACGTGGATGATCCGCCCGAAGCCGCGCTCGGCCATGCCGGGCCCGAAGCGCTGTCCCAGCAGATACGGCGCCTCCAGGTTGACGGCCATCGTGGTGGCCCAGACCTCGTCGTCCAGGTCGTTCATCGGCGGACGCAGGTTGATCCCGGCGCAGTTGACGAGGATGTCGGGCTCCCCGAACACGGCGGCCGCCGCCTCGGCGCCCTCGCGTACACCCTCCCGGGTACTCAGATCGGCGCTCACCCAGGCGGCGCGGCAGCCGTCGGCCGTCAACTCGTCCACGGCCGCGGTCAGTTCCTTCTCCCGGCGGGCGACGATCACGACGCTCGCGCCCGCCCGGGCCAGGGCCCCGGCGATGGCCCGCCCGATACCGGAGCTGCCGCCGGTCACCAGGGCGACCCGGCCGTCGAGGGAGAACAGTTCGGAGAGATAGTCCCGTGCGGTCATGGACCGCACCCTAAGCGAACGTCCCGCTCAGAACGTACGCCGGAGCAGGTCCAGCAGTGCCGCCCAGTGGCGGGCGTCCGCCTCCGGGTCGTAGACGGCGGTGTCCGCCATGGTGAACCCGTGGGTGGCGCCTTCGTAGACCTCGCAGCGGTGCCGGACGCCGGCCGAGCTGAGGGCGTCCACCAGCCGCTTCTGCTGCTCCACGGGCATGGAGGGGTCGTTGTCGGCGTGGCCGAAGTACAGCTCGGCGGTGACGCGGTGGGCGACCAGGTGCGGGCTGTCGGGGTCGTCGGTGGCCAGCGGCCCGCTGTGGAACCCGGCCGCCGCGGCGACCCGCTCCGGGTAGGTCCCGGCGGTGAGCAGGGACAGACGGGCGCCGAAGCAGTAGCCGGTGAGCGCGACGGGCCCGTCGGCGACGTGCGCGTTCTGGGCGAGCCACCGCAGGTACGCGCCGGCGTCCCGCATGGCGACGGCGGGCGGCAGGATCTGTCCCAGGGGCGGGAGCTTCTCGAAGATCCGCTCGCGGGCGGAGGCGTCGATGAACTCGGGCAACTCCACCACGGGGGCGGGGCCGTGACGGTAGAACAGGTTCGGCACCAGGACGGTGTAGCCCTCCCCGGCGAGCCGGTCGGCCATGGAGCGCACCTGGGGGCGCAGCCCGAAGGCGTCCATGTAGAACAGCACCGCCGGGTGGGGGGCTCCGTCGTCGGGGTGGGCCAGATAGGCGTCGGCTGTGCCGTCCTCGGTGAGGATCTCGACGGTGTTTCCCTGAATGGCGATCATGTGATCATCGTGGCACGGGTGGGGGTGCGGGCGTACGCCCTCACTCGAAACGGGAGGTGTCGCCCGCGCCGCGCCGAATGATCTCGGCCTCGCCGCCGGAGAAGTCGATGACCGTGGTGGGCTCGGTACCGCACTCCCCGGAGTCGACGACCGCGTCCAGCACATGGTCGAGACGGTCCTTGATCTCCCAGCCCTGCGTCATCGGCTCGTCCTCGTCGGGCAGCAGGAGGGTGCTGGACAGCAGCGGCTCGCCGAGCTCGGCGAGGATCGCCTGGGTCACCCCGTGGGCGGGGATACGCACACCGACCGTCTTCTTCTTCGGGTGCTGGAGCATGCGCGGCACCTCACGGGTGGCGGGCAGGATGAAGGTGTAACTGCCCGGCGTGGACGCCTTGATCGCGCGGAACACGTCCTTGTCGATCTGCACGAACTGCCCGAGCTGCGCGAAGTCCTGGCACACCAGCGTGAAGTGATGCCGGTCGTCGAGCTTGCGAATCGCCCGGATCCGTTCGGTTCCGTCCCGGCTGCCGAGCCGGCAGCCCAGCGCGTAGCAGGAGTCCGTCGGATAAGCGATCAACGCGTCGGCCCGAATACTGTCGGCGATCTGCGCGAGGATGCGCGGCTGCGGATTGTCGGGGTGCACATCGAAGTACTTGGCCATCCGCCGAGGGTATGCCCTCGACGGGATTTGGACACGCAGGGCGGGGTGCGCCGTAACCTGCCTTCCTCTGGGCCGGCCCCGCAGCGTGCCGGGGCCGGTTCGCTGGTGACCGGCGCGGGGGCGTGCGGTAGCGTCCCGGGGCGGTACGGAAGCGGTTCAAGCGTGAGGAAGGCCGAAGGTGGGTGGCAGGGGCGACGGGTGGGGCTGGGAGCGGGAGCTGTTGGACCTGCTGCGGCCCGGTGGGAGCGGCGTGCGGCAGGTCGTCGCCTGGCTCGCGGACGCTGTCGGCGGTGCCGTGTGTCTGCACGACGACACCGGTGCCGTGGTCGCGGGGACCGAGCTGGACTCCGGGCCGTTCGAGGGGCTGCTCGGGGATGTCGTCGCCGGGCGGATCGCCTCCGCCGCCTGGGAGGGGCAGGGGCGGCATCTGCGGATGGTCCGGCTGAGCGGCCCCGCCGGGGTGGTCACCGTCTCCCGCACCGCGCCGTTCGGGCGGCGGGACTCCGAGATCGTCACGCGTACCGTGCAGGGGCTTGAGCTGCTGCTCCGGGCACGGCAGGGCACCGAGTCCGAGCGGCGGCTGGAGCGGGCCACCTCCGACCTGCGGCTGGCGATTCTCCAGCTGCTGATGGTCGAGGACACCGTCTCCGCCCGGCGGGTCGCCGCGGGGCTGTGGCCGGGATTGCTGGACACCGACACCGCCTGTGTCTACGTAGTGGAGAGCAGTCCCGAGGAGCGTGACCGGCTCGCCGAGGAGTGTCTGCACACCACGGCCGAGCAGGCCCTGGTCGTGCGGTGCCCGGCGATGGACGGCCATGTGATCGTCATGACGCCCCGGGACAGCGTGGCCGGTGCCCTGCGGTCCCTGATCGAGTCCCGGCCCCGGGTCTTCCTCGGCGGCAGCGCCCGGCAGAGCCTCGCCAGGACCGCCACCGCGTACGGGCAGGCCGTCAGCGCGCTCGCCGTCGCCCACTTCCGGCCCGACCAGGCCGCCGTCTACGCCGAGCGCACACACCCCGAGCGGCTGCTGGACCCCGCCGCCCTGCGGGAGTGGACCGCCCGGGTGCTGCGGCCCTTCGACAGGCTGCCCCACCACACCCGTGCCGAACTGCTCGCCACCACCCGGCTCGGCCTGGAGTTCACCGCCGTCAGCGCCGCCAAGGTCCTCGGCGTCAGCCGCAACACCGTCCGCGCCCGGATGGAACGCGCGGAGACCCTGCTCGGCACCGACTTCACCGACCTCACCGCGCGCGCCGTCGTCCACCTCGCCCTCAACGCCCACGAGAGCGCCGTCCACGACCCCGACCGGGCGCCCGGCGCCCCGCCCGCCGACACCGCCGACCTGTTCACCGGTGCCGCCCTGCGCGCCTGGGCCAACGACCTGCTGGCCCGCCTCGCCACCGACAGCCGCGACCTGCGCCGCACGGTGCGCACCTGGATCGCGGCGGGCGGCAACGCCGAGCGCGCCGCCCAGACCCTGGGCTTCCACGCCCAGACCGTGCGCGAACACGTCCGCGCCGCCGAACCCGTCCTCGAACGGCAGCTCCTCGCCGGAGGCGGCGACCTGTACGAGGTCGTGCTCGCGCACCTGGCCTGCGGTGACCTCGCTCAGCCCGCCCTGCGCGGAGTGGACCAGGACGAATCGGACTCACTTGTGCACAGGTGAGCCACGAGCCCCGCGCAGCGGGCATCAACACGGTTCACAAGCACCCAGGCCTCCACGTAGTTTCGACGAGCCGCGGGGGCGCGACCGGAACGGGGGACCGGTCGACCCCCGCGTTCCCAGCCATGCCCGTCATCCGCCCAGCACCACCGGGATCTCCTGCCACCCGAAGGCGATGAACGACGGCACCTGCTTCAGCTCCCCGGCGTCCACCGCCAGACGGAGCCCCGGGAACCGCTCGAACAGGGCGGGCAGCGCGGTGAGCGCCTCGATCCGGGCCAGCGGCGCCCCGATGCAGCGGTGCACACCGATCCCGAACGCCAGATGGTCGTCGGCCCCGCGCGCCGCGTCGAAGCTGTCCGCGTCCGGACCGTAGTGCGCCGGGTCCAGGTTCGCCGCGGCGTACGTCGTGATGATCGCGTCCCCGGCCGGGATCGTGACGCCCCCGACCTCCACGTCCGTGACCGCGAACCGCAGCGGCAGCGAGGCGATGGAGGGGTGGACGCGCAGCGTCTCGTCGACGACCGCCTCCCAGCCGACCTTCCCCTCGCGTACCGCCGCCAGCTGCGCCGGGTCGCGCAGCAGGGCCACGACCGCGTTGCCGATCAGGTTCACGGTCGTCTCGAACCCGGCGCCGATCACCAGCAGCAGCGTGTACAGCAGCTCCTCGTCGCTGAGCCGGTCGCCGTCCTCGTCGCGCACCCGGATCAGCTCGGTGGTCAGATCGTCCCCGGGGTGTTCGGTGCGGTGGGCGATCAGCGCGGGCAGCACCGTGCCGATCTGCTGCTGCACGAACGCGGCGTGCTCGGGGGACGGGTCCGAGGTGTCCATGATGGCCGCGATCAGCCGGGTGGTGTCCGGCACCAACGCGTCCGGGACACCGAACAGTTCGCAGATGAACCGCAGCGGAAGCGGGTGCGCGAACGCCGCCTTGATGTCCACCCGCTCCGCGCCGGACGCGGCCACCTTGTCCAGCAGCTCCGCCGTGATCGCCTCCACCCGCGGCCGCATCGCCTCGGTGCGCCGCTGGGTGAAGCTCGGCGCCACCAGCTTGCGCAGCCGGGTGTGGTCGGGGCCGTAGGTGGAGAGCATGTTGACCACGCCGACCCAGCCCAGGATCCAGCCCCAGGACGGGTGTTCACCGACCTCCGGCCACAGCCGCCAGTGCTTGCGCGGGTCCTTGCTGACCCGTGGGTCGAGGATCAGCTGCTTGAGGGTGGCGTAGTCGCTGGGCGCCCAGGCCGGGATGCCGCCGGGCAGTTCGACGGGCACGACCTGGCCGAGGGCGCGCAGCCGGGCCGACTCGCCGGGGATGTCGGAGCCGAACGGGTCCAGGGCGAAACGTTCGGCGCGGTCGGTCACGGTCACGAGGGGCCTCCAGGCAGATCGGGGGAGCGGGGGCTGAACCGCACGGGCAGCGAGGTCAGCGAACGGTGGAACGGACCCGGTCGCCAGGTCAGGCGCTCGCGCGGCAGTACGGGTCGCAGATCGGGCAGCCACTGGGTGAGCCGTTCGATCGCCTCGGTCGCGATCAGCAGCGTGTGCTGTTTGACCGGGCACGCGTGCGGCCCCGCCGACCAGGACAGATGGGAGGCGTCCCCGGGGCGGTGCCGGCCGCCGTGCTCCCGCTCGGCGGCGTGCGCGAGGGCCCCGTAGGAGATGACGATGGGGACCGCGGCCCTGATCCACGTGCCGTGGAAGCTCACCGGTGTGCGGGCGTAGTGGATGCCGTAGTTGGCCAGCGGTGTCTCGTGGTGCAGCACCTCCACCACGGCGTCCATCACGGGGCGCGCCCCGCTGGTGAGGGTGGAGTAGTAGGAGGGGTTGCCGAGGATGCGGGAGAGCGCGTTGGAGACCAGGTTCGCGGTCGGCTCGTGCCCGGCGCCCAGGGTGAGGAAGACCTGCCAGGTGACCTCCTCCGGGGTGAGCCCGGCGGGATGGTCCAGCAGCCAGCTCGGCAGGTCCTCGCCGCGCCGCTCGGCCTTGGCGGCGATCAGCTCCAGGACGTACCCGCCGAACTCGGCCTCGCCCTGGGCGGCCTCGGCGCCGCCCTCCATCATCTTGCCGAGCGCCGCGTTGAGCCGGTCGCTCTGGCTGTCGGGCAGACCGAAGAGGTTGTTGAACACCAGCGCCATCAGCGGCCGGGCGAAGTCGCCCACCAGGTCCGCCTCACCGCGCGGGCCGAACCTGCCGACCAGCAGCCGTACCGCGTGGTGGACCCGGGCCCGCAGGTCGTGCGGTTCCACCCGGTCGAAGGCGTCGAGCAGCGCGGTGCGGTAGCGCACGTGCGCGGCGCCGTCGGCGAACAGGGTGTTGGGCCGCCAGCGCATCATGCCGAGGATCGGGGAGTCGTCGGCGACCGTGGACTCCCAGGGACGCGGATCGTGCGAGAACGTCTCGGTGTCGTGCAGCAGGTCCAGCGCCGCCCGCCGGTCGGTGACGACGTACGCGGGCACGCCGGGCGCCAGCTCGCCCCAGCCGATGGGGCCCTGGGCGCGCAGGTCGGCGTAGTAGCGGTAGGGGTCCAGGGCGAAGCCGTCCTCCCACAGCCGCACGGGCGCGGAGCGGGAGAAGGTCTGCTGGGCGGTGGGGTAGGTGGTCACCGGGTCTCCGGGGGGTGGCGGTCGATCAGGTGCTGGACCAGCGCGAGGAGCGCGTCCACGGAGGAGTTCGTGTCGCGGGCGTCGCAGGTCACCATCGGTGTGTCCGGCTCCAGGTCCAGCGCGGCGCGCAACTGGTCCTCGGTGAAGTGGCTCGGCGCGTCCGGGAAGGCGTTGAAGGCGACGGCGTAGGGCAGTCCGCTCTCCTCCACCAGGCCGAGCACGTCGAAGGAGGCGTCGATGCGGCGGCTGTCCACCAGGACCAGGGCGCCCAGTGCCCCGTAGGCGATGTCCTCCCACAGGGAGCGGAACCGCTCCTGGCCGGGCGTGCCGAACAGATAGAGCACGATCCCGCCGTTGAGGCTGATGCGGCCGAAGTCGATGGCGACCGTGGTGGTCGCCTTCTCGCGGATGCCGGCCAGGTCGTCGACCGGGACGGACGCCTCGCTGAGCCGTTCCTCGGTGTGCAGGGGCCGGATCTCGGACACGGAGTCGATCAGCGTGGTCTTGCCCACCCCGAACGGGCCCGCGACCAGGATCTTCACCAGGTCGCGGGCGCCTTCGGGCAGGTGCATGCCGCTAGTCGTGCTTGAGGGCGCGAAGGCCATCGGCCACTCTCTTCAGCAGGTCGGGGTCGAAGCGTTCGGCGGGCGGGATCGGGGCGCGGGCGAGGACCAGGTCGCGGTCCAGCAGCGCTCCGGCCAGGACCCGCACGGCGGAGACCGGCAGTCGCAGGTGTGCGGCGGCCTCCACCACCGTCAGGGAGCCGCCGTCCAGGGCTTCCAGCAGGGCGAGTTCGGCGGCGGGCAGTCCGGGCGGCGCGGGTTCGCCGCTGCCGGTGAGCACCGAGAGCCGTTCCAGGTGCGGACGGCTCGGCCGGGCCACGCCGCCGGTCGACAGATACGCGGGGACCAGCGGACGGCCGCCCGGGCGGCGGCTCATGCCGGCGCGCCGCCGTCGGTGCCTCTGGGCGCGGCGGCCATCGTCTTCTCACCGAGCCGCGCCACCTGGGAGTGCACCCGGTGGGCGAGCAGGTCCAGGCGCACCTCGCTGTCGCCGTAGGCGGCGACGCAGGTGCCGTGGTCGGTCGGCACGATCAGTACATAGCCGTGGTCCGACTCGATGACGACCTGGCGCACCTCGGCGCGCTCCCGGTCGGCGAAGGCGGCCGCCGCGGTGCGGCAGGCGCCCTGCACGGTGCTGGTGATGGCGGCGACCCGCTCGGCGGACGCCTGGCTGAGGGCGTCGGTGTACCCGGTGACCAGGCCGTCCCGGGTGAGCAGCACCGCGGCCACGACGTGCGGCACCTGGAGGATCGGGTCCAGGACCCATGCCGTGTCTCCTGTTTCGCGGCCGGTCATCGGGCCGTTCCCCCTTCGTGGTCGTCCTGTGCGGTGGTGCGTTCACTGTCGTGGTCGGTGACGGCGGCGTTCTCGCGTGCCGCGGCGGTGGCCGCCTGGAGCGCGCCGAGCGCGGCGGCGGCCTCCTCGGGGGGCCGGGCGGGTGTGCGCGGTTCGGGTACGTCCGCCGCGGCGGCCACCCGTGTGCGGCGGCGGCGCTGGGGCAGGCCGTCGGGGGCGGTCCGGGTGGCGTGGTGGTCGGTGGCCGCCGGGGTGTCGTCGGGTTCGGCGACGTAGGCGTGGGCCCTGCTCGGGGCGGGCGCCTGCTCGGGCGTCGCGCGGGGCGTGGGCCGGGGCGCGGCGGCGGCCGGGGGCCGGGCTTCGGGGTCGATGGTGGTCAGTAGGTGGCTGTCGACCCGCAGGACCGCCCGGACGCCGCCGTACGGGGACGGCGAGGACAGGTCGACGGTGAGGTCGAACTGCCGGGTGAGCTGGCCGATCGCGGCGAGCCCCATGCGCGGCGGGTCGCCGAGGTCGGTGAGCAGGATCGGCTCGGAACCGGCCACCATGCGCTGCGCGCGGTCGCGCTCGTCCTGGGTCATGCCGAGGCCGGCGTCGTCGATGGTGACGCAGGCGCCGTGGTGGACGTGTTCGAGGTTCACGATGACGTCCGTGTCGGGCGCCGAGTGGCGAAGCGCGTTGTCGAGCAGTTCGGCGACGATGATCGCGACCGGTTCGACGGCGTGCGAGACCAGGGCGGTGCCCGGCTTGAGGTGGTTGTTGACCCTGACCCGGTGGTACCCGGCCAGCCGGGCCTGCCCCCCGGTCACCGCGTCGACCAGGTGGGACTCCTCGCGGGCCAGCCCCACCCAGGCCCCGCACACCACCGCGGCGACCTGGGCGCGCCGCAGCGACTGCTCGTTCTCGTGGTCGAGTTCGAACAGGGTCTGCGCCAACTCGGGGTCGTCGTAACGCTGTTGCAGTCCGCGCAGGGCGTCCTGGAGCCGGTAGAGGGCGGCCTGGATCTCACGGGTGGCGCCGCGCATGCCGGCCTGGGCGGCGGCGTCGACGCGCACGTGCTGCGCGGTGAGTTCGACGCGGAGCTGCTCCAGGACGTTCTCCATCGCCATGCCGAGCGAGGATCCGGCCGTACGGAGCTCCAGCGGGCCGGGCACGGTGACATGGGGGTGTGCGAGGCGGCGGGCGGCGGCCGGCATGCGCTTGGCCGCCAGGTGCTCGACCTCCGCGGCGAACGTCTGGACCACGCCGTCGAGATGGGCCCGCAGCGCGGCGATCTCGTCGCGCTGCGCGGCCCGTTGCCGTCTGGACCGGAGCAGCCCGCCGCCGAGGGCGAGCGCGGACAGTGTGCCGAAGGCGAGTCCACCGACGGCCAGGTCCGGTAGTTCGATCATCGAATCGGTATCCAGGGAAGTGGGCAGGGGTGACTGAGAGGCCCCCTGACGAGGCGCTCGGAGCACAGTACACACCGTCATCGACCGTTCTCGCACGGTCGATGGGTACTTCGCTCCGATTCTGCCTGCCCTCTGTTCACTTCTGCACCGACTGTCTGAATTGCCATACGGCTACAGGGAGTTGATGATTCAACGAAAACAGGTGGTGGGACCCGGTCTCGGGCGGGACGGCCGCGGGCCCGGTGTGCGAAGGCGAGGGGGCGTGTGCGCGAAGGCGGTGGGGCGGGGTGCGCGCCCCCGTCGAAGAAATCCGAAAAAGTTTCGCCCGCGATGTCGAGAAGCGCTGAGCGGCTGCGTCCCCGGGGTGAACGTGACCAGAATGGGTCGCATCAGGACCGAGGAGAACCACCATGGCCAAGTACCTGCTGCTGAAGCACTACCGGGGCGCCCCGGCGGCGGTCAACGACGTGCCCATGGCCGAGTGGACGCCGGAGGAGATCTCGGCGCACATCCAGTACATGCGGGACTTCGCGGACCGGCTGGAGAAGAGCGGGGAGTACGTCGGCGGCGAGGCGGTCGCCCCCGAGGGGACCTGGGTCCGGTACGACGGCGAGGGGCGGCCGCCGGTCACCGACGGGCCGTTCGCCGAGACCAAGGACCTGATCGCCGGCTGGATGGTGATCGACGTCGACAGCTACGAGCGCGCCGTCGAGCTGGCCGGGGAACTGTCGGCGGCCCCCGGTGCGGGCGGCAAGCCCATCCACGAGTGGCTGGAGCTGCGGCCCTTCCTCGCCCCGCAGCCGGGCATCACCGAATGTCATGGATGAGGCCCTCCTCAGAAGCCTCACGCCGAGCGTGATCGGTGTCCTCGTCCGGCGCGGAGCGGATTTCGCGGCGGCCGAGGACGCCGTACAGGAAGCGCTGATCGAGGCGCTGCGCGGGTGGCCCGCCGACCCGCCGCGGGACCCCAAGGGGTGGCTGGTCACGGTGGCGTGGCGCAAGTTCCTCGACGCGACCCGCTCGGACGCCGCCCGGCGCCGCCGCGAGGACCTGGTCGAGGAGCAGCCGCCGCCCGGGCCCGCGCCCGCCACCGACGACACCCTCCAGCTGTACTTCCTGTGCGCGCACCCCTCGCTCACCCCGGCCTCCGCGGTCGCCCTCACCCTGCGTGCCGTCGGCGGACTCACCACCCGCCAGATCGCCGAGGCGTACCTGGTGCCCGAGGCGACCATGGCCCAGCGCATCAGCCGCGCCAAGCGCACCGTCTCCGGCGTGCGCTTCGACCGGCCGGGCGACGTCGCCACCGTCCTGCGCGTGCTGTACCTGGTCTTCAACGAGGGCTACTCCGGGGACGTGGACCTCGCCGCCGAGGCCATCCGGCTCACCCGCCGGCTCGCGGCCGTGATCGACCACCCCGAGGTCCGGGGCCTGCTCGCGCTGATGCTGCTCCACCACGCCCGCCGCGCCGCCCGCACCGCCCCCGACGGCAGTCTGGTGCCCCTCGCCGAACAGGACCGGAGCCGGTGGGACACCGTACTGATCGCCGAGGGCGTGGACATCCTCCAGGCCGCCCTCGCCCGCGACCGGCTCGGCGAGTTCCAGGCCCAGGCCGCCATCGCCGCCCTGCACTGCGACGCGCCCACCGCCGAGGAGACCGACTGGGTGCAGATCGTCGAGTGGTACGACGAGCTGGTCCGGTTCACCGACAGCCCCGTCGTCCGCCTCAACCGCGCCGTCGCCGTGGGCGAGGCCGACGGCCCCCGCGCCGGACTGGCCGTGCTCGCCGCCCTCGACGACTCCCTGCCCCGCTACACAGCGGTCGCCGCCCACCTGCACGAACGCGACGGCGACCCGCGCACGGCGGCACGCCTGTACGCCGAGGCCGCCGACCGGGCGTCCAGCCTCGCCGAGCGCGACCACCTCACCCGCCAGGCCGCCCGCCTCAACGCCCTCCTGCGCCGCTCGGCAGAGTCCGCACCGTCCACCGGATCCGCCGGGGACCGGTGACGCGGGGCCGGTGACGCGGGGCCCGGCGACCGGTTACCGTACCGGCCAGTAACCGGACCGCATGCAGGAGGCCCCCATGCCGCAACTCGCAGTCGACGGCGCGAAGCTGACGTACGACGACGAGGGGCCCCGCGACAGCCCCGAGGCACCCCTGGTCTTCATCCACGGCTGGACCGCGAACCGGCACCGCTGGGACCACCAGATGGCCCACTTCGCCGAGCGCCGCCGCGTGGTCCGCCTCGACCTGCGCGGCCACGGCGAGAGCACCGGCGCCGGGGTGCGCACCATCGAGGAACTGGCCGCAGATGTCGTCGCCCTCCTCGACCACCTGGAGATGGAGCGGTGCGTCCTGGTCGGCCACTCGATGGGCGGCATGATCTCCCAGGCCATCACCCTGGCCCGGCCCGAGCGGGTCGAGCGCCTGGTGCTGGTCAACTCCATCAGCCGGATGACGTACAGCCGCGGCCGGGGGCTGCTGATGGCCGCCTCGACCCTCGTACCGTTCAAGCTCTTCGTCGCCGCCAACATCCAGCGCGCCTTCGCCCCCGGATACCCGCGCGAGGAGATCCGCGAGTACATCCGCGCCTCCGCGGACACCCCGCGCGAGGTCGTCATGACCCTGTACGGCGCCATGCGCGCGTTCGACGTCCTCGACCGCGTCGGCGAGATCCGCACCCCCACCCTGCTGATCCACGGCTACCACGACATCCAGCTCCCGGTCGGCCAGATGCTCCGCATGGCGAAGGCGTACCCGGACGCTCTCGTGCGCATCATCGACGCGGGGCACGAACTCCCCGTGGAGCGCCCCGCGGAACTCACCGCCGCGATCGACGCGTTCGTGACGGCACGGACGCCCGTCTGAGAGGAGCCGCCGTGGCAGGAGCGGTCCCCCGGCGCATCACCGAGGCGGTCGCCCTGCTCGACGTCCGCCCGGCCGACCGCCTGCTGGAGATCGGCTGCGGCGGCGGGGGCGCCGTCCAGCAGCTCCGCCCGCTGCTGACGACCGGCACGATCACGGCGATCGACCGCTCGCCGCACGCCGTGGCCCGGGCGGCGGCACGCAACAGTGACGGCATCGAGGCCGGGCGGGTCACGCTCGCCCGGGCCGCCTTCTCCGCTCCCGAACTGGCGGCGGCCGGGCTGTCGGACCGCCGCTACGACAAGATCCTGGCGATCGACGTCAACCTCTTCTGGACCGGCCCCGCCACCGCCGAGCTCGCCCTCGCCGCCGACCTGCTCGCCCCCGGCGGCGCCCTGTACGCGTGCTACGACCCGCCGGGCGGGCGGAACGAGGAGATCGCCGCGAAGGTGGCGGCCGGGTTCACGGCGGCGGGACTGACCGCCGAGATCGTCCGCCCGGCACCGATCGTCGCTGTCATCGGCCGCCCCTGAACCCCGGCTCGTATATGCAACGCGGGCTCTTATTTAAGAGTTGCCTTATATAAGCGAGGGGTGGCATAGTCGGCTCCGTGCACGCCTTCGACGTTCTGGGGGATCCGGTCAGACGCCGGATATTGGAGCTGCTCGCCACGGGCGAGCAGGCGTCGGGTGAGATCACCGCCGTCATCCGGGAGGAGTTCGGGATCTCGCAGCCGGCCGTGTCCCAGCACCTGAAAGTGCTGCGGGACAACGGCTTCGCGTCCGTGCGCGCGGAGGGCACCCGGCGGCTGTACGCCGTCGACGCCGCCCCGCTGCGCCAGGTGGACGACTGGCTGGACCGGTTCCGGGGCTTCTGGGAACAGCGGCTCGACGCACTGGAGACGGAACTCGCGCGCGGCAAGCGCGAGCGCAGACGCCATCAGGAAGTGAGAGACGATGACTGACTTCGTCGATGAGATCAACCGCCTGCACCGCCGGGTCGGTACCCGCCAGGTCGAGGCCGGCGAGGCCCGCACCGTGTTGCTGCGGCGCTCCTACGACGCCGAGATCGCCGATGTGTGGGACGCGGTGACCTCCCCCGAGCGCATCGCCCGCTGGTTCCTGCCGGTCACCGGCGAGTTCAAGGTCGGCGGCCGCTATCAGCTCCAGGGCCAGGCGGGGGGCGAGATCCTGCAGTGCGACCGGCCCACCCTGCTCCGCGTGAGCTGGCTCTACGGCCCCGACCCGGGCTTCAGCGAGGTCTCCCTGCGCCTGACCCCGGAGGACGAGGAGCGCACCGTCCTGGAACTGGAGCACGTCGCGGTCGTGCCCGAGGAGTTCTGGGGACAGTTCGGGCCTGGCGCCACCGGAGTGGGCTGGGACATGATGCTGCTCGGGCTCGGCATGCACCTGGCGGGCGGCGGCTACACGCCGGAGCAGGCGCAGGAGTGGGCGATGTCCGACGAGGGCAAGGCCTGCCACACCCTCTCCGGGGAACTGTGGGGCGCCGCCTACGCCGCCTCCGGCGCGGACCCGGAGGTGGTCGAGTCGACGACCAAGGCGACGGTCGCGTTCTACACCGGCGCCGAGCCGACCTCCTGAAAGACCGCGTCACCGACTTCGAGCACCCCGTCCGACAGCGGGGTGCACCGCACGCCGCCCTTGCCGCGCAGCGCGCGCTGGGCACCCGGGCCGACGGTGACCTCCATCCAGGCGCACGGCCGCGCCGGACGGTTCAGGGCGAAGGTCACCGGCCCGGACCCGCAGTCGATGCTGACGACCGAACCGACCAGGGAGTCGATCTCGACACCCCGCAGCAGCACATTGCGCCGCGTGCCGGTCAGGTCCACCGCCGGATCGATGCCGACGGGCAGGTTCTCCTCGGACATCAAGGTCACCGAGGCGTTCCGGTGCGCCTTCTGCCCGAAGTAGCGGTCACCGACCAGGCCGAGCCCCGCGCGGACCTCCGCCCGCGTCACCAGGTCCCCGTCCCGCGCGGGCGGCAGCCCGTCGGCCGGCCGCCCCGCGAGCCGGTGCGCGGGCGACACCAGCAACTGCACCACCTGTATCCGCCTGGTCATGACCACCAGCCTACGGAGAGCGCCCCCCGCGTCAGCAGGGCGCCCGCCACACCCCCAGCGCGGGCTTCTTCCGCATCGACGACAGCTTCAGCCGCCGCGCGTCGGCGCAGAAGGCGGAGTTCGGCTCGGCGTACTCCACGTGGAAGACCGCCTTGCCCGCCGCGATGAACGGCTTCAGCAGCCCGCACTCGTCGTACTGGGCGCACTCCTCGTTCACCGCGAAGTCGAAGTGCCGGACCAGCTCGGGGATCTGCGGCAGGTCGTTCTTGAGCCCGACGGACAGCCCGCGCCGGTGCGCGACGTCCGCGATCATGCGGTTGTACCGGAGCTGGTCCCGCGCGGTGAGCGGAAACCCGGTGTCATTGCCGTACCCCTCCACCAGGTCCGGCTCGACCGCGTCGAACCCCTTGTCCCGGCACATGTCGAAGCGGCGCTCCATGATCGGCCGCAGTACCGACAGCTCCCGGATGTCCAGCCAGCGCTCCCCCTTCCAGCCGTTGGGGCGGCCCAGCACCGACTCGGGGAAGTCGTCCGCGTCGGGCCGGAAGTCCTCCCAGGCGCCCACGTTGATGTAGCAGATCACCTTGCGCCCGTCCCGGTGCAGCCGGGCCACGTCCTCGGCGGAGTTCTCGAAGCCGTCGATGTCGTACACCGGCACGTCCACGGACGGATCCACCTTCCCGTCGAGCTGCCACTGCCAGGCCAGCCCGGGGCGCGGCCGCCACCGCTCGGACGGTTCGGCGGTGCCGCTGTCGCCCGAACCGGAACACCCGGCGAGGGCCGCCAGCACGACGAGCACCACCGCCACAACTGTCTTCCTCACACCTCCACCCCCGACAGTGCGGGCGTCAACCCAGCCCAGGGATTGGGCTGTTCCCCGGTGACCGGCCCCGACACCGCCGCCCCCCGGTGATGCGCGGTCCGCACCGCCAGCGGGATCAGCGCCTCCGGCACCCCGTACACCAGATGACAGAACCTTTCGGCGGGCTGCCGCGCGGTCCACGAAGGGCGGCTGAACGCCGAGACGTACGTCGACCAGTGCCCCTCGAAGGTCACCGTGAGGTCGGCCAGCCGCGTGTACCCCGGCGCCGGATGCACCCCCGGATTGAGCACCACCGTCTCCGCCCCGGTCCGGCGCACCGCGCGCACCAGCCTGCGGCACTCCGGCAGCCCCGCCCGGTCCGCCTGCACCCGGTCCAGGAAGCAGCCGTCGGCCCCGTACCACTCCAGGTGCCGGCGCACGTCCTCCACCACCTGAGCCGGATCGCGCTGCCCGTACCCGGTGTCCGCGTAACCCAGCAGCCGCGCCCCGGCCGTGCGCAGCGCCCCGGCCGCCGCCGTGAACGCCGGGTCGGGCTCGCTCCCGGGGCCGCTCGCCGGGTTGATGACGACGCCGTACGTACGGTCCGCGCCCTCGATCAGCCGGTGCCAGGCGCCCGGGTCCTCGGCGGGATGGACGTACAGCGGGATCAGCAGGCTCACGGTGTCCGTCCGTCCTCCCACAGCGCCCGCAGTGACTCCTGAAGGGTGTGGGCGGGCCGCCAGCCCAGCACCTCGTGCGCGGCCGTGATGTCCGAGCACTGCCAGGACACCCGCGCCGACCGGGCCGAGCCGCTCACGGACTCCTCGATACGGCCCTGGAACCCGGCCGCCGCGGCGAGCCCGTGCACCAGGTCCCGCACCGGCACCGCGGCACCGCCGCTGACGTTCAGCACGGGCGGCAGCGGCCCGTGCGCCGTCACCGCCAGCTCCACGGCCCGCGCCACGTCCCGTACGTCGACGAAGTCGCGGTACGCCGAGAGGTCACCCAGTCTGAGGACGCCGCCGCCGTCCCGGAGCTGGGCGGCGACCCGGCCGGGCAGTCCGGCGGCCGGGGCACCCGGCCCCACCGGATTGCCCACCCGCAGCACCACCGCGTCCAGCCCGGAGGCGGTCACCGCGGCCGTGCCCGCCAGCTTGGTCGCGCCGTACGGGCCGACCGGGCCGGCCGGCGCCGACTCGGTGACCGGGACGCCGGGCGCGCCGGGCCCGTACTCGGCGGCGGAGCCCAGATGGACCAGGCGCGCCGCCGGGGCCGCCGAGCGCAGCGCCGCGCAGAGCGCGGCCGGGCCGCGGGCGTTGACCTCGGCCAGGGTGACGGTGTCGCCCGCGACGGCGCCCGCGCAGTTGACCACCGCGTCGGGCGCCGCCGACGCCAGGGTCTTCGCCAGCCGTTCGGGGTCGGCCGTGGCGAGGTCGACGTGATGGTCGGCGTCGCGGGAGCGGCCGCCGCCGAGCACCCGCGCGCCCGGCAGGGCGCGCAGCCGCTCGACGACATGGCCGCCCAGATAGCCGGTGAAGCCCAGGACGAGAATGCGCATACGGGACTCAGGCTCCCTTGAGCAGCAGGTTCTTGCGGCTGGTGAACTCCGCGTTCGCCCGGTCGTAGTCGTCGGGGCGGCCGATGTCCAGCCAGTACCCGTCGAAGTCGTAGGCGTGCGGCGGGTGCCCGGAGTCGAGCAGGTCGAGGACCAACTCGTCGAAGCCGAGCGGCAGTCCGGGGGTGTAGTCGGCGAGCGTGTCCCGGGACAGGCCGTAGACGCCCATGGAGACCCGGCAGTCCATGCTCGGCTTCTCGGTGAAGGCGACCACCTTGCTGTCGTCGGTGGTCAGCACCCCGAAGTCGATGTGCACCTTGCGCGCGTACGTGGCGATGGTCAGCGGCGCGCCCGACTCGCGGTGCCGGCGCAGCACATCGGCGAAGTCGAGGTCGGTGAGGATGTCGCCGTTCATCACCAGGAAGGTCTCCGGCAGCCGCTCGCGCAGCGACAGCAGCGGGCCCATCGTGCCCAGCGGGCTCTCCTCGGTGGCGTAGTCGACCTTCATGCCCCACTGCGAGCCGTCGCCGACGAAGGCGCGGATGATCTCCCCGAGGTGGCCGATGGCGAGGGTGCAGTGCGTGAAGCCGGAGGCCGAGAGCTGGCGCAGCACGATCTCCAGGATGGCGTGCTGGTCGCCGATGGGGACGAGCGGCTTGGGCAGGGCCGTGGTGTAGGGCCGCAGCCGGACGCCCTTGCCGCCCGCCAGGATCACTGCGTGCATGGGGACTGCTCCTTCATGGAACGTCGGTGGAGGGTTCAGATGTTGTAGATGCCGGTCTTGTAGCGGGCCAGGTTGGCGGGGTCGCGGAAGAACTCGACGGTGTGGGCGAGGCCTTCCTCCAGCGTGTGCGCGGGCTGCCAGCCGGTGGCCGCGGTGAGCCGGGAGGCGTCCGCGACCAGGCGCATCACCTCCGAGGCGGGCGGCCGCAGCCGCTCGGGGTCCTCGCGCACGTCGAGGGCGGTGTCCATCACCTTGCCGATCAGCGCGACCAGGTCGCCGACGGAGATCTCGCCGCCGGTACCGGCGTTGAAGGTGCGGCCCACGACCTGCTCGGCGGGCGCGGTGCCCACCGCGAGGAAGGCCTGCGCGGTGTCCTTGACGTAGGTGAAGTCCCGGGTGGGCCGCAGGTCGCCGAGGGTGATCGTGCGCTGTCCCGAAGCGACTTGCCCGATCACGGTGGGGATCACGGCCCGCATCGACTGCCGGGGACCGAAGGTGTTGAACGGCCGCAGCGTCACCACCGGCGTCTCGAAGCTCGCGTGGTAGCTGTCGGCCAGCCGGTCCCCGCCCGCCTTGGAAGCGGCGTACGGCGACTGGGTGTTGATGGGGTGGTCCTCGGTGATCGGCACGGTCTGCGCGGTGCCGTAGGTCTCGCTGGTGGAGGTGTGCACCAGCCGTGGTGTGCCCAGGGCGCGCACGGCCTCCAGCACGTTGAGGGTGCCGGTCACGTTCGTGTCCACGTAACTGTGCGGCGCCTGGTAGGAGTACGGGATCGCGATCAGCGCGGCCAGGTGGTACGCGCAGTCGGCGCCCTCCAGCAGGCCGCGCACGGAACCGGGGTCGCGGACGTCGCCGAGGACGATGTCGACGTGCTCCAGGACGTCCGGGGCCAGGGTCTCCAGCCAGCCGTAGGAGGAGAAGGAGTTGTACTGGGCCATGGCCCTGACCCGGTGCCCGGAGGCGACGAGGGCCTCGGTGAGGTGCGAGCCGATGAAGCCCTCGGCTCCGGTGACGGCGGCGAGCGGTGCGGAGGTCAACTCAGGGGTCCTTCCGGTCGGTTGGGTGAGCGGCGGTGGCTCAGACGTGCGGGGCGGGACGGCCCAGCGTCCACAGCGCGCAGAGCGCGAGACACAGGGCGGCGCCCCCGTAGGCGAGTGCGAGACGGTCCGGGGCGGTCGCGAAGGCGCAGGCCGCGGCGGTCAGACAGATCGCGGCCGGGGCCCAGGCGACGCCGAACGCCTGGAGCAGCAGGGCCGTCCACAGGGCGGCCGCGAGCGGCAGCAGCGCCACCGGGTCGCTGCCGGTGAGCAGGGCGGCCGGCAGCAGCGGCAGCAGGTAGGCGAGCAGGCACAGGGCGAGCACCCCGGCCGAGCGCCACAGGAACGCGGTGGGCGTGGCGGCGGCGCGCAGGGCACCGACGGACAGCCCCCGGTACCGGTAGAGCAGCCATTCGGCGGGGCCCATGGACAGGGTCAGCGCGATCACCGCGTACGGGTGCTCGCGGCCCTCCAGCATCACCATGACTCCGGCCGCGAGCCCGAACAGGCCGTACGGCAGGGACCGGTGCGCGGGTGGCGGGGGAGCGGCGGGGCCCGGCGGTGCGGTGAGCGCGCGGCGCAGGGCGTGGGCGGTGACGGCGAGGGTGGCGAGCAGGGCCAGCAGGGGCAGTCCGGCGCGCAGTTCCGCGGGCGGGTTCCACCAGGGCAGTGCGGCGGACCCGGCGATCAGCGGGGTGAGCGCGGCCAGCAGCAGCCACTCGGCGCCGAGCACCAGCAGCACGCCCGCCGCGGCCAGGTAGACGGCCTGCGCGAAGGCCACCAGGGTGACCGGACCGGCCTGCGCGGGCACCGCCGCGCAGGCCGTGGCGAGAACGGCGCCCAGGGGCGCGCCGACGGCGAGCGTACGGCCCGCCGCGCGCCGGCCGGCCGCCATCCGGGCGTGGGCCCGGTGGCCCAGGCCCTGCCCCCACGCCCAGGAGACCAGACCCGCCACGACCAGCGGCGTGAGGTGCGCCGAGGCCTTCCACAGCGGCGCGGCGAGGAGGTAGGCGAGCCCCGGCAGCGCGAACAGCAGGCCGCGCAGCAGACAGCGCACATGGTCCGGCCGCCAGGGGTCGGGCGTGGGCGCGGGCTCGGGGAAGGTGCGGGGGACCAGTTCGTAGAGGGCGGAGGCGAGCGAGAAGATGTCGGGGTGCCCGAACCGCTCCGTGACCACGGCGCCGGTCAGGCCCTCCGACTCCAGCAGCGCCGCCACCTCGTAGGGATGGACCGCGGGCCCGATGCGGTCGGCGAGTTCGGCCGCCAGCGCGTCCACCTCGGCGCGGTGCGTGCCGCGGTCCGGGAGCCGGAGGGCGAGGGTGGCGTCGTCGGCGAGCCGCAGCGCCAGGGTGTCGTGCTCCTGGCCGCCGGGCTCCAGGGCTATCGGGCCGCTCATATGGCGAGACTCCTCGCCGGCTCGGGAAGCGACACGGGCTCGGGCGCGGGCACCCGGCTCGTTCTGGGCAGTTCCTGGTAGATGTCGCGGAAGGTGTCGATGGTCCGGCGCAGGGTGAACTGCTCGATCACCCGCAGCCGCGCCCCCTCGCCCATCGCCGCCCGCCGCACCGGGTCGCCGAGAAGCTCCAGCGCGGCGGCGGCCATCGCGGCCGGGTCCCTCGGCGGCACCACGAGCCCCATGTCGCCGACGGCCTCGCGCACCCCGCCCACATCGGTGGACACGGTGGCCCGCCCGCACGACATCGCCTCGATCAGCGTGAAGGGGAAACCCTCGCTGATGCTCGACAGCATCACGATCGTCCCCGCGGCATAGGCGTCCTTGATGTCGTCCACCCGCCCCTCGAACGTCACGGCGTCCGCGTGCCCCAGCTCGGCGGCCAGTGCCTCGCAGCGCTCCCGGTAAGCCTCACCGCCGCGCGGGGTACCGCCGAACAACCGCAGCCGTACGTCGGGCAGTTGCTCGCGGACGAGCGAGAAGGCCCGGATGAGCGTCTCCAGGTCCTTGATCGGGTCGACCCGGCCGGCCCAGCTCATGGTGAGGGTCTCCGGTTCCGGCCCGGCGGGCGGGAAGGCAGCCGGGTCGACGCCGTTGTACACGGTCCGGATGGACTGCGGTGCGGCCCCGCCCTGCTCCTCCCACAGCCGGTTGTAGCGGTTGCCCGGGGTGATCAGGGCCGCCTTGCGGTAGGTCTCCTCCGCCAGCAGCCGGAAGAAGCCCAGCACGACGGCCTTCACCGGCCAGCGGTAGGGGGCGGTGCGGTAGCCGAGGTAGCGCTCGCGCAGATAGACGCCGTGCTCGGTCAGCAGCAGCGGAACGCCGTGCCGTTCCCGTGCGGCCAGGCCCGGCAGGACCGCGACACCGCCGCTCACCGCGTGGGTGACCCCGTCGGTGGGCAGTGGGGCCGTCAGCGGGCGCAGGGCGTGCTCCAGCAGCGAGGTGGCGGTCAGCGCGTCGTGCAGGGTGGGCCGGGCCTCGCGGACCACGAGACCGGGCCGGTTCCACACGGAGGCCAGCACCGACACCGCCCGGTCACCGCGCAGAAAAGGGCTGAGCGTGCCCTCCTCCGCGGCCCGCGCCATCGTGTACAGGCCAGGGGCGAAGTCGTCCTCGGCGCAGGGGTCCAGCAGCGCGGTCAGGAACCGCTCGTAGGCGCGGGCGAGTTGACGGCGGGCGCGGCCCTTGGGCGGCTCGCCCTCGGGCGGTGCGCCCCACATCGGCACGGAGCGGACCCGGGAGACATGGGAGGGCAGCTCCCACACCACCGGTTCGTGCCCGGTTCCGGTGACGGCGATGACGTCGAACGCCACGTCGGGCATGCCGGTGACGAGCTGGTCGCACCAGACGCTGACGCCTCCGTGGCTGTGCGGGTAGGTGCCTTCGGTGAGCAGAGTGACGCGCGTCGCGTCCGAGCGGCGCGCGCCGCGGGGATCGTGCATCGATGTGCTCCACGGCCGAGGTGAGAGTGGTCGTGCCGGTCCCGGCCGCACACGGGCGGCCGGGACCTCGGGTCGTGCGCGGCTCAGGCCGTCGAGGGCTCGCGGACCTCCGCCGGGACGCGGGTCTCGGGCGCCGGCTCCGGGACCGCGGCCGGGCCGGTGCCCGGAATCGCGGCGGGGACCGCGGAGGCGGGCAGGCCGAGGGTGAGCGGCGTCCCCGTGGACGGCGTCCACCCGGACCGGCCGCCCGCGTAGGCATCGCCGAAGGCGGCGCCCGCCAGGGTGGTGCCGGTGGGCATGGTGGCGGCGACCGCGACCCCGTCCGGGGCCTCGACGGTGACCGTGTCACCGATCCGGTAGGCCGTGACCTGCCCGCCGTCCAGGGCGGCGTGCCAGTCGGCGCGGCGCTGGAGTTCGACGCCGATGTCCTTCATCCGCGGGTTGACCACGGGGGCGTCGGCGGTGAAGAGGGCGTCGTAGGTGTCGAGTACGCCGTTGAGGACCGGGTAGGCGATGCGGTCCTCGGTGAGGTTGGACTGGTGGATGAAGTGCGGGCGCGGGTCGCCCGCGAGGACATGGCCGAGGGCGGTGCGGATCTCCAGCGGCACGATGTAGTCGGCGTAGCCGGTGGCGGTGTCCAGCGGCTCGTCGAGGCAGGTGGAGGTGGCCGGGTTGTCCTCGCAGATCCCGCTGCCGCCCTGGGCGCGGCTGGTGTAGATCCAGTTGTACTCGTCGACCTGCTCGGCGGCCCGGCCCGCGTTGTAGAAGACGTTCATCGGGTAGCGCGGCACGGTGATGGACGGGCCGACCTGGCGCTGCTGCGGTTCGCGGGAGTTGTCCGAGGCGAGCCAGGTGATGTCGGTGTCGTCCAGGGCGAGCGCCAGGTTGGGGTTGTCGGCGGTCTGCTGCGGCAGCACCTTCATGCCCGAGTGCTCACCGGTGACCAACTCGTCGTTGTGCAGGGGCAGTCCGGACTGCTCGCCCCAGACCCGGTTGGTGGCGATCTCGTCGACGATGGTGTTCCGGCTGACCCAGCGCACACTGCCGTCGGCCTCGGTGGCGCAGCGCCACGGCACCACGCTGGTGTCCTGCTCGCAGCCGAGGAAGGCGTGCGTGTAGGTGTGGTTGATCCAGCGGAACTCGTCGCGCTCGGCGATGAACTTGTCCGCGAGGGGGTCGGCGCCGCCGTTGTCCTGGCGGTGCTCGACGCTTCCGGCGCCGTTGTAGGCCATGTCCAGGGTGAAGTTCCGGCTCGCCTGCCAGTCGGCGGCGTAGGTGACGTCCTCGGGTGTCATCCGGATCGGGTCCGGTGTGCCCGCGCCGTCGGGGCAGTCGACGTCACCGGGGGTACAGTTCAGCTCGGTGTTCCAGCGGTCGTCGGCGGCGAAGACATCGTCGACGTGGACGGCGAAGTAGTTCCGGGACGCGCCCAGGTGGATCCCGCCGGTCATCCACTCCACGATGCCGCGGGCCAGCAGCCGGAACTGCTGCTGGTACTGGTTGTACACAAACGTGACGACCAGCTCGCGCCGCCCGTCGTGCCGGTACTCGCCGACGAGGGAGCCGCGCTTTGCGGTCCCCGGTATCGCGGCGTCGACGTAGGTGGTGAAGTCGGCGCCCGCGACGGGCGTGGAGAGGTAGGCGTAACTCTCGCCGACGGTGGGGGAGTTGTCCTCGAAGGGAACCTCGTCCCGGAGGTAGCCGAAGGGCCCGGCCTTACCGGCCGCGGTGACCTTGGCCCGGACTCCGTCGACGCTTCCGGCGTACCCGCCCTCGACGGGGTACTTCAGCCCGGCTTCGGGGCGTGCGTAGGTGTAGGCGTCGACCTGGGGGATGTCGTAGGTCCGCTCGTAGTCGACCAGGGCCGCCATCTCGGACGATCCGGCCGGGAACGGGTTGTCGCTGGGCAGGACGACGGCCTGGAACCTGGCCCGGGGCCGTCCGTCGACGGTGTCCGCGAGCAGGTCGGCGTCGATCACCGGGCGGTCCGCCTCGGTGAGGTCGATCTCGGTGTACGGGGTTCCCGCCGTGTCCAGTTCGGCGGCGATCGCGTCCGTCGACGGGCCGCCGTCGCTGACGACCAGGACCCGCAGATCGATGCGGGGCGTGGTGTCGGCGTGTGCCGTTCCGGCCGGCAGGCCGATCGCGGCGATGAGCGCGCCCGCTATCAGCGCGCTGGTGTGAAACATCCGCTTCATGCGGTTTTGTCCCCTCCCCGGGCAGGGGTGGGCGCAGCTCGCACTGAGCGGACTCACCCCCTTGCGCGACGCCGTGCCCCCCTCAGTAGCCGGTCGTTCACGCATCCGTCGTGTCACATAGTGGAGTCTCTGTGTAGCTTTCGTGGTCATCTAGCGAAACATGACGGAAAAGCGTAGGTGTCCAACAGGTCGTGATCGACCCGGACTTGACGCGCCGGGGCCGGGCCGAGGGGGTGGTGCGGCAGGGGCGCGAAACGCTTTGTGTGCAGGTCGGGGGCCTGATGAAGGCACCGGCGGGCCGGGTCGGCCCGCCGGTGCTTCTTCCGGAGGTCTGGACCACGCGGGGAAGCAGGCCACAGACCGGTTTCAGGTCAGCCGCGGCTCGTCAGGCGCACAGCACCCGGGTCTCGGGGGTGTAGACCGGACCGCCGCTGATGCTCGTGCTGTCGCTGAACTCGGCGTAGAAGTAGGAGTAGAAGCCGATGTTGCCGTTGCAGCCGGAGTCCGCGGCGACCTGGAGGGTGAGGGTGACGGTGCGGCTCTGGCCGGGCGGGACGGTGGTGCCGTAGTTCGCGCCGAGGTTGGCGGGACCGGTGCCGGTGCACGGCGTGGCGCCCGCGGCCGTGGCCAGCGAGCAGGAGGTGAAGCTGTACTTCAGGTCCGGGCGCTGGGTGGTGAGCCACGTCGGGTCGATGGTCTGGTAGACGAACCAGATGTCGTACGTGGCGTTGTTGGTGAGCGTCATCGACAGGTTCACCGTGCCGCCCGGCGTGGTCGTCGCGCTGTCGGTGCTGAACGACAGGGCGGCCGGGGCCGGTTCGGCGGCGTGCGCGGAGGGGGCCAGGCCGAACGCGGCGAGCAGGAGAGCCAGGACGGCGGTGAGACCGAGGCGTCTCATCAGAGGTGATCGCATGGCCCGGGAGGCTAGGGGCGCTTCGTCCCGATGTCTGCACCGCCGGAGGCGGGTCGACCGGAAGTGATCGTCGCGTGCGGGACCTGTGACGGCGGTGTGAAGTGGCCCTGGCTGTACGGACGTTGAGGACGGCGGGTCCCGCCCGTTCCGAACGCTATTGGCGCGTATGTGACGCCCCTCGGTTCACATGATCGATCGCTCCTCACTTAATGAAAGGTGAAAGAAAAGTCGTGACGGAGTTATTGACCCGGTAGTTGAACGGCGGCAGGGTTCACCCGGAGCGCGCTCTGTCCCAATACCTCACTCGTACCGAGGAGTTCAGCCATGCCCGCAGCAGGCCGACCCGTCGCGATGGCCCCACCCCCAAGACCGGCGCTCCACACCGTGGTTGTGACGGTCGTACTCGCCCTTGCCGCGGCCCTGCTCGCCGTTGTGCCCGCGACGAGGGCAGCCGCCGCACCTACCCTGCTCTCGCAGGGCAAGGACGTCACCGCCTCCAGCGAGGAGCACGCCGGCACACCCGCCGCCGCGGCGGTCGACGGCGACAACGGCACCCGCTGGTCCAGCAAGTTCGAGGACCCGCAGTGGATCAGCGTCGATCTAGGCGCCCCCGCCCAGCTCAGCCGTGTCGAACTGAGCTGGGAGACCGCCCACGCGAGTGCCTACCGCATCGAGATCTCCCAGAACGGCGACGACTGGACCACGGCCTACTCCACCACCACCTCCGGCGGCGGCAACGAGACGCTGAACATCTCCGGAACCGCCCAGCACGTCCGGGTGTACGGCACCGCCCGCGCCACCGGATGGGGCTACTCGCTCTGGGAGTTCAAGGTGTACGGCACCCAGGCCGACGAGCCCACCGTCCCCGGCGGCGGTGACCTCGGCCCGAACGTCCATGTCTTCGACCCGTCGACCCCCGGTATCCAGGCCAAACTGGACGAGGTCTTCGAGCAGCAGGAGGACGCCCAGTTCGGCAACGGCCGGCACGCCCTGCTCTTCAAGCCGGGCACCTACAACAACCTCAACGCCCAGATCGGCTTCTACACCCAGATCGCCGGTCTCGGCCTGAAGCCCGACGACACCCTGATCAACGGGGATGTCACCGTCGACGCGGGCTGGTTCAACGGCAACGCCACCCAGAACTTCTGGCGCGCGGCCGAGAACCTCGCGGTCAACCCCGTGAACGGCACCGACCGCTGGGCCGTCTCGCAGGCCGCCTCGTTCCGTCGTATGCACGTCAAGGGCGGGCTCAACCTCGCGCCCACCGGCTACGGTTGGGCGAGCGGCGGCTACATCGCCGACTCCAAGATCGACGGCGAGGTCGGCAACTACTCGCAGCAGCAGTGGTACACCCGCGACAGCTCCATCGGCGGCTGGTCCAACTCGGTGTGGAACCAGGTCTTCTCGGGCACCACCGGCGCCCCGGCGACCGGGTTCCCGGAGCCGAAGTACACCACGCTGGAGCACACCCCCGTCTCCCGCGAGAAGCCGTTCCTCTACCTCGACGGCAACGACTACAAGGTGTTCGTTCCCGCGCTGCGCACCAACGCGCGCGGCACGACCTGGGAGAACGGCACCCCCGCGGGCCGCTCCCTGCCGCTGAGCGACTTCTACGTGGTCAAGCCCGGCGCCACCGCGGCCACCATCAACCAGGCGCTCAGCCAGGGCCTGCACCTGCTGTTCACGCCCGGCGTGTACCACGTCGACCAGACCATCCAGGTCAACCGCGCCGACACGGTCGTGCTGGGCCTCGGCCTGGCCACGATCATCCCGGACAACGGGGTCACCGCGATGCGCGTCGCCGACGTCGACGGCGTCCGGCTGGCCGGCTTCCTGATCGACGCCGGACAGGTCAACTCGCCCACCCTGCTGGAGGTCGGCCCGCAGAACGCGAACGCCGACCACGCCGGCAACCCGACCACCGTGCAGGACGTGTACATCCGCATCGGCGGCGCGGGCCCCGGCAAGGCGACCACCAGCATGGTCATCAACAGCGACGACACGATCGTCGACCACACCTGGGTGTGGCGCGCCGACCACGGCGAGGGCGTCGGCTGGGAGACCAACCGCGCCGACTACGGCGTCCGGGTCAACGGCGACGACGTGCTGGCGACCGGACTGTTCGTCGAGCACTTCAACAAGTACGACGTCGAGTGGTACGGCGAGCGCGGCCGGACGATCTTCTACCAGAACGAGAAGGCGTACGACGCGCCCAACCAGGCCGCCATCCAGAACGGCTCCACCAAGGGCTACGCGGCCTACCGGGTCGACGACTCGGTCAACACCCACGAGGGCTGGGGCCTGGGCAGCTACTGCTACTACAACGTCGACCCGAGTATCAGGCAGGAGCACGGGTTCAAGGCGCCGGTGAAGCCGGGGGTGAAGTTCCACAGCCTGTCCGTGGTCTCCCTCGGCGGCAACGGCCACTTCGAGCACGTCATCAACAGCACGGGAGACTCCACGGAACCGGCGGGCAGCTCCACCGTCCCCTCCACCGTGACCAACTTCCCGTAAACAGACACCTCCGGGCCCGGCGCGAGCACGCGCCCGGCCCGGAGGCCACCACGTCTCACTGCGCGGCGCGGTCCTGGAGGTTGGCCTGCCAGGCCGGATTCGGCTCCTTCGGCTCCGCCTCCACGGGCCGCCCGCCCCGGGCGAAGAAGTCCGCGAGCGGCAGGATCGCCGCGCCCACCGTCACCGCGTCCGGGCCGAGCGTGCCCAGGTCGATCCGCACGTGCCCGGCCGGGTACCGCAGCGAGTAGGCGGTCGCGTGGGCCCGTACGGAGTCCAGGAACCGGCGCCCCAGCTGCAGGCCCGCCCAGCCGCCGACCAGGATGCGCTCGGGCTGGAAGAGGTTGATCAGGTCGGAGAAGCCCGCGCCCAGGTACTCGGCGGTCTCCTCCAGGATGGCCAGCGCCGTCCCGTCCGCCTCGCCCTCGGCCGGATAGGCCGAGGCGAGCATCGCGGTCAGCGCCGTCTCCTCGTCCACACCCGCGGGCGGGCGACCTCCCGCCTCCGCCCACCGCTCCAGCAGCGCCTCCGCGCCCGCGTACGCCTCCAGACAGCCCTGGGCGCCGCAGCGGCAGCGCCGCCCGCGCACCCGTACCGTCAGATGACCCCACTCCACGGCCTTCGCCGGCCCCATGTCGGCGGAGACCACACAGGCGCCCACACCGGAGCCGAAGAGCACCACGGCCGCGCTCTGCGCGCCGCGCCCGGCACCGAACCACATCTCCGCCTGGCCGAGCGTCTTGGCGCCGTTGTCGACGTAGTACGGCACCGTCTCGGGCAGCGGCCCCGACTCCCGCAGATACCGCTCCAGCGGCACCGCGTCCCAGCCGATGGTCTGTCCGTGTACGATGGCGCCGTCCTCGGGCGTGCGCGCGACTATGCCGGGGACGCCGATCCCCACACCGATGAGCTCCCGCGCCGCCGTCCCGGTGCGCTCCAGCACCTCGGCGATGCCCTCGCGCAGGTGGCGGACGACCACATCGACGTCGTAGCGGTCCACGCGCCGCCCGCCGGTCGCCAGCGGCCGCTCCAGGCGGGCCAGCTCGGTGAGCGCCAGGTCGAACAGCTCCACGCGCACCCGGGTCTCGCCCACGTCGATGCCGATCATGTACCCGCTGCGCGGGCTGACCCGCAGCAGGGTGCGCGGGCGGCCGCCGACCGAGTCGACGCTGCCGGCCTCCTCGACCAGCCCCTCCGCCATCAGCTCCGAGACCACATTGCTCACCGAGCCGGAGCTGAGCCCGGTGGCGGGCCCGAGTGTGAACCGGCTGAGCGGTCCGTCGAAGTACAGCCGTTGCAGCACTGCGGTGCGGTTCTCCCGCCGCAGGTCACGTACCGTACGGCCGCTGCGCACTGTCACCTCTGCTCCTCGTCTCGTCGCAACTCGCCGCGACCTACCTGGGTCGAGGCTCTTGACGCGATCTTAGCTTGACGCTTAACTCACGTCCTAAATTAAGCCGTGGGGGTACGGGACCGGCACGCGGGGCGCTGCTCCGGATCCCTCCGCGGACGACAGTCGCTCCTTCCCGGAAGGCCTACTGAAGTCATGCGCAGAAGCAGAGTCGCACCCATCGCAGCCGTAACCCTCTCGCTCGCCCTCGCCTCGGCTGCCTGCGGCGGCGGGTCGACCGGCTCGGAGGGCGGCTCCAACGAGCAGCCCAAGACCCTCACGTACTGGGCCTCCAACCAGGGCGCCAGCCTGGAGGTCGACAAGAAGGTCCTCCAGCCCGAGCTCGACAAGTTCGAGAAGGAGACCGGCATCAAGGTCAAGCTGGAGGTCGTGCCCTGGTCGGACCTGCTCAACCGTATCCTCACCGCCACCACCTCCGGCCAGGGTCCGGACGTGCTGAACATAGGCAACACCTGGAGCGCTTCGCTCCAGGCCACCGGCGCCCTGCTGCCGTGGGACGCGAAGAACTTCGAGGCCATCGGCGGCAAGGACCGCTTCGTGGACTCCGCGCTGGGCTCCACCGGCACCCAGGGCCAGGACCCGGCCGCCGTCCCGCTGTACTCCATGGCCTACGCCCTCTACTACAACAAGAAGATGTTCGCCGACGCGGGCATCGAGAAGCCCCCGGTCACCTGGTCGGAGCTGACCGAGGCCGGCAAGAAGCTCTCCAAGAACGGCAAGTGGGCGCTCGGCGCTGAGGGTTCGAACCTCTCCAACAACATCCACCAGGTGTTCGTCCTCGGCAAGCAGCACGGCGCCGACTTCTTCACCCCCGACGGCAAGGCCGACTTCACTTCCGACGGCGCCGTCGCCGCCGTGAAGCAGTACGTCGACTTCATGGCCAAGGACAAGATCATCGCCCCGGGCAACGCCGAGTACGCGCAGAACCAGTCCCTGAGCGACTTCGCCAAGGACAAGACCGCGATGGTCCTCTGGCAGACCGCCTCGGCCACCTTCAAGTCCCTGGGCATGAACGAGGACGAGTGGGGAGTCGCCCCCGCCCCCGTCCAGTCCGGCACCCCCGGCACGGGCACGAACACCAACTCCATGGTCGCCGGCATCAACATGGCCGTCTTCAAGAACACCAAGAACATCGACGGCGCCAAGAAGTTCGTGAAGTTCATGACCAGCGACGAGGAACAGAAGATCCTCAACAGCGCCTACGGTTCCATCCCGCCGGTCAAGTCCGCCCAGGAGGACCCCGCCTTCAACTCCCCGGCCCTCAAGGTCCTGCGCGACACCCTCGCCACCAGCGCCACCGCACTGCCCCAGGTCCCCGAGGAGTCGCAGTTCGAGACCGTCGTGGGCACCGCCGTGAAGGAACTGTTCGCCGACGCCGCCGCCGGACGCAAGGTCACCACCGAATCAGTGCGGGCCAAGCTGGAGAAGGCCGAGCAGCAGATGTCCACCTCGTGACGACGGACTCCACCACCATGACCACCACCGCTGCCTACGGCACGGTCGAGCGGACCGCTCAGAAGCAGGACCCCGGAGCGGCGCCCAAGAAGCGCCGCCCCGGGTGGCTGCGCCGCGTGTCCCTGCCGTACCTGCTCCTCCTGCCCGCCCTCCTCCTCGAACTCCTCGTCCACCTGGTGCCGATGGTCATCGGCATCGTGGTCAGCTTCCGGGAGCTCACCCAGTTCTACATCCGGGACTGGACCACCGCGCCCTGGAACGGCCTGGGCAACTACGAGATCGCCGTCGACTTCGACGCCCCCGTCGGCGAGGCCCTGCTCAAGTCGTTCTTCACGACCTGTCTGTTCACCGTGCTCTCGGTCGGCCTGTGCTGGCTGCTGGGCGCCGCCGCGGCGATCTTCCTCCAGGAGTCCTTCCGCGGCCGGGGCCTGCTGCGCACCATCTTCCTGGTCCCGTACGCGCTGCCCGTCTACGCCGCCGTCATCACCTGGGCGTTCATGTTCCAGCGCGACAACGGCCTGGTGAACCACGTCATCCACGACCAGCTCGGGCTCACCGGCTCACCGCCCTTCTGGCTCATCGGCGACAACGCCTTCTTCACCCTGCTGATCGTCTCGGTGTGGAAGGGCTGGCCGTTCGCCTTCCTCATCATCATGGCCGGACTGCAGAACATCCCGCGCGAGATGTACGAGGCCGCCGCGCTCGACGGCGCCGGGATCTGGCAGCAGATCCGCCGGATCACCATGCCGTCGCTGCGCCCGGTCAACCAGGTGCTCGTGCTGGTGCTGTTCCTGTGGACGTTCAACGACTTCAACACGCCGTTCGTGCTGTTCGGCAAGGCGGCGCCGGAGTCGGCGGACCTGATCTCGCTGCACATCTACCAGTTGTCGTTCCAGACCTGGAACTTCGGCACCGGCTCCGCCATGTCGGTGCTCCTCCTGCTGTTCCTGCTCCTGGTGACCGGCGTCTACCTCGCGCTCACCTCCCGCGGAAGGAAGGCCACCGATGGCTGAGCCCCGTTCACCGATGGCGGCCCCCCAGTCCTTCCTGTGGAGCCGGCGAATCTTCCTCACCCTGCTGACGGGCTTCGTACTGCTGCCCGTCTACGTGATGATCTCCAGCTCGCTGAAGCCGCTGGAGGACGTCTCGGGGAAGTTCACCTGGATCCCCTCCGGGCTCACCGTCCGGCCGTACTTCGACATCTGGGAGACCGTCCCGCTCGCCGACTACTTCGTCAACTCGCTGATCGTGGCGGGCGCGGCGACCGTCTGCTCGGTGACCATCGCCGTCTTCGCGGCATACGCGGTCAGCCGCTACAACTTCCGCGGCAAGCGCGTCTTCACGGTCACCGTGCTGTCCACCCAGATGTTCCCGGGCATCCTGTTCCTGCTGCCGCTGTTCCTCATCTACGTCAACATCGGCAACGCCACCGGCATCGCCCTGTTCGGCTCCCGCGGCGGCCTGATCATCACGTATCTGACCTTCTCGCTGCCGTTCTCCATCTGGATGCTGATCGGGTACTTCGACTCGGTGCCCAGGGACCTGGACGAGGCGGCGAAGGTCGACGGCTGCGGCCCGCTCGGCGCGCTGTTCCGGGTGGTGGTGCCCGCCGCGATCCCCGGCATCGTCGCCGTCGCCGTCTACGCCTTCATGACGGCCTGGGGAGAAGTCCTCTTCGCCTCCGTCATGACCAACGACACCACCCGCACCCTGGCCGTCGGGCTCCAGGGCTACTCCACCCAGAACGACGTGTACTGGAACCAGATCATGGCCGCCTCACTCGTCGTCAGCCTGCCCGTCGTCGCCGGGTTCCTGCTGCTCCAGCGCTATCTCGTCGCCGGACTGACAGCGGGAGCCGTCAAGTGACCGCCCGTCCCGATTCCGAAAGGTTCTCCGTGCCCGAGCCGATAGATCTCGCCGCCTTCCCCGACGACTTCAGCTGGGGCACGGCCACCTCCGCCTACCAGATCGAGGGCGCCGTCGCCGAGGACGGCCGGTCGCCGTCCATCTGGGACACCTTCTCCCACACCCCGGGGAAGGTCGACAACGGCGACCACGGCGACGAGGCGTGCGACCACTACCACCGCTGGCCGGAGGACGTGGCGCTGATGTCCCGGCTGGGCGTCGACACCTACCGCCTGTCCATCGCCTGGCCCCGGGTGGTCCCCGGCGGCGACGGCCCGGTCAACGCGGCCGGCCTGGACTTCTACGACCGGCTCGTGGACGCACTCCTCGCGGCGGGCATCACCCCCAACATCACCCTCTACCACTGGGACCTGCCCCAGGTCCTCCAGGACCGCGGCGGCTGGACCGTGCGCGAGACCGCCGAGCACCTCGCCTCCTACGCCTCCGTCGTGGCCGGACGGCTCGGCGACCGCGTGACCCGGTGGGCCACTCTCAACGAGCCCCTGTGCTCGGCGTGGATCGGCCACCTGGAGGGGAGGATGGCCCCCGGCCTCACCGACCTCACCGCGGCGGTCCGGGCCTCGTACCACCTGTTGCTCGGCCACGGACTGGCCACCCAGGCGGTCCGCGCCGCCGTCCCCGGCGCTCGGATCGGCCTGGTCACCAACCACTCCACCGTCGAAGCGGCCTCGACCCGCCCGGAGGACATCGCCGCCGCCGCCCGCATGGACGGCCACAGCAACCGCTGGTGGCTGGACCCCGTGTACGGCCGCGGCTTCCCCGACGACATGCGCGAGCTCTACGGGGTCGAACTCCCCGAGCGGCCCGGCGACCTGGAGACCATCGCGGCGCCCCTGGACTGGCACGGCCTCAACTACTACTTCCCGGTGACCGTCACCGACGACCCCGACGGCCCGGTGCCGTACGCCCGTGAGGTCCGGCTGCCCGACGTGCCGCGCACCGGCATGGACTGGCAGATCGACGCCGACGGCCTGGAGGCCCTGCTGCTGCGGCTGACCGAGGACTACGGGGTGCGCGAGCTGTACGTCACCGAGAACGGCTCCGCCTTCCCGGACACGGTCGCCCCGGACGGCAGCGTGCACGACCCCGAGCGCACCCGCTACCTGGAGCAGCACGTCGCCGCCTGCGCCCGCGCCCTGCGCAAGGGAGCCCCGCTGGCCGGGTACTTCGCCTGGTCCCTGCTGGACAACTTCGAGTGGGCCTACGGCTACGACAAGCGCTTCGGGCTGGTCCATGTCGACTACGCCACCCAGCGGCGCACCCTGAAGACCAGCGGCCGGCGCTACGCGGACATCATCCGCGTCCACCGCCAGTCCCGCGGCTGAACCGGACCGGCCCGGCGTCCTCCACCCACGCGGGGGAGTGCGCCGGGCCGCGGTGTGTTCCTACTCGGCCTTGCCTGCACGCAGGGTCTTCTTGGCCAGCTCCAGCGCCGGGAGCATGGCCTCGTGCTCCTCGGAGTCCAGGCCGCCGAGGTGCAGGACGAACGGCCCCTCGTCGGTGGTGACGGCCAGGGCGCGCTCCTGCTTGTCCTCGTCCAGGAGCTCGCTGGTGTAGGTGTAGGTGACCTCGGCACCGGTGAGTCCGTCCGCCGTGAAGGAGCCGTACTTCTCCTCGCTCACCCCGTCCTGACCGGCCACGAACGACTCCAGGACGCCACGGGCGCCGGCGTCGCCGGGCTTGCCGGTCCAGGCCCGCAGGAAGCCGATGTTCCCGGCCGGCTTGGCGTCGATCTCGCAGACGAGGGTGACCGGGCCCTGGCGCAGCACGAAGTCCGGGTCGCTGGTGTCGACGGCCTCCGCCTTCCAGCCCTTGGCCACGTCGAAGGTGACCGGCAGCTCGCACGCGGAGCCCTTGGCGCCGATGGACCGGCTGCTCTCCGCCACTTTCGCGTCGTCCTTCGCGGCGCTCTTCGCGTCGCCGTCCTCGGCCTCGGCCGAGCACCCCGTCACCAGCCCGACCAGCAAAGCCGCGCACACCGCCCGACGCCCCATGCCGTTCTCCCCTCACCCGTCCGGCGGCACAGAGTAACCGAGGCGCGGGGAGTGTGATCACACGGCACTACTCACCGACGCGAGGTGACGCGGTCTCGTCGGTGCGCGCGGCCTCGTCCTGGGCGAGGAGCGAGAGCAGCGAGGCGACGGTCAGTCCGGCCTCCGCCGGATGACGAAGGATCTTGCCGGGTTCGATCCGGTAGATGTTGCTGCGCCCCACCCGCGTATGGGACAGGTACCCGGCGCTTTCCAGGTCGGCGATGATCTTCTGCACGGCACGCTCGGTGAGTCTGCAGCGCGCGGCGATGTCACGGATCCGCACGTTGCGGTCGTCGGCGATAGCGGCCAGGACCCGGGCGTGGTTCGTCAGGAACGTCCACCCGGTGTACGGCTCAGAGAGTCCCTCCATGAGTCGAGTCTACGTTTGATCATTCGCGTATTCCAAGACACGTATCAAAAAACACGAAGAAAATTTCATGTATCTCTTGACGGGTGATTGCCGGAGCGGTGAGGCTGGTAGCCACAGTCCTGCAGGGATGACCGGTGGAGGCGGTCATGACGGAGGCGGTATCCACAGCCCGGTCGTCGTACGCAGCGGACATCGGCGTCCAGCCGGACGGAGACCGTATGACAGTGGTCGTGCGCGGGGAACTCGACCTGGAGGTCGCCCCCCACCTGGAACATGTGTTGCGAGACGCCCTCGGCCGGTCCGTGCGAGGCGTCGACCTGGATCTCAGCGGAGTGGAGTTCTGGGACTGCTCCGCGCTCAACATCATGCTCGGCCTGCGCGAGCGTGCCCTGCGGGACGGCAAGGCGCTGCTCGTGACATCCGTCGGCCCGGTGGCAGAACGGCTGCTCACCCTGACCGGCACCTACTCCCTGTTCGCCCCCGCGGACGAGGACGACGCATCAGAGCGGTCCTCTCCGTACGAGACCGAGGACGAGAGCATGTTGCAAGACCTGCGTATCGAGGTCGTCCAGCTTCGCCGGGCGATGCAGACCCGCCCCACCATCGACCTGGCGCGGGGCATCCTGATGGCCTCCTTCGGCCTCAAGCCCGAGGACGCCTGGGAGGTGCTGGTGATGGCCTCCCAGAACACCAACACCAAGCTGCACAACCTGGCCAGCGATCTGGTGGGTACCGTCAGCGGCGAGGCGCTGAGCGAGCCGGTGCAGAAGCAGCTGTCGGTGGCGGTCGCCAGGGTCACCAACGAGCGCGCCGGGGTGTCCGCGGGCTGATCCGCGGGGCCGGGCGTGGGCGACCGGTCAGCGGCTCCGCGCCTCGGCCACCGGGTCGGGCCGGAACGCCCACGCCATCCTCGGCTCCATGACCCCCCGGAAGACCCGCCGCACCGGCGCCGTGCACAGCACCGTCACCATGGCTCCCGCGACGAGCGTCACGACGATCTCCCCGAGCGGCTCGTGCGTCCAGTCCAGGTGCGACCAGTGGTACTTGTTGGCGGCCTGGATGACGAATCCGTGCAGCAGATAGCCGTACAGGGTGCCCGCGCCCAGGGACGTGAACCAGGTGCGGCGGCCCGGCACGAGCGTCAGGAAGCAGGCCACCAGGACCACCGAGCAGCCGAACAGGACCAGCGTCATCAGGGGGCCGTACCAGGCGGGCGCCGCCAGGTCCTCGGCGGTGGTGCGGTGGAAGAACCACGCGTAGTTCATCCGTGGCACCGCCCAGTACGCGACCACGGCCGCGCCGAGGAGCACCGGTACCGCCGCCCGCCGCACCGCGCGGCGGCGCACCAGCGCGAAGTGCTCGGGCTTCAGCAGCAGCCCGAGGACGAAGTACGGCAGGAACTGCAGCGCGCGCTGGAGGTCGAGGTCCTTGCCGATGCTCGGGGTCAGGGTCGCCAGCATCGCGATGCCGAGAGCCACGGGAAGCGGCCAGCGGATGATCCGCCAGATGGGTGTCGTCAGCCGCCAGATGAACAGGGCGGCCAGGAACCAGGTCAGATACAGCGGATCCAGCAGACTGATGTCGCGCCCCGGTTCGTTGTCCGTCCAGCGCGTGAAATAGGTGTACGCCACCTCGAACACGACATAGGGGACGGCGACTCCGGTCAACAGCCGCTTCAGTCGGCTCGGCGTGGCGTCGAAGGTCCGTGAGAAGTATCCGGAGATCACGATGAACGCCGGCATGTGGAACGCGTACACCAGCATGTAGGCCGCGGTGACCGCCCGGCTCTCGTCCCTGAGGGGTTCCCACGCGTGGCCGATCGCCACCAGGACGATGGCCAAGTACTTGGCGTTGTCGAAGAGTGCGTCCCGCTCCTTGACCGACCGGGCAGTCCGTTCCGTGGGCGCGGAGGCGGTGCGGTCGTGTGCGCCGGGGCGGGGTGCCTTCGGCTGTCCGAGTGCGCGCAGGGTGAGCGTTTGCTGATCGAGACCTTCTCGATGGAACCCGGACAGAGCGAAACACCTCTTACTGGAGTTGGCTGTATGACACATGTGCCGACCCGGGTCACCGTAGTCACGCATCTGCAGCCGCGTAAACCCGAACGGTCCTGATGTGACCGCCCTATCTCCCGAGGCCGGTTCGTGCGGGGCGGGTACCACGTATCGCGGTTTCCGAACACACCGCGCGTCGCCGGATAATCGGCGGGGAAACGTCAGATGTCGGGTGTAACCGGACGTATTCGCTCCCGACTTGCGGGAGTGCGGGGAGCGGCGGCAGGGTTCGTTCGTGTGGCAACTCTGCTGATCGTGCACCACACGCCCTCGCCCAACTGTCAGGCACTGTTCGAAGCCGTGCTCTCCGGGGCGACCGCGCCCGAGATCGAGGGCGTCACGGTGGTACGCCGGGCGGCGCTGGCCGCGACGGTGTCCGACGTCCTCGCCGCCGATGCCTACCTGCTCGGTACCCCGGCCAACCTCGGCTATATGTCCGGCGCCCTGAAGCACTTCTTCGACACCGTCTACTACCCCTGCCTGGACGCCACCCGCGGACGGCCCTTCGGCTACTACGTGCACGGCGGCAGCGATGTCACCGGCGCGCTCCGGTCCGTCGAGACGGTCACCACGGGACTGGGCTGGCGCCGTGCGGCCGACCCCGTGACCGTGACGGGTGAACCGCGCAAGGCGGACATCGAGGCGTGCTGGGAGCTGGGGGCCGCGCTCGCCGCCGGCCTGATGGACTGACGGGGAGCCGTGGAACGCCGAACGGCGGTGCCGGAGAACCGGCACCGCCGTGAGCGGGATCAGGCGAGCGGGATCAGACCGCGGTCGCGGGGTACGTCGGGTACTCCACGCCCGAGACGTGCTGCACGACCCGGATGACCTGGCAGGAGTAGCCGAACTCGTTGTCGTACCAGAGGTAGAGGATGGCGTTGTCGCCGTCGACCTTGGTGGCGCCCGCGTCGACGATCGAGGCGTGCCGCGAGCCGACGAAGTCCATGGAGACGGCGTCGGGAGCCGTGGTGAAGTCGATCTGGCGCTTCAGCGGCGAGTGCAGCGAGACGTCGCGCAGGTAGTCCAGGACCTCCTCGCGGGTGGTCTCCCGGGCCAGACGCAGGTTCAGGATGGCGATCGAGACGTCCGGGACGGGGACGCGGATCGAGCTGCCGGTGATCGGGGCCTTGAGGTCCGGCAGTGCCTTGGCCACGGCCGAGGCGGCACCGGTCTCGGTGATCACCATGTTCAGCGGCGCGCTGCGGCCACGGCGGTCCGCCTTGTGGTAATTGTCCAGCAGGTTCTGGTCGTTGGTGAACGAGTGGACGGTCTCCACGTGGCCGCGCAGCACGCCGTACTCGTCGTCCATCGCCTTCAGCGGCGGGACGATCGCGTTGGTGGTGCAGGAGGCGCAGGACAGGATCTGCTCGTCCGGCTTGATCGTGTCGTGGTTGACGCCGTGCACGATGTTTGGGACGTCGCCCTTGCCGGGCGCGGTCAGCACGACCTTGTCGATACCGGGGCGCAGGTGCTGCGAGAGGCCCTCGCGGTCCCGCCACTTGCCGGTGTTGTCGATGAGGATCGCGTCCTTGATGCCGTACGCGGTGTAGTCGACCTCGGACGGGTCGTTGGCGTAGATCACCTTGATCGCGTTGCCGTTGGCCAGGATCGTGGAGGACTCCTCGTCCACGGTGATCGTGCCCTGGAACTGGCCGTGGATGGAGTCGCGGCGCAGCAGCGAGGCGCGCTTGACCAGGTCCTGCTCGCCGCCGCCCCGCACGACGATGGCACGCAGCCGCAGGCCGTTGCCCGAGCCCGCCTTCTCGATCAGCAGCCGCGCCACCAGCCGGCCGATGCGGCCGAAGCCGTAGAGCACGACGTCGCGGCCGCCACCGCGCTCGATCTTGTTGGCGCCGGTGGCCCCGGCGACCGCCTCCGCGGTGAACTCGGCCACCGACAGTCCGCGGTCGTCGGTCTTGTACGTGGCGGCCAGCATGCCGATGTCGATCTGGGACGGGCCGAGGTCGAGGGTGGTGAGCGCCTGCAGGAAGGGCAGCGTCTCGGTGACCGATAGTTCCTCGCCCGCGATCTGCCGTGCGAACCGGTGCGTCTTCAGGATGCTGACCACCGACTTGTTCACCAAGGAGCGGCTGTGCAGCAGGACCGTCACGTCCCGCTCCCGGTGCAGCTTCCCGATGATCGGGATCATCGACTCCGCGATCTCCTCGCGGTTCTTCCAGTTGGTGAACGAGTCGTCGTTGACAGTCACAGGAGTCTCTTTCGAGCTAGAGGGTGCTCATATGCTAACCCGCCTGTTCGAGGGGGGCGCAGGGGGGTCCCGTCCGGCTCGGCGGGCGGCCACGTGCGCGGCGTGGCCGCCCAACTCCGCGTCAGTTGAGGGTGTCGGGGTCCGGACCGGTGCGCAGGCCGCGGTCCAGGGCGGCGAGGGCGGCCATCTCCTCGTCGGCGAGTGTGAAATCGAACACGTCGAGGTTCTCCCGGATGCGGTGCGGGGTGACCGACTTCGGGATCACGACGTTGCCGAGCTGGAGGTGCCAGCGCAGTACGACCTGGGCGGGGGACTTCCCGTGGCGCTCGGCGATCGTGACGATCGCCTCGTCCTTCAGTACCGCGCCCTGGGCCAGCGGGCTCCACGCCTCGGTGGCGATGCCCAGCTCGGCGTGCAGGGCGCGCAGTTCGGCCTGCTGGAGGCCGGGGTGCAGCTCGATCTGGTTGACGGCCGGCACGATCGAGGCGCCGTCGATCAGGCGCCGCAGATGCGCGGGCTGGAAGTTGGACACCCCGGCCGCCCGGACCTTGCCGTCGGCCACCAGGCGCTCGATCGCCTTCCAGGACTCGCGGTAGAGGTCGCGGGCCGGGGTCGGCCAGTGGATGAGGTACAGGTCGACGTAGTCCAGGCCCAGCGCGGCCAGGCTGGCGTCGAACGCCTTGAGGGTGGCGTCGTAGCCCTGGTCGGCGTTCCACAGCTTGGTCGTGACGAACAGGTCCTCGCGGGCGATCCCGGAGTCGGCCAGCGCCTTTCCGGTGCCCGCCTCGTTGCCGTAGATCGCGGCGGTGTCGATGGAGCGGTAGCCGGCCCGGAGGGCCTCGGTGACGGCGGCGGTGGTCTCGGCGTCCGGGACCTGGAAGACGCCGAAGCCGAGCTGGGGGATCTCGACGCCGTTGTTGAGGGTGACGGTGGGGACCGTGGTCATGGTGGTGCTTCCTCAGGGGTGGGGATGTTCTTGTGCGGCTGCTCGATTGCGTCTGGCGCTTACAAGCGACAACAATAGTTGCTTACGCGGGCTAAATGCAAGTGGTGGTGTTCTTGGGGGGAGAGATCGACCGGGATGTCCCGGTTCTCTGAAAGGTTGATAAGAATTTGGGGCCCGGTTGAACACGGCGGGCCCGTGGTGCGTATGGGGGCGAGGGATTTGTATGTCCGCTCGCTCGCCCCCGAACGTAGGAGTACTGCCTTGACACGCAATACGCGCAGGCGCCCGACCGGCCCACGACGCGCGACCTTTGCCGCTTTCGCGCTGATCCTGGGTGGCGGCGGGCTGATGGCCACCAATATCTACGCCTCCGCCACCGGAGGCGACGAAGCCGCCCAGAAGGCCGGGGCCACCATCGACTGCCCCGATGTGGGCGCCGAGTTGACCCAGGTCCCGGATGCGGCCAGAGCCGACGTCGACAAGGAACTCGCTTCCCTGGACGGCCAGATAGCCGAGGCGTACCAGCAACTCCAGGCAGCCACGCAGGAACAGAAGCAGGACTCCGGATTCACCGACAGCTCCATCATGAAGCCGCTGGAGGAGAAGCGCGGCGCCACCATCGAGCGCATCGCGGTGGCGATCGGCAACGCGGGCGAGCGCCCCGAGGGCCTCGAAGCGCTGGCGGGCTGTGAACTGTCCGTCCAGGAGCAGCCGCAGGCCGGCCAGGCCGGGAACGGCCCCGTGGCCGAGGACTTCGTCGACATCAACAGCGTCGAGCCGAACGTGCAGGCGCCGCCCGCCGCACAGAACGCCTCCACCGGCACCTTCACCACCAGCTGCGGCGTCAACGAGAACGGCCTGTTCAACTCGGACAACGTGATCGTCGCCCCGGGTGTCTCCAACGGCGCCCACCACTTCCACGACTACATCGGCAACCAGTCCAACGACGCCTTCGCCAGCGACGAGGACCTGGCCAACGCCGACACCAGCTGCGAGAACCAGAGCGACAAGTCCACCTACTACTGGCCCGTGCTGCGCCTGCAGAACGGCACCCAGGAGCAGGACGCCAACTCGCCCGGCGGCGGTATCGAGGGCAACGCCGGTGAGATCATCACGCCCAAGGAGGTCACCCTGACCTTCCAGGGCAGCCCGCAGGGCGATGTGACCGCCATGCCGCGCCTGCTGCGCATCATCACCGGTGACGCCAAGGCCTTCGTCAACGGGACCGCCAACGCCAACGCGTCCTGGAGCTGCACCGGCTTCGAGGACCGGCAGCTGAAGGACAAGTACCCGCTGTGCCCCCAGGGCAGTGACGTGGTGCGCACCTTCAAGTTCCAGAGCTGCTGGGACGGCCGCAACATCGACAGCGCCAACCACCGCACCCACGTGGCGTTCGCCGCCGCCGACGGTTCCTGCCCCGGCGGCTTCCAGGCCATCCCGCAGCTGGTCCAGCGCATCGTCTACGACGTGGACGCGCCGAGCCTCGACGACGGCGGCCAGACGACCCCGCTGTTCGCCGTGGACTCCTTCCCCGAGCAGCTGCACAAGCCGGTCACGGACCACGGTGACTTCATCAATGTCTTCGACGAGGCGCTGATGAACGAGATGGTCGACTGCATCAACGAGGGCCGCAAGTGCGACGCCGGCGCCCTGCCGGAGGAGCCGCAGAACCCGGGCGAGGGCGACGGCGGTAACAACGACGGCGGTAACAACGACGGCGGCAACGGCGACGGTGGCCAGAACGGCGGCGACGAGGGCAACAACGGCGGTAACGACGACGGCGGCCAGAACAACGACGGCGGTCAGAACAACGACGGTGGCCAGGACGGCGGTCAGAACAACGACGGCGGTCAGGACGGCGGTCAGAACAACGACGGTGGCCAGGACGGCGGCCAGAACAACGACGGCGGTCAGGACGGCGGTCAGAACAACGACGGCGGTCAGGACGGCGGCCAGAACAACGACGGCGGTAACAACGACGCCGGTCAGAACGACGGCGGCGACAAGGACAACGGCGGTCAGAACGACGGTGGTCAGACGGAGCCCGCGACCGAGGCCCCGGCGGACGACCAGCCGACCGACGACGCCACCGCCGACCAGCCGAAGATCGACACCCCTCCGTCCCGCGAGGCCGAGGAGGCCCCGGCCGAGGAGGTCGGCACGGCGACGGCCACGCCGACGCAGACCCAGGCGGCCGTCGGCGCCGACCAGCAGAACAACAACACCGGGACGCAGACGGTGGGCGGCAGCCTCGCCGACACCGGCGCCAAGCTGTGGCCCGCGGCCGCCGGTGCGGTCCTCGTCCTGTGCGGCATCGTGCTGCTGCGCCAGATGAGGCGCCGCGCCTGACCCGGGCCCGCTGCCTCCACAGGTCGGCCTCCCGTCGCGGACGGGAGGCCGACCTGTGTGCTGTGGGGCCTACGCCGCGGACGGCGTGTAGTGCGTCGCCTCGTCGCCCGCGATGACATGGCTGAGGGTGCCGTCGAGCCCGGCGGGGACATCGCCCGCGACCGTCACGCGGTGCAGCAGACGGGGCAGGTCGCCGTAGTCGTCGGGGGCGTAGTGCTGGGTGATGCGGTTGTCGAACACCACCACGTCGCCCGGCGACCAGGCGACCCGCACGATGTTCTCCGGTCGGGTGACGTACGACTGGAACAGGCGCAGCAGGTCCCGGGAGTCGGACCCGTTCAGCCCGACGATGCTCTGCGCGAACCCTCCGATGAACAGGCCCCGTTCCCCGGTCTCGGGGTGGACGCGGACGACCGGGTGGGCGGTGCGGTACGTGCGGGAGACGAACTGCCGACGGTGTTCGGCGGCCTTGTCGCTCTTCGGGGCGGCGTAGTCGTAGTCGTTGGTGTGCACCGCCCACAGCTTGTCCGCCAGCTCACGCAGCGGCTCGGGCAGGTCCCGGTAGGCGGCGGCCGAGTTGGCGATCAGGGTGTTGCCGCCGTAGGGCGGGATCACGATGCCGCGCAGGGTGGTCACCTTCGGCGGGGTGCGGACGAACGTGACGTCGGTGTGCCAGTGGTTGGCACGGACGCCCTCCTCCCCGTCCACGGGCAGGACGTTGGGGCGGCCGTCGGCCGAGGGGACCGTGGGGTGCGCGGTGGTCAGCTCGCCGAAGAGCGAGGCGAAGCGGAGCTGCCCCTCGTCGTCCAGGTCCTGGCCGCGGAAGACGAGTGCCTTGTGCTCCAGGAGCGCGGAGTTGATCTCGGCGAACAGAGCGGGGGAGAGCTCGGCGGACAGGTCGACGCCGACGATCTCGGCGCCGATGCGCCCGCCGATCCGGCGTACGTCGAATCCGGTGCTGGTGGTCATGGGAGGCGTATTCCTTTCGGGTGCGATGGGTTCGGGCGGCGACAGGTTCCGGCAGGTTCAGGCGGTGGCCGGTTCGGCCGGCGCGGTCAGCCGGTTGGCGGGACGGGCGAGCCCGTAGTGCTCGCGCAGGGTGCGGCCGGTGTACTCGGTGCGGAACAGGCCGCGCTGCTGGAGGATCGGCACCACGTGGTCGACGAAGTCCTCCAGGCCGCCCGGCAGATGGGGCGGCATGATGTTGAAGCCGTCGGCGCCGCCCTCGGTGAACCACTCCTCCAAGTGATCGGCCACCTGCTCGGGCGTACCGGCGAACACGTGGTGGCCGCGTCCGGCACCGAGGCGGGCGATCAGCTCGCGCAGGGTGAGGTTGTCGCGCCGGGCGAGCTCGGCGACGAGCGTGAAGCGGCTCTTGTTGCCGTTGATGTCCCGTTCCTCGGGCAGCTCGGGCAGCGGTCCGTCCAGCGGCAGCCCCGTCACATCGGTGCCGAGCATCCCGGAGAGCTGGGCGAGCCCGTACTCGGGGACCTGAAGCTCCGTCAGTTCCCGCTCCAGGGCGCGTGCCTCGGCCTCGGTGGAGCCGATGACCGGGGCGATGCCGGGCAGGATCAGCAACTGGTCCTCGCTGCGGCCGTAACGGGGCAGCCGGGACTTGAGGTCCTTGTAGAAGGCCTGGGCGTCGGCGAGGGTCTGCTGGGCGGTGAAGACGGCCTCGGCGTACTGGGCGGCGAACTCCTTGCCGTCCTCCGACGAACCGGCCTGCACCAGCAGCGGATGCCCCTGCGGGGAGCGCGGCACGTTCAGCGGACCCTGCACCCCGAAGTACTCGCCCCGGTGCTCGATCTCGCGCACCTTGTCGGTGTCGGCGTACACCCCGCGCTCCCGGTCCAGCAGGATCGCGTCGTCCTCCCAGCTGTCCCACAGCTTGGTGGCGACCTCGACGAACTCCCGGGCCCGCTCGTAGCGCAGCCGGTGCTCCAGGTGGGTGTCCTGCCCGAAGTTGCGGGCCTCCTGCACGGTGCCGGAGGTGACGATGTTCCAGCCCGCCCGGCCCTCGCTGATGTGGTCGAGGGAGGCGAACTTGCGGGCGGTGTGGAAGGGCTCGTTGAAGGTGGTGGAGACGGTGGCGATCAGTCCGATCCGCTCCGTGACCGCCGCCAGCGCGGACAGCAGGGTCAGCGGCTCGAAGCCGCCGAGCGCGTTGTAGCGGGCGTTGCCCCACAGGGCGAGGCCGTCGGCGAGGAACACCGAGTCCAGCAGGCCGCGTTCGGCGGTCTGGGCGAGCTGTTGGAAGTAGCGCCGGTCGACGATGCGTTCGGGCTCGGTGCGCGGGTGCCGCCAGGCGGCGTCGTGGTGTCCGGCGTTCAGCAGGAAGGCGTTGAGGTGGAGCTGACGGGGGCGGGACGCGGTCATGGGGATCCTCTGGAGCTGTGGCAGACGGAAGGGAAGGGTGTTCAGGCGCCCGTGGGCACGCGCCAGGAGCTGAGGCGGCGTTCCACGCTCACCAGGAGCTGGTTGAAGGCGACGCCGATCGCGGAGATCGTGATGATCCCCGCGTACATCTGCGGGATCGCGAAGTTGTACTGCGAGGCGTTGATCAGATAGCCCAGGCCCGCCTTGGCGCCGATCATCTCGGCCGCCACCAGCACCAGGATCGACACGGTTCCGGTCAGCCGGATACCGGTGAACATCACCGGCACCGACGCCGGCAGGATGACCTTCTGGAAGAGCCGGGGCGCGGACAGGTCCATCGACCGGGCGAGCTTGAGCAGGGTCGGATCGACGTTGCGCACGGCGCTGATCGTGTTGAGCAGGATCGGCCAGGTGCACGCGTACACCACGATGGAGATCTTCGAGGTCTCGCCGATGCCGAGCAGCAGCACGAACACCGGCAGCAGGGCCAGGGCCGCGGTGTTGCGGAACACCTCCAACAGCGGCCCGAGCAGGTCGGCGACCGGCCGGTACCAGCCGATGAGCAGCCCCAGCGGTACGGCGACGGCCACGGCGATCCCGAAGCCGCTGAACGAACGGACCAGGCTGGCCTGCGCGTTGTCGGCGAGCTGACCGTCCTTGGCCAGCCCCCACCAGGCCTCGGCGACCTCACTGAACGGGGGCAGGAAGGTCCGGTCGACCAGGCCGAGCCGCGGCGCGGTCTCCCAGAGCAGCAGCAGCGCGGCGATGGCCGCGGACTTCGTCACCGTGGTCAGCAGCAGCCGCCCCGCCCGGCGGGCCCGCCCGGCCGACACCGGCGTGGGCTCGGGGGTTTTGACGACCGGGACCCGCGGGACCGCTTCGGTCCGCGTCTCGGTAGTGGTGGTGCTCATACGGCTGCCGCCTCCTTCTCCAACTGCTGGGCCCTGGCCACCTCGTCGCGCAGCAGTGACCAGATCTCGTGCCGGTGCCGCGCGAACTCGGGGCTGGAGCGCAGGTCGTCCGTGGCCGTGCGCGAGCCGAGCGAGACCGGCACGATCTGCTTGATCCGGCCCGGCCTGGACGTCATGACGGCGACCCGCTGCCCCAGATAGACGGCCTCGTCGATGCCGTGGGTGATGAACACGACGGTCTTGCCGGTGCGCTGCCAAATGCTCAGCAGCTCGTCCTGCAGCGACTCCCGTGTCTGCGCGTCGAGCGCCGCGAACGGCTCGTCCATCAGCAGCACTTGAGGGTCGTAGGCGAGGCTGCGGGCGATGGCGACGCGCTGGCGCATACCGCCGGACAGTTCGTGCGGGTGCCGGTCCTCGAACCCGGTCAGGCCGACCAGGTCCAGGAACTCCCGCGCCCGTGCGGCGCGTTGGCGCCGGGGGACCCTGGTGGCCTCCAGACCGAACTCGACGTTGCCCTGCGCGGTGCGCCACGGCAGCAGCGCGTACTGCTGGAAGACGATGCCCCGGTCCAGGCCCGGCCCGGTGATGGGCTCGCCCTCGAGCAGGATGCGCCCCGAGGTGGGCTGTGTCAGACCCCCGAGCAGATCCAGCAGGGTCGACTTGCCGCAGCCGCTGGGTCCGACGAGGACCACGAACTCCCCGTCCGCGATCTCCAGGTCGATACCGTCGAGGGCGGTGAAGCGGCTGCTCTGCCGCTTTCCCGAGCGGTCCTTGACGGTGAATTCCTTCCGTACGTTCTCGAAGACGATGGTCATGGCAGTCAGCTCCGGCCGGTCGCGTCGTTGAATTCGTTGGTGTAGAGGTCCGCCAGGGAGACCCGGCCCTTGTCGATGTCGCCGCGCTCCGACAGCCAGTCGATCCAGAGCTTGAACTCCTTGTCGGTGATCCGGCCCGCCTTCTCGCCGACGCCGAAGGACCGCCAGTACTTCAGGGACTCGGTGTCCTCGTTGCGCTTGCGCCGCTTCACGATGTCCGTCATCCGGGCGATGACCTCCTCGTGCGGAGTGGAGCGCGACCACTCGATCGCCTTGCCGACGGCGGTGACGAAGGTCCGGACGGTCTCGGGGTTCTGCTGGATGAAGCGCTCCGTCATCACGTACGTGCCGGCGCTGAACGCGCCGAGCAGCTCGTAGTCGGTGAACAGCGGCCGGATACCGCCGGTGGCCAGCGCCTTGTCGCGCAGCACGCCGCTGAGAACGGCCACGTCGATCTGCTTCTGGCGCAGCGACTGCTCGGTGTTGACCGGGGGCACCACCAGCGGCTCGACCTTGTCGATGTCGGACGGGGAAAGCCCCTCGCGCTGCAGGTGGATGTCGAGCATGGCCTCGGCGTGCGCGCCGAGGGTGTTCATCCCGACCTTCTTGCCGATCAGGTCCCGAGCCGAGCGGATCGGGCTGTTCTCAAGGACGTAGTAGCCGCTGTAGGCGTGCTTGTCGGAGCCGTAGTAGCTGATGACCGCCTTGACGGGGGCGTTGTTCGCGGCCAGTTTGACCACCGCGCCGTTGAACGCGCCGCCGAAGTCGACCTGGCCGGTCGCCGCGGACTGGATGTCCTGCGGACCGCTGATCGTGTTGCCGACCCACTCCAGCTTCACATCCCCCAAGTAGCCGAGATCCTCGGCGAGTTCGGGCAGCGTCACCTGGCCCGCCCAGCCCTGGTACTTGAGCGTCTTCGTGCCGCCCTTCCCGGCACTGGCACCGGCCGTGCCGCAGCTGACGGCCACTGCTGAGAGACCGAGCAGAGTGAGGAACTGTCGTCGGGTCGATGCCGTGGTGGCCATGAAGGGGTCCTGTTCGAAGAAGCGGGGCAGGGACGTGCGGACGTCGAGCGGCGCGGGGCATGCCGAAGGAGGGCATGCTCCGCGGAGCTCTACGGGTGTGAAGTCACCGGCGTCGTCCGGAGCGCCGGTCAGGAAGGGAGCGAGGAGGAACCGCGCCGGTCAGCGGCGGCGACAGCCGGTGGCACACAGGGCGCGGCACTGACGTCGCGGATCGACGTTCAGGCGCGCGGCGGGGGTCTCGTTCTTGCTCACGGACATGACACTCGCAGCGAAATCCGGCCAGGTCAACGCCGCGAGCGGCCTCGAAGCATTTCTCCACACTGGGACATGCACGCGAAGTACGGCGTTCACAATGCGCGGCGTTCAGCGCACCGACTGCACGGCGTAGAGCACCCCGACGGCGAGGGCGAGGGAGCCGAGCAGGAGCCGCAAACCCGTCTCGGGCAGGCGGGGTTGGAGCCGTGCCCCGAGGTAGCCGCCGATGAGTCCGCCCAGTCCGCAGGCGAGTCCGAGGCCCCAGTCGGGGGCGACGGTGCCGGACTCGGCGAGCGACAGCAGGGCGAAGGCCGTGGCACCGGCCACGGAGGTGACGAAGGTCGCGGCGAGCGCGGCCGGTGCCACCTTGGTGACCGGCATGCCCCGGCCGACCAGGATCGGGCCGAGGATCGACCCGCCGCCGATGCCGTAGATGCCGCCGACGACACCGACGGCGAGGGCCAGCGTGCTCAGGGCCCGGGGGGACGGTTCCCTGCCCGAGGTGTGCTCGGCGGGGCGGAGTGTGCGCAGGACGAGCCACGCGCCGAGCGGCATCAGCAGGGCCGCCACCAGCAGGCGGAAGACCGTGGCGCCGGGCAGGGCGAAGACCCGGATCACGGCGCCGATCAGCACACCGGGCAGGGTTCCGGCCACCAGGCGCCGGGTCAGCGAGCCGCGCAGGAGGCCCGTGCGCGCGTACCGCAGGAGGGCACCGGGACCGGCGACCACGTTGTAGAGGAGGTTGGTGGGGGTGACCGCCGGGCTGGGCACGCCGAGGACGCTGAGCTGCACGGGCAGCAGGAAGACCGCGCCCGACACCCCGACCGGCGCGGTCACCACCGCGATGAGCAGGCCGACGGCCAGCCCGGTCGTCCAGTTCACCAGGTCCACAGGCGTGACCCTACGTCCCCGGCGGGCGGTTCACTCCCCGGGGTCGGTGAAGGACCGGCCGGGCACCGGCTTGGTCACCAGGGCCACGGCGGTGAAGAAGTTGACCTGCCCGATGGCGAAGGTCAGCGTGGCGAGGGTGTGACAGGGAAGCGGGAGAATCCTTCGGGCCCCCGGGGCGGGTGCCTCCGACGCGCACACCCCCATCCCCTCTCCTACGCTCGAAGAGTCAGTGCGCCCGTCGACAGGAGCCCCCGTGGACATCGACACGGTCGCCGATGACCTGTACGCGCTGCGGCCGGAGGAGTTCACCGCGGCGCGCGGCGCCCGTGTGGCAGAGGCCCGCACGGCCGGGGACCGGGCGCTCGCGGACCGGATCGGCAAGCTGCGCCGCCCCAGCCTCGCGGCCTGGGTGAGCAACCTCCTGGTCCGGGAACGCCCGGAGGAGACCGCGGCCCTGCTCCGGCTCGGCGAGGCCCTCCGCCAGGCCCACAGGGATCTGGACGGCGCCCGGCTGCGCGAACTGACCGGTCAGCAGCGGACGCTGATCAGAGCGGTCACCCGCGAGGCGAGGGAACTGGCCGCGCAGGCGGGCCATCCGGTCGGCGACGACGTCGGCCGCGAGGTCGAGGGCACCCTGCACGCCGTACTGGCCGATGCCGATGCGGCGGCGGAATGGGCCACCGGGCGGCTGGTGAAGCCGCTGGAGGGCACGGTCGGATTCCCCGACGTGAGCCCGAGCGCGGCTGTGCGCAAACCCCCGCCCCGTCCCGGGAAGCGCGGCGCCGACACGGAGCTGACCCGGCTTCGCAAGGACGCCGAGGCGGCCCGGCGCGAGCTGCGGGCACGGGAGAAGGAGGCCTCCGCGGCCGAGAAGGAGGCGGCGAAGCAGCGTCGACGCGCCGAGCAACTCAAGGAACGCGTCGGTCAGTTGACCGAGGAACTGAGCCGCGCCAAGGCCGGGCAGCGGGAGGCGTTGGAGGAGGAGCGCCGGGCGCGGGAGGAACTGCGGGCGGCGGAGCGGCGGGTGCGGGAGGCCGGCCGCCGGGCGGAGACGGCCGCCGCCCGGCTGGCGGAGCGTCAGGGGTGACCACGGGTGTTGATGCACGCCTTGGCGACCACCTGGATGTGGAACGTGTGGGAGCCAAGACCGTGCGCGATCCCCATGAACAGGAAGGCGAAGTGCCCCAGCCCCCGGGCACTCGTGATGCCGCCGATGTCCAGCTGGGACTCGGGCGGCCCGCCGATGTCGGTGAGCAGGTCGCCCGTCGCCCGCTTGGCCTCCGTGTCGTCGCCGTGGAGGAAGACGGTGCTCGGTCCGGCGAGCCTGTCGGACATGCCGACGCCCACATCGATCAGCGGGGTACCGGCCAGGGCAGGGGCGCCGATGGAGCGCAGCAGCCCGACGGAGATGTTGCCCGGTGTGGGGTTCACCAGGACCTCCGCGTGTGCGGCGGTCTCGTCCGGGTCCGTCACGGGAAGCCCGAGGTCCTTGTGTTCGTCCCCATCGGGCCGCGGGCCCGGGTCCCGGGGAACCGAAGTCGTAGTCCCCTGGTCCGGGGGGAGCAGGCCCCGGCCCGGTGCGTACGCCGCCGTGAGTACACGAGGTTGCTCCTGCCGTCAGACGTCCTCCGGGCGTCCGCTCGCCAGTCTGGACCGCATGAAACTCAGCCGACCCGCACGGCGGGCCACCCTCGTCGTCCATGTCGTCGCCTCCGCCTCCTGGCTCGGGCTCACGCTCGGTCTGCTCGCCCTGGGCGCGACCGCGGCGAGCACCGGTACGCCGGTGACGGTGGAGGCATCGGTGCGGGCCATGAAGCTGTTCGCGGACTGGCTCCTGCTCCCCGTCGCGTTCCTGACCCTCCTCAGCGGCCTGCTGCTCGCCCTGGGCACACAGTGGGGGCTGGCCCGGCACCGCTGGGTCTACACCAAGTTCTGGCTGACCCTGGTCACCACGGCAGCCACCGCCTTCGCGCTGCGCCCCGGCGTGAACGAGGCGGTCGACGCCGTCTCCGCGGGCGGACCCCTGCCCGACGCCGGTGAGGTGCTGTTCGGCCCGATCGTCTCCCTGACCGCGTACGTCTTCATGACCGTGATCTCGATCCTCAAGCCCTGGGGCCGGACCCGCCGCGGACGCCGCCTGCGCGCCGCCGCCGGCCGGGACGGGGTCCGCCAGGCGGCCTGACTGGCGGCGCCACCACCTCCGGGGGACGATTTGACCCGGAGGACGCCATGAGCGACCAGGCTTCGCAGCCCCCACCGACAGCGCAGCCCGCGCGGGACGAACCCGCGCAGGACGAGCCCACGCCACCACCGGCCCGATGGCGTGGGCAGCTGCGTGTCACGCTCCCCGGCTGCTGGGGCGCGCTCCTGCTGGCCTGCCTGTCCTTCACCCCGTCGCTCCTCCCGCGCCCAGGCGTGCTGCAAGGCCTCATCTGCGGGATCTCCGCGGCCATCGGCTACGGCCTCGGTGTCCTCGCCGCCGTCGTCTGGCGTGCCTTCGCCGACCGTGACCCGCGTGAGCCGCGCCGTTGGTCGTGGCCGGTGTTCTGGATCGGCGGGACCGTCCTGTTCGCCGTCGCGTTCGGACTCGGCCAGTACTGGCAGCACGAGATCCGCGACCTCATGGGCGTACGGGAGTACAACGTGCTCCAGGCGGTCCTCTCACCCCTGATCGCCCTGCTGGTCTTCGCCCTGCTCCTGCTCCTCGGGCGCGGAGTGCGCGCCGTGTACCGCTGGGTGTCGCGCCGGCTGATGCGCTGGATCGGCGAGCGGGCCGCCAAGGCGGTGGGCTGGCTCCTCGTGGCGGCCACGTCCTGGCTGCTGATCAGCGGACTCCTCCTGGAGGGCCTGGTCGGCGCCGCCAACGAGGCCTTCTCGCTCAGGGACACCGAGACCCCGGAGGGCATCCGGAAGCCCACCACGAGCACCCGCTCCGGCGGACCGGGCTCCCTCGTCCCCTGGGACTCCCTGGGCCGGGAAGGACGGGTCTTCATCGGCTCGGGCCCCTCCGCCGCCGACATCACCCGCTTCAGCGGGGAACCCGCGCAGGAACCGGTGCGCGCCTACGCCGGCCTCGACACGGCCGACGACACCGAGGAGCGCGCCGCACGCGCCGTCGCCGACCTGCGCCGCGCCGGGGGCTTCGAGCGCGGGTACCTCCTGGTCGCGACCACCACCGGCAGCGGCTGGGTCGACCCGGCCAACGTGGACAGCTTCGAGTACCTCACCGGCGGCGACTCCGCGATCGTCGCGCTCCAGTACTCGTTCCTGCCGTCCTGGCTGTCCTACCTGGTCGACCAGTCCAAGGCGCGGGCGGCGGGCCGCGAACTGTTCGACGCCGTCTACGACACCTGGTCGAAACTGCCCGCCGACGAACGCCCCCGGCTCTACGCCACCGGCGAGAGCCTCGGCTCCTTCGGCGGCGAGACGGCCTTCAGCGGTGAGTACGACCTCAGCAACCGCACCTCGGGCACCCTCTTCTCGGGCCCGCCCAACTTCAACTCCCTCTACCGGGAGTTCACCGACCACCGGGAGTCCGGCACCCCGGAGGTGCAGCCCGTCTTCAAGGACGGCCGGACCGTGCGTTTCGCCAGCGACGCCCGCGAGCCGATCCCGCCGGCCGACGGACCCTGGGACAGCAACCGGGTCCTGTACCTGCTGCACGCCTCCGACCCGATCGTGTGGTGGGGCCCGCACCTGATCCTCGACGAGCCGGACTGGATCGGCGAGGCGCCCGGCCGGGACGTACTGGAGGACATGTTCTGGGTGCCGTTCGTGACCTTCTGGCAGATCACCGCCGACCTGCCATTCGCCACCGAGGTCCCGTCCGGGCACGGCCACCGGTACCGCAGCGAGTACGTGGACGCCTGGAACGCCGTGCTGCGCCCGCCCAACGTGACGGAGGCGGACCTCGCCCGCCTCCGGGAGATCATCGGGTAGCGCCTCACAGGGTGCGGACGACGCGGGCGGGACTGCCGACGGCGACCACACCTGCGGGCACGTCCCTCGTCACCACCGAACCGGCACCGATCACCGAGTCGTCGCCGATGCTGACCCCGGGCAGTACGATCACCCCGCCGCCGAGCCACACATTGTCACCGATGCCGATCGGGCGCGCCGCCTCCAGCTTGTCGCGCCGCGGCTGAGGCTCCAACGGGTGTGTGGGGGTGAAGAGTTGGACGTTCGGCCCGATCTGGCAGTCCGCGCCGATGGTGATCGCGGCGACGTCCAGCGCGGTGAGGTTGAAGTTGACGAAGGTGCGCGCGCCGATGGTGATGTTGCTGCCGTAGTCGACGAACAACGGCGGCCGTACGTGCGCCTGTTCCCCCAGGGAGCCGAGCAGCTCGGCGAGGATCTCGTGTGCCTTGCCGGGGTCCTCGGGGTAGGCGGCCTGGAAGCGGGCCGAGAGCCGCGCGGCCCGCTGCTGCCGGTGCGCGATCTCCGGGTCGTCGGCGATGTAGAGATCACCGGCCCGCATGCGTTCGAGGTTGGTCCGTGGATCGTCCGCGAAGTAGTCCGTCGCCATGTGTACGACCGTACACTTCGCGCCTTGGCTTGACCTTGACGCAACGGCAACGTTTCTACTGGCCGCATGCGGAGCCGAACGTGGTTGCTGAGGAAGGCCGTGCGCTGGTCGTCGGCGGCGCTGGTGCCGGGCGAGCTGGTGCTGATCCTGTGCCTGGCCGGGGGAGTGTCGGTCCCGCCCGCCGCCCGGACGGTGACGCGGTCGGCGGCGCTGCTCCTGCTGATCGCGGCGAGTGCCCTGCTCTTCCTCGACCACCGCCGCCACCGCCGCGCCGGACTGGACCGCCGTACGGCCCTGCGCGCGGCGATCGCCGACACGGTCCCGGCGCCGGTGCGCAGACTGACCACCCACGAGGTGTTCCTCTCCACCAGCTTCCTGCGCTGGATCACCCGCCGCGGCCCGCACGGCGTACGCGCAGGAGACGTGGCCGTTCCGTACGCGCCCGGTCAGTCGGCGACGATGTTCGGCTTCTTCTTCGTCTGCGTGGTGGAGACGGTGGCCCTGGCCTTCCTGATCCCCTGGCCGGTGGTGCACGCGGTGACCCTGGTCCTCGACATCTGGGGCTGCTATTTCGTCATCGCCCTGCACGCCTCCTGCGTGGTCCGCCCGCATGTCATCGCCTCCGACGGCTCCCTGCGGCTGCGCTACGGCGCCCTCCTGGACATCCGGGTCCCGGCCGACCGCATCGCGTCCGTCCGCGTGGAGCGCAGCTTCCCGGAGGGCAGGCCGGGCGCCGTGGACGCCGACGGCGTGGCGGACATCGCCGTGGCGGGCCAGACCACGGTCACGGTCGAACTCACCGAGCCAGTCGCGTACGTCCGCCCCCTGGGCAAACTCGCCGAGGCCCGCGTCCTCCGCTTCTACGCGGAGGACGCGGGCGGCGCGGTGGCGGCACTGAGGGAGGCGCTGAGGAGTGCCCAACAGCGCCGTCAGATGCCGCAGTTGGGCGCGGACCAGTAGGGGGAGGGGTCGAAGGCCACGTGGGTGTGGTCGTTGTGGCCGGGGTAGCCCGGGCCGAGGATCTCCGAGAAGCCGTGCGTCCGGGCCTGCTGGGCGAGCCGGCAGAAGGACGGGGAACCGGTGAGGTCGGCCGCGTCGCCGTACAGGTGGCGGCTGGTGGCGGACCCGCCGACGGCTCGGTTGCAGGCGTAGGAACGGAAACCGCTGGAGACGCTGATCGGGACGTCACCGAGAGCGTGCCGCATGGCCTCCAGCTTCCACATGGTCTTCAGCGCGTTGGCCTTGGCGGTCGCGGCCGACACGGCTCCGCCGGACCAGTCGGAGTTGCAGCGGTTGAGCTCGCCGTAGCTGAAGTGGGCCGGGGTGCAGTCCGGGTCCTGGAGGGTGTAGATCTTGCCGAAGGTCTGCGGCCCCGCGACCCCGTCGGCGGGCAGGCCGTAGGCGGCCTGGAACTTCTTCACGGCGGCGGCGGTGCGGGCGCCGTACTGGCCGTCGTAGGACAGCCGTTCGCCTGAGGTGACCCAGCCCGCCACCCGGATCTGCAACTGCGTGACATCGCCGCCGGAGGAACCCTGGGACAGGGTGCGGCTCCACGTGTAGCACTCGTCGGCGTGCGCGGCACCGGCGGTCGCACCGACCCCGAGTACTGTACCTGCCGTGATCATGACAAAAGCGAGGAGGGAACGTGCCGTCCGTCTGAACATCCGACCTCCAGTCCGTCGACTGCTCTCGATTGCAGCCAGACTGAAGGTCCGCGCTACGCGCGTCAACAGGCCACTTGTGGCGAGCTGGTGAAGGTCCGTCAGCCCGATGGACTGCTACCGTCCCGATCGTGCCCGGCCTGATGGACGTCCCCGGCTACCCCCGGAGGGGCTGCGGGGGCGGATGAACGCCACGATCCGGTCCTTCAACTGGGGGATGGTGGCGGTGGGTGCGCCACTCGGGGGAGTGCTCGCCGATCAGGTGGGCTATCGGTTCGCCCTGTGGGTCGGGCTGACGGGTGCCGTGGCGCAGGCGGGGGTGCTCGCGGTGTCGCGGGTGCGGGAGGCGCGGGGCGCGGACGCGGCTGCCGGTGCGTGAGGGCGTGATCAGTTCTCGGAGCGGACGAAGACCGGCTTGAGGAGCTTGCGTGGCAGGGCGTTCGGCAGGTCCGCCCAGTCGATGACGTCGGAGACCACCTTCTCCGGGTTGACCTTGCCGGACGCGGCCAGGGCGAGCGCGTCGGGCATGTGGGCGCGGACGTTGTCGCGGGCGATGCGCAGGGTGACGCCCGTGAGGTACATGTCGAGCAGGGGCAGTTCGCCGGGGCGGAAGTGGTTGCCCGCGCTCTCGCAGATCCCTTCCGGGGCGAGGCACTTGACGGTCAGAGCGAGCTGTTCGACGCGACCCGTCGCCTCGACGGCGATGCCGAAGCCGTCTTTGTGCGCGGCCGGTTCGAGGGCCTCGGCGGTGGTCGCGCCGAAGTCCTCGGCGAGCGCCCGGTGGTGCGGGTCGGGGTCGACGTAGAGGACGTCCGAGGCGCCCAGCGCACGCGCGATGTCGCACACGTACAGGCCGATACTGCCCCGGGCGACGACCAGCACCCGTGCGCCGGGGCGCGACCTGAGGTGCGGGGCGACCAGGCGCCAGGCGAGGGACCAGTTGTCGCTGGCGGAGGCCATGGCGACCGGGTCGAGGCCCGCGGGGAGCTTGACGAGCATGGCGTCGGCGTACGGGACGCGGACCAGGTCGGAGAAGAGTCCGCCCCAACTGCCGCCGATGGGGGCGCCGTACATCGCCATGTACGGCACGCTCGCGCAGTGCGCGGTCAGGCCCTGCCGGCAGCGGTCGCAGGTGCCGCAGCTGATGGACCAGGGCACGACGACCAGGTCGCCGGGGACGACGGCGGTGACGGCGGCGCCGGTCTCGACGACTCGGGCGACGCACTCGTGGCCGAGCGCGAAGGGCGGTTCGATGAAGCCGTGGCCGGCCAGGATGGAGGAGTCCACGTCGCAGGGGGTGGCGGCGACGGGGGCGACGATCGCCTCCCGATCGGAGCGGAGTTCGGGGTCGGTGGCCTCGCGCCACTCGACGGTACGGCGGGCGACGTAGGTGAGCTCACGCACGGGTGGCCTGCTCCTCCGCCGAGTTCTTCGCCAGGGCGACGAGTTCCTCGTACCGGATGACGGACCCGCCCGCACCCCACGTGCCGTCCGGCTGCTCGTGCACCAGCACCCAGACGCGCAGCGCCTCCTCCTCCCCGAGCCCGGCGGCGTCCAGGACGACCCGCGTCGCGTCCTTCACGAGCCCGGCCTTCCGCCGCTCGGACAGCGCGCCCTGCGGGACGGTGACCTCCACGAGGAACCTCGGTGCCGCGTCTTCCGCGGTGACCTGTGCGCCCTCGGGCAACTCGACGAGGTAGCTCCACGCCTGCGCCCGGAAGAAGGCGGTGTCCGGTGCGCCTTCCCACTTCAACAGCACGGCAGCCGAGTCCTGTTGGACGGTCCGTCGCCCTTCGTCGGTGAGCGAACCAGCGGGCACGGTGAGCCGAATCATCGGCATGGGGCATACCTCTCTCCCGGCGCGGTCTATAACGAGTGTTATAGACCGAGCGTCACGGTAGACTATGACGGTCGTTATAGCCAGGGGGTGGGGGATGGCGGGACCGGAAACCGGCATCGTGCTGCTGGGTGGTGGGTTCTCCACGGACGAGGACGGGCTGCTGGACGATTGGTTGCTGACCCGCGTGCCCAATCCGCACCCGAAGATCTGCTTCGTCCCGACGGCGAGCGGCGACGCCCCCGGGTACATCGACCGCTTCCTGGCCGCCTTCCGTCCCCGCGCCTGCGAACCGTCCGTCCTGCGGCTCTTCGCGCGCGACCTCGACGACACCGCCCTGCGCGGCCACCTGCTCGCCCAGGACATCGTCTACGTCGGCGGCGGCAACACCGCCAACCTGCTGGCGATTTGGCGCACCCATGGCATCGACCGGCTGCTGCGAGAGGCCCACGACCGGGGCACCCTGCTGTGCGGCATCAGCGCCGGTGCCAACTGCTGGGCCGAGGCCTCGCACACCGACTCCTTCGGCCCGCTGACCTTCCTGCCCGACGGGCTGGGGCTGCTCCCCGGGTCGGTCTGTCCGCACTACGACAGCGAGCCGGGCCGCCGTGACGGGTACCGGCAGGCCGTGGCCAGTGGGGCGCTGCCTGGCGGCTGGGCCCTGGAGGACGGTGTGGCCGTGCACTTCAGGGGCGGGCGGCTGGAGGCGGCCGTCGCGCGGAGGGCGGACGCCCGGCTGTACCGGGTGGAGCCCGTGGGGGACGGTGGCGTCGCCGAGCGGGGCGTGGCCTGCCGGGCGCTGGGCCGTGCCCGTAAAGTCCCGTCTGCCGCCCGGACGCGACCTAGTCGGTGAGTAGCTGGCTCAGCGTCTGCGCCGCCTTCAGGCCCGAGCCCGTCAGGACCAGTACCACCGTGTCGGACTCCGTGACCCGGCCCGCCTCCCGGAACCGGCGCAGCGCCGGGAGGACTTGGGCGCTGGTGGGCTCGACGAAGAGGCCGGTTCGGGCCAGTTCGGTCACCGCCGGGAGGAGGTCGGTCTCCGCTACGGACGTGGCCGCGCCGCCGCTGTCGCGGATCGCGCGGAGGACCTCGCGGTCGCGTACCGGCTGGGCGATGGCCGTGCCCTCGGCGAGGGTCTTGGGCCAGGTCCGGGGGTCGACCTCGTCGGCGCCTGCTTCGAAGGCCCGCACCAGCGGGCAGCACTGTTCGGGCTGACTGATCAGGATGCGCGGTACGCGGTCGATCTCACCGGCGCGGTGGAGTTCCGCGAAGCCCATCGCGCAGCCCAGCACGAGGCTTCCGGCGCCCGCCGGGACCAGGACGACCGAGGGTGCGGTGAAGCCCAGGTCCTCCCAGATCTCGTAGGCGATCAGCTTGACGCCCTGGAGGAACTGGGGGTGCCAGTTGTGGCTGGCGTAGAAGACGGAGCCGGAGCGGCGTACCGCCTCGTCGGCGACGTCCTGGCGGCTGCCGGGGACCAGGTCCACCCCGGCTCCGTGCAGCCGGCTCTGCACGATCTTGGAGGGGGAGGTGGAGGCGGGGGCGATGATCTGCGCCTCCAGGCCCGCGGCGGCGCAGTACGCGGCGATGGAGGAGCCGCCGTTGCCGCTGGAGTCCTCCAGCAGGCGGCCGACGCCCTGGGCGCGCAGGGTTGAGATGAGGACGGAGCTGCCGCGGTCCTTGAAGCTGCCGGTGGGGTTCATGGACTCGGGCTTCACGGCCACCTGGAGCCCGGCCAGGGTGCGCGGGAGGAGAGGGGTGCGGCCCTCGCCCAGGGACACCGGGTCGGTCTCCGGCAGGGGGAGGGCGGCCCGGTAGCGCCACTGCGAGTTGACCGAGGTGTCGATCGCGTCGCGGGTGATGCCCGGCAGTGGCTCCGTCATCAGCGGTGAGCCGTCGTCGCCGCGCCAGCGGGGCTCGTCGCAGGGGTAGCGTCGGCCGCTGCGGTCGACGAGGTGGGGGACGGTGTCGGCGGCCATGTGCGCGGTCCTCTTCCTGCCTCGCGCCGGCGGCGGCGATGGGCGGTGGTGGACCCGAAGTCTAGATCAACTCGCCGCGCGCAGCCCGGCCACGAACACGCCCACCACCTTCCGCGCGTCGTAGTCGGTGCTGTTCTCCGCGCCGATGCACAAGTTCCCCACGCCCCGCATGAGTTCGATCGCGGCGATGTCGGAGCGGACCTGCCCGGCCGCCGCCGCGGCCCGCAGGAGTTCCGTGCACACGGGCACCAGACGGTCCAGGAAGTAGGCGTGCAGCGTCTCGAAGCCGGCCTCGTCGGAGTGCAGCGCGGCGGCCAGGCCGTGCTTGGTGACCAGGAAGTCCACGAACCGGTCGATCCACTGCCCGAGCGCGTGGTACGGGGTCGGACACGAGGCCAGCAGCTCCGGGCCCGCCGCCGCGCACGCCTCCACCTGGTGCCGGTAGACCGCGATGATCAGGTCCGCCCGGGTGGGGAAGTGGCGGTAGATCGTCGCCGTGCCCACCCCGGCCGCGGCCGCGATGTCCCGCACCGGCGCGTCGACACCTGAGGTCACGAAGACCGACGCGGCGGCGTCGAGCAGCGTCTGCTCGTTGCGCCGGGCGTCCGCCCTCCTGGGCCGGGCCGCCCGTCCCGCTCCCTCGCTCATCGCGCCACTCCATTCCCCGACCGCCGTCGCCAACGGGACGCTGACCGCCATCGCCAGCGGGACACTGCTGCCATTGCTAAACGGGACACTGTTCCGTATCGTCAAAACGGGACGCGGTTCCGTTTGGCCATGATGCCAGAGCGAACGACCGCTCACCAAGCCGTGCCCTGTTCACCTCACCCTTTCGCCCTTATCTCCTGCCATGGAGGCGACGCAGTCATGCAGTACCGCACGCTCGGCCGCACCGGAGTCAAGGTCAGCACCCTCGCCCTCGGCGCCATGAACTTCGGTCGCATCGGAAACACCACCCAGGACGAGGCCACCGCTCTCGTCGACGCCGCCCTGGAAGCCGGGATCAACCTCATCGACACCGCCGACTGGTACAGCTCCGGCCAGTCGGAGGAGATGGTCGGCAAGGCGATCGCCGGACGCCGCGACGACATCGTCCTCGCCACCAAGGCCACCATGCCGATGAGCGACGAGCCCAACCACCAGGGCAGCTCCCGCCGTTGGCTGACCACCGCCCTCGACGACAGCCTGCGCCGCCTCGGCGTCGACCACATCGACCTCTACCAGGTCCACCGCTGGGACCCCAGCACCAGCGACGAGGAGACCCTCTCGGCCCTCACCGACCTCCAACGCGCCGGAAAGATCCGCTACTTCGGCTCCTCCACCTTCCCCGCGTACCGCATCGTCCAGGCCCAGTGGGCCGCCCGCGAACACCGCCTGAGCCGCTATGTGACCGAGCAGCCCGGCTACTCCGTCCTGCAGCGCGGCATCGAGGCACACGTCCTGCCCGTCACCGAGGAGTACGACCTCGGGGTGCTGGTGTGGAGCCCGCTGGCCTCCGGCTGGCTGTCCGGCGCCGTCCGCGCGGGCCGCGACATCACCACCAGCCGCTCCAAGGTGCTCCCGGAGCGCTTCGACCTCTCCCGCCCCGTCAACCGCGCCCGGCTGGACGCCGTCGAACGCCTCGCCGCCATCGCCGACCAGGCCGGACTCACCATGATCCAGCTCGCCCTCGGCTTCGTCACCGCCCACCCCGCCGTCACCACCGCCCTCATCGGCCCCCGCACCCTGGACCACCTGCACGCCCAGCTCGCCGCCGCCGACACCGTGCTCCCCGCCAACGTCCTCGACGCCATCGACACCGCCGTCGCCCCCGGCACCGACCTCGCCCCCGACGAGCGGCACGACACCCCGCCCGCCCTGCTCGACCCGGCCCTGCGCCGCCGCCACTGAAGGGGGACCGCAGTCATGGCACCGCCCACCTTCGGCATCATGACCGCACCCTCACAGGTGCACTACGACGACATCCTCCGCGTCTGGCGCGAGGCCGACGCCATCCCCGAGATCGCGCACGCCTGGCTCTTCGACCACCTCATGCCGATCTTCGGCGCCCCCGACGGGCCCACCTACGAGGGCTGGACCCTGCTCGCGGCCCTCGCCGCCCACACCCGGCGGCTGCGCATCGGAGTCATGGTCACCAGCAACCGATTCCGGCCCCCGGCCCTGCTGGCGAAGATCGCCACCACGGTCGACATCGTCTCCGGCGGCCGTCTGGACTTCGGTATCGGCGCCGGGTCCCGCCCGGACCACCCGCTCGCCCGCCGCGAGTACGACGCCCACGGCCTGCCCTTCCACGACGCCGCCCGCGCGGTCGCCGCCCTGGACGAGGCCTGCACAGTGATCCGCCGCATCTGGACCGAGGAGGAGCCCTTCGACTTCCACGGCACCCACTACCACCTCACCGGCGCCTTCGGCAGCCCCAAACCCGTCCAGCGCCCGCACCCGCCGATCCTGATCGGCGGCCGGTCGAAGGCGACCCTGCGCGTGGCCGCCCGGCACGCCGCCGTCTGGAACATCCCGGGCGGTGACATCGATGACGTCACCGAGCGCAGCGCCCTGCTGGACCGCTACTGCGAGGACCTCGGCCGCGACCCCGGCACCCTCACCCGCTCCCTCCACCTGCCCGTCTCCTACGACCGGCCCGCCGAGACCCGGAAGGCGATCCGGGAGGCGGTCGACGCCGGGTTCGGGCACCTCGTGCTCGGGCTTCCGGCGCCGTACCCGGCGCAGGTCGCCCGCTGGACCGCCGAGGAGCTGATCGGCCCCGGCTCAGCGGCCTGACCGACGGCGCCCGTCGCCCTCGCGGGTGTCCCGCACCCGCCCGGCCACCTCGCCGAGCACGGCGCACACCGCGCAGCCGGTGCCCGCGCACACGTGCACGGCGCCCACCTCGGCGAGCGCCTCCGCCACCTCGTCCAGTACTTGGCGGAGTTTCTCCACAGTGCCCGACAGCACACGCACCCGGGCATTCTGGCCACCCACCTGACGGCGGGCGGCCAGCAGACGGGCGAACTCCTCGCCGGACACGGCGATGAGCTCCTGCCCGTCCACCTCGACCGGACGACCCCGGGGAGCGTCAGCCATCGGCCGGTGCCGCAGCGACCAGCGCGGCAAGCTCCTCCGGCGTACGCGGGCCGACGGCGGCACCGCTCAACAGGCCCTGCGCCCGCAGCAGTTCGGCGGCCGCCACACCCCACGGCAGGCGAAGCCCCGCCCGCGCCAGCAGATCGGTGCGGGCGAGCATCGCGGGCGCCGGGCCGGTGCGCACGCCTCCCGGGGTGAGCAGGGCGGCGTCGTCGGCCCAGCGCAGGGCGAGGTCGACGTCGTGGGTGGCCATGACGACCGTGGTGCCGCCGGCGCGCAAGCGGTCGAGGGTGGCCAGCAGGCGCTCCTGCCCGTCCGGGTCCAGGCCCGCGGTCGGCTCGTCGAGGATCAGCACGCGCGGCCGCATCGCCACGGCACCGGCGATCGCGGTCCGCTTGCGCTGACCGTAGGAGAGCAGATGCGTGGGCCGCTCGGCGAGCGCCGTGATGTCCAGGGCGGCGAGCGCCTCCTCGACCCGTGTGCGCACCTCGGCGTCGGACAGGCCGAGGTTGAGCGGGCCGAACGACACGTCCTGCCCGACGGAGGCCGCGAAGAGCTGGTCGTCGGGGTCCTGCACCACCAGCTGCACGGTCGTCCGCAACCGGGTCAGCCCCTTGCGGTCGTACGACACCGGCCGCCCCTCGACGGTCAGTCGACCTTCGCGCGGCCGAAGTCCCCCGCTCAGCAGCCGCATCAGCGTGGTCTTGCCGCTGCCGTTGCGGCCGAGAAGCGCCAGCGACCTGCCCTCGGACACCGCGAAGTCCAGTCCGTCCAGGACGGTCGGCCCTTCCTCGTAGGCGTAGGACGCGCCTTCGAGGGCCACCAGCTCGGTCATGACAGGGGACCTTCCAGTACGAGGGTGAGGGCGACCAGCGTCAGCAGAAGCGCGCAACTCGCCACCGTGAAACGGACCGAGACCCGGGCCTCGGGCACCAGCACGCGCAGCGTGCCCTCGTAGCCGCGCCCGGCGAGCCCGGCCTGGAGCCGCGACGCCCGGTCGAAGGCACGCACGAACGCGGTGGCCCCGAGCCCGCCCAGGGACCGCCAGGTCGCGGCCCGCGTGGTGTGCCCGAGCCGCGCGGCCTGCGCCTCGCGGACCCGTCGCACCGAGTCCAGCAGCAGGAAGCTCATCCGGTACGTCACCAGCGCCACGTCCACCACGGCCGGGGGCACCCCGGCCTTCACCAGCCGTGGCAACAGGTCCGACATCGGCGTGGTGAACGCGAACAGCAGCACGCCCAGCGAGGCCGCCGAGGTGCGCAGCATCAGTTCCCCGGCCCGTACGGCGCCGTCGTCGGCGTACGACACGAATCCCTCGGGCCCGCCCACCTGGATGAGCAGGGTGGCCGCGCCGGTGACGCAGAAGCCCAGGGGCACCCGGTAGGCCCGCCAGAGCTTCCGGCCGGGCACACCCGCCGGACCCAGCAGCACCGTCAGGGCGGTCACCAGGACCAGCGCGGCACCCGGCCAGGGCGGCAGCGAGATCGCGAGCACGGTCAGGCCGAGCCCGAGCACGGCCTTGTCCACGGGATGGCGGCGGCGCCAGCGGCTGCTGTGCGCCGCCGCGTCGATCGGCAGCACGGGGCGTCAGCCCTCTTCGCCGTCGGACTCCTTGGTGCCGCCCACGCGCTCCAGGGCCCGCTGCTCGCCCTGCCTGCGGCCGCGCCGCAGGCCGAAGTAGTAGGCGAGGACACCGGCCCCGAGGGCCGCCTGGAGGGAGAACAGCGCCGACTCGATCTCGCCGGACGGTGGTTCGTACAGCGGCGAGAACCACGGCTCGTAGTCCGGTTCGATCTCGGTGATCGCGGTCTCGGCCTCGCCGTCGGCGCCGGTGAACGGCTCCTCCTTGTGATCGCCCATCCCGAACACCAGCGGCGCGACCGCGAGCAGGACGACCGCGAGCAGGAGCAGCAGGTTGATCTTCGTGTTGCGGTTCATCGGGCCACCGCCTCCGTCTCCGTCGACCCGGTGCGGGCCTGCCTGCCGCCGGAGATCAGCACGCCGAGCCGGGTCAGCTCGCCCTTGCTGGACTGCACCAGCAGCCGCATCACCAGCACCGTGAGAAGACCCTCGCTCACCGCGAGCGGGATCTGGGTGACGGCGAAGATGGAGCCGAACTTGCCGAGCGCGCCCAGGAATCCGCTGCCCGGGTCGGGGAACGCGAGCGCGAGCTGGACGCTGGTGACGCAGTACGTGGACAGGTCGGCGACGAAGGCGCCGCAGAACACGGCGACCATCAGCGGGACGTCGTAGCGCCGCAGCAGCTTGTAGACGGCGTATCCGGCCCAGGGGCCGACGATCGCCATCGAGAAGACGTTGGCGCCGAGCGTGGTCAGCCCGCCGTGCGCCAGCAGCAGGGCCTGGAAGAGCAGGGTGATGGTGCCCAGCACCGCCATGATCGGCGGCCGGAACAGGATGGCGCCCAGGCCCGTGCCGGTGGGGTGGGAACAACTCCCCGTCACCGAGGGCAGTTTGAGTGCCGACAGGACGAAGGTGAAGGCGCCGGAGGCGCCGAGGAGCAGGGTGCTCTCGGGATGCTCCCTGACCTCACGGGTGAGGGAGCGGACTCCGTGGACGACGAACGGCGCGGACGCGACACCCCAGGCGACGGCGTGCGCCGGTGGCAGGAAACCCTCGGCTATGTGCATGGCGCAGCAGACCCTCTCCAGCACCTCGTGGATGGTTGACGTGCCCTGGCCGGTCTCCTGGCTGACGGGTGACACCGCCCGGCTCCGCCTTCCCGGATCACTACGATCCAGTGGCTGCCCGCGAGGGCCGGAGCCGGACTTCCCGATCACAGTGGCGAGGGCCGCACCGGTTTCGCACCGGATTTCCCGTTCACCAAGGCCTGGTGACAGTAATGCCTGATCAGCTCGGCTGACAAGCGCGCCTCGGGGGCGCAGGGGCGGCGCACGCGGGCTCACTCGCGCGGAGCACGCACCGTGTCCGGCAGGCTCACTGGGCCGCCTTCGGGCTGACGGTCCCCAGGAGATGGGCGACCAGGGGGTTCCGGTCGGATGTGCGCCACGCGACAGCGACCCGCGTCCGCGCGGTGCCGGGTTCGATCCGGTGGAAGGCGACCCCCTTGAGGCGGATGCGCCGGATGCTCGCCGGTGCCAGCGAGACGCCGAGCCCGGTCTCCACCAGGGCGCACACGGTCTGCCACTCCACCGCGTCCTGGACGACGTCCGGTACGAACCCGGCCCCGGCGCACAGGTCGAGGATCCGGTCGTACAGCCCCGGACCGACCTCCCGGGGCAGCAGGACGAACGGTGCGCCGGCCAGGTCGGCGAGTCGAACGGTCCGCCCGGCGGCCAGCGGGTGCCCGCTGGGCAGGACCGCGACGAAGGGCTCGGTGAGCACGGTGCGGAAGTCCAGCTCCCCGTCCGGCTTCTCGGGCTCCCGCAGCAGACCGATGTCGAGGGTCCGCTCGCGCAGCGCGGTGAGCTGCGGAGCGGTCGTCATCTCCCGGATCTCCAGCCGCACTTCGGGGAACCTGTGCCGGAAGTCGCGCAGCAGACCGGGCAGCACGGTCAGGGCGAGCGAGGCGGCGAACCCGATCCGCAGCCGTCCGGTCCGGCCGCTGCCGACCGCGCGGGCGGCGGCCAGACCGTCGGCGAGGTCGCTCAGGGCCCGGCGCGCGGCGGGCAGCAGCTCGTGCCCGACCCGGGTGAGCGCGACCCGCCCCGGCTCACGGGTGAACAGCGCGTGCCCGACCCTGTCCTCCAGCCGGCGGATCTGCTGGCTCAGCGGCGGCTGCGCGATGCCCAGGCGGGCGGCGGCGCGTCCGAAGTGCAGTTCCTCGGCGAGGACGACGAAGGCGTGCAGCTGGGGGAGGGGCAGTTCGGGGCGCTCCATGGTCCTCCCTCTGCGTGTCTCCATACGCGTAGAGATATCGGTCGATGCCATTGACAGTATTCGACGTATCGACCCTGGTCACCTAGCGTTCGGCGCATGACAGAGCGACGCGTGATCCTCAGCGGCTCGACGTTCGAGGAGCAGATCGGTTACGCCCGTGCCGTGGTGGACGGCGACTGGGTGCATGTGTCCGGGACGACCGGCTTCGACTACACCACGATGACCATCTCCGACGATGTGGTGGAGCAGGCGGAACAGTGCCTGCGCACCATCGAGTCCGCGCTCACCGAGGCGGGCTGCACCTTCGCGGACGTGGTGCGGGTGCGCTATCTGCTGCCCGAGCGCGCGGACTTCGAGCCCTGCTGGCCGGTGCTGCGCCGCCGGTTCGGCGCGGTCCGCCCGGCCGCGACGATGATGGTGTGCGGGCTGGCCGACCCCCGGATGAAGATCGAGATCGAGGTGTACGCGCGGCGCCGAGCGGATGCGGTATAGTCGATCTTGCGCTGGTCACCCCAAATCCGGGGAACCGGTGATGCGTTGGTGGTCCAAGGAAAGACGCCCCGCTTCCTGCGGGGAGATGCAGGTGCAAGGCCTGCCCGGCGCTCCAGAAAATGGCCCGTCCCGAACTCCGGGGCGGGCCATTTGCGTTGCCCCACACGAGCCGACTTGTTGACGCCCTGTCTACGTAGTGGTTGAGTGGCTGAGCCACTGGACCACTGCACTGCTGGGAGGCAGGGATGGGCGCACTGCCGCGCGAGAGCACGGTCGACCTACTGGAGAAGCGGCTGCGGGAGGACATCCTCGGCGGCCGCCGCCCCGCCGGGAGCTATCTGCCGCCCGAGCGGGAACTGGCGGACGAGTTCGGGGTCAACCGCACCACGCTCAAGCACGCGTTCGGACGGCTCGTGCAGTCCGGGCTGCTGGAGACCAAGCACGGAGTCGGCACCCGCGTCCGGGACTTCCTGCGCCACGGCGGCGCGGATCTGCTGCCCATGCTCGTGGGGCACAGCCCGGACTGGATCGGCGAGATCTTCGAAGTGCGGCGCAGTATCGGCGAGTTGATCGCCGAGCGCGCCGCCGCCCGCGCCACCCCGGCCCAGGCCGCCGACCTGCGCCGCCTGCTGGCGGCCGTCGGTGAGGCGGAGGGCGGCGAGGCGGCCCAGCTGGCGGACGCCGAGGTGCACCGGGCACTGGCTCGCGCCACCGGCAACCGGGTGTACGTCCTGCTCACCAACACCCTCTTCAACGCCTACCTGCCGGTCCGGGCGGCTCTGGCCGGCCCCTTCGCCGACGCGCGCACCGCACACGACCGGCTGGCCCCGGTGGTGGCAGCGGTGGCCGCGCGCGACGAGGCGGCAGCCCGCGCCGCGGCCGGCGTCTACCTGTCGACCACGGAACGCATCATGCTCGACGACCTCGCCCGCGCCCGCCGGCGCCGGGCCGGTGCCTGATGAGCGCCCGGACGACGACGTTCGGCGAGACGATGCTGGGCCGGGTCCGCCTGGCCGGTGAGGACAGCGACCGCCCGATGCGACTGGACCTGGTGGTGCGCACGGAGTCCGTGCTGCTGCCCCACCGCACGACACGGGCACGAGTGACCGGCCGGGTCCGTATCGCGGGCCGGGCCGACGACGCCGAAGCCGTCGGCGAGTTGGAGATATCGCCGCTCGCCCGCCGCCGCATCCGCTACCGGATCCGCTTCACCCTGGACGGCCGCCGCCTGGCCCTCGACGGCTGGAAGTCCATCACCCCCGCCCGGCCCGTCGCCTCGATGACCGTCCTGCCCTTCACCCTGTACGAGGACGGCGAACGGGTGGGCGAGGGCCGACTGCGTTTCCCCCTCACCACCGGCCTCGCCCCCTTCCTGGCGAGCTTCCGCTTCCCCCGCGCGACCGAGGGGGCCGGAGACCTCACCCCCCGCTGGGACGGCAAGCCCGGCCGGACCGAGGTCTGGTACACGACGCTCACCGACCCGGCGACCGGCGCCGGAATCTGGCTGCACCACGAAGTCGTGGCCCCCACCGACGGCTCCCGCGCCCACGCGCACGGCTGGGTGGCCCTCTTCCCCAAGGACGGCCCCGTCGAGCACGCCCGCTTCGGGCCCGTGCCGTGGACCGGACAGGGAGCGGGATACACGGCCGACGGCATCCTCGCCCAGCCCGGCCTGCTGACCGGCTCGGCGGGCCCGTTCGCCTGGGAACTCACCGAGACACCGCAGGCGCCGCCCCTGCACACCTTTCCCCGTTGGTCCTGGCGCCGCCCCCTGCTGCCGGCCAGCCAGATGCTCCCCGCCGCCCGCTGCGTCTACCACGGCACCCTCCGCCACAGCGAGTGGGGCGAACTCCGGCTGGAGCGGGCCGTCGGCGCCAGCGCCCGGATCTACGGCCACGGCAACGCCCGGCGCTGGGCCTGGCTCCACGCCGACCTGGGCGGCGGCGACGTCCTGGAGATCGTCGCCGCCGTCTCCATGCGCCCCGGCCTCGACCGGCTGCCGCCCCTGGTCTTCCTCCGCCTGCTGCGCAACGGGCGGGCCTGGCCCAGCCGTTCGGAGCGCGCGGCTGTGGGGTGGGCGGGCCTCGGACGGTTCCGGGCGGAGCTGGGGCTGCCCGAGTGGCGGGTGACGGGACGGGCGGGCAGGCGCCGTATCCGGGTGACGGTGACCCAACCGCCCGAGCGGACGCTGGCGTTGGACTACACCGACCCCGACGGATCGGGCGCGGTCTGCCGCAACAGCGAGACCGCGGACGCGGTGGTGACGCTGGAGAAGTGGCGGGGCGCATGGCGGCAGGAGGCCGAGTGGCGGCTGTCCGGCACCGCACACGCGGAGGTGGGCACCCGATGAACCCCACCGTCGCCGCCGCGGCCGCGGCCCTGATCGCCGAGGACGGAACGGCACCGTGGGCGGGTCGTCTGCGAGGGCTGCTCGACTCGCTGCCCGCCCCCGCCCGCGCCGGGATTCGCGGTGCGGCCCATGCGATCGACGCCTATGCCCTGGCCCGGACCGGTAAGCGCCTGGGCGCACTCGACGGGGACCGACGTGAGCGGGTGATGGCACAACTCGGCTCCAGCAAAAGTCTGTTGCCCCTCCTGGAGGCGCTGAAGGTGCCGGTGCTGCTGGCGGCCGGGACCGAACGTGCCCTGCAGCAGGCCGCGTTGCGGCGACAGACCGCCCTGGACGACCCCCCGCTGGACCTGACTCCCTCCGATGACTGGCCGAGCCGGTCGACCGCCGACGCCGTCGTCATCGGCTCGGGCGCCGGCGGTGCCATGGCCGCCCGTACCCTGGCCCGCGCGGGTTTGTGCGTGGTCGTCCTGGAGGAGGGCGAGCACCATTCCACCGCCTCCTTCGGGCGGCGGGCGCCGCTGGACCGGTTCACCGACCTCTACCGGGACGGGGGCGCCACGATCGCGCTCGGGAGCCCGCCGCTGGTGCTCCCGGTGGGGCGGGCCGTCGGGGGGACCACGGTGGTCAACTCCGGTACCTGCTACCGCACTCCGGACCATGTGGTCGCCCGCTGGCGCACTCGGTACGGCTTCGCCGCCGCCGAGGGATTCGCCGACGCGCTGGACGAGGTCGAACGCACCCTGCGGGTGGCACGCCAGCCGACGGACGTCCTCGGCACCAACGGACGGCTCGCCCTCGCCGGTGCGCGGAAGCTGGGCTGGGAGGCGGCGCCCCTGCGCCGGAACGCCCCCGGCTGCCGGGGCTCCTGCCAGTGCGTGGTCGGCTGTCCCTCGGGCGCCAAGCAGAGCGTGCAGCTCTCCGTGCTGCCGGACGCCTGCGCGAACGGCGCCCGGATCGTCACGGGGGCCCGGGTCCGCCGTATCCTCACCGACCCCGACCGGCCGGGCGGCCCCCGGGCCGCGGGCGTGGTGGCCAGCCGGCCCGACGGCAGCGAACTGGAGATCCTCAGCCCCCTGGTGGTGGTCGCGGCGGGCGCCCTCCAGACACCGCAGTTGCTGCGCCGCTCCGGCCTGGGCGGGCACCCGATGCTGGGCCGCAACCTCAGCGTGCACCCGGCGCTGAGCGTCGCGGGCCGGTTCGGCGACCCGGTCTCCGACGGCCGGGCGGTGCTGCAGAGCGTCGGAGTGGAGGAACTGCACTCCGACGGCATCCTGATCGAGGCCACGGCCGCGCCCCCGGGCATGACCTCCTTCGTCCTCCCCGGCGTCGGCCGCTCCCTCCGCCGCGAACTGGAGACCGCCGACCACCTCGCCACCCTCGGCGCCATGATCGCCGACGAACCCTCGGGCCGGGTCCTGGGCCGCGAGCACACCCTGCTCCGCTACGACCTGTCACCCCGGGACGCCTCCCGCCTCCTGCGCGCCCAACTGGCCATGGGGGAGCTGCTGTTCGCGGCCGGCGCCGAGGAGGTCCTCACCGGCGTCCCCCATGCCCCGCGCGCCCGCACGCCACGGGAACTGAGGGAACTGCTGAGCAAGGTCCGGGCCCGCCACCTCCATGTGTCCGCCTTCCACCCCACCGGCACGGCCGCCGCCGGATCGGCCCCCGAGTCGGCGCCGACGGACCCCGCCGGACACCTGCGCGGAATCCAGGGCGTCCTGATCTCCGACGGCTCCGTCCTGCCGAGCTGCCCGGAGGTGAATCCGCAGGTCAGCATCATGGCAGCGGCGCTCGCCATCACGGAGCGGTGGGTGGCGCGAGGGTGAGGGAGGGCCGTTGTCACAGGGGTGGGCAACAATGCGGCACAGCATGATCAACACCGGGCCCTGACGGGGTGAACGGTGTCCCGTCCTCTGTCCGGAAAGGTCGTACCGATGCCGTACACCTCCCGTCCGCGACGGCCCGCGACACCGCTCGCCGCGCCCGCCGCCGATGTGCTGCGCATCGTCTCCGACCCGCGGACCCCGGTTTTCGTCACGGCCCACGCGGGCGGGCGGCTCCGGTACGGGTACTGGCGGGCGGCCGGCGGCTGCTACGTCGCCCTGCCGACGGACGTGTGCGAGGAGCTGCGGTCGGCGGGGCGGATCACACTGGGGAACCCGGTGCACGATCCGGGCAAGACCACGTACCGGGTCGGCCCCGCCACCGCCCGGGCGAGGGCCGCCTGAGACCCAATATGCAACCATCGGTTGCGCGACGCTCCGCAGCGCCCTAGGGTTATACGCAACCAAAGGTTGCGAATAGCTGGGAGTGCCCCATGGAGTACGGCAGCATCGAGCGGGAGATCAATATCGCCGCCGCCCCGGAAGTGGTCTACGAGGTCGTCAGCCGGCCCGAGCACATCCGGCAGTGGTGGCCGGACGAGGCGGACCTCGCTCCGGTGCCCGGCGCCACCGGGGCCATCACCTTCGGCGACAAGTCCGGCCCGGAGGCCAAGGTCGTCCCCGTCACGGTCGTCGAGGCCGACCCGCCCCGCCGCTTCTCCTTCCGGTGGGTCTACGACGACGGCCGGGCGGCGGCGCCGGACAACTCCCTCCTCGTGACCTTCGAGCTGATCCCCTCCGGCACCGGCACGCTGCTGCGCTTCAGCGAGACCGGCTTCCGGGAGAAGGGCTGGGAGGCCGCCGTACTTGAGGAGCAGTACCGCGACCACGTCACCGGCTGGGACTACTTCCTGCCCCGGCTCGTCGCGTACGTGGCCCGGGTGGTGTCGACGCGATGAGCGTCACCGTCGACGACGAACTCTGGTCCGCGGTCGGGGACCCCACGCGGCGGCGGATGCTGGACGTACTGCTGGCCGACGGCGGCGGCACGCCGACCAGTCTGAGCGGGCAGCTCCCCGTCACCCGGCAGGCCGTCACCAAGCACCTCGGAGTGCTCCACCGGGTCGGCCTGGTGCACGTCACACCGGCCGGGCGTGAGCGCCGCTACGAGGTCGACGAGGCGCAACTCGCCCGAGCCGTCGCCCAGTTGTCGGCCGTCGGGGCGATGTGGGACGCCAGGTTGCAGCGCATCAAGCGGATCGCTGAGGCGATCCAGCGGGAGCGCGAGGAATGACACCGCACACACGAGTGGAAATGAGGCAGTGAGATGGTTGACATCCTGCACCGGGTCGGCGCGCTGGCGTCGCCCGAGAAGGTCTACGACGCCCTGACGACCGTCGACGGGCTCGCGGGCTGGTGGACCGAGGACACCGACGGCGACAGCGACGTCGGGGGAGTGATCCGGTTCCGCTTCCTGCCCGGCGGCTTCGACATGAAGGTGCTGGAGGCCAAGCCGGCCGAACTCGTGCTCTGGGAAGTCGTCGACGGACCCGAGGAGTGGATCGGGACGCGGGTGCGTTTCGAACTGAAACGGCAGGATGACTTCACGATCGTGCTGTTCCGGCACGAAGGCTGGAAGGAGCAGGTGGAATTCATGTACCACTGCTCCACCAAGTGGGCCGTCTATCTGATGAGCCTGAAGAAACTGGCCGAGACCGGCAAGGGCGACCCCTCTCCGCGAGACGTGCGGATCAGCGACTGGCACTAGTGATGAGCGGACCGGCCGGGCCCTCAGGACGCGGCCGTGTCCCGCGCGACCGTCCTCGGCAGGGCGGCGGAGATCTCCGACATGATCGCCGGAGCGGTGGTGTGGAGGAAGAAGTGGCCGCCGGTGAGCATGCGCAGCCGGGAGCCCGCGCTGGTCTGGCGCCGCCAGCCGGGCAGCCGGGCCGGAGTGACGAGGGTGTCCGCGGTGCCGCCCAACACCGTCAGGGGTACCGGTAGCGGAGGCTCCTCCTGGTACTCGTAGCTCTCCAGGACGGAGAAGTCGGCGCGCAGCACGGGCAGGACCAGATCCATCAACTCGGGGTCGTCCAGGACCTCCTGAGGGGTTCCGCCCAGCTCGCGCAGGCGCTCCCGGACGCGTTCGTCCGGCGCGCCCTCCAGGGGCGGGAACTCCTGGGGCGCGTCGGGCGCGGAGCGGCCGGAGACGAACAGATGGGCGGGGAGCGGGCGTCCGCGGCGGCGCAGGGTCCTGGTCAGTTCGAAGGCCAGCAGACCGCCCATGCTGTGCCCGAAGATCGCGTACGGCCGTCCCAGATACGGTTCGACCGCGCCCGCCAGCCCGTCCACCAGCGGCCGGAGTCTGCTGACCGGCGGCTCGCTGAAGCGGCTGCCCCGGCCGGGCAGTTCCAGCGGGCAGACCTGGATGTGCGGGGGCGCGAGCGCGTGCCACTCGCGGTACGCCGCGGCCGCGCCGCCCGCGTAAGGGAGGCAGAACAGCCGGAATGAGGCTTGCTCTCGGGGCGTCCAGCGGCCGAACCACGGGTTGTTCACGGCGGGTTGCTCCTTCGGCGGGGGTGGTCCGGGCGCGTGGCGGTCAGTTCTCGCGCAGGCTCAGGGCGCGGGACGGGCAGCGGCCCACGGCGCCCCGGACCGCGGTGACGCGGGCGGCCGGCGGTTCGGGACTGAGCACCACCACGGTGCCGTCGGCTTCGGACTGGTCGAACAGATCGGGTGCGGTCAGCGCACACATGCCCGAGCCGATACAGACCTCGGGATCGGCCTCGATACGCATGCTCGTCCTCGCTCCAGACGGAAAGGGCCGCAAAGTTACCGGGGGTTACGAACCGGGGTACGTACGCGGAATCCTCCGTGCACGCGCCATGTCGTTCAAGGGCTCAAAATGCTGGACGTGTGCTGACCCCACATTCCAGGAATGGGTTCCGTGCAGTCAAGGGTCGCTCGCATGTCCACGCCGCGGCCCGGGAAGAGGGGCGTGCGGGTGAACCGACCGCAATTATTCGGCCACTTGTGGGTGATGTCTCGGCAACCTCGGTGGGACGTCGGGTGCTTGAGAGTGCTCAGTGAGTTGGACGCGCGTAGATACCGAATTCTTTACCTCCGCTGTGAGCCTTGACACCCACCTCCGGAGCGACCGATATTAGGCCGTCAAATTCTGTTGGACCCCCCATGCGCCCCGGAACCCGCCGGAGTTCCGGCGGGACGCACCACACGTACCCCGTCCAGTGCAGAGCTATGGAGGGAGCGCCGCGTGTCCGACTCACGGCCGGACGGCAAGCCGAAGTCGCCCATCGACGAGAATCACCTCACTCAACCCACCCAGTGGATCCCCGTCGACTCGTTGGCGGCGGCCGACTCTCCTCGGCTCGCGGGAGAGATCGAGGAACACGCCAGGTCGCTGGCCGAGTCTGGGGCCGCGCTGCCGCCCATCGTCGTCCACCGGCCCACCATGCGCGTCGTGGACGGCATGCACCGGCTGCGCGCGGCCGAGCTGCGCGGCGACCGCCTCATCGAGGCCCGGTTCGTCGAGGGCAGTGTCGAGGACGCCTTCGTCCTCGCCGTGAAGCTCAACGCCGAGCACGGGATGCCGCTGTCCCGGCAGGACCGCACGGCGGCCGCCGTACGCATCATGCGCAGCCACCCCGCCTGGTCCGACCGGCGCATCGCCGCCGTGACCGGGCTGTCGCCCGGCGCGGTGGGATCCCTGCGCGCCAACGCCCAGGACACCCCTCAACTCACCCTGCGCATCGGCAGGGACGGCCGGAAACGCCCTGTTGACGCGACCGCCGGACGGCTCGCCGCCAGCAGGGTCATCGCGGAGTTCCCGGACGCCTCCCTGCGTGAGATCGCCAGCAGAGCGGGCATCGCGGTGGCCACCGCACGCGACGTAAGACGCCGTATCCGGCTGGGAGAGGACCCGGTGGCACCCAAGTTCCGTCCCACCGCGCTGCATTCGCCCGCCCTGGGCGCACCCGCCCGCGAGGAGCTGCCCGCGGACCGGCCGGAGGCCGCCGAACCGGCCGCTCCGCAGCCGGTGTGGGAGGGCGTGCTGTCCAGCATGCGCCGCGACCCCTCGCTCAGGATGTCCGAGATCGGCCGCACCCTGCTCCAACTGCTGCGCGCCCACCTGCTCACCACGGAGCAGCGCCAGGACCTCATCGCCGGCATCCCCGCCCACCGCGCCGCGGACGTGGCGCAGATGGCCCGGGTGTGCGCCTCGCGGTGGCTGGAGTTCGCCATCGACATCGAGTGCAGGGGAACGGCCGCCGAGGGCGGGACGGAGGAGCGGAACGTGCGTCAGCTCTCCTCCGGCGCCTGAGCGCTCCTCAAGGGAACCTATAGATCACCCCCTCGCGCCCCGCCTGGGTCCCGGGATCCCGTCCCGGCACCCAGGCGGGGCGCGGTGCGTCCACGCACGGCCGCCTGCATATTCGGATTCCCTTCGGTCGTCGGAGCACGGCTTCGGTCACGTTCGGTACGGGGAAATTCCATTCATGCTGCACTCCACCGGCGCTTGAGTCCAGGGGTACTCACACAATCCCGCACCGGGGTGTTCAACTGTCCGATCCGGTCAGTTGAACACCGCCGAATTCCGTCCGGCTTCCGGTGCTGCGGGCGTTGCTTGACGCGTCGCGCGGGCTCCTGGATGCTGACTGCCGAACGGGGAAATTCATCACGAAATTAGTTACTGCCCCGGCGCCTTTTCATTCGTTGACCGCCGACCTGCCGCGCCCGGACCCATGAGGTCCGGGAAACTCCGTGCGCATGACGGATTCCCGCGGCGTCCCGCGACGGCTTTTCGAGCTGCCCAACGTGAGAGGAACGTCCGATGCCGGGCCGTGATTCCGAATCCCTTGTCGACCATTTCCGGCTGACCTTCGCGGAGCATCCGCGGCACCGGACCTTCCGCTTCCTCGTGGACGGCGAGGGCGAGCCGCACACCCTCACCGACGCCGAGGTCGACCTGCGGGCACGCGCCATCGCCGCGACGCTCCGCGAGCGGTGGGGCGCGGGCGAACGGGCCCTGATCCTCTGCCCGTCGGGCCTGGACTACATGGTCTCGTTCTTCGCCTGCCTCTACGCCGGCGTCATCGCGGTTCCCGCCTACCCGCCGGACCCCGCCTTCCTCAAACGGACCCTGCCGCGCCTTCTTGCCGTCATCGAGGACGCCGAGCCGGTCGTGATCCTCGCCCCCGCGAAGACCGTCGCCCTCGCCGACACCTTCGCCGAACACGCCCCGGCACTGCGGAACATCGCCTGGCTCGCCGTCGACGAGGTGGACACCGGCGCCGCCGGCGGATGGCGGCACCCGGGCACCCGCCGCGAGGACATCGCCTTCCTGCAGTACACCTCCGGCTCCACCAGCCGCCCCAAGGGCGTGATGGTCGGCCACGGCAATCTGCTGCACAACATCGACGCCCTCTTCGACCGGCTCTTCGACCACGACGCCACCGGCCAGCACGTCGTCAGCTGGCTGCCGCCCTTCCACGACATGGGCCTGATCTTCAGCCTGCTGACCCCCGCCTACGCGGGCTTCCCGGTCACCTTCATGGCCCCGTACTCCTTCCTCAAGCGCCCCTACCGCTGGCTGAAGGCCATCTCCGACACCGGCGCCACCGCGAGCGCCGCGCCCAACTTCGCCTACGACCTCGCCGTCGCCAAGGTGACCGAGCAGGAGCGCGGCACGCTGGACCTGAGCCGCTGGCGGGCGGCGGCCAACGGCGCCGAACCGGTGCGCCGGGAGACCATGGAGCGCTTCTCCGCCGCCTTCGCCGACTGCGGCTTCCGCCCCACCGCCCACCTGCCCTCCTACGGGCTTGCGGAGGGCACCCTGATGGTCTCCACCGGCGATGTGCGCGCCGACGCCCTGTGGCGGGACCTGACCCCGGACGCCCTGGAGGCAGGCCGCGCCGAGATCGCCGCGCCGGACGGACCGGCCCGCACGGTCGTCGGCTGCGGCACCTCCGTCGCCGACCAGCGGGTCGTCATCGTGGACCCCCGCACCCGCACCGCACTGCCCGAGGGACGGGTCGGTGAGATCTGGGTGGCCGGTCCCAGCGTCGCCCACGGCTACTGGCGCCGCACCGAGGAGACCGAGGACATCTTCCGCGCCCGTCTGGCCGGCACCGGCGAGGGCCCCTTCCTGCGCACCGGCGACGTCGGCTTCACCGACGGCCCGGAGATCTACGTCACCGGCCGGGCCAAGGACGTGATCATCATCGCGGGCCGCAACCACTACCCGCAGGACATCGAACGCACCGTGGAGTCGGTGGACCGCGGACTGCGGCAGGGCTGCGGAGTGGCCGGCTCCCGCGACCTCGACGGCGAGGAACGGCTGATCGTCGTCCAGGAGTACCGCGGCAGCAAGGACCCCGCCGAACACCGGCGGATCATCGCCGCGATCCGCGAGGAACTCGCCCGCGAACACGGCCTCCAGGCCTACGCCGTCACCCTCGTACGGGCGGGCACCGTGCCGAAGACCACCAGCGGCAAACTCCAGCGCGGCGCCTGCCTCGACGCCTTCCTGCGCGGCGAGCTGAGGGAGATCGCCGCATGGCGGCAGGACCGGGACGGGGCCCTGCCCACCGGCGGGCAGGAGTTCTCGACCGCGAGTGCCCCCGAGATCGAGCGGTGGCTGAGGGAGGCTCTGGCGGAGGCGACCGGCAGCCGACCGGAAGCCGTCGACCCGACGCTGCCGCTCGCCGCGTACGGCCTGCAGTCGGTGCAGATGGTCACCCTGGCCGGAGACCTCGAACGGCGCCTGGGGCGGCCGGTGGAGGCGACGGTGGTGTGGGAACACCCCACCGTGGAGAGGCTCGCCGCGCATCTGGCGGGTGGGGAGCCGGGGGCCGCCTCCGCGCCGGGGACACCCGTCCGGCGGGCCGCAACTCCTGTGCCGGGGACGCCCGTCCAGCAGCCCGCACGTCGTGCGTCGGTGACCCCCCTCCAAGAGGCCGCCACACCCGCACCGGTGACGCCCGCCGAGGCCGACCCCATCGCCGTCGTCGGCATCGGCTGCCGCTTCCCGGGCGGCGCCGACAACCCCGACGACTTCTGGCAGTTGCTCCGCGAAGGACGCGACGCGATCACCGAGGTCCCCGCCGACCGCTGGAACGCCGACGACTTCACCTCCGACGACCCGAGGACACCCGGCCGCACCAACAGCCGCTGGGGCGGATTCCTCGACGGCGTCGACCGGTTCGACCCGGGCTTCTTCGGCATCGCCCGCCAGGAAGCCGTACGCATGGACCCGCAGCAGCGGCTGCTCGCCGAGGTCGCCCACGAGGCGCTGGAGGACGCGGGACTGCCAGCCGACCGGCTGGCCGGGGCACGCGCCGGGGTCTTCGTCGGGATCTCCACCTTCGACTACGCCATGCGCCAACTGCGCGACCTGGACGCCATCGACGCCTGGACCGGCACCGGCAGCGCGCTCAGCATCGCCGCGAACCGCCTGTCCTACCTGCTCGACCTGCGCGGCCCCAGCATCGCCGTGGACACCGCCTGCTCCAGCTCTCTCGTTGCCGTCCTCCAGGCCGCCGCGAGCCTGGAGCGAGGGGACTGCGAGCTGGCGCTCGCCGGCGGGGTGAACCTGGTGCTGTCCCCGGCGCAGGCCATCAACTTCAGCAAGGCGGGCGCGATGTCCGCCGACGGCCGCTGCAAGCCCTTCGACGCCGCCGCCGACGGCTACGTCCGTTCCGAGGGCGCCGGGATCGTCGTACTCAAGCCGCTCAGCCGGGCGTTGGCGGACGGCGACCGGGTCTACGCGGTGATCCGCGGCGGCGCGGTCAACTCCGACGGGGCCAGCAACGGTTTGATGGCGCCGAACCCGCAGGCACAGGAGGCGGTGTTGCGGGACGCGTACGCACGGGCCGGGGTGAGTCCGGCGGACGTGCGCTACGTCGAGGCGCACGGCACCGGCACCAGCCTCGGCGACCCGATCGAGGCCAAGGCGCTCGGCGCCGTGCTCGGCGAGGGGCGGGACCCAGGGCGGCCGTGCCTGATCGGCTCGGTGAAGTCCAACCTCGGGCACATGGAGTCGGCGGCCGGGATCGGCGGACTGATCAAGACCGCCCTCGTACTGCACCACCGGGCCGTACCGCCCACCGTCCACTACCGGTCGCCCAACCCGCACATCCCCTTCGACAAGCTGCCGTTGCGGGTCGCGGACACCCTGCGGCCCTGGCCCGACGACGACGCCCCCGCGGTGGCGGGCGTCAGCTCCTTCGGGTTCGGCGGCACCAACGCCCACGTGGTACTGGAGGCCGCCCCGCCGGCCGACCCCCGGCCCGTGCCCGAGGGAGCGGTGCTGCTGCCCGTCTCGGCCCGCACCGAACAGGCGCTGCGCGACCTCGCCGCCCGCTACGAGGCCCACCTCGCCGACACCGATCTCGCCCCCGGGGCCCTCGCCGCGGCGGCGGCGCTGCGCCGCACCCATCACGAGCACAGGCTGACCTGCACCGGCACCACCCTGGACGAACTCCGCGCCGCCCTGGCCGCGTTCATCCGCGGCGAGCAGGCCCCCGGCCTCACGGCGGGCGTCCGGCGCGTCGGACGCCGCCCCAAGCCCGTGTTCGTCTGCGCCGGACAGGGTCCGCGCTGGTGGCCCGTGGCCACCGACCTGCTCGCGGAGGAGCCCGTCTTCCGGGCCGCCGTCGAACGCGCCGACGCGCTGCTGCGCCGCCACACCGACTTCTCCCTGCTGGAACAGCTCACCGCCGACCAGGATCACTCCCGGCTGGCGGACACCGCCGTCGGACAGCCCGCCCTCGTCGCCGTCCAGATCGCGCTGGCCGCGCTGTGGCGGTCCTGGGGCGTGGAACCCGCAGCGGTGGTCGGGCACAGCGTCGGCGAGATCAGCGCCGCCCACATATCGGGCGCGCTGTCCCTGGAGGACGCCCTCCTCGTCGCGCTGCACCGGGGCACCGTGCTGCACTCGGCCGCGGGCCGGGGCCGTATGGCCGTCGTGGGACTGCCCTCCGACGACGCGCGCCGCATGCTCGCCGAGCGCAGGCCGGGCCAGGTGTGGGTGGCGGCGGCCAACAGCCCCCACGCCACCGTCCTGTCCGGCGAGGCCGCCGCCCTGACGGAGCTGGCCCGCACCCTGGAGGGGGAGGGCGTGTACTGCCGCCTCCTGGAGTCCGTCGACTTCGCCTCGCACTGCCCGCTGATGGAACCCGTCGCGAGCGAGTTGTGGCGGCTGCTGTCCGGACTGACCCCGCGCGCCGCCGCCGTACCCATGCACTCCACGGTCACCGGAGAGCCGGTGGCCGGTGAGTCCCTGGACGCCGAGTACTGGGCCTCGAACCTCACCCGCCCCGTCCTCTTCGACCAGGTGATCACCGCGCTCGCCGAGTCCGGGCACAACACGTTCATCGAGCTCTCCCCGCACCCGATGCTCATCGACGCCCTGACGGAACGCCTCACCTCCGGAGACTCCAGCGACTCCAGCGGCTCGTACGACTCGTACGACGACACCGTCGCCGTGCCCTCGCTGCGCCGCGACGAACCGGGCCGCCCCGCCTTGCTGACCGGCCTCGGGCGCTTGTACAGCTCCGGCTTCCCGGTGGACTGGCGGCGGCTGTACGGCACACCCGGCCCCGTGACACCGCTGCCGACGTACCCGTGGCAGCGCACCCGGTGCTGGTTCGGCGACGACAGGGCCGTACGCCGCCCGGCCGGGGACGGCCACCCCGTCCTGCGCTCCCCGGTGCGCTCGGCTCTCGCCCCGCACGCCGACCACTGGTCCGCGCCCGTGGACCTGGAGGGCTTCCGGTACCTGGCGGACCACAAGGTCGCCGGGGCAGCGGTGCTCCCCGCCGCCCTGGTCCTGGACGCGGCGCTCGCCGCGGCCCGCACCCGGTTCGGACCGAACGCCACCGTCACCGACCTGCACCTGACCCGGCTGACGGCACTGCCCGAGCGCTGCGACGGCGACACCGTGCAACTGGTCCTGCTGCCCGGGACCGGCTCGCTGCGCCTGTTCACGCGGGCGGAACTGGACGACGACTGGGTGGAGGCGGCGCGGGGTTCCTGCCGCCGTGGGGCGGGGCGTCCCGCCGCCGGTCCGCTGCCCGAGGCGCGGGCGCGGTGCGCCGACGCCGTCGACGCGGGCGACCACTACGCCGCGATGCGGCGGGCGGGACTGTCCTACGGTCCGGCGTTCCAGGGTGCCGCCGAGCTGTGGCGCGGGGCGGGGGAGGCGCTCGCCCGGTTGCGCGACCGGGCGGAGCTGACCGATGACTCTGCTGCCCACCTGATCCATCCCGCCGTTCTGGACAGCGCCCTGCAGACCCTGGGCGCCGCCCTCGGCGACTCCCTGGGGGAGGCCACGTATCTGCCGGTGCGGGTGGGGGCGTTCACCCTCTTCGCCGAGCGGGCGTTCCCGCGCTGGGCCCACGCCTCGGTCAGCGCGCCGGACGCGGACGCCGAGGAGATCACGGGCGCCGAGGTCGTGCTCTACGACGACTCCGGTGCCGTGGTCGGGGAACTGACCGGCGTCGCGCTGCGCCGCGTGCAGGGGAGTGGCGCCACCGAGCCGGCCGGGCGGGACGTGTACCGCGTCGCGTGGGAGGAGACCGAGGCCGAAGCCGTCGGGGACCGGTCCCCGGGGCGCTGGCTGGTGCTCGCCGACCGGGACGGGGTCGGCGGCGGCGTCGCGGCGGCACTCACCGCACGCGGGGGTATCTGTGTGACGGTCCGCGAGGACGCCCTTGGCGCCCTGCGCGCCGAACTCCCGAACGGCCTCGACGGGATCCTCGACGCCCGCGCCCTGGACCTCGTCCTCGCCGAGGACGCCACGCCCGAGCAGCTCCTCGCCGCCCAGGACGCCGCCTGCCTGCCCGTACTCGACCTCGTGCGGCTCCTCGCCGAGCGGGAGGCCGCGCCCCGCCTGACCCTGCTCACGCGCGGCGCCCAGCAGGCCGCCGACGAGCAGCGGACCGCGGTCGCCCAGGCGCCGCTGTGGGGCCTGGCCCGGGTCATCACGCTGGAGCACGGCGAACTGCGCGCGCTCATCGTCGACCTCGACCCGGACGGCGGGGACGACGAGGCCGAGCGGGTCGTGGACGAACTGCTGCGCGCCGGCGACGACGACCAGGTCGCCCTGCGCGCCGGAACCCGCCGCACCCCGGCCCTGCGGCCCTGGACGGACAGCGGGGCCGAGACGCGGGCACCCCGGTGGCCCTTCGACCCCGACCGCGACGGCAACCACCGGATCCTCGCCGCGCGTCCGGGCATGCTGTCGAGTCTGCGCTGCACCCAGTGGCACCGCGGCGAGCCGGGACCCGGCGAGGTGGAGATCGAAGTGGCCGCCGCCGGGCTGAACTTCAGCGACGTGCTCAAGGCCATGAACACCTACCCGGGAGCCGAGGGACGGGTGCCGCTGGGCGCCGAGTGCGCGGGCCGGATCAGCGCCGTCGGTGAAGGCGTCACCCACGTCCGGGTCGGGGATCAGGTGCTGGCCGTCGGCGGGAACGCCCTGGCCGCCTACGTCACCGTCAGCGGCGCGCTGGTCGCCCCGCTGCCGCGCGGGCTGACCTTCGACCAGGGCGCCGCCGTGCCCATCGCCTTCCTCACCGCCGCGCACGGTCTGGAGCGCCTGGCCCGGCTCCGCGAGGGCGAGAAGCTGCTGATCCACTCCGCGACCGGCGGTGTCGGTCTCGCCGCCCTCCAGGTCGCCCGGCGCCGGGGTGCCGAGGTGTTCGCCACCGCGGGCAGCGAGGAGAAGCGGCAACTGCTGCGCTCGCTCGGCGTGGAGCACGTGATGGACTCCCGCTCGCTGGACTTCGCCGACGAGGTCATGCGGGTCACCGGCGGACGCGGTGTGGACGTGGTCCTCAACTCGACCACGGGCGAGGCCCTGGTGCGCAGCATGGAACTGCTCGCTCCCGGCGGCCGGTTCGTGGAGATCGGCAAGCGGGACATCCACGGCGGCAGCCCCATCGGGCTGGACCTGTTCAAGGACAACCGGTCCTTCTTCGCCGTCGACCTGGAGCACAGCATCCGCGAACAGCACGGTCTGATCGCCGAGTTGCTGACCGAGGTCCAAGAGGGCTTCGAGCGCGGGGAGTTCAGCGCACTTCCGGTGACGGTCCACTCGTACGGAGAGGCCCCGGCCGCGTTCGCCACCATGGCCAGGGCCCAGCACACCGGCAAACTGGTGCTGCGGCCCGAGGAGCGCCAACTCATCTCCCGGGCACCGGACTCGGCGCCCGTCCGGCCCGACGCGAGCTACCTGATCACCGGTGGTCTGGGCGCCCTCGGTATGGAGACCGCCCGCTATCTGGTGGCCCAGGGCGCCCGCCACCTGGTGCTGGCCGGACGCAGCGCCCCGTCGCCCGAGGCCGAGCGCGCCGTGGCCGCCCTGCGGGAGTCGGCGCGGGTGCACACCGTGCGGGCCGACCTCTCCCGAGCCGAGGAGGTGGCCGCCGTACTGGACCGTATCGACGCCACGATGCCGCCGCTCGCCGGGGTCGTCCACGCGGCCGGTGTCCTCGACGACGGGCTGCTCACCGGGCTCGACCGGGACCGGTTCCGGGCCGTCGCCGCGCCCAAGTCCGTCGCGGCCTGGCATCTGCACCGCGCCACCGCCGGACGCGACCTGGACTTCTTCGTCCTGTACTCCTCCGCCGCGGCCGTGCTCGGCTCGCCCGGCCAGGGCAACTACGCCGCCGCCAGCGCCTTCGTCGACGCCCTCGCCCACCACCGCAGGTCCCTGGGGCTGCCCGCGCTGAGCATCGACTGGGGCCCGTGGGCCGAGATCGGACTCGCGGCCCACCCGGAGCGCGGCGCCGCACTGGCCGCGCGCGGTGTGCAGAGCATCCGCCCCGCGGACGGCATCGCCACCCTCGACCTGCTGCTGCGCGGCACGGCGACCCAGCTGTGCGTCCTGCCGGTGGACCGCGACAAGCTCCGCGGCCACCTCGGCGGTGGCCTGCTGGGGACCCTGGTCCAGGAATCCGGCGGCGCCGAGGCGGCGCCACGGGGGCAGGACGACGTACGGCGCCGAATGCTCGCCGTCGAACCCGGGCGCCGGCGCCGGGCGGTGCTGACCGAGCACTGCCGCACCCTGGCCGCCCGGGTGGTGGGCGCCGAACCCGGCACGGTCGACACCAGCGCCCCCTTCACCGCCATGGGCTTCGACTCGCTGCTCGCCCTGGAGCTGCGCACGGGCCTGGAGACCTCGCTCGGGGTGTCCCTGCCCACCACCGTCACCTGGCGGTTCCCGGCCATCGACAAGCTCGTGCCCTATCTCGCCGAACGCATGGAGATCGAGCTGGAGCCGACCGCCGCGCCCGCCCCCGAAGTGCCGGAACCCGTCGTCGAGGACGACGGTCTGCCGGACCTCGACACCATGTCGGCCGCCGAGCTCGAAGCCCTGCTGCTGGCCAAGACGAACCAGATCGACGAAGGGGGTCAGCGATGACCGGACCGGGACAGGGCGGCACTTCGGCCGACACCCTCAAGCGGGCCTATCTGACCATGGAGCGGCTCCAGCGCCGCATCGAGGAGTACGAGCGCGCCCGCAGCGAGCCGATCGCCGTCGTCGGCGTCGGCTGCCGCTTCCCCGGCGGTGTCACCGACACCGAGACCTACTGGCAGCTGCTGGTCAACGGGGTCGACGCCATCCGGGACATCCCGGCCGAACGCTGGGACAACGCGGCCTTCTACGACGAGGAGCAGGGCAAGCCGGGGGTCATCAACACCCGCAGCGGCGGGTTCCTGGACCGCATCGACCGGTTCGACCACGACTTCTTCGGCATCTCGCGCCGCGAGGCCCTCGCCATGGACCCGCATCAGCGGCTGACGCTGGAGGTGGCCTGGGAGGCACTGGAGAACGCGGGGCAGGCGCCGACCGGGCTGGCCGGCAGCCGTACCGGCGTGTTCATGGGCGTGGCCAGCTCCGACCACGTCACCGCCCGGATCCGGGGCCCCGAGGATGTCACCGCCTACACCAGTTCCGGTGCCGCCCTCAGCTTCATCCCCGGCCGGATCGCCTACCTCCTGGACCTGCGCGGCCCCAACGTCGCCGTGGACACCGCCTGTTCGTCCTCGCTGGTCGCGGTGCACCAGGCGTGCCAGAGCCTGCGCGCCGGGGAGTGCGACGCGGCGCTGGCCGGGGGCGTCAACGTGGTGCTCTCCCCGGTGCTGCTGATCTCCCAGTCGCAGTTCGGGTCGGTGTCCCGGCAGGGCCGGGCGAAGTCCTTCTCCGACGACGCGGACGGCTATGTGCGCGGCGAGGGGTGCGGGATCGTCGTCCTCAAGCGGCTCTCCGACGCCGTGCGCGACGGCGACCGGGTGCTGGCGCTGGTCCGCGGGGGAGCGGTCAACCAGGACGGCCGCAGCTCCGGTATCACCGCGCCCAACGGCGCCGCCCAGCGCGAGGTGTACCGGGCCGCCCTCGCCACCAGTGGCGTCGAACCGCACCAGGTCGGCCTCATCGAGACACACGGCACCGGCACCCGGCTCGGCGACCCGATCGAGGCCGAGTCGCTGGCCGATGTGTACGGACGGCCCACCGGCAGCCCGGTGTACCTCGGCGCCGTGAAGACCAACTTCGGTCACCTGGAGGCCGCCGCGGGCGCCGCCGGACTGATCAAGGCCGCGCTCTGCCTGGCTCATGGCGAGATCCCGCCCAACCTGCACTTCACCCGCCTGAACGCGAACATCTCCTTCGAGGGAACGACGTTCACCGTGCCCACACGGGTCACCCCCTGGCCCGAGCCGGAGGGCGGACGGCGCCTCGCGGCCGTGAGCAGCTTCGGCCTCAGCGGCACCAACGCCCATCTGATCCTCCAGCAGGCCGACCCGGCTCCCGCGACCGTTCCCGACGAGCGCCGCCCCGCCTCGGTCCTGCCGCTGTCCGCCCGCACCGAGACCGCCCTGGAGGAGCTGGCCCGCCGCCACCGTGACCGGCTCCGCGCACCGGACGACACCCCGCTCGCCGACCTGTGCCACTCCGCGGGCACCGGCCGCGCGCACTTCCGGCACCGGCTCGCCGCGGTCGGCGCGAGCCGCGAGGAGGTCGCCGGACGGCTCGACGCCTTCCTGCGCGGCGACCGCGACCCGGGCCTGGTGCAGGACGAGGCCGAGGACACCGACGTCGCCTTCCTCTTCACCGGCCAGGGCGCCCAGCGCCCCGGCATGACGGCCCGCCTCTACGAGACCCAGCCCACCTTCCGGCGGACGCTCGACACCTGTGACGAGATCCTCCGCCCGCTGCTGCAACGGCCGTTGCTGTCCGTGCTGTTCCCGGCCGACCCGGCGGACAAGCAGATCAACGACACGGCCTACGCCCAACCCGCCACGTTCGCCGTCGAGTACGCGATGGCCCAGCTGTGGCGGTCCTGGGGCGTGGAACCCGCCGCTGTCCTCGGGCACAGCTTCGGTGAGTGCGTGGCCGCCTGCGTGGCGGGCGCCATGTCGCTGGAGGACGGACTGGCGTTCACCGTCGAACGGGCCCGCATCATCGAGCAGTTCTGCAAGCCCGGCACCATGGCGGCGGTGTTCGCGCCCGAGGCCGAGGTCGCGGAGCGGATCGCCGACGACCTCGACCGCATCTCCGTCGCCGCTGTCAACGGCCCCGCGAACACCACCATTTCCGGGGAGCGGGACCTGGTCGAGGAGATCTGCGCCGAGTTCACCGCCCGCGGCATCACCACCAAGTCCCTGCACATCGCCTCCGCGGGCCACTCCCCGCTCATGGACCCGGTCCTCGACCCCCTGCGCAAGGCCGCCCGGCGCATCACCTTCAAGGCCCCGGCCATCCCGCTGGTCTCCAACGTCACCGGCGAACTGTGGCCCTGGGACCAGGCGCCCGACGCCGAGCACTGGTGCCGGCACGTCCGGCGGACCGTCCGTTTCGCAGACGGCGTACGCACCCTGCACGACCTGGGATACCGGGCCTTCCTGGAGGTCGGCCCCGCGCCCACCCTGCTCGGACTGGTCAGCGACGCCCTGCCGCCCGACCACGACGACCTCCTGCTGCCCAGCCTGCGCCCCAGGACCGACGACTGGGAGGTGCTGCTCCCCACGGTCGCCGCGCTGTACGCGCGCGGCGCCACGGTCGACTGGGCCGGATTCGACCGCGACTACACCCGGGCCAGGACCGCACTGCCGACCTACCCCTTCGACCCCACCGACTGCTGGGAACCGCCCCGCCCCTGGCACCGCACCGAGACCCCCGCCGTCGCCGGGGCGGAGGAACCCCGGCAGGAGGCGGCCACGGCGGCCCCCGCCCGGCGCCGCGGCAGGCGCCGCAACAGCCCCGTCCCCACGGCCGAGGAACTGCTCGGTCTGCCCGAGGCCGAGCGGCTGCCCACGCTCACCGACCGGTTCCTGCACGCGGTCCAGCACGTACTCGGCTCCGCATCCGCCTCCACCGGTCTGGACGAGCCCCTCACCGGGCTCGGCCTGGACTCCCTGATGGCCGTGGAACTCCGCAACGACCTCCAGAACCAGCTCAATGTGACGCTCCAGATCACCGACTTCCTGGGCGGCGCCACCATCCGCTCGGTCGCGCGGACCGTACTCGAACGGCTGACGTCCGGTGAGGACGGCGGGCCCGCCGAGGAGACTCCGGGTGTGCGGCCTTCCCCGATCCGCCGCCGACGGCGGGCCGAGGACCGCGCCGCCGCCGACGTACTGGCGCAGCTCGGTGAGGAGAGTCCGTCCGGAGAGGACCGACCGTGACCGACGACCTCGACGCGCGGCTCGCCGCCCTCACCCCGGAGCAGCGGGCCCGGTTCGCCGAACTGATGGCCCGGCGCCAGGCCACCGAGGACACCTTCCCGCTGTCCGTCCTGCAGCGCGGCACCTGGTTCCTGGAGCAGCTCCGCCCGCACAACCCCGGCTACCTGGTGCCCGGCGCCGTCCGCGTCGACGGCCCGCTCGACGCCGAGGTCCTGCGGGCCGCCGTCACCGAGATCGTCCGCAGGCACGAGGCGCTGCGCACCACGTTCCGCGTCGACAACGGCACCCCGGTCCAGGTCGTGCACCCCGACCCGGTCGTCGACTTCGAGGAGACGGACCTGCGCGGCGACGCCTTCACCGCCGCCGATCAGCGGCGCCACCTCGAACGGGCCCTCACCGAACCCCTCGACATCGCCACCGGACCACTCCTGCGGGTACGGCTGCTGCGCACCGGCGACGAGGAGTGGGTGCTCGCGACCGCCATGCACCATCTGATCTCCGACCGCTGGTCCACGGCCGTCTTCCTGTCCGAACTCACCGACCTGTACGAGGCGTTCGCCGCCGGGCGCCCCTCCCCGCTGCCCGAACTGGAGATCCAGTACGGAGACTTCGCCGAATGGCAGCACCGCCGACTGGAGGACGGGGCCTGGGACAAGGACCTGGCGTACTGGCTGGACCACCTCGACGGCGCCCCGTCCGCCCTGGACCTGCCCACCGACCGGCCGCGCCCCGCCGTCCAGGGCTTCAACGGCAGCTTCGTCCCCGTCGAACTGCCCCCGGCCCTCATGCGCGAGCTGGGCGCCCTGGCCGGCCGGCACGGCGCCACCCCGTACATGGCGCTGCTCGCCGTCCTGCAGATCCTGCTGCACCGGCACACCGGCCAGGACGACCTCGTCGTCGCCGTGCCGGTCGCCCAGCGCGACCGCGCCGAAGTGGAGCCGCTCATCGGCTACTTCGTCAACACCCTGGCGATCAGGACCGACGTGGGCGGCAACCCGACCTTCACCACCGTGCTCGCCCGGGTCCGGGACGCCTGCCTGGGCGCCTACGCCCACCAGGAGGTGCCGTTCGAGCTGGTGGTGGCGGGCCGGAACCTGCCCCGCGACCTCAGCCGCCCGCCGCTGGCCCAGGTCAGCTTCAGCTACGGCCGCGAACCGGTACCGCCCCGCGCCCTCGGCGGCGCCCAGGTCACCAGGGTCCCGGTCAACAGCCAGGGCGCGCGCTTCGACCTGGAACTCCAGGCCTTCGACACCGACGGCGGTCTCACCGGCTGGTTCGAGTACGACCGGGACCTGTTCGACGAGGCCACCGTCGTACGCATCGCCGACCGCTTCCGCCGCCTGGTCGAGCGGGCCGCCGCCGCACCGGACACCCCGGTCGACGACTTCGACCTGCTCGACGACGCCGAACGGCACCTGGTGCTCACCGAGTGGAACGCCACCGCGCGGGACTGGGGGACGGCAGGCTGGGTCCACGCGTGCTTTGAGGAGCAGGTCCGCCGTCATCCGCAGGCGGTGGCCCTCCAGTACGACGGCCGGTCCGTCGGCTACGACACGCTCAACCGCCGCGCCAACCGACTCGCCCACCTCCTGCGCGAGCACGGGGTCGGTCCGAACGTCGTCGTCGGCGTGGCCGTGGAACGCTCCGTGGAGCTGGTGGTGTGCCTGCTGGCGGTGCTGAAGGCGGGCGGCGCCTACACGCCGCTCGACCTCGACCTTCCGCCGGCCCGACTCGCCGCCATCGCCGAGGACGCCCGGCCCCCGGTGGTCCTCACCCACGGCCCGGCCAAGGACCGGTTGCCCCCGCTCGACTGCCCGGTCCTCGACGTCGACGCCCTCTCCGCCGACCTGGCCGCACAGCCCGACCACGACCCGGGCGTGACCGTGGACGGTGAGGACCTGGCGTACGTCATTTTCACCTCCGGTTCCACCGGCCGCCCCAAGGGCGTCATGAACGTCCACGCCGCCCTGCGCAACCGCCTGCTGTGGATGCAGGACACCTACCGCCTGGACGCCTCCGACCGGGTGCTGCAGAAGACGCCGTTCTCCTTCGACGTGTCGGTGTGGGAGTTCTTCTGGCCGCTGATGACCGGCGCCACCCTCGTCGTCGCCCGGCCCGGCGGCCACCGCGACAGCGGCTACCTGGCCCGGACCATCGAGGACGAGGCCGTCACCACCGTGCACTTCGTGCCCTCGATGCTCCAGGTCTTCCTCACCGAGCCGGTGGAGAAGTGCACCAGCCTGCGCCGGGTCATCTGCAGCGGCGAGGAACTCACCCGCGACCTGCACGACCGCTTCCTCGCCCGTTCGCGGGCCGAACTCCACAACCTGTACGGTCCCACCGAGGCCGCCATCGACGTCACGTCCTGGCACTGCCGCCCCGACGACACCGACCGGCGCCCGGTGCCCATCGGCCGCCCCATCGCCAACACCCGCCTCTACGTCCTGGACCGGCGCCTGCGCCCGGTGCCGATCGGCGTGCCCGGCGAACTCCACATCGGCGGCCGGGGCCTGGCCCGCGGCTACCTGGGCCGCCCCGACCTGACCGCCGAACGGTTCATCGACGACCCCTTCGCCCCCGGTGAACGCCTCTACCGCACCGGCGACTTGGTCCGGTACCGGGCCGACGGCGCACTGGAGTTCCTCGGCCGCCTGGACCACCAGATCAAACTGCGCGGGCTGCGCATCGAACTCGGCGAGATCGAAGCCGTGCTGACAACGCACGAGAAGGTCCGCGAGGCCGTGGTGGTCGCCCGCGAGCACGCACCCGGCGACACCCGCCTCGCCGCCTACGTCACCCCCGCCGGGGACAGCTCTCCGGAGGCCGCCGACCTGGCCGCCCACCTGCGGCTCCGCCTGCCGGAGTACATGGTCCCGGCGAGCTTCACCACGCTGGAGCGGCTGCCGCTCACCCCGAGCGGCAAGACCGACCGCAAGGCCCTCCCCGAGCCCTCGGGCGCCCGCCCCGACCTCCGGGCCCGTTTCGTGGCCCCGCGCGGCGAGCGCGAGCACGCCCTCGCCGAACTCTGGCGGGAACTGCTCGGCGTGGAACGCGTGGGCAGCCACGACAACTTCTTCGACCTCGGCGGGCACTCCCTGCTCCTGGCCGAGTTCCGCACGCTTCTCGCCGCCCGTCTCGGCCACGAGCTGACCATGGTCGAACTCTTCCAGCACCCCACCGTGGCCACGCTCGCCGAATACCTCGGCAGCGACCGCACCACAGGGGCCGTCGACGGCGCCCGTGAGCGCGCCGAGAACCGCCGTCAGTCCCGCGGCCGGCGCCGCCGCGCCGCCGAACGCCGGGCTCTCTCCCGCGAGGACAGGTGATCACGTGACAGAGCCGCAGCACGACCAGGACCGAGACCTGGAGCGGGTCGCCGTCATCGGCATGGCGGGCCGCTTCCCGGGCTCCCCGGACATCGACACCTTCTGGACCCACCTCACGCAGGGGCGGGAGGGCATCACCGCCTTCACCGACGACGAGTTGACCGAGGTGGACCCCGCACTGCTCAAGCGGGACGACTACGTCCGGGCCAAGGGGTTCCTCGCCGACTCCGACCTGTTCGACGCGGGCTTCTTCGGCTACAGCCCCCGCGAGGCGGAGATCATGGACCCGCAGCACCGGGTCTTCCTCGAATGCGCCTGGCACGCCCTGGAGTCCGCGGGCATCGACCCGCACCGCTACCAGGGGCGCATCGGCGTCTTCGCCGGGGCGGGCTTCAACTCGTACCTGGCGCTCAACCTCATGAACAACCAACAGGTCCTGGACGCGGCCGGCATGTACCAGGTCCTGCTCGGCGGCGACAAGGACTTCCTGGCCACCCGCACGGCGTACAAGCTCGGACTGAAGGGCCCCGGCATCACCGTCCAGACGGCCTGCTCGACCTCCCTGACCGCCGTCCACCTGGCCTGCCAGAGCCTGCTCAACGGGGAGTGCGACATCGCGCTCGCCGGCGGAGTCGCGGTGTCGGCGCCCCTGCGCGGCGGCTACCGGTACGAGCCCGGCGGCATCCTCTCGCCCGACGGGCACTGCCGCGCCTTCGCCGCCGACGCCTCCGGAACCGTCCCCGGCAACGGCGCCGGGGTCGTCGTCCTGCGCCGGCTCGCCGAGGCCCGGGAGAGCGGCGACCCGGTCGACGCCGTCATCCTCGCCGGGGCCGTCAACAACGACGGGTCCCTGAAGGCCGGTTACACCGCTCCGAGCGTCGACGGCCAGGCCGAGGTGATCGCCGAGGCGCTGGCGCTGGCCGACGTGGACCCGGCGAGCATCGGTTACGTCGAGACCCACGGCACCGGTACGCCGCTCGGGGACCCGATCGAGATCGCGGCCCTCACCCGGGCCTTCCGGGACGGCACCGACGAGCGAGGCTTCTGCGCGATCGGCTCGGTGAAGAGCAACGTCGGCCATCTGGACGCGGCGGCGGGTGTCACCGGTCTGATCAAGACAGTGCTGGCGCTGAAGCACGGGGCCATACCGCCGACGCTGCACTGCGCCGCCCCCAACCCCGAACTGGCGCTGGACGCCGGCCCGTTCTACGTCAACACCGAGCTGCGGCCCTGGCCGCGCGGGGAAGAACCGCGCCGTGCGGGCATCAGCTCCTTCGGGATCGGCGGCACCAACGTGCACCTGGTGCTGGAGGAGGCACCCGCGGAGACCCGGACGTCATCCGGCCGCCCAATACGGCTGCTCGCCCTCTCCGGGAAGACACCGCAGGCGCTCACCGACAACGCCCACCGCCTGGCCGACCACTTCGAACGGCACCCGGACACCGACCTCGACGACGCCGCCCACACCTTGGCGTGCCGTCGGCAGCACTTCGGGCACCGCGCCGCTGTGGTCTGCCACAGCACCAAGGACGCGGTGACGGCGCTGCGCGGCGTCGCCCCGGCGGCACCGGCGGCCGAACGGGCGCCGGTCGCCTTCCTGTTCCCGGGCCAGGGCGCCCAGTACGTGGGAATGGGCCGTGAACTGTACGAACGGGAACCGGTGTTCGCCGAGGAGTTCGACCGGTGCGCCGAGCTGTTCGCCCCGTATCCGGATCTGCGGGAGCTGGTGTTCGCCGCCGAAGGCGCGCCTGACCGGCTCACCCGCACCGAGTTCGCGCAGGCGGCCCTGTTCGCCGTCGAGTACGCCCTCGCCCGGCTGTGGATGTCCTGGGGTGTGACGCCGCGCGCCATGGCGGGGCACAGCATCGGAGAGTTCGTCGCGGCCACGGTCGCCGGGGTGTTCTCGCTGCCCGACGCGGTGCGCCTGGTGGCCGCCCGTGGGCGGCTGGTCCAGGCCAGGCCGGAAGGCGCCATGCTGTCGGTCTTCCTGCCCGAGACCGAGGTGTCCGGATGGCTGGGGGAGGGGCTGTCGGTCGCCGCCGTCAACTCCAGTGCGCTGACCGTCGTTTCCGGCAGCGCGCAGGCCATCGACGAGTTGGAGACGCGACTGCGGGCGGCCTCCGTCACCTGCCGCAGGCTCCACACCTCCCACGCCTTCCACTCGCCCGACATGACCGACGCCGTCGCGCCCTTCACGGAGGAAGTCCGCAGGGTCACGCTGAACGCCCCCCGCATCCCCTTCCTCTCCAACGTCACCGGCACCTGGATCACCGACGAACAGGCCACCGACCCCGAGTACTGGGGCACCCACCTGCGCCTGCCCGTCCGCTTCCGGGACGACCTCGACGTACTCCTCGCCGACCCCACCCTGGTGCCCTTGGAGGTCGGCCCCGGACACACCCTGGCCAACTTCGCCCGCAGCCACGCCTCTTGGACGACCGGACGAACGGTCGCGGGCTCACTCCCGCACCCCGGTGACCGTACCGACGACACCACCTACCTCCTGTCCCACCTCGGCACTCTCTGGAGCGCGGGGGCCGAGGTGGACTGGGCGGCGTTCCACGGCGCCGGGCAGCGGCGCGCGGTACGCCTGCCCGGGTACGCCTTCCAGCGGCAGCGGTACTGGGTGGAACCCGAGCCGGAGTCCAAGGCACCCCGGCGGGCGGCGCAGGCCACCGAGTGGTTCACCAGCCCCGGCTGGGTCCGCCTGCCCCACACGCCCGTGCCGCAGGACAGCGGGACACCTGCCGTCTGGGTACTGCTCGGGGCGGACCAGCCGCTCGGGCGGGCCCTGAACGACCGGTTGACCGCCGAGGGCGCGAGCGTCGTCCCCGTGACAGGGGAGCCCGCCGACCGCGACGCACTGACCGCGCTCCTGCGGTCCCCGGCCGTCGTGGACGCGGAGTCCCTGCGCCTCGTACACCTGTGGAGCACGGCCGACCGCGACGCCCGGCGATTCGGCTTCGACAGCCTGATCACGCTGGCCCAGGCCCTGGCCGACGTACGCCCCGCCGCCCCCGTGACGCTGGACGTCCTGTGCCGGGGCGTGTTCGCGGTCACCGGCGACGAGGAACTGCGCCCGGAGAACGCCACCGTGCTCGGCCCCTGCACCGTGATCCCGCAGGAGATCCCCGGCATCACCTGCCGCGCCCTGGATGTCACGGGCGCCGCCCCGGACGCGCTGCTGGGCGCGCTGCGCGCCGCTCCCCCCGACGAACCCGAACTCGCCCTGCGCGGACGGCACTGGTGGCGCCGCACCTTCGACCCGGTGACCGTCGAGGGCGCCGACGGCACCGGAGTGCGCGACGGCGGCGGCTACCTGATCACCGGCGGACTGGGCGGACTCGGCCTGGCGATCGCCGAGCACCTCGCCCGCAGCGCCGACCGGCCCGTGCTGGGCCTGCTCGGCCGCTCGGAGTTCCCCGCCGAGGAGACCTGGGACACCTGGCTCGCCGACCACGACGAACACGACCCGGTGAGCACCCGTATCCGCCGACTGCGCCACCTGAGGGACCTGGGTGCCGAGGTCGTCCTGCTGCGGGGTGATGTCACCGACGAGACGCGGACCGCCCAAGCAGCCCAGCGAGTACGGGACCTGGCAGGCGCCCTGCACGGTGTCGTGCACGCCGCCGGACGGCCCTCGCAGGGCATGATCCTCACCAAGACCCGCGCCGAGGCCGACGACGTCCTCGCCGCCAAGACGCGGGGCACCCTCGTCCTGGACCGCGTCTGCCGGGACGACCGGCTGGACTTCTTCCTGCTGTGCTCCTCCGTCACCGCCGTGCTCGGCGGGCCCGGACAGAGCGACTACGCCGCCGCCAACGCCTTCCTCGACGCCTACGCCCAGTGGAAACGCCAGGTGAGCGACGTGCCGGTCACCGCCGTCGGCTGGGACACCTGGCGCGGCACCGGGATGGCCGCGGACCTCGCCGGCCGGTTCGGCAGCGGCGGCACCCCCACCGGGCACCCCCTGCTGCAGCGCCTGGTGCACACCGGGCCGCGCGCACGGACGTACGCCACCACCCTCAGCACCGCCGACCACTGGATCGTCGACGACCACCGCATCATGGGCCACGGACTGGTCCCCGGCACGGCGTACCTGGAGCTCGTCCGCGCCGCTGTCGCCGAGCAGGCCGCGGGCCGGGTGATCGAGATCGCCGACGTCCAGTACCTCACCCCCGTCGTCGTGCCCGACGGACAGAGCCGCGAGGTCTTCACCACCGTCGAGGAGAGCGACGGCCGGTGGCGGTTCACGGTACGCAGCCGTGGCGAGAACGGCGCCTGGACCGACCATGCCCTGGGGACGGTGGACTTCGCCGATGCCGGGTCCGCCCCGGTGCGCGACCTGGACGCGCTGCGCGCCGGCTGCGGGGTCACCCACGTCCTGGACACTCAGGAGAAGATCACCGAGGGGCTGCGGCTCGACCGGTTCCGGAAGGGCGGCCCGATCGAGTTCTCCTTCGGCCCCCGCTGGGACTGCATGAGCAGGATCGAGGCCGGCCCGAAGGAACTGTTCGCCACGCTCCGGCTCGCCCCCGAGTACCCCGCCGACCTCGACGACTACGCGCTGCACCCCGCGCTGCTCGACGCCGTCGGCGGCACCGCCCGCGTCTACGCCACCGACACCTACTACCTGCCCTTCAGCTACCGCACCCTGCGTGTCCACCACGGCCTCACCCCGACCCTGCACTGCCACGCCCGCCTCAAGGAGGGCACCGACGCCACCGGTGAGACCATGACGTGCGACTTCGAGATCCTCGATCCGCAGGGCCGCCTCCTGGTCGAGATCATCGAGTTCACCATCAAGCGGATCAACGACCCGCAGGGCCTGCGCGAACAGATCCTCCGGGCCGTCGTGGAGCCGGGACCGGAACCCGACAGCGTGCTGAGCGTCCTCGGCGAGGGGATCAGCGAGCAGCAGGGCCAGGCCGCCTTCGCCCGGCTCCTCGCCGCCCCGGACCTGCCCGGCCACCTCCTGGTCAGCCACCGGGATCCCGCCGAGCTGCGCGCACTGGCCAGGTCGCTCACCCCCGAGCTGGTCGCCCGGGAGATGGAGCAGTTCGCCCCGCCCGGAGGCGTCCACCCGCGTCCCGACCTGGACACCCCTTACGTCGCGCCGCGCACCGAGCAGGAGGAGACCGTCGCCGCCGTCTGGTGCGACATCCTGGGACTCGATCGCGTCGGCGTCGACGACGACTTCTTCGCCCTCGGCGGGCACTCGCTGGCCGCCGTCCGCATCGGCGCCCGCGTCAAGGACCTGCTCGGCGCCGACCTGGACCTGCGGGCGTTCTTCGAGCGCCCGACCGTGGCGCACACCGTCACCCTGCTCGAAGCGGGACCAGCCGTCCCAGCCCCCGAGGACACCATCGAAGTCCTCGACCGCGACGCCCCCGCATCGCTCGACGACCTGTCCGACGACGAAGTGGAGGCCCAACTGCGGGCCCTCCTGGCCGCCGAGGGGGACCCGTCATGAGTGCCCCGGTCGCCCTGGTCACCGGTGCCTCCCGAGGCATCGGCCGCGCCGTCGCCGTACGACTGGCACAGGACGGATACGACATCGCCCTGTGCTACGCCGCCAGTGACGATGCCGCACGGGAGCTGGACAAGGAGATCACCGGGCTGGGCCGGCGCACCTGCGTCCGCCGCGTTGACGTCCGCGACCCGGACGCCGTGGACGCGCTCGTCGAGGACGCCGAGCAGACCCTCGGCCCGCTGGACGCAGTCGTCGCCTCGGCCGCCGTGCTGCGGGACACCCCGCTCACCGTGATGGAGGACGACGACTGGCACGAGGTGCTGCGCACCAACCTCGACGGCGTCTACCACGTGTGCCGTTCCGCGATCGAGGGCATGGTCCGGCGCCGCCGCGGCGCGATCGTCACCCTGTCCTCCGTCGCCGGACTGCACGGCAACGCCGGTCAGACCAACTACGCCGCCTCCAAGGCCGGGATCATCGGCTTCACCACCTCCCTCGCCCGCGAAGCGGGCCGCTACGGCATCCGGGCGAACGTCGTGGCGCCCGGCTTCATCGCCACCGATCCCGTGCTCGCCCTGCCCGAGCAGGCACGGGAGGAGTTCGCGAGGCGGATCGCGCTCGGCCGGTTCGGGCGCCCGGAGGAGGTCGCCGACCTCGTCTCCTTCCTGGTGTCCGACCGCGCCGCGTACATCACCGGCGCCACCTTCCGGATCGACGGCGGCATGGGCTGACCCCGGCGCCCGCACCCAGGGACCACCACGAGCCACCCGGCGCGGCGTCCGCCGCCGAGACCGACGAGCAGGAGAACGACGCATGACCGACATCGACCTGACCGGCCTCACGCCGGAACAGAAGCGCGAGCTGCTGGCACAGCGGCTGCGGCGCAAGGGCGCCGGAAAGCGGCGCTTCGCCGCGTCGTTCCCCCAGCAGCGCATGTGGTTCCTGGAGCAGCTCAACCCGGGCGGCGCCGCCTACAACATCCCGGCCGCGGCACGCGTGCACGGTCCGCTCGACGTGGAGCTGTGGCGACGCAGCCTCGCGGAGATCGTGCGGCGCCACGAATCGCTGCGGACCACCTTCGACGAGGTCGACGGCGAACCCGTACAGGTCGTCCACGACACCGGCGAACTGGAGCTGACCGTCGAGGAGTGCGGCCATCTGCGCGGACCCGAGGGCGAGGAGACCATCAAGGAGCTGGCGCGGCAGGAGTTCGCCCGCCCCTTCGACCTCGGTACCGGCCCGCTGATGCGCATGAGGTTCCTGCGGCTGGCCCCCGACGAGCACGTCCTGCTGCTCACCATGCACCACATCGTCGCCGACCTGTGGTCCACCTCCGTGCTCTTCGGCGAGCTGATCGCCCTCTACGAGGGCCACTTGACCGGCAAGCCTGCCCAACTGCCCCCGCTGCCCGTCCAGTACGCCGACTACGCGGCCTGGCAGCGCAAGAAGCTCGCGGGCGACGCCTTCACCGCCGAACTGGAGCACTGGCGTACGACGCTGGCGGGCGCCCCGCCGGTGCTGGAACTGCCCACCGACCGGCCGCGGCCCGCCGTGCTCGGCTCCGCCGGTGGCTCGCGGCCCTTCCGCCTGCCCGCCCCGGTGATGAACGGCGTGCGCGAACTGAGCCGCCGCGCCGGGGTCACCCCGTTCATGACGCTGCTCGCCGCCTACGTCGTCCTGCTGCACCGGTACAGCAGGCAGGAGGACATCGTGGTCGGCGTGCCGGTCGCCAACCGCGGACAGTCCCAGATCGAGCCGCTCATCGGCTACTTCGTCAACACCCTCGCGCTGCGCAACGACGTCTCCGGCAACCCGACCTTCACCGAACTCCTCGGCCGGGTGCGCGGTACGGCCCTGGACGCCTTCGCCCACCAGAGCGTGCCCTTCGAACGGCTGGTGGAGGAACTGGCCCCGGAACGCGACCTGTCCCGCTCCCCGGTCTTCCAGGTGTCGTTCGTCTTCCAGAACATCCCGGTACCCGAGTTCGACATCGCCGGACTGCGCTTCGAGCTGCTGGAGGTGGACAGCTCCACCGCCCGCTTCGACCTGGAACTCCAGGTGTTCGAACGGGGCGAGGAGCTGGACGGCTGGTTCGAGTACAACACCGAGCTGTTCGACGCGGCGACCGTCGACCGCATGGGCGGCCACCTGAAGGCGCTGCTCGACAACCTCCTCGCCGACCCCGGACAGCGCGTCCTGGACGTGTCGTTGCTGACCGAGGAAGAGCGGCGTGCCGAGCGCCGGGAGCGGGAGGACACCCGCACCGAGTGGCCCAACACCCTGCTCACCCACGAACGGTTCGAGGAACAGGCCGCCCTGCGCCCCGACAAGGAAGCCGTCCACTGCGAGGGCAACACCCTCACTTACGCCGAACTCGACTCCTGTGCCAACCGGCTGGCCCGGCGTCTGAAGACGCTCGGCGTCGGCCGGGACGTGCCGGTCGGGATCTGCCTGGAACGCTCGCTCGACATGGTGGTCGCGGTACTGGCCGTGCTCAAGGCGGGCGGCGCCTATGTGCCCATCGACCCCAAACTGCCCGAGGACCGCGTCGCGTTCATGATCGAGGACTCCGGGCTGCCCGTCCTCGTCACCCAGGACTCCGTCGTGCCCGGCCTGCCGAAGTCCCCGGCGACGGTGGTGAGCGTGGACGGGCAGCGCGACGAGATCGCCGCCGAGTCCGCCGAGCCGCCGCACGAGCCGGTCGACGGCGAGGACCTGGCGTACATCATCTACACCTCCGGCTCCACCGGCCGCCCCAAGGGCGTCCAACTGCCGCACCGCGCCCTGCGGAACCTGTTCTGGGCGATGAAGCAGTGGCCGGGCATCGACGCCGGCGACAGCCTCCTCGCCGTCACCACCCTCTCCTTCGACATCGCCACCCTCGAACTCCTCCTGCCCTTGGTGGAGGGCGCCCGCGTGGTCCTCGCCACCCGCGAGGTCGCCACCGACGGCAAGCTGCTCGCCGAGGAGATGGCCGCCACCGGGGCGACCATGATGCAGGCCACCCCGTCCACCTGGCGGATGCTGCTCGACGCGGGCTGGCCCGGCCGCCCCGGACTGCGCGGACTGATCTGCGGCGAGGCCCTCCCGCCCGACCTGGCCCGACGGCTGCGCGCCAAGGGCGTCGACCTGTGGAACATGTACGGGCCGAGCGAGACCACCATCTACTCGCTGGGCACCCGGATCGTCGACGACACCATCACCATCGGCCGGCCCATCGCCAACACCGAGGTGCACATCCTCGACCCCGAGGGCCGCCCCGTCCCGCCCGGCGTCCCCGGCGAACTGTGCATCGGCGGCGCCGGACTGGCCCGCGGCTACCTCGACCGGCCCGAGCTGACGGCACGCCAGTTCATCCCCAACCCCTTCGAATCCGACCTCGCCGACCGGCTCTACCGCACCGGCGACCTCGTACGGCGCCGGGTGGACGGCACCGTCGACTACCTCGGCCGCCTCGACCACCAGGTCAAACTGCGCGGCTACCGCATCGAACTCGGGGAGATCGAGTCGGTGCTGCTGTGGCAGGAGTACATCCGGGACTGCGTCGTCGTGGTGCGCGAGGACCGGCCCGGCGACCGGCGCCTGGTCGCGTACGCGGTCCCGGACCCGGAGGCGGGCAGTACCGACGAACTGCGGCGACGCCTGCGGGCCGCGCTCGCCGAGAAGCTCCCGGACTACATGGTCCCGGCCGCCTTCGTCTTCCTCGACGCGCTGCCGCGCACCCCCAGCGGCAAGACCGACCGCGCCGCGCTGCCCGCACCCGAGCCGGGACAGGGCAGCCACGCGACGACCCCGTACGTCGCACCCCGCGACCCCGAGGAGAAGGCCCTGTGCGCCCTGTTCGCGCAGGTGCTGAACGTGCCGAAGGTCGGCATCGACGACAGCTTCTTCGCCCTGGGCGGCCATTCGCTGCTCGCCACCCGGCTGACGGCACGCATCCGCGCCGCGCTCGGCACCGAGATACCGGTGCGCGCCGTCTTCGAGCGGCAGACCGTGGCCCGACTCGCGGAACTGCTCCGGGAGGAGAGCGGAGAGCAGCGGCCCGCCCTGACCCCGCAGAACCGCCCCGACCCGCTGCCGCTGTCCTTCGCCCAGCGGCGGCTGTGGTTCCTGCACCAGGTGGAGGGCCCGTCACCGACGTACAACCTGCCGCTGGTACTGCGCCTGAGCGGACCGCTGGACGTGGACAGCCTGCGCGCCGCGCTCGCCGATGTCGTCGCCCGCCACGAGGCGCTGCGCACGGTCTTCCCGGACACCGGCGCCACACCGCACCAGCACGTCCTCGACCCCGAACGGGCGCGCCCCGCGCTCCCGGTCACCGAGGTCGACGACGACGGTCTCGACACCGCCGTGGCCGCCGCCGTACGCCACGCGTTCGACCTGACCGCCGAACCCCCGCTGCACGCCGAGCTGTTCAGGACGGCAGCGGACACGCACGTCCTGGCCCTGGTCGTCCACCACATCGCCGCCGACGGCTGGTCGCTCGCCCCGCTGCGGCACGACCTGGCCACCGCGTACCGGGCGCGCCTGGCCGGCGAAGCACCCGAGTGGGCGCCGCTACCCGTGCAGTACGGCGACTACACCCTCTGGCAGCGGCAGTACCTCGGCGAGCAGGACGACCCGGCGAGCGTCTGGTCACGCCAACTCGCCCACTGGCGGGCCACCTTGGACGGCCTCCCGGAGCGGATCGCCCTCCCGGTCGACCGGCCGCACCCGGCCGAGGCGTCGCACGCCGGTGACACCCTCACCTTCCGCTGGGACAGGGAACTGCACCAAGGACTCACCCGCCTGGCCCGGGAGTGCGACGTCAGCCTGTTCATGGTCCTCGACGCCGCCCTCGCCGTCCTCCTCGGCCGCCTCGGCGCCGGCACGGACATCCCCATCGGGGTGGCGAACGCGGGCCGCGACGACGAGGCCACCGAGAACCTGATCGGCTTCTTCGCCAACACCCTTGTCCTGCGCACCCGGTGGGACGAGCGCCAGACCTTCCGCGACCTGCTCGCCGCGGTGCGGGAGACCACCCTCGACGCGCTCGCGCACCGGGACATCCCCTTCGAAGCCCTGGTGGACAGCCTGCGCCCGACCCGTTCGATGTCCCACCACCCCCTCGTGCAGGTCATGCTGTCCTGGCAGACCGGCGCCGACGAGACCCTGGACCTGCCCGGCATCGAGTCGGCACCCCTGGTCCGGGGCACCGGCACAGCCCGTATGGACCTGGTGTTCCTGCTGCACGAACGCCTCACGGGCGACGGCGCGCCGGCCGGCGTGGAGGGCGGCATCGAGTACAACGCGGATGTCTTCGACCCGGAGACCGTACGCACCATGGCGCGCAGGCTCCGCCAGGTACTCCTCGCCATGATCAGCGACCCGGACCGGCGGGTCGACGACCTCGACCTCCTCACCCCCGCCGAACGCCACCGCCTGCTGGAGGAGTGGAACGGCACGGTCACCAAGGCGCCGACGGCCGGGCTGGGCGAGCTGTTCCGGGCTCAGGCGGCCCGCACCCCGGACGCCGTCGCGGTGAGCCACGGCGACGAGCGCCTGAGCTACGCCGAACTCGACGCCGCCGCCGACCGGCTCGCCGCACGCCTGCGCGCACTCGGCGTGGGTGTGGACGACGCCGTATGCCTCCTGCTGGAACGCTCGCTGCGGCTGCCCGTCGCCATCCTGGCCGTCATCAAGGCGGGCGGCGCGTACGTACCGCTCGACCCCCGCTATCCCGACTCCCGCATGCGGATGATCAGGGAGGACACGGGGGCGAAGGTCCTGCTGGTCGACCGGCCGGAGATCCCCGGCATCGGCGCCGAGCACGTCCTGGACGTGTCCGCCGACGACGGCACGGACGTCGGTTCCCCGGAGCTCCCCGAGGGCGGCCCCGACCGCCTGGCCTACGTCATGTACACCTCCGGATCCACCGGGCGTCCCAAGGGCGTCGCCGTCACCCACGGCAATGTGGCGAGCCTCGCCGCCGACCGCCAGTGGCGCAACGGCCGGCACACCCGCGTCCTGATGCACTCGCCGATCGCCTTCGACGCCTCCACCTACGAACTGTGGGCACCTCTGCTCACCGGCGGCCACGTCGTCGTGGCACCGCCCGGCGACCTCGACCCGGACGTGCTCGTGCGCACCCTGCGCGAACACGACGTGACCGCCGCCTTCTTCACCACCGCCCTGTTCAACCTTCTCGTCGAACGCGACGCTGCGACTCTGTCCGGACTGCGCGAGGTGCTCTCCGGCGGCGAGGCCCACGCACCCCATGTGTTCGCCCAGGCGCGGGCGGCCTGCCCGGACACCGTGTTCTACAACATCTACGGCCCGACGGAGACCACGACCTTCGCCCTGCTGCAGAACATCGGCGAGGTCACCGACGGCAGCCTGCCGATCGGCCTGCCCATGGACGACACCCGCGCCTACGTCCTGGACGAGCGGCTGCGCCTGGTACCGGTCGGCGTCCCCGGAGAGCTGTACCTCTCGGGCGCCGGCGTGGCCCGCGGCTACCTCGGACAGCCCGAGCTGACCGCGCAGCGCTTCCTGCCGTGCCCGTACGGCGCGCCGGGGGAGCGGATGTACCGGACCGGCGACCTGGTGCGCCGACGGGCGGACGGGCTGATCGAGTACCTGGGGCGGACCGACGACCAGGTCAAGATCCGCGGCTTCCGCATCGAGCCCGGCGAGATCCAGAAGACCCTCGCCGCCCACCCGGCCGTGGCCGACGCCGCCGTGGTGGTACGGGAGAAGCCGTCCGGCGGCAAGGAACTCGTCGGGTACGCCGTGCTCGCCGAGGGCACCGACGCCGAACCCGCCGCGCTCAAGGCGTACGTCGCCGAACGGCTGCCGCGCTACATGGTGCCGGTCGCCGTCGTCCTGCTCGACGCGTTCCCCATGACCTCCAACGGCAAGATCGACCGCCGCGCCCTGCCCGCCCCGGACCTCGGCGCGGGCGGCGGCTCCCGGGAACCGGAGTCGCCGGCCGAGCGGATCCTGTGCGAGGTGTTCGCCGAGATCCTGCATGTGCCCGAAGTCGGCGCGGACACCGGCTTCTTCGAGCTGGGCGGCGACAGCATCCAGGCGACCCAGCTCGTCGCCCGGGCCCGGACGGCGGGGCTGGTGTTCACCGTCCGGGACGTCTTCACGCACCAGACCGTGGCGGGCATCGCCGGGGTCGCCCGGTCGGCCGACGAGAGCGGCGCGCCGGGCGTCGCCGACACCGGCACCGGCGAGATCCCGCTGCTGCCGGTGATGGAACGGCAGCGGCGACTCGGGGGCTCGGTCGTCGGCTTCGACCTGTCGGCTACCGTCGCGCTGCCCGTCGACGTGGACGAGCGGCGGCTGGTCGCCGCGCTCCAGGCGGTGGTCGACCGGCACGACGCCCTGCGCATGCGGCTTGTGACCGGTCCTGAGGGCGAGTGGTCCCTGTTCGCGGACGAGCCCGGCTCGGTGCGGGTCGCGGAACTGCTGCGCCGCGTGGACATCTCCGGCCGGGACGAAGCCGTGATCGCCGAGGAGACCGCCGCCGCCAAGCGGCGTCTCGACCCGACCCGGGGCGTCATGCTCCAGGCGGTGTGGTTCGACGCCGGCCCCGGACGCGCGGGCCGACTCCTGCTCGCCGCACACCACTTCGCGGTGGACGGGGTGTCCTGGCGCGTCCTGCTCACCGACCTCGCCGCCGCCTGGGACGCCGTGAGCGAGGACAGGGAGCCCGCCCTCGCACCCGTGGTGACCTCGCTGCGCGGCTGGGCGACCCGCATGACCTCCGAGGAGAGCCTCGCCCGGCACCGCGCCGAACTCCCGCTGTGGCAGGACGTGTTGCGCGGCGCCGTCCCCCTGGTGACCGGCGAGCCGGACCCGGACCGCGATGTCACCGGAGCCGAGGGGCGGCTGACCCTGACCCTGCCCACGGAGGACACCGCACCCCTCGTCGGCCAGGCACCCGCGGTCTTCCGCAGCGGCATCCAGGACGTCCTGCTGACCGCCCTCGCCGTCGCCGCCGACCGCTGGCGTGCCCGCCGGCACGGCACCGGCAGCGCCCCGGTCGTCCTGGACGTGGAGAGCCACGGCCGCCACGAGCACCTGGCCGACGGCGTCGACCTCTCCCGCACCGTGGGCTGGTTCACCGCGATCCACCCCGTCCGCCTCGACACGACCGACCTGACCTGGGACGAGGTCACGTCGGCGGGCCCCGCACTGGCGTCCGCCGTCATCCGCACCCGCACCGACCTCGCGGCGCTCCCGGAACGCGGCCTCGGCTACGGCCTCCTTCGCCACCTCGACCCCGAGACGGCACCCCAGCTGGCCCAACTCCCCGCACCCCAGGCCCTCTTCAACTACCTCGGCCGGGTCCCGGTGACCGACCGGGAGACCCCGTGGCACCCGGTGCGCGACAACACCCCGCCCGGCACCACGGGCGCCCGCCCCCTGCCGTACCCGCTCGAAGTCAACGCCGTCACCGAGGACGGGCCGGACGGCCCCCGGCTCACCGCCCACTGGAGCTGGGCGCCCTCCCTTCTCACGGAGGACGACGTACGGGACCTCGCGGACGCCTGGTTCGAGGCGCTGCGAGCCCTCGGCCGCTGCGCTCGCTCGGTGCGCGACGGCGTCATAGACCTGCCCCGGACCGACACCGCCCGCACCGAGAAAGCCGCCGACCTGCTCCGCGCACCCATCCCCAAGGCCGACCACACCGACGGCACCGGCCTCTCCTTCGGGCAACTGGAGTTCCTGCTCCAGCCGGTGGGCCCCAACCACCCCCACCACGGCGTCGTCACCGCCTGGCGCCTGCGCGGCGACCTGGACGTGGCCGCCCTGCGCCGCTCCCTCGACGACCTCGTCCGACGGCACGACATCCTGCGCACCCGCTACGTCCAACAGGGCTCGGCGACCGTGCAGTTCGCCGACGGCCGGCCCACCTGGCCGCTCGACACTGTCGACCTGCGCGGACAGGACGCCCAGGAGGACACGCTGCGCGAACTGCTCACCGCGCAGACCCGGGTGCCCTACCGCATCGAGGACGGCAACCTGGTGCGCGGACAGCTCATCCGACTCTCCGACACCGAGCACGCGTTGGTGCTCGTCGCCCACCACATCCTGGTCGACCACTGGGGCTTCCTGGTCATCGTGGAGGAGCTGGCGGAGCTGTACGCGGCCCACTCCACGGGTCGCGAGCCGTCACTTCCCGAGGTACGGGTGCAGCACCTGGACTACGCGGCCTGGGAACAGGGCCTGCTGACCTCCGGTGCGCTCGACGAGCACATCGCGCACTGGCGCGGCGAGCTGGAAGGGGCCGCCCGCACCCTCGACTTCGACGCGCCCGACCACCAGTTGGACGACTTCGTCCAGGGCTACAGCCACGGTGCGGTCATCGGCACCGAACTGATGGAGGAAGTGCGGGAGGCCGCTCGCAGGGAGGGCGTGACGCTCTTCATGATGCTGATGTCCGCCTTCCATGTGCTGCTGCACAGCTACTCGGGCGCGACGGACATCGCGGTGAGCCACCCCCTGGCCGGCCGGGAACGCCCGGAGACCACATCCATGGTCGGCCCGTTCATCAACGTGGTCGTCAACCGCTCCCGGCTGGCCGACGATCCCACCGTCGGCGAACTCGTCCAGCGCGTCCTGCGCGGCGAACTCGACGCCTACGCCCACCAGAACGTTCCCCTGCGCGCCCTGGTTCACGACGGAGTCATCGGCGACGGCAACCACCTGCCCCTGCGCGTCATGCTCAACCTGCTCGGCGTACCGAGCGGCGCCCTCGCCATGGAGGGGCTCCAGGTCGAACCGCTCGATGTCCAGGTCGGTGACGAGAGCCCGCTGCCGGGCCTCTTCCTCGCCATCGAACCGCACAACCTCGACCTCTACCTGGTGGCCCGCGAGGTCGAAGGCGAACTGCGCGGACTGTGGGTGTACCACCCGGACCGCGTCCCGCCCGCGGTCATGGGCGCCCTGGTGCGCCAATGGCCGACAGCCCTGGAACTCGTCGTACGCCACCCCGAACTGACGGTCTCCCAGCTCCGCGACCGCCTCAGGTCCTGACCTGCCCGACCTGATCCACCGACCTGATCCACCGACCTGATCCACCGGCCAGATCCACCGACCTGATCCACCGGCCAGATCCACCGACCCGATCGACCGACCAGACCCACCGACCCGATCCCCAGGCCCATGTACCGGCTCATCCACCGGCCCACTCGCCGGTTCATCCACCGCCGAATGAAGGACGACATGACGGAGAAGACCTGCCCCATCACCAACGGACTGCCCACGCTCCGGGAGCGCCCGTTCGACCCACCCCAGGTGCTGCGCGCCCAGGGACCGATCTGCCGGATGACCTTCCCCGACGGCGCGGAGGGCTGGCTCGTCACCGGCTACCAGCAGGGCCGGGAGATCCTTTCCGACAGGCGCTTCAGCTCCGCCGCCGCGCACAAGCACCTGGCGTTCCCCTCCGACCGCGCGCAGGACATGGGGGAGGGGATACCCGGCCTGTTCGAGCACATGGACCCGCCCGAGCACACCAAGTTCCGCAAGCTGCTGGCCGGACAGTTCACCCTGCGCCGGATGCGCGCCCTCACCCCGCGGATCGAGGAGATCACCGCCCAGCACGCCGAGGCGATGCTGGCCAAGGGTGCCCCCGCCGACCTGGTCGCCGACTACTCGGTGCCGGTGTCCTCGCAGGTGATCTGCGAACTGCTCGGCGTGCCGGTCAGTGACCGGGAGCGGTTCGAGGGCAACTCCGCGAAGCTGCTGCGCCTGGACATCGACCCGCAGGAGGCGCAGGCCGCGCTGATGGACCTGGCCGGCCTCACCGGCGAACTCCTCATGCGCAAGCAGGCCGAACCCGCCGACGACGTACTGAGCGTGCTGGTCAACGGCGAGGACATGACCCTGCCGGAGGCCATCGGCGCCACCTTGCTGCTGCTGGTCGCCGGGCACGAGACCACCGCCAACATGCTCTCCCTCGGCACCTACGCCCTGCTCAGCAACCCCGACCAGCTGGCCCTGCTGCGTGCCGACGAGTCGCTGATCGAGGGTGCGGTCGAGGAGCTGCTCCGCTACCTCACCGTCGTCCACGTGGGTGTGCAGCGCAGCCCCACCGAGGACGTCGAGATCGACGGGGTGCTGCTCCGCAAGGGCGACACGGTGCTGATCCACCTGCCCACCGCCAACCGCGACCCGGAGCAGTTCCAGAACCCCGACCGCCTCGACGTCACCCAGGGCAACCTCAGCCACCTCACCTTCAGCCACGGCATCCACCAGTGCCTCGGCCAGCAGCTCGCCCGCCTGGAACTGCGCATCGGCTACACCGAACTCCTGCGCCGCTTCCCCGAGTTGCGCCTGGCCGTACCGCCGGAGGAGATCCCCATGCGGTCCAACATGACTGTCTACGGCGTGCACCGGCTGCCGGTGGCGTGGTGACCCGGTGACCACAGCGCCGGCGGTGCAACGGCCCCTGCGGAGCTGGCGGTTCCGCAGGGTCCTCGCCGCGGAGTTCGTCTCCTCGGTCGGCACCCAGATGACCACGTTGGCGCTGCCGTGGTTCGTGCTGATGACGACCGGTTCACCGGCCCGTATGGGGCTGGTGTTCGTCATCCAGATCCTGCCGGTGCCGCTGCTGAGCATGCCGGCCGGACTGCTGGTGGCCCGGTGGGGAGCACGTCGGGTCACCGTCGTCGGCGACATCGCGGACACGGTGCTGGTGGCCGCCGTACCGGCGCTGTACCTCGCGGGCATGCTGCCGTTCTGGCTGCTGCTGGTGATCGTCGCCCTGATCGGCAGTGTGGCGTCCGCCTACCTGTCCGCGCAACGCATGCTCCTGACCGAGGCCGTCGGTACCGACGAAGGCGCCGTCACCGCGGCCAACGCCCTCTTCGAGACGGCGACCTCCTCGGCCCGCCTCTTCGGCCCCGCGATCGCCGGTCTGCTGATGGCGCACGTCGGCGCACTGCACGTGCTGTGGATCGACGCCGCCACCTTCGCCCTGTCCGCAGCCCTGCTCACCGGCCTGCCGCGCCGCGAGCAGAAGCCCGAACCGCTGTCGGCGAACCGGATGACCGAGGGCGCCCGCTACCTGTTCCGCGACCGGGTCCTGCGCACCATGGCCCTGGCCACCCTCGGCTACGGCACCCTCATGCCCGTCGTCCTGCTCGCCCTGCCCATCATGGCCAAGACCCGGTACGACGCCGAGCCGCAAGTGGCGGGCCTGCTGCTGGCCGCCTGGGGCGGCGGAACCGCCATCGGCACCGTGATCGTCGCCCGCCTCGCCCGCCGGGTCACCCCGACCCGGTTCGCGGCCTGCGGCGGCGTCGGCGCGGCCCTGGTCCTGTGGCTGCTGCCCTGGGACCAGCCCGCCACCACCACCGCCCTCACCGTGGCGGCGGCCTGCATGTTCCTGCCCGCGGTGACCGCCCCGGCCGTGGCCCTGCTGACCCTGCGCCCACCCGAACACCTGCGCCCGCACGTCCTGCCCGTCTTCGGCGCGGCCGTCTTCATCGCCAGCCCGATCGCCTACGCCATCGCAGGGCTCCTCTTCGAGCACTACCCGATCGGCGCCGTGCTCGCGGGCGTCGCGGTCGGGGCGACCCTGTGCGCGCTGATCCTGGTGAACCTCGCGCGGAGACCTACTGCCCCTCCCGCCGACGCACCATCTCATTGATCCAGACCGGCGCGTACGGGGACGTGCACCCCGGGGATGTCGGATAGTCCTTCAGCACCTCCAGCCGCTCACCGATGGCGAGGGCACGGGCGCGGTACTCGGGATGCTCGATGCCGATCTGGGCGAGGCAGTGGTTCATGGCCCACTGGAGCCGGTCCGGGGCGTCCTTCATCCCGGCCTCGATGAGGTCGAGCAGCCCCGGCAGGTCCAGGCCGTCGGGCTTCTTCGCGACGCGATCGGTGGTCAGCGCCCATCCCGCACTGGCGACCACCGGGTCCGGATCCGAGAACCAGAGCACGCGCAGCTCCTCGCAGTGCCTGCTCTTCTTCACGACGTAGTTCACCAGCCAGTCGTGCACCTTGGGCGCGCGGGCCTCCCGGAGCATGGCGTCCAGCCGGGCCTGCTCGAAGGCCTTGGGCCGGCAGATCAGCAGGGCCAGCAGCCGCGCCGCGGTGTCCCCGGTCTCCCATAGCTGTTCCGCCAGCTCCTGCTGGGTCTTCAGCCGCTTGGCGACGGCGCGCAGCTTGCTGAGGTTCACCCCGTGGTCGTCGCCGTGCTTCTCGTTCACGGCCCGCGTCCGGGGGTCCTCCAGCGCCGCCAGCTCGGCCATCACCCCGGCGACCTGCGTGTCGGTTCCTGTCGTCCCGGCCACCTGAGCCTCCTGTCCCTCGCGTGCGGCTTCACCCTACGACGCCCGTCGGGGAGCCTCAGCCGCGCAGGCGCAGATAGGCGTCCAGCTCGGCGGCCCCGCTGAGCATCGCCCGCCCCCGGGCCGACAGCCGCCCGTGCCAGTCGTCCAGCGCGGCCTCCAGGGGCTCAAGACCTCCGGCCGCCCGCACCTGGTCGAGCAGCGGCGCGATCTGCTCCAGGAGATACCCGCCGCGCCGGAGCTGGTGGGCCAGCCGGACATCCCGAACGTCGGCCTCGTCGTAGACCCGGTACCCGGTACGCGGATCGCGGCGCGGGCGGACCAGCCCGGCCCGTTCCCACTTCCGCAGCGTCGCGGGCCGTACACCCAGCTCACGGGCGAGAGCCCCGACGAACATCGTGCCGGTCCCGAGGTCCGGGACGGGCTCCAGATCCCGCAGTGCGTTCTCCACGGCCCGCAGTGTCCGCCGGTCGCCGAGCAGCTCGGCGTGGCCGGCGTCGAGAAGACGGAACGCCTCGTCGTCCGAGCCCTCGTTCACGGCCCGCATGATCGACGCCGCCGTCCGATGGCCGTGCCCCGGCATCAGGGCGAGGAAGGCACGCAGGGCACCGGCGTGCAGCGGGGTGTAGGTGCGGTAGCCGCTGGGCGTGCGCTCGGCCGCCGGGAGGATCCCCGCCTCCTCGTAGTTGCGGACGGCCTGAGTGGAGAGCCCGTGCCGACGGGCCAGGTCGACCGGCCGCAGCCGCACCCCGCTTTGAAGGTGTCTCCCCATGCTCCTGGCCGATATCGCGCAAAAGTTTCAACCGATGGTTCAACGATACCGTTGAAGGCATGGCGACAGACACCACCCTCAAGGAAGCCGCCCACCCCCTCGAAGCCACCACCCTCCTGGAACTGCTCCCCGCCCGCCCCCGACTCCTCGCCCTCGGCGAGCCCACCCACGGCGAGGACGCCCTTCTCACCCTCCGCAACGACCTCTTCCGCGAACTCGCCGAACGCGAGGGTTACCGCACGATCGCGATCGAGAGCGACTGCATCAAGGCCCTGACCGTCGACGCCTACGTCACCACAGGCAAGGGCACCCTCGACGAGGTCATGCGGACCGGCTTCAGCCACGGCTGGGGAGCCTCGGCGGCCAACCGTGACCTGATCCGCTGGATGCGCGCCCACAACCAGGACCGGCCGCCATCCGCCCACGTCCGATTCGCCGGATGCGACGGCCCGCTGGAGATGGAAGCGGCATCGAGCCCCCGACAGTCCCTGACCGCCCTGTACGACTACCTCGCCTCCCATGCCGACGCCCACCGGCTCCCCTGCACAGCCGATACCCTCGACTCCCTGCTCGGCGCGGACGACCGCTGGAGCGACCCGGCAGTGATGATGGACCCGGTACGGTCGGTGGGCCGAACGCCGGAGGCGCGCGAACTCCGAGTGCTGGCAGACGACTTGACGTCCCTGCTGGACACGCGGACCCCGCACCTGATCGCGGCCACCTCCAGGGAGGCGTGGGAACGGGCGCGCCTGTACGCCCGAAGCGCCTCGGGCCTGCTCCGCTACCACCACTGGATGGCCGACACCTCACCCGCCCGCTTCGCCCAACTCACCGCGATACGGGACCACATGATGGCCGACAACCTCCTGGCCCTCACCGCCCGGGGACCGGTGTTCGCCCACGCCCACAACGCCCATCTCCAGCGAAGGAAGAGCAGCATGCACATGGCCGGGAAGGTGCTGGAGTGGTGGAGCGCCGGCGCCCTCGTACACGCCCACCTCGGCGACGCGTACGCCTACGCGGCCACGGCCGTCGGCACCATCCCCCACCGGGGCGTGGACACCCCGCCCCCGGCCACACTCGAAGGCCGGCTGTACGAACTCCCCGAGGACCGCACGCTCCTGGCACCGTCGGCCGCCCTGAGCACCACCCTCATACGACGCGAGTCCCCGTGGTTCGGCTACGCACCCCTGGACCCTGCCCATCTGGAGGACACCGACGCCCTCGTCTACGTCAAGGACGTCCGGCGGTGCTGACGTCCTCGGTGAATTCGTAGACGGCCCAGTCGGCGATGTGCTCGTACCCGATGCGCCGGTACAGCGCGTTGCTGGTGGGGTTGTCCGGGTCCGCGAACAGCACGACATCCGTGGCGCCCGCGTCCAGCGCGGCCCGGCTCACCTCCACGGTCACGGCGCCCGCGTAGCCGCGTCCCCGGAGGTGGGCCGGGGTGTAGACGGGGTCCACCCGGACCATTCCGGCGACCATCGTGGTCACGGCGGCCATGGAGGCGGGAGTGCCCTCCGGGGACTCCCAGAAGGTGAAGTGCCGGTCGGCGAAGCGTGACTCCTCCCACCTCCCGGCGTCGATGAGATCGATGGAGGGCTGCTCCCCGACCTCGACGCAGAACCGGCGGCACCAGTCCACGACCTGCCCGTGGTCCCGATGCCGCGAGACCCGCCCCGAAGGAGGCCGCTTCGGCGGGGTGAGGGCGCCGAGTCGGTACAACCGGATCCGTGTGGTGAGCTTCGCCGCCGCCCCCGTGTACCGCTCCCAGGCCTCCGCGAAGGCGGTGGCGGTGGCGCGTTCGGCACTGACGAAGGGAAGGGACTGCCCGAGACCGGCGAGCCGGGCGGCAAGCCGGTCGGCCTGCCCGGCGGAGAGCGGGGTCGGGCAGACCCCGCGGGAGGGCAGCCGGTAGAAGACACCGTGCACCTCGCCACCCTCCTCCAGCCGGCCGAAGAGGGCGGCCCCTCCGCCGAACTCGGCCGTCCCGTCGGCCCGGAGCTTCTCGACCACGGTCAACGGCATGGTGTGCAGAGCGGGCCGCGACCGCAGGAAGTCACCACCCCGGGCGAGGAAGTGATCGACGCTCTCGGTGAGTTGCCAGCCGCCCGCCCCCATCAGTAGACGGACAGCCCGTGAGTGGCGAGTACTTCCTGGATGGGCTGGTAGTAAGTCACCCCGCCGCTCGTGCAGTTGCCGGAGCCGCCGGAGAGGATGCCGATGACCTTGTCGCCCGCGTAGAGGGGGCCGCCGCTGTCGCCGGGCTCGGCGCAGATGTTGGTGCGGATGAGGCCGTGGACGACGCTGCCGTCCCCGTAGTTGACGGTGGCGTTCAGCCCGGTGACCACACCGCAGCGCACCCCGGTTGTCGCACCCCGGCGGCATACGCTCTGCCCCGCATAGGCGGTGGTGGTGCCGGTGACATCGACGGTTCCGATGGTGCCGGGGCGCGGCACGGCCGTATTGGCGTACCGGACGACACCGAAGTCGTTCCCCGGGAAACTGCTGGCCGTCGTGGGCCCGATCGTGGTGGTCCGGGCGGAGTCGGTGAACCAGGTGGACGTGGACGCGGTGCAGTGACCGGCGGTCACGAAGTAATAGGTGCTGCCACCGCGTACGTTGACCCCGGCCGAGCAGCGCACGGCGGAGCCGTACACGCCGTCACCGCCCGACACGAGCGTGCGCAGCCGTCCGCTTTCGCGCTCCAGGACTACGCTGCCTTCGGAACGCTCGGCGACGCGGCGGAGCCGGGCGAGGTCGCCGGCCGAGACAGTGGAGTCGACGCGCACTCGCACCGTCCCGGTGCCCCGGTCCACGACCCAGGCCGTACCGCCGATATCGAGGTTCGCGACGGAGGAGACGGCGGGCGCCGAGGGTTCGGCGGCCGAACCCGTTCCCGAGGAGGTGACGGCGAGCCCGACGAGCAGGCCCAGTACGCAGGCGATCGGCCGTAAGCGTCCCATGGCGGCATTGTGCCGGTCCGGTACGGGCGCGGGTAGGGCGCGAACGGGCGCGCTCGTCAGCCACGCAGGTGCGCGAGAAGCCCGTCGTCCACCGGATACGGGTGCTCCTCGGGAAGCAGGCGCGCCGCGGAGTCCAAGTCCCCGGCGCCGACCAGCGCGTGGATCTCGTGGGCCAGCGGGGTCACATCGCGGATCGACACCGTCCACTCGTCGGCGTAGCGCCGCGCGGCCTCCCCGGAGAGCCCGAGCTGCAGGGACCGGTACGGCAGGGGCCGCAGGCGCAGGTCCCGCTCGGGGTCCCACTGCACTCGGGTGGGCGCCTGCCTCAACCGGCGCTGCCAGGCGGCCCGGTCGGGGTGCAGCTCGGGCACGTAGTGGGACAGGCACGCATGACGCAGGGCCCACTCGAAGCCGTCCCTGCTGATCTCGACGGCGAGCACGGTCTCCTGCGCGGCCTTCGCGCCCCAGCCGCAGCGGTACATCATCCACAGGAAGGACGGCTTGACCCAGGTCATGCGGTCCCGCTTCCACACGGCGGGAAAGCGCCCGTCGCGGGCCGCGGGCAGGCCGATCTCGGGGGAGTACGCCTGGTAGACGGTGATCGTGGACTCCGCGTAGGCCGCGCGGATCGCGCGTTGCGGTTCGTTCATGCCGGACAGCGTGGCGGAGTGCGGGAAGGGGCGGCCACCGATTTTCCCCGCCGGGCGGCGCCGCCCCCTGCCGCGGCCGCTACTCGGCGGCCTTCGGCCCCGACTGCTGCACCACCTCGAACGACCACAGCGTGGACCCGCTGGCCGCGGGCTTGGGCCGCTCGCCGCCCTCCGCGTGGTCGCCACCCTGGTGGGCCGCCTTCATCGGGCCCTCCATCCACGCCTTGAAGGACTCCTCGTCGCGCCAGCGCGTGTAGACGAGGTACTGGTCGGTGCCCTCCACGGGCCGCAGCAGCTCGAACCACTCGAACCCGTCGGAGCTGTCCACGGTGTGCGCCCGGTGCGCGAAGCGCTTCTCCAGGGTCTCGCGCTGCTCGGCGGGAACGGTCAGTACGTTGATCTTGACTACGCTCATGGACTCATCCTGCCCCACCGCACCCCGTGGCCGGGCACCGCCCCGCACACCGGGCGCCCAACGACACCCCGGGCCGTGCACTGCCCCGCACACCGGGACACAACCCCCCGTCACAGGTCCTCGGCGAGCAGGACCCGCAGCTCCTCGCCCGCGCCCCACCGGCGCAGCGCGGTGCCGTCGAGCAGCCGGGTGCGGCCGTCCCGGCGCGCCCACTGCATGTCACGGGCGGCGAAGGTGCCCCGGTGCACGACCACGCGGAGCACCTCCTGATCCGGCTTTCCGCGGACCGCACGGGGGAGCGGCGGCTCCTCGTCGGGCAGAGGCTCGGCGACCGGCCGGAACGCCACGTCCAAGTGGTAGCCGTCGGTGTTGCGGGCCCGGACGCGCGGCCGGTCGGGGGCGGGGATCAGGCGTACCCGCCAGCCGTCCCGTCGCAGCATCCGCGCCACGGCCAGCGCGAGCCCCTGGGTGTCGAGTTCGAGGAGGTCGTCCGGCGTGTAGTACCCGGTCCGCCGCCGCGCGCCCGGCCGCCGACGGCGCACCCAGAGCACGAGGACACCGACGACCACCACCACACCCGCGACCGGCACCGCGATCCCCGCGGCCCGGTAGCCCCAGGCGAGCAGGGCCACCAGGGCGCACACCGACGCCACCACCAGAACGAGCGCGGGCAGCACCTCCCGGAACCGCGGCCCGTACAGACCACCGGCCCGTAACAGCCGTACGGCCTCCCGCCGTTGAGCGCGGCGCGACGGCGAGGGACCGTACGACGAAGACAGGCGCGCCACAGTGTCAGCCCCCCCATGACTCCCCGATGCCACCTGTGGAGTGGATACCCGCTGCGGGGTCAAATACCGGGCGGGGAAGGGGAATTGGGGCGCTGGACGGGCAATGGGAAAGAAGTCAGGGCGTGGTGAGCAGCGAGTCGTCCTCCGGGCGGGCGCCGGGCAGTTGATGGCGGGCGGCGATCAGGGCCGCGTCGATGTCCTTGGTGCCGGTGGTCACGCAGAGGGTGTACGCGAGGTCGTCCATCCTCTGGCGGGCTTCCGCGCTGCCGTTCTCGGCGTGCAGCACGCGCAGTGTCTCGTACTGCGCGAGCAGGTTCTTCAGCACGGCGGGGTGTGCCATCAGCATGGAGGGCCTCCTGGTCGTCGCTGTTCAACCGCTGTCCCGCCCCCGTGTGCCCCGACCACCGTCGATCATGCGTGCCTGCCGCATAATCGCTTGCCGGACAGTCACGCGCACGGGTGCAATGTCCCGCGTGATCACCGAGGCGGGCCTGCCAGGAGGCGACGACGTATGAACACGCCGGCATCGTCGGGAGAAGCCGTCCGGATCGGCGCCCTCGCCCCACTGACCCGGCCGGGCTGGGCCGAGGCGGGCCGGCACCTGCTCACGGGGCTCGAACTGGCCGTTGAGGACGTGAATGAGGCGGGCGGAATCGGCGGACGCCGGATCGAGCTGCTGGTCCGGGACACAGCGGCGGACCCGCGGCGCGCCGAGGCCGCCGTGGACGAACTGGCCGACCTGGGCGTCGCCGCCCTGGCGGGGGAGTACCACAGTGTGGTCGCCCGCTGCGCCGCCGCCCGTGCCGACGCCCGCGGACTGCCGTACCTGTGCTCCTCCGCCGTGCTCGACGCGCTCACCGAGGAGCCGAGCCACTGGGTGGCCCGCCTGTGCCCCGCGCAGTCCCACGGCTGGCGGATCTACGCGGACTTCCTCCTCGCCGAGGGCCACAGCCGTATCGCCGTCGTAGCCCAGCACAGCGTCTACTGGGCCTCCGGCACCCGCATCCTGCGGGACCACCTCGCCGCACACGGCGGCACGCTCGTCGAACTCGACGCCACCGCGCTCTCCCCGCGGGCCGTGTGCGACGGACTGGCCGCCGAACAGGCCACGGCCCTCCTGCTCCTGGTCGGCACCCCGGACCCGGCGGTGCCGATCGTGAACGCGGTCCGCCGCGACGAGCGCCTCGCCGGTCTCCTGATCGGCGCACCGGCCGGACAGCCGGAGTTCCCGGAGTGGGCGAAGGAGCTGGGCCGCGACGGCACCGCGATCCCGTTCCTGCGCTACCTGCCCGACCGCCTCACCCCACTGGGCACCCAAGTCGAGGCGGCCCTGCGCCAACGACTCGCCGTGGCCCCGTCCTTCGTGGCCTTCGAGGGCTACGACACGATCGTCGTCCTCGCCGAACTGCTCCGTACCGGCGGAGCCTCCGCGCCCTGGGCGGACATCGCCGTGGAAGGCACGCGCGGGAGCATCCGTTTCTCCCGCGTACCCGGGATCGGCGTGTGGCAGTGGGCGTGGCCGCCGGTCCAGGTAGTGGACCGGGATCCGACGGCACCCGACCGATTCAGGGTCCGCCACACGGGCTGACCGGCCCTGGGCGGTGTCCGCGATGTCTCGTGTGCCGCCTGCCGCCTGCCGCCTGCTGCTTGCTGTCTGCCGCCCGGCACGCTCTCCCTGGCCTTCGACCCGCCAAGACCCCGACTCGCCGCACCGGACGCCGCCAGGCCCGCCCTCGGGACGGACACGCAAGGACACGCAACCTTGCGGACGTGCCCCAGGGGAGGTCAGGGAATCCGTACGCCCGTACCACCCACGCGCACCCGCCGGTCCCCCGCCCGCAAGGTCACCGTCAGCTCCCCGGGCCGCCCGAGGTCCTCGCCCTGATGCAGGGTGAGGACGGACTCCTCGGGCACCAGCCCCAGTTCACGGACGTACGCGCCGAAGGCGGCGGCAGCGGCCCCGGTCGCCGGGTCCTCGACGACACCGCCGACCGGGAAGGGGTCCCGGACATGGAACACGGTGTCCGACTCCCGCCACACCAACTGGACCGTGGTCAGGTCCAACCGGTGCATCAGCGCTTCGAGGCGCGCGAAGTCGTACGAGAGATCCGCCAGGCGCGCCCGCGTCGCCGCCGCCAGCACGAGATGCCGGGCACCGGCGAAGGCGATACGGGGAGGGAAGGCCGGGTCGAGATCGGCGGCCGGCCAGTCCAGCGCGGCGAGCGCCTCGGCCAGGTCGCCCTCACCCACCGGCTCCACCTTTGGCTCGACACTGGTCAGCGTCGCCCTGACCGCCCCGCCCTCTTCCGTGACCAGCACCGGCACGGTCCCGGCCCGGGTCGCGAAGACCAGCTCCCCGGTGCCGATCCGCTCGGCGAGCGCGACGGCGGTCGCGACAGTGGCGTGACCGCAGAACGGTACCTCGGCCTTGGGGCTGAAGTAGCGGATGCCGTACGTCCGTCCCTCCGGCCCCTCGACGCCCTCCGGCGGGCCGGTCAGGAACGCGGACTCGGAGTATCCGAGCTGCGCCGCGATCGCCAGCATGTCGTCGTCGCCGAGGCCGGCGGCGTCCAGGACGACACCGGCGGGGTTGCCGCCCTCGGGGGAGTTGGAGAAGGCGGTGTAGCGCAGTACTTCGGGCTGAGCGGGCTGAACGAACTGTGTGGTCATGTGCGAGCCAACACAGGGCGGGCCGGTGTCAATTCCCAGCGGTCCCACCAGGTCGTCGTACGTCTCAGGACGCGGCCCTGGGACGCGCCCCCGGACCGGGCCGCGCCGACACATCCCTCGGAGCCAGCGCGACATGCTCCTCCGCGCACTCGACGACCACCCGGACCGGCGCCCCGCACTCCGCGTGCCGCATGTCCAGGACCGGCCCCGCGGGATCCGGTGCGTACGTCTCGCCCCACTGGCGCAGGGCGACGAGGACGGGCCACAGGTCCCAGCCCTTGCGGGTGAGCCGGTACTCGTTGCGGGCCCGGCTGCCCGGCTCCTGGTAGGGAACCGTGCGGAGAATGCCGGCGGCCGTCAGCTTGCGCAGCCGGTCGCTCAGGACCGCGTCCGACAGGCCCATGTGGCGCCGGAAGTCGTCGAACCGGCGGACGCCGTTGGCGGCGTCCCGCACGATCAGCAGTGTCCACTTCTCGCCGACCAGATCCAGCGTGGTCTGGACGGGACAGTTCTCCGTGCTGACCTCAAGCCATTCCATGCCCCCATGCTACGGGCTGACTTTTTCTTTGACAGCCAGGCGCTCGCCCAGCTAGCTTCGAATGACGAAGTCAGCCGAGCGGGTCAGCGGAGAGGACACCGGAACATGGGACGGTCACGTACCTACGAGTGGGACGACCCCGCGACCAGCGCCGCGGCGGTGGGCGCCGCCTCCGGCATGGACTTCCTGCGGGAGATACAGGCGGGCCGGCTGCCCGCGCCACCGATCGCCGCGACCCTCGACTTCACCCTCGACGAGGTGGCGGAGGGCCGGGCGGTGTTCTCGATCGTGCCGGGGGAGGAGCACTACAACCCCATCGGCAGCGTGCACGGCGGCGTCTACGCCACCCTGCTCGACTCGGCGGCGGGCTGCGCCGTGCAGTCCACGCTCCCGCCCGGAGTGGGGTACACCTCGCTCGACCTGAACGTGAAGTTCCTCAGGCGGATCACGTCGGACACGGGCCGGGTCCGCGCGATCGGCACCGTCGTCAACCGTGGCCGCACCACGGCCCTCGCCGAGGCCCAACTGGTCGACGCCGACGACCGCCTGCTCGCCCACGCCACCAGCAGCTGCCTGCTGTTCCCGGTGACTCCTCCGGCGGCCTGAGAACGCGAGCACGGACTGGCGGCCTGAGGGTGCGAGTACGGGCTGACGGCCTGAGGGTGCGAGCACGGATCGATGACCTGAGGGCCCGAGCCCGGACCGACGGCCTGAGGGCCCGAGCCCGGACCGACGGCCTGAGGGCCCGAGCCCGGACCGAGGGGCCTACCCCCGCGCGTCCGGGTCCTCCTCGGCGCCCGGCAGCTCGTTGTGGCCCTCGGACCAGTGGTTCGTCCATCCGCAGACCCCGCACGCATAGCGTCCGTTGACCCCCGAGACCTCGGCGCCGCAGCCGCGGCAGTCCGTGGTGGTGATCTCCTGCGCGTTGAGGAAGGCCGCCGCGGAGGCGGCCGTGTGCGGGCCGGGGACGGAGGGCGGGCGCTTCCTGGTCACGATCGAACCTTATCCGTCCCTTCGGCGTCACGGACCGCCGACGGACGGGCATTCGGGGAACCCGGCAGGACCGTCCCCGTATGTACGGCATACAGTCTTCCCTCACCTTGTCAGCCGAGGCGGGCGGCTGTATAACGTTGTAAATCGACGTCCGTGAAGGGATTGCCGTGCGGGTCAGCCTGAAGGATGTCGCCGCGCATGCTGGGGTCTCCATCAAGACCGTCTCCAACGTGGTGAACAACTACCAGCACGTCACGCCAGCGATGCGCGAGCGAGTCCAACGTTCGATCGACGCGCTCGGCTACCGACCCAACCTCGCCGCGCGCCATCTGCGCAAGGGGCGCACGGGCATCATCGCCCTCGCCCTGCCCGAACTGGGCAACCCCTACTTCGCCGAACTCGCCGCCGCCGTCATAGACGCCGCCGCCGCGCACGACTACATCGTGCTGCTGGACCACACCGGCGGGCGCCGTGAGCAGGAGGTGCTGGTCAGCCAGGGGTTCCGGGCCAGGGTCATCGACGGGCTCATCCTCAGTCCCATCGAGCTGGAGCCCGAGGACCTGCGCGACCAGGCCGAAGTGCCGCTCGTCCTGCTCGGCGAGCGCGACTACGCCCTGCCCTACGATCACATCGCCATCGACAACGTGGCCGCCGCCCGGGCCGCGGTCCGGCACCTGATCGACCTGGGGCGGCGGGAGATCGCGTTCATCGGCGCCCGGCGCGGTCGCAGCGAGCCCGCCCAACTGCGCGTCAGGGGCTGGCGGGAGGAGCTGGCGGCCGCCGGACTCCCCGCGGACGACGGGCTGGTGGCCGCCACCGACGGATGGGGGCACGCCGACGGCGCCGACGCCATGGCGCGCATCCTGGAATCGGGGCGCCAACCGGACGCGGTCTTCGCCTACAACGACCCCATGGCCATCGGCGCCATGCGCGTCCTGCACGAACGCGGGCTCAGAGTGCCCGAGGACATCGCGGTCGTCGGCTTCGACGATGTGGTCGAGGGGCGGTTCGGCGCGGTCACCCTCACCTCCGTGTCACCGGACAAGGAGGCCATCGGCCGGCTGGCGGTCGAATCGGTGCTGGCCCGGCTGAGCGGCGGCGGCGAACTGCCCGAACCGCGCCGTGTGTGGGCGGACTACCGCCTGGTGCAGCGCGAGAGCACCCTCGGACGCGCGGCGGGGGAGAGATCCGCCCAGGGCTGAACACCCCGCCGCGCGGGCCCTGTTGCCCACCGTTGCCCGAACCCTGTTGATCTTTGGCGCCGCAAGCTTGTTGCCTGCGGCGCTTCTTGTTGTGCCCGCTGCCTCGCTGTCCCCCGTGCGGTGCGTGCACGGGGGGTTTACAGCGTCCTTCCAACGATGTAAAAACCTTCGTGCGGCGGGTCGAACAACCTCTGCCGCCAGGGGAGAAGCGCCACTCTGCTCGACGTTCGTTCGATTGCTTGATCTCTGCCCGTTCACACCTCCCCAGTTCCCTTCCAGCGTCACCCGGATCGGGGTCACCATGCAGCGCACCACGCACCGTCGTTCCCTCGCCCGTCCAGTGGCCGTCTCCCTGGCGGCCGCGGTGGTTCTCACCGCCACCTCCTGCGCCAAGTCGGAGGACGACGCGGCCGGCGGCAACTCCTCCGCGACCGCCGCGGGCGCCGAACAGAAGGTCGCCTCGCCCGCACCGGGCTCCAAGACCTGCACCGTCGACGCCTACGGCGCCGAGAAGATCGACCTGAAGAACGCCACCGTCGGCTTCTCGCAGTCCGAGAAGGAAGCCAACCCGTTCCGTATCGCCGAGACGCAGTCCATCAAGGACGAGGCCAAGAAGCGGGGCGTCAAACTGCTGACGGCCAACGCACAGTCGCAGTTCTCCAAGCAGATCAGCGATGTGCAGGACCTGCTGGCCAAGGGAGCCGACCTGCTGGTCATCGCCCCGCTGAACTCCGACGGCTGGGACCCGGTCCTGCAGGCCGCGGCGGCCAAGAAGGTGCCCATCGTCACCATCGACCGCAAGATCAACGCCACCGCCTGCAAGGACTATGTCTCCTTCATCGCCTCCGACTTCGTCGAGCAGGGCAAGCGCGCCGCGGACCAGATGATCGAGGCGACCGGCGGCAAGGGCGAGGTGGCGATCCTGCTCGGCGCGGCCGGCAACAACGTCACCACCGAACGCACCAAGGGCTTCAAGGACCGTATCGCCGAGAAGGCACCGGAGTTGAAGGTCGTCTTCGAGCAGACCGGCGACTTCGCCCGCGAGAAGGGCCAGCAGGTCACCGAGCAGCTCATCCAGTCCAACCCGAACATCAAGGGCATCTACGCCGAGAACGACGAGATGGGCCTCGGCGCCGTCGCCGCCCTCAAGGGCGCGGGCAAGAAGCCCGGGGACGTCAAGATCGTTACCGTGGACGGTACCCGCAACGCCGTGCAGGGCATCGTGGACGGCTGGATCAGCGGTGTCATCGAGTCCAACCCGCGCTTCGGCCCGCTCGCCTTCCAGACCCTCGACACCTTCACGCAGGGTGAGGAAGTCGCCCAGGACATCGTTATCGAGGACGGCGCATACACCAAGGACAACGCGAAGAGTGATCTCGGCAAGGCGTACTGACATGCCCGAAGAAGTCCTGGCCGTCCGCGGACTCGGCAAGACCTTCCCCGGCGTCCGGGCCCTGGACGGCGTGGACCTCACCCTGCACGCCGGTGAGGTCCACGCCCTCATAGGGGAGAACGGCGCCGGCAAGTCCACCCTCATCAAGCTCCTCACCGGCGTCTACCGCCCGGACGCCGGGACCATCGTCTTCGAGGGCCGCGAAGTCTCCTTCGCCACCCCGCTGGAGGCGCAGAAGGCGGGCATCTCCACCATCTACCAGGAGGTCAACCTCATCCCCCTGCTCAGCGTCGCCCGCAACCTCTTCCTGGGCCGCGAGCCCCGGAACCGGTTCGGCGTGCTGGACATGGCCCGGATGAACCGGGAGGCCGAGGAGACCCTGGCCACCTACGGAGTGCGGGTGGACGTGCGCAGGCCCCTGCGCACCCTCGGCGTCGGCGCCCAGCAGATGGTCGCCCTGGCCCGCGCGGTGGCCACCGACGCCCGCATCGTCATCATGGACGAGCCGACCTCCTCCCTCGAACCCCGCGAGGTGGAGACCCTCTTCTCGGTCATACGACGCCTGCGCGACGCCGGTATCGCGGTGGTGTACGTCAGCCACCGGCTGGACGAGCTGTACGCCGTGTGCAGCACCGTCACCGTGCTCCGCGACGGCCGCCGCGTCCACCACGGACCGCTCGCCGAACTCGACCGCCTCCAGCTGGTGTCGACGATGCTCGGCCGGGACCTCGGCGAGGTCCGCAGCGAGGGCCTGACCAAGTTCAGCGGCGACCACAGCGCCGCCACCGACGAACCGGTGCTGGAAGCCAAGGAGCTGACCGCCACGCACCAGCTCCACGGCGTCTCGGTCAGCATCCGCCCCGGCGAGGTCGTCGGACTCGGCGGCCTCCTCGGCTCCGGCCGCACCGAGACCGCCAAGGCCATCGCCGGTGCCCTGCCGCTCGGTTCGGGCTCGGTCACCGTGGCCGGAGTCCCGTTGCGCGCGGGCTCCACCCCGGCCGCCATCCGGGCCGGGATCAGCCTGCTGCCCGAGGACCGCAAGAGCGAGGGCATCGTCCCCGGCCTGTCAGTACGGGAGAACATCGCCCTGGCCGTCCTGCCCCGGCTCTCCCGCTTCGGCCTGGTCTCCGAGGCCAAGGTCGACTCGATCGTGGACACCTTCATCAAACGGCTGCGGATCAAGGCTTCCTCGCCGCAGCAGAAGGTGGGCGAACTCTCCGGCGGCAACCAGCAGAAGGTGCTCCTCGCCCGCTGGCTCGCCATGAACCCCAAGGTGCTGCTGCTCGACGAACCCACCCGCGGCATCGATGTCGGAGCCAAGGCCGAGGTACAGAAGCTCGTGGACGAACTGGCCGCCGACGGCCTGGGTGTCCTGCTCATCTCCTCCGACCTGGAGGAACTGATCGAAGGGTCCGACCGCGTGGTCGTACTGAAGGACGGCGCCGTCGTCGGCGAGCTGAGCGGCGACGACGTCACCGAGGACAACCTGATGCGCGCCATCGCAGGCAGCGACAACCTCCGGGGGGTGACCGCCGATGGCTGAACTCGCCCTGCGCACCCCCTCGTTGGACAAGGACCGCGTTCTGCAGTGGCTCCAGCGGTACGGCGTCTACGCCGGCGTTGCCGTGCTGCTGGTGGTCAACATCGCCATCACCCCGCACTTCCTGTCCGCGGAGAACTTCCGCACCCAGGCCGTCCAGGTCGCCCCCGTCATCATCGTCGCCCTGGGCATGGCCCTGGTCATCGGCACCGAGGGCGTCGACCTGTCCGTCGGCGCGGTGATGGCCCTGTCCGCCTCCGTCATCGCCCTCTACCTCGGCTACGGCCTGTTGCCCGCGCTCCTCGTGGTGGCCCTGTTCGCGGCCGGCGTCGGACTCGCCAACGGGGCGCTGGTGGCGTTCATCGGAGTCCAACCCATCGTCGCCACCCTGGCGTTGATGGTCGGCGGCCGAGGCCTGGCACTGGTGCTGCTCCCGCAACTGGAGGACCTGCGCAACCCCACCCTGGCCTCCCTGGGCTCCGGCGACGTGCTCGGCTTCCCGTACCTGATCCTGGTCGCCGCCCTACTGGCCCTGATCGTCGCGTTCGTGGTCCGCCGCACCACCTTCGGACGCCAGCTCCTCGCCATCGGCGACAGCCGCCCGGCCGCCCAGCTCGCCGGACTGCCCGTGCGCCGGGTGCTGATCATCGTGTACGTGGTGAGCGCGCTGCTCGCCGCCGTCGCGGGCGTCCTCGCCACCGCCCGGCTCCAGGCCAGCGACCCGACCTCGCTCGGCAACCTGATGGAACTGTCCGCCATCACGGCCGTGGTGGTCGGCGGCACCCCGCTGACCGGCGGCCGTGTGAACATCGCGGGCACGGTCGCCGGAGCCGTCCTGATCCAGCTCCTGACCGCCACGCTCATCAAGCACGACCTGCCACCGTCCTGGACCCAGATCGCCCAGGCCGTCGTGATCGTGGCCGCCGTCTACGCGGCCCGGGGACGGGGGAAGCGATGACCACCACGCACACGGACGCCCCCATGACCCCTGCGCCCACCGGGCCCATCGAGAAGACCGAGCAGACCGGGCCCAGTCGCGCCGACCGGATCAGCGCCCTGCTCCAGCAGCACGGTGCCCTGGCCGTCCTGGTGATCGTCTCCCTGGTGGCGTCGTTCTCCTTCGACACCTTCGCCACGGGTGACAACATCACCAACATGGCGACCAGTTCGGCGTTCCTCGCCATCGTCGCCCTCGGCATGACGTTCGTGATCATCACGGGCGGGATCGACCTGTCCGTCGGTTCCCTGTTCGCGCTCGGCGGCGTCCTGGCCGCCTGGGGATCACGCCACGGCACCCTGGTGGCCCTGCTGCTGCCACTCGCGGTCTGCGGGCTCATCGGCGTCGTCAACGGACTGCTCGTCGCCCGCTCCCGGCTCGCGCCCTTCATCGTCACCCTCGCCGCCATGCTCGGTGCGCGCGGACTGATGCTGGCCCTGACCGACGAGGGCGCCGAGACCTACCTCGTCACCAAGGGCTCCTTCCTCGCCGAACTCGGCCAGGGCACCACCCTCGGCCTCGGCAACCCGGTGTGGATCACGCTCGGTCTGTTCGTCGTGGGCGCCGTCGTGCTGCGCCGCACCCGGTTCGGGCAGCACGTCTATGCCGTCGGCGGCAACGAGGACGCGGCGGCCCTGATGGGCGCCCCCGTGGCCCGTACGAAGATCCTCGTCTACACCCTGTCCGGACTGCTGGCCGGACTGGCGGGCGCGCTCAACGCGGCCTGGCTGGCGTCCGGTGTGACCATCCTCGGCAATGGCATGGAACTGGAGGCGATCTCGGCGGTCGTCATCGGCGGCACCCTGCTCACCGGCGGACTCGGCTACGTCAGCGGCTCGTTGGTCGGTGTCCTGCTGCTGAAGGTGATCCAGAACGTCATCAACCAGATCGGCTCGCTCGACTCCTCCTACCAGCAGGTGGTCAGCGGCGCCTTCCTCGCCGTGGTCGTCATCGCCCAGACCTGGCTGGGCCGCAGACGGCAACTGATGTGACGGACCCCGGACAGGCGGCGGGCGCGAGAGCCCTGCCGCCTGTCCGGTTCCGGGCGGCCGAACGCACACGCGTCGGCCGCTTTCCCCTGTCCCGCCCAGAGCCTGCCCGGGGCGTTGGCGGGCATCGCCGGTCGCGGACTGCTGCAGTCGGCCGGCTTCACCGAGGTGAGTGTGAGCGCGGAGGCCCGTGTGGCGTGCGATCTGTCGCCGGATTCGGGCCTTCCTTCTGCCAAAACCCTGTCACCGCGGTCGCCGGCCTCGAACGGTCCGACGCGCTCGTCGCGGGCGCCGGAGGGCGACGCTGTGCGTCGTTCGGGCTGTGTGTTCCGCGAGCAGCTCAGAGCCCCGCCGTGGCCGTCCCGGCGGGCGGCCTGCGGCGGAACAGGAACGCCGCCGCCACGCCCGATATCAGGCCGACCAGATGGCCCTGCCAGCTGACACCGGTCTGGGTGGGGGCTATCCCGGTGAGGATCGAGCCTCCCCAGACCGCGGCTATCAGCACGGCGACCAGCACCCCGAGCGGCCGCCGTTCGACGAAGCCCGTGGCCAGCAGGAAGCCGAAGAGACCGAAGACCAGACCGGAGGCGCCCGCCGTATTGCTGTGTGCCGGGGAGAGCAGCCACACCCCCAGCCCGTCCGCCACGATGATCAGCGCGCACACCGCGGCGAACCGGCGCAGCCCGCCGAGCGCCGCCAGGAAGCCGAGAACCAGCAGGGGCACGCTGTTCGCGGCCACATGACCGAAGCCGAAGTGCAGGAACGCGGCCGGGACGACATCCGTCAGCTCCGCGGGGTCCCGGGGGACGATGCCGAAGTCGTCGAGGGCATGGCCGGTGGCCGCGTCCACCACTTCGAGCAGCCACAACAGCGCGACCCAGCCCAGCATCAGCCCGGCCGCGACCCTCACACGGTCGCCGCGCGACCACTGCACCGGCGCATCGGACATGGCAACCCCCGCAATCACTCGTCCCTCGGGGAAACGCACGGCACCCCTTGGCCGGTTCCCGCCCCGCGCGGCCGGACAGGATCGGGCCCCGAACCCGGTCGAGCCACAAGAGACGGCAACGGCCCCGGTGGCGGGAGCCGTGCACCTCCCGCCACCGGGGCCGCTTCAGAGGTCCCGCGGATCAGGGCTTCTCGTCCGCGTACAGGTCGCCCACCTCCTCGGCGGTCAGCGCCTTGTCGAAGGCGTGGACCTCGTCCACGGCGCCGTTCCAGAAGTCGACCTTCGAGCCGTCCCAGTGCGCGCGGCCCACGGTCAGTGGCCCGGTGCTCGGGAGGGCCGCGCCGCCGGTGTTGGTTGCCGTGAGCTCACCGTCGACGTAGAGGCGGATCTGGTTGGTCGTGGCGTCCCGGACGCCGACGAGGTGGTACCAGCGGCCCCGCTCCACACTGACCGGAGCCGTGGCGCGGCGCTCGTCGGGGGTGCTGAAGGCGAAGTTGCCGTGTCCGTACTGGAGGTAGAAGGAGTTGGCGGTGGCGCGGGAGTCCTGGCTGACCGCGGTGGCGTAGTTGCCGGGGAGCTGGTCCAGGCGGACCCAGGCGGCCACCGAGTAGCTGCCCGCGGTGTCCAGCACCGGGCCGGCGGTCTCGGCGTACTGCTTCTGCCCGTCGAACTTCAGCGCGCTGCCGCTGACGCCGGGTGTCCAGGTCGCGCCCTCGCGCAGGGTGAGGGGCCGGTCGTTCGGGCCCTCGTCGGCGGCCGTGGTGCCGGTGTTCTCGTCGAGCTTCCAGTGCCCGCCGCCGGTGAGCGGCTTCCTGTCGCCCGCGGCGGCGCCGGCCGCGATGATCCTGCGGTTGATGTCCCGTACCGGATCCGGGTCCACCTTGATCTCGCGCCGGTCGTACGTGTAGAGGCCGTTCAGCTCGTTCTCCAGGTCGGTGATCTGGGTGTAGACCGAGCCGGACAGCTCGGCGCCCGCCTGGTCGAGGTAGTACTGCCCGGTGTTCTCCACGTACTTGCGGGTCAGCTCCGCCTTGGTGGTGACGCCGCTGTAGATCACGGTCGGGGCGCCCGGCCACATGTGGCCCGGGGTGCGCAGGGTGAAGCCGCCGTGCTCGCCGTCCATGGCGGCCCGCCGCTCGTCCGGGAAGGCGGGGTCGGTGTTGTTGTAGTCGTGGTGGTCGATGATGTCGCCGCGGCCCGAATCACCCTTGGAGTTGCAGCAGTTGACCCCGCTGTGGGCGTTGACGACGCGGGACGGGTCGGCCTCCTTGACCGCGTCGGTGATCCGGCCGGTCTCCTCGCGGTTCCACTCGCCCCAGCCCTCGTTGAAGACGATCCAGCCGATGACGGACGGGGAGTTGTGATGCTGCCGCATCATCTCGCGGCCCTGGTCGACGAAGGCCTTCTGACCGGTCTCGTTGGTGATGTTGCCGGAGACGAAGTCCTGCCAGACCAGCAGGCCCAGCTTGTCGGCGTGGTAGAACCAGCGGTCCGGTTCGACCTTGATGTGCTTGCGGACCGCGTTGAAGCCGAGCTTCTTGTGCGCCTTGAGGTCGAAGGCGAGGGCCTCGTCGCTGGGCGCGGTGTAGAGGCCGTCGGGCCAGAAGCCCTGGTCGAGGGTGGCCAGGGAGAAGATCGGCTTGCCGTTCAGGACGAGCTTGTTGAAGCCGCCGACCTTCTTGATGCCGACCTCACGCATGCCGAAGTAGCTGCTGATCCGGTCGGTGCTGCGTCCGTCGGTGAGCCGGACGTCCAGGTCGTAGAGGTAGGGGTCGTCCGGGGTCCACAAGTGCTGCTTCGCCACCGGCAGTTGCAGGTCCTTGTTGGCCGGGCCGCTCACCCGGCCGACGACCTTGCCGCGTGCGTCACGGGCGACGGCCTCCACACGGGCGGTGGACGAGGCCTCCTCGGAGCGGACCTTCACGGCGAGCGTGGAGGTGTCGATGTCGGGCGTGGCAACGATGTCGTCGATGGACGAGGCGGCCACGGGTTCCATCCACACGGTCTGCCAGATGCCGGAGGTCTGCGTGTAGAAGATGCCGCCCGGGGTGTTGGTCTGCTTGCCCATGGGCTGGTCGGCGCCGCCGGTGTCGGTGACCGCGACCACGATCTCCTGCTTGCCGCTGCCCTTGAGCGCGTCGGTGATGTCGACGCTGAAGGCGTTGTAGCCGCCGGTGTGGTCGGCGACCTTCTTGCCGTTGACGTAGACGCGGGACTTGTAGTCCACGGCACCGAAGTTGAGCTTCAGCCGTTGGTCCCGGTCGCCCTTGCCGACCTTCCAGCTCTCCGGTACGTCCACGAGCTTGCGGTAGAACATGTGGTCCTCGTGCCGCTCCAGGCCCGAGAGCTGGGACTCGACCGGGAACGGGACGATGATCTTCTCGTCGAGGTTCTTGCCGAAGACCGGCTGCTCGCCCTCCTTGGCACCGCTGAACTGCCAGGGCCCGTTGAGGTTCTTCCACTGGGACCGCACCTGCTGGGGGCGCGGGTACTCCGGCAGCGGGTGCTTGGTGTCGACCTTGTCGCCCCAGGGGGTGGTGAGCCGGTGGGCGGAGTCGTTCTCGGCGTAGCGGATGAGCTTGGGCACGCCCTCGCCGCCGACGCTCAGGCCGCCCTGTCCGTCGTAGGAGACGCGGACCTGCTGGTTCGTCTGGATCGGCTCGGAGAGGGTGACGAGGACGGAGTCGCGGTCCCCGGGGTAGGCGGCGACCGAGCGGACCGGCATGGCGGTGGTGTCCGCCTCGATCTTCAGGTGCTCCTTGACCGAGGCGAGTCCGCCGACGCGGCCGTCGAAGCGCAGGCGCACCCGCTTGCCGTCCTCCTTGACGGACGGTTCGACCGGGTAGACCTCGAAGTCGTCGGGCGGGGTGAACGCCGACATCGGCACGAGCTGCTTGGGCAGTGTCGGGGTCGACCAGCGCAGGAACATGTTGGCGCCGCCGGTGTCCTGGAACATCTCCAGCCGGAACTCGTGGGGTTCACCGGCCGTCAGCCGCACGGGCCGGCTGGTCTGCTCGCGGTCCCAGTCGCCGACCCAGTGGTCGATGACAGGCTCGCCGTCGATGAAGAGGCGGAAACCGTTGTCACCGATGGCGTAGAAGGTGTAGTCGCCGGTCGTGGGCGCGGTCAGCTTGCCGGTCCAGCGGGCGGTGGTGTGTTCGTTCCGGCCGGTCAACTCCTCGAAGGTGCTGGTCAGTCCGGAGAAATTGATCTGCGGATCGAGCAGGGTGCCGCCCAGTTCGGCGAAGTCACGGGCGCCGGGGGCGGACATCCGGAAGTACTCGCCCTTCAGACCGTGGGTCTGAACGGCGGCCTGCGCGGCGGCTGTTGCGGATGTGCCCGCCGACTGCTCGGCGGCGACCGCGCTGGGCATCAGGCCCATCGGGGGGAGGGTCAGGGCGGCTGCCGTGAGCAGCGCCCATATGGCTCTGGGGCGGGTGCGGTGTTCTGTCATGGAACCTTTCCTCGTGCAGAGGCCGTGACCGGTGGGGTGCCCGGCACCGCCTTTTCAACGTTGGAAACCCGGTGACAGCGGTATGACAGCACGGCCTCACAGGGCTGTCCAGACCTCGCGCAGCACACAGTTGAACGGGCATCACGAAAGGCGCGATCCCGGCCATGGCGACAGACGGGTCCCCGGCCGCCACGAGGGGACGGCCCTCGGCACGGCGAAACGCCGACCCCGTCCCGCCCGCCGTCAGCGCCCGATGTCGTCCGCCGCCGAGACGAAACGCAGGGTGTTGTCGCTCACCCGGTACAGGAACCAGCCGGGGTCGTCGAGAGCCTCGAAGAACTCGCCGTCGGCGTCGTAGCTGACCCGGCGTGTGATGCCCTGCCAGGGCTTGCGCAGGAGTTCGGAGCGCAGGGTGGAACGCGCGTCGTCGCCCGCGGCGGTCAGGCCGTACGCGGCGAAGCGGACGGTGTCGTACGCCTCCGCCGCCCAGGGTGCGGGGGCGGTGCCGTAGCGGTCGCGGTGCGCCTTGGCGAAGGCCTTGCCACGCGGGTCGGCGCTGGTGTCCGTGTACCCCGTCCCGATCAGCCAGCCCTCCGCCTCCGCCAGGAACCGGGTGCCGAGCGCGTGTTCGTCCGTCACGCACGGCCCTCGGTACCCCGCCTTGCGCAGGGCACGGGCGCAGGCCGCCGCCCGGTCGGGGTGGGCGCCCGCGAAGAGCACCGCGTCGTCGCCCCGGTCGGCGATCCGCCGGGCCGCGGCGTCGAAGCCCCGTCCTTCGGCGACCTCCTCCACCGCGACCTCGCCGGTGAGCTTCTGGTACACGGTGACGCTGCGGACCGTGGGCAGGGTCGCGTCGGCGTCGGTGAGATCGTGCACGACCGCCGTGCGGCCCGGTTTCACCACCCGGTTCAGATAGCGCACGATCGCCGGGGGCCCGGCCGTCTTCGTGGGCCGCATGAGCAGGGTGGAGGTGACGTTGATGGTGTCGAGCTCGTTGGTGTCGGCCCGCACCACGAGGTGGGCGACCCCGGCCTGGGCGCACGGCTGCACCACGGCGGGCGCCGTGGCGTTGCCGCCCGCGTCGATCACGACGGCCACCCCCGGGTCCTCGACCAGCCGGCCGACGGCCGCGACCGCTCCCTTCGCGGTGCCGCCGCCGTCGGCGATGCGCAGGACGAGGTCGAAGGCCCGCCCCGCACGGGCGTTGTGCTCGCCGACCGCCAGCCGCGCCCCGCGCTCGTGGGCGGTGAACACGTCGTCCGCCTTGTCGCCGAGCAGCCCGACGACGCGGCGCGGCAGTGTGCCGGAACCTGTCGTGCCGGACGGCTGTGAGCGCCCCCAGCGCCACCAACTGCCCACGCCGATCGAGCCGACGCCCAGTGCCGCGCCGCCCATGGCCAGTACCCGGCGCCGTGTGGCGGGCACCGCCTCCGGGGCAACGGTCTCGGCCGTCACCGGGGACGCGTCGAGCACCGTGCCCTGCGGCACCGGCAGGTCCAGCACCCGCGCGGCACGCGCCGCGACCAGCGCCGGCAGCCCTTCCGGCAGCCAGGTCCGCTCGTCGAACTCCTCGAAGAACTCCCGGAGTTCACCGACCGAGGGCCGCTCCTCGGGCTCCTTCGCCAGACACCGCCGTACGATCCCGTCCAGCGCCTCCGGTACGCCCTCCAGATCGGGCTCCTCGTGCACCGTCCGGTACAGCACGCCCGCCACACCGCCGTGCCCGAACACGGGGCGGCCGGTGGCCGCGTGGGCCAGGACACAGCCCAGCGAGAACACGTCGCTCGGCGGCCCCACCGTACGGCCGCGCGCCTGCTCCGGTGAGAGGTAGCCGGGGGAGCCGATGACCGAGCCGTCGGTGGTCAGGGCGGTCACCCCGACCGCCCGCGCGATACCGAAGTCGATCAGACGCGGGCCGTCGGCGGCGAGCAGGATGTTGCCCGGCTTCACGTCCCGGTGCACCAGACCGCCGGCGTGCACCTCCTCCAGCGTCTCGGCCAGCGCGGCACCCAGGCTGCGCAGATGCGCCACCGGCCACGGCCCGTACCGGGCGACGGCCTCGGCGAGAGAGGGCCCCGGCACATAGGCGGTGGCCAGCCAGGGGGAGCGGGCCTCGGCGTCGGCCGCCACCACCGGCACGGTCCACCGCCCGCCGAGCCGCTCGGCGAGCTGGGTCTCGCGCCGGAAGCGGGCGCGGAACCCCGGGTCGTCGGCGTGCTCGGCGCGGATCGACTTCAGCGCACACCAGGTGCCGTGCGGGGAGCGCGCCAGGTACACCACGCCCATCCCGCCCGCGCCGAGCCGTGCCGCGAGCCGGTACTCACCGATCGCGGACGGGTCGGACGGCAGCAGCCGATCCACGCCACGCCCCCCTCTGTGTGCCCAACCGTCCGACCCCGCCTCAGCCCCGGGCGGAGCTCAGATCCGCCAGCGACCCGAGCTGCTGGAACCGCCCGTCGCGCACCTCGTGGATGTAGGTGCCGCTCAGCCAGCCGTTGTTGTCGGTGGTGAACTGGTGGTAGTCACCGAAAGCGTACGTCCGGGCGATGCCCTGGTACGTTGCCTCGGCCAGCCGCTCACCGAGTTCGGCCCGCGCCGGCCGGCGCCCCTTGCGCTTCGGCACCGTCCGCTCGAACTCGGCGAGCAGCAGCCGGACGGTGTCGTACGCCTCCGCGGCGTAGGGCTCCGGAGCGGCCCCGTAGCGCTTGCGCCACGCGGTGGTGAACTCCCGTGCCTCCTTGCTGGTCAGGGCGGAGGGATCGACGGCGGCGTCAACGACGTACCACCCCTCGCCCGCCGCCCCCGCCGACGTGGGGAAGTCCGAGCCGTGCAGCAGGTGCTGCATCCAGCGCGGGCCGTCGAACCCGGCCTCGGCCAGTCGTTCGGCGGCGGTGACGGTGGCGTCCAGGGGGCCGAGGTAGGCGAAGGCGGTCACGTCGGCGGCGAGCAGTTCGCGTACCGCGACCGGGCCGTCGCCGGTCTCCTCGGCCACCACCCGCGGCACCACCTCGGCCCCGAAGCCGTCCCGCCACTGCTGGATGAGCAGGGTGGCCTGGTCCTGGATGGTCGTGCCGCCGGAGCGGTCCAGCACCACGCCGAGACGCCCCAGCCGCCCGGTCATCTGGGCGTGGAAGGCGATCCACGCCCCCAGCGAGGCGTGCGCGACTCCGGTCTGGAACGACACCTTGGGCGAGGTGACGTAGTAGTCCTGCTGACCGGTCGTGCTCGACGCGTGCGCCAGCCCGGCCTGCCCGTACACCTTCGCCGCCGACCGCATCGGCAGCTCGGTCACCGGGCCGAGGACGGCCATCACGTCCCGGTCCGCGGTGAACCGGGACGCCACCTGCTGGGCACTGGCCGCGTCACCCTTGTCCCGCAGCACCCGGACCTTCAGGTCGTACGCGCGGCCGCGGGTCGCGTTGTGCCGGGCGACGGCGAGCCGGGCGGCCCGCTCGCTGACCCGGCTGACCAGGTCGGCGGACTCGGAGGTGTGCACGCCAAGGACGTACGTCGGAGGGGAGGCGGTGGGCTTGTCGTCATCGTCGTCGCGGCCCGTGAGCCATACGGCGGCGCCCGCGCCGGACGCGGCGAGCAGCAGCCCCCCGCCGGCCAGCAGCAGTCGGCGCCGGCTCGGGCGGCCCCGTTCCTCGTCCCGGGGGTCGGCGGGCAGGGTCACCGCGGCGGACTGGTCCACCTCGGTGGGTTCGATGTCGGGCAGCGCCAGGCCCTCGGCGGAGCGCGCGGCGATCATGCGGGTGACCGGGTCGGGGAGTCGCAGGCCGTCGTCCTGGCCGTCCTCGGTCAGCAGCGACCTGAGTTCCTCGGCGCCGGGCCGCTCGTCCGGCTCCTTGGACAGGCAGCGGGCCACCAGGGCACGTGTGTCGTCGTCCTCGATCCCGTCGAGCGCGGGCTCGTCGTGGACGGTGCGGTACAGCAGGGCCTCCGGCGCGCCGGTACCGAAGGGCGGGCGGCCGGTCAGGGCGTAGGCGAGGACACCGCCGAGCGAGAAGACATCGCTGGCGGAGGTCGCGGTGTGGCCCTGGGCCTGTTCGGGGGAGAGGAAGCCGGGGCTGCCGACGACCATCCCGGAGGCGGTCAGCGCGGTGTCGTCCTCGGCCCGCGCCACGCCGAAGTCGATCAGCCGGGGCCCGTCCAGAGCCAGCAGCACGTTTGCGGGCTTTACGTCGCGGTGGACCAGCCCGGCCGCGTGCAGGTCGACGAGGGCGTCGGCGAGCAGACGGCCCAGGGAGCGCGCGGTCGTGACCGGCAGCGGGCCGTGCTCCGCGACGGCCTCGACCAGGGAGGGCCCGGGTACGAACGCGGTGGCCAGCCACGGCTCGGCGGCCTCGGCGTCCGCGCCGAGCACCGGCACCACCCAGCGGTTGGTCACCCGCCGCGCCAGCTCGACCTCACGCGCGAACCGCGCCCGGAACTCGTCGTCGCCCGTGCTCTCCCCGCGGATCACCTTGACCGCGGCGAGCGTGCCGTCGGAGTCCCGGCCGAGGTAGACCACACCCATGCCGCCCGCGCCCAGCCGCCGCAGCAGCCGGAAGGCGGCGATACGGGACGGGTCGGAGGGAATCAGCGGCTCACTCATCGCCTGCCCCCTTCCCGTCACTGTCGCCGGTACTGTCCTTGCCCTCGCTGCCGCCGATGCTGTCGATCTCGGCCGCGGTATGCGTGACTCCCTGCGCCACGTCCGAGGCGAGCTGCCGCGCCTCCTCCTTGCTGTGGCCCGCTCCGATCCGGTCGGTGGCGGCCACGGTGACCGGGCCGAGCCGGTACTTGAACCAGTCGAAGACGAACTCGCCCTTCACCCCGTCCACGAGATACGTCCCGGTCTCGACGAGGTCGTCGTCGGTGACGCCGTTGCGGCCCTCGGCGAACGGATCGGCCCGTGAGAACAGCCCGCGCACCCGCTCGGTGGCGTTCAGCCGCTGGTCCGGGCAGCGCAGCGCCTCCTGCAGGGAGGCGGCCATGTCGCGGCGCGCGGCCTTGGTGTCCCGGTGCACGGTGACCGTGAGGGAGACCTGTACCGCCCCCTTGCCGTCCTTGGCCGGGAGGACGAACCTCCGGGTGAGGCTGGCCAGCACGGTCTTCGGCAGCGTTTCCCGCTGCCACACACACTCCTCGTCGAGTACGGCCCACTCGCCCGGATCGCTCTCGTAGGGGCTCGCCTTGCGGAAGCCGGTGCCGAAGTGGTCCGGTCGCGTATCCAGCCCGCGTACGAACTCGACCGCCTCCGCCCGGGTACGCGGCGCCCGCTCCTCGGCCATCGTGTACGGCTCGTTGACCTCCTCGGCGGATTCCGGCGCCGACGGAGCGGCGCTCCCGGACGGTTTCGCGTCCCGCGCCGGAGCCGTCGGCTTCTTGTCGCCGTCCGTCCCGTCCGCCCCACTGGTGCACCCGGCCAGCAGTAGCGTCCCCGCCACCGCTGCCACGACCGGTCTCCACTCGGTCATCGCAGCCCCCCCTCACAGGTATCGAAGCGCGCGCCCGCCCCATGGCGACACGCATGTGAAGGAAGTGTGGCGCACCGTACGGCGTTCGAACTCCAACTCGACTCGTCTGGAACGGACTTGACACATTGCCACCGGCCGCATGCGGAACGGTTCCGGCATGTCGCCATGATCCCTCTCACATCCGCGACCCCGCCCGTTCCCGGCGGCCCGACTGAAACCGATTCGAACGGGCACTCGCCTGGTCAACAACGAGTGAGGGGCGGTGTACGCACATGGAGATATCAGGCATCCTCAGCGCGATCGTCATCGGCATCGTGATCGGTGTTCTGGGACGGCTCGCAGTCCCGGGGCGTCAGCGCATCGGCATCCTGTGGACGATCACGATCGGCATCGTCGCCGCACTGGTGGGCACCGCCATCGCCTCCGGCCTGGACGTCGCCGACACCGACGGCGTCGACTGGGTGGAGTGGCTGATCCAGATCGCCCTGGCGGCCCTGGGCGTCGCCGCGGTCCACAAGATCAAGCTGCGCTGACGACCGTGCGCGCGGCTTCCCGGGAACCCGGGTCGCACGCGCGCACGGCCTGCTCGGACAGCCGTGGTCACTTCAGGTACGGGCCCGGGGCGCCGATCCGCCCCGTGCCGTTGAGCACGTACACCCGCAGGTTGCCCTTGCCGGGCGCGGCCACCGTGAGGGTGCCGTCGGTGACCTGCCGGACGTCCCCGGTGACGGCGTCCACGTAACGGCCGTTGGGGACACCGGAGAAGGTGGCCCCGTCGGTCACGGTGACCAGCGCGAAGCTGTCCGTCGATCCGCTGGTGAAGCGGCGCTTGAAGGCCATGCCGCCGGAGATGTTCTCGGTGGAGTACTGGCCCATCTGGAGCGCCGGTATCGCCCGGCGGATCTGGTTCAGCCGCTGCACATGCTTGACCAGCGGCTTGTCCAGCGTGCCGGCGACGGCCCCGGAGGCGGACTCCACCTGCGAGAAGTCGGCCGCCTTCACCTCACCGGCGAGGTGGTCGCCGAAGTAGGCCCGGCCCGTGGACGCCAGCGGGCACGAAGGACCGCAGTCGATCTTCTTCCCGGCCTGGAACTCGATCTCCGAGCCGTAGTACAGCGTCGGGATGCCACGGAAGGTCCACATCAGCGACATGTTCTCGGCCCAGGCGTCGGTGCCGCCCGTGTAGCGCTCGCTGGACTTGTTGGGGCCGTAGTCGTGACTGTCGACGTAGACGACGTTGTACGTGGCGTCGTTGTAACTGTCGTCCGAGTCCTTTCCGTTGGAGAAGGCGTTGTGGGCGTCACCGAAGTTCATGTGCATCCGCATGTCGATGACGTTCATGCCGGAGAACTTCGAGTGGTCCGGGGTGTGGTAGCTGTTGCCCTGGAGGAAGGCGTTGGTGGAGGTCGGCTGGTTGGCCGTGCCCAACTGCTGCTCGTACTCGTACATCTCCAGCGCCGCCTTCGCGTCGTCGGCGTCGTACTCCTTGCGCTCCTTCCAGGTGTAGAACTGCGCGGAGTGGTTGACCGAGCCGCGGTTCCACTTGTCGTTGACGAAGGCGGCGACCTCGCCGAAGACGAAGAAGTTCTTCGCCGCCCCGGCGCCGAACCGCTGGGTGACCCGCTCCTGGATGGCGGGCAGGAAGCGCCGGTTCCAGGTGGTGCGCGGGATGTGCACGGCGGTGTCCACGCGGAAGCCGTCGACGCCCATGTCGATGTACTTGTTGTAGGCGCCGATCAGATAGTTCTGCACGGCCGTGTTCTCGGTGTTGAAGTCGGCCAGGTCCTCGTGCAGCCAGCACGAACGGGAGTCCTCGCCCTCCCAGTTGCCGATCCAGCACCGGTGGTAGAAGGAGCTGGGGAACATGCCCGAAGTGGGGCTCGGCCACTGGCAGTTGTACAGGGTGTACCCCTCGGCGCTCTTCCCGCCGGTCGGCTTGCCCCAGTTGACGCAGGTGTTGCCGGACGGCTCCGCCGTCGACCACAGGTCGCCGTTGTAGTACGACTTGCCGCTCTTGGGCTCGACGGTGAGGCCGTCGTACTCGAAGCCGTCGTTCTTCTCGTCGTAGTACCAGCTCCACTGCGCGTCCCGGACGCCGTACACCTTCGGCGTGAACAGCCCCTTGGCGCCCCAGCGGGAGGAGTGGTTGTAGACGACGTCCTGGTAGATCTTCATGCCCTTGGCGTGCGCGGCGTTGATCAGGTCCTGGTAGGAGGCGCCCGCCGACTCCAGCCGGGGGTCGACCTTGTAGAAGTCGTAGCCGTGGTAGCCGTGGTAGTCGTAGTCGGAGCGGTTGAGGACCACCGGGGTGACCCACACGGCGGAGAAGCCGAGGGACTTGATGTAGTCGAGCTTCTGGATCAGGCCCTTGAAGTCGCCGCGGAACATGGGGTCGTCGTTGGCGGCGTTGCCCGACTTCACGTGCTGGCTGCCGCCGCGGTTGTTGGAGCTGTCGCCGTCGTGGAAGCGGGCGGTGAGCACGAAGTAGATGGGGTCCTTGCGCGGGTCGGTGCCCAGCGGCGTGCCCGGCGCGGGTTCGTCGGGCTTGTCGCCCGTGGTCACGCGGACCGGGTCGGAGGCGGGGGAGACGTTCCCGGCCGCGTCGACCGCCCGGACCGTGTAGGTGTACTCGGTCCGCTCCTCAAGTCCGGTGTCGGTGAGGACGGTTGAGGAGACATCCGTGACGGTCGAGCCGGCGCCGCCGCTCCGGGTGACCTGGTACTTGGCGACGCCCTCGTTGTCCGTGGAGGCCTCCCAGGTCAGGATGACCGAGACACCGTCCGCACTGGCACTCACCGCAGTGGGGGCGGTGGGAGCCTCGGTGTCGGGGGTCTCGGCCTCGCAGGGGTCGTCGGCGTCCTCGACGACCGTACGGTTCTTCACCGTGCTGGTACCGGCCGGGATGGTGTAGTCGGCGCCGTTGTTGTTGTCCCAGGTGCCGTTGCCGTTGTTGAAGGCCGCCTTCAGCGAGGTGGCCGAGCCCAGGGCGACGGTCTGCTTCCACCACCCGGTGCAGGCGGCCTGCATGCCGATCCCGGGGACGGTGGTCCAGCTCCCGCCCGCGGGCTGGTAGTGGATGTTCGCCGTCGACCAGCCGAACGCCTCGGTGGAGTAGTACACGGTGGCCGTGTTGTCGGACGGCGTCCCCGGATCGGCGCAGGGATCGGAGTGCGAGACGACACCGTCCTTGACGGTGATGTTCCCCGTGCCCAGCGCGTAGTTGGCGCCCGCGTTGTTGTCCCAGGTGCCGCTGCCGTTGTTGAAGGTGGCCTGGAGACCGGTGGCCGAACCCAGGTCGACCGTCTTCTTCACCCAGTCCGTGCAGGCCGCCTCCATCGCCACGCCCGGAACGGACGTCCAGGAGCCGCCGTCCGGGGCGTAGTGGAGGTTGTACTGGGACCAGTTCCTGGTCTTCGTGTAGTAGAAGACCGTCGCCGTGCCGGCCGTCTCCGCGACTTGCTCCGCGGGCAGGTCGCCCGGTCGGGGCACGGCATGCACCAGGCTCAGCAGCGAGCCGGTGATCACCATCGCCGTCAGCGGCCGTCTCAGCCGCCGGGCGGGACTGCGTTCCATGAGACTCCCTCGATTGCAGGCCGCGCCAGGCCGCGGAGGCCGCCGCACACACTGGCGCAAGAATCGTCAGAAAGTTGCTGCAAGTCCTTGCGGGGCTGGAAATTACTGCCGCGTGAAGTCGGCGTAAAGAGATCTGACACGGCCTTCTGTGGCGGGTTCATGCCACTCAGGGGGCTGGGGGCTTTATGGAGTAGAGACGAGACGGTTCGTTTTGTTATGGTGGAGGCATGGCTTTCCTCTACTTCTTCGTCTGAGTCCGGGCACGGCCCCCGCGCCGTCCTCGCCGCCCGTCGACCCTTCGCATGCCCTGGGGAAAGCCCTATGCGCGACCGCGCCCGAACCGTCCTGCCCACCGTCACGCCCGCCGCCGTGGCCCAGCTGTCCGTCAAGGACGTCACCAAGTCCTACGGCACCCGCACCGTCCTCGACCAGGCCACCTTGACCGTCCGGCCGGGCGAGAAGGCCGCCGTCATCGGAGAGAACGGCAGCGGCAAATCCACCCTGCTGCGGCTGCTGGCCGCCGCCGAACAGCCCGACGCCGGTGAGATCACCGTCGAGTTCCCCGGCGGCGTCGGCCACCTCGCCCAGACCCTCGACCTCGACCCGGCCCGCACCGTGCAGGACGCCGTCGACCTCGCCCTCGCCGACCTCCGGGACATGGAGCGCCGGCTCCGGGCGGCGGAGCAGTCCCTCGCGGACGCCTCCGACGAACAACTCGCTGCCTACGGCGACCTGTTGATCGCATACGAGGAACGCGGTGGTTACGAGGCGGACGCCCGCGTCGACGCCGCGACGCACGGACTCGGGCTCGCCCGGATCAGCCGTGACCGTCCGCTCGGCTCCCTGTCCGGCGGCGAGCAGTCACGGCTCGCCCTTGCCTGCGTGCTGGCCGCCGCGCCCGAGCTGCTGCTCCTCGACGAACCGACCAACCACCTCGACGCGGCGGCCGTGCACTGGCTGGAGGAACATCTGCGCGCCCACCGGGGCACCGTGGTCGCGGTCACCCACGACCGCGGCTTCCTGGAGCGCGTTGCCACGACGATCCTTGAGGTCGACCGCGACGAGCGCACCGTCCGCCGCTACGGCGACGGCTGGAGCGGCTACCGCGCCGCGAAGGCCGCCACCCGACGCGGCGCCGAGCAGCGATACACGGAGTGGGTCGAGGAGGTGACCCGGACGGAAGACCTCCTCGAAGCCGCGGGGAGGCGGCTCGCCATCACCGGCCGCGACCCGAAACAGGGCTTCGGCAAGCACCGCCGCTCCAGCGAGGCGAAGCTCGGCGGCCAGGTGCGCGCGGCCCGGGAGCGCCTGGACCAGCTGCGGCGCAACCCGGTGCCGGAGCCACCGGCACCCCTTCGCTTCACGACGCCGATCGCGACGGCGGAGGATGGCGAAGTCCCGGATGCCCTGGTGGAGTTGGAGGATGTCCGGGTCGGCGATCGACTCCGCCTGGACGGGCGCCTGACGATCACTCCCGGGCGGCGGCTGCTGGTGACGGGTGAGAACGGCGCGGGCAAGACCACGCTCCTGCGTGTCCTCGCCGGCGACCTGGAGCCGGATGCCGGCACCGTGCGCCGCACCGCCCGGATCGGCTACCTCGCCCAGGAACTGCCCACGCGCACCACCCGGCTCCCGCTGCTCGCCGCGTTCGCCGCCGGATGCCCCGGACTCCCGGACGAGTACGCCGAACAGCTCCTGTCCCTCGGCCTGTTCCGCGAGGAGGACCTGCACGTCCCCGTCGCCGACCTGTCCGCAGGGCAGCGCAGGCGGCTGCAGATCGCCACCCTCGTGACCCGCCCCGCGGACCTCCTCGTCCTCGACGAGCCGACCAACCACATCGCCCTCGACCTGGTAGAGGACCTCCAGGCGGCGCTCGCCGCGTACCCGGGTGCCGTGGTCGTGGTCTCGCACGACCGCGCCTTCCGCGCGCAGTTCGCGGGGGAGCGACTGGAACTGCGCGGCGGGCGCCGCCGGGATCAGGCGGCCAGAGCCTGATGGAGCGCGGCGAGGCCGTCGCGGTAGATCCCGGCGAAGAGGGCTTCCGCCTCGGCCTCGCTCGCGCCGTCGGGCGTGAACCGGCCGGACCACTGGACCTCGGCGACATCGTCCCGTCCGGGCACGGCGTGGACCCGGAGGGTGGAGAGGTAGCCGGTTACGGGGAACGGCGCTTCGAGGATCGCGTACGTGTAGAAGCGCTCGGCCTCGCTGAACGAGACCAGGCGCTCCACGATCGTGCCGCCGTCGGGGTTGGTGAGACGGCGGACCCGGCCGCCTTGGAGAGCGGTGCTCTCGGGGATGTAGGGGAGCCAGTCGGGGAGGGCGTCGAAGCCGCCGATGAGGTCCCAGACCCGCTGGGGCGAGGCGGGCAGGACGTGGCTGACGGAGGTGGAAGCCATGGTGCTGTTCTTTCTCGGGGAGCGTGCTCTTGCTCGGGGGAGTGCCGTCAGGCGTTGCCGGGGAGCGGCGCGGCCTCGCTGATCAGATCCGCGGCGCGCAGGTCGGTCCAGAAGGCGGCCGGGACCGTCTCGTTCAGGGCGGCCGTGTCCTCGGCGATCCGGCTCGGGCGGGTGGCACCGGGGATGACCGCGGCGGACGCCGGATGGGCGAGGGAGAACTGGAGGGCGGCAGCCTTGATGCTCACGCCGTGCCGGGACGCGAGCGCCTTGAGCCTGCCGACGCGCTCGACGATCTCGGCCGGTGCCTGCTGGTACTCGAAGTGGCTGCCGCCCGCGAGGACGCCCGAGCTGTAGGGGCCGCCGACGACCATGTCGACGCCCTGCTCCTGCGCCATGGGCAGCAGCCGCTGTAGGGCGTGCCCGTGGTCGAGGAGCGTGTAGCGGCCGGCGAGCAGGAACCCGTCGGGCCGCGGCTCGTCCAGGCCGAGGGTGAGCTCGATCGGCTCGGTCTTGTTGACGCCGAGTCCCCACGCCTTGATGACGCCCTCCTCGCGCAGCCGGGACAGCACGCGGAAGGCGCCGGTACGGGCCTCCTCGAACTTCCGCAGCCACTCGTCGCCGTGGAAGTCCTGGGCGATGTCGTGGACCCAGACGATGTCGAGCCGGTCGGTGCCCAGACGCTTGAGCGAGCCCTCGATGGAGCGCTCGGTGGCGTCGGCGGTCCACTCGTGGAGGATCTTGTTGGGGTTGCCGTGCTCGAACAGTCCGCCCTTCTCGCCGAAGTCCGGCGTGGCGGTCTCGTGCTCGTCGAGGATCACCCGGCCGACCTTGGTGGACAGCACGTACGCGTCACGGGGCTTGTCGGCGAGGACTTCACCGAGTCGCTCCTCGGCGAGCCCGGCGCCGTAGAAGGGAGCCGTGTCGTAGAAGCGGATGCCGTGGTCCCAGGCGGCCTGGACGGTGGCGCGGGCCTCGTCGTCGGGGATGGCCCGGAACATGTTGCCGAGCGGTGCGGTACCGAAGCCGAGACGGCCGGGGAGGATTTCCTTCAAGGACATGGAGTGCCTTCGGGTGTGCGAGGCGGTGATCCGCCAGTGCGGGGAACGCTCCTACTTCTTGCGGGCGCGCCTTACATGCAATGACAATACTTGCATACGCGGGCTAATGCAAGGTGGGTGCACTCGTGTGGCGCCGGAACCCGGCGGGACTACCGCAAACGAGTGCCGAAAGAGAACCACCGACCGCTGTCGATCCGGACGTCTCCCGTTCGACGACAGGATGAGAGGCACTTCGCCGCACGACTACGCGACCGGAACTTGGTGAGGCACCCATGGAACAACTGCTGCGCGTGATGAACTTCTGCGTCTCCAGCGACGGCATCGCCGCCGGGGAGGACCAGACCTTGGAGAAGCCCTTCGGCCACGTCGACCCGGGACGCCTGTTCTCCTGGGCCGGAGCCACGGCGAGCTGGCCGATGCGCACCGATCCCGGCGGGACCCGGGGCCTCGACGACTACTTCACCCGGGACTTCCCCCGGAACATCGGCGCCGAGATCATGGGCCGCAACAAGTTCGGACCCCAGCGGGGCCCCTGGGAGAACCACGACTGGCAGGGCTGGTGGGGTGACAAGCCGCCCTTCCGCACCCCGGTCTTCGTCCTCACCCACCACAAGCGCCCGTCGATCACCCTCTCCGACACCACGTTCCACTTTGTCGAAGGCGACCCCGCCACGGTCCTGGAGCAGGCGCGTGCGGCGGCCGACGGCAAAGACGTCCGGCTCGGCGGCGGGGTGACCACGATCCGGGAGTTCCTGGACGCCGACCTCGTCGACACGATGCACGTGGCGGTGTCGCCGGTGAAGCTGGGGACCGGCCTGCACCTGTGGGAGTCCCCCGAGGAACTCCTCGACCGCTTCCACCTGGAGGTCGTACCGAGTCCGAGCGGTGTGACCCATCACCTGTTCTGGCGCAGGTGACCTCGCCTACCGCCGGCGTGGGCGCCGGACCAGCAGAGCCTCACGGCCCAGCACCCGCACCGCAGCCAGGACAGGCGGTCGCACGTCCTCGGTGAGGACGGCGGCGCCCTTGTGCCGCAGCACCTCCAGCCGCAGCTCCTGTACGGACACGAGGGTCCGTACGAAGGGCCGGAACTCGGCGTCCACCAGCTCGGGCAGGGCCTGCGCCCTGCTCAACGCGTCACCCGCGAGCGCCGCCTGCGCACTGACAAGCCGCCCGACCGCAACGGCGTCGGGCGACTGAGCCAGCAGCTCCTCCGGCTTCAGCCCGTGCTCGGCGAAGGCGCGGAGCGGGATGCCCACCTGGTCCCGCTCCGCGTCCTCGCGCAGGTCCGCCAGATTGTCGAGCCGCTGCCAGCCCTCGATCAGGTCCCGGCAGCACCGCAGGAAGGGCGCGTACCTCTCCGAGTCGGGTGCCGGGGCGACCAGCGAGGCCGTGAGCAGCAGCGCGGGCAGGGAGTACTGGTCGACGTACGCCTGGAAGTCCGCCTCGGTCGCGAAGGCGGTCCACGACGCCTCGACCGCCGCGCCGTCGAGGAAGTCCCGCACCCTGGAGGCCAGTTGGGGGTGCAGCTTTACGGTGTCGGCCAGGGTCCGGAGCGCGGAGTTGTCCGAGCCGCCCAGCTCCAATGCCTGTGTGACCCGACCGTCCCACGCACGAAGGGCCTCCCGGCGAGCGCCCACCTCTCCGACGTCGATCAGCTCGTCCGTCAGATGCATGAAGGCGACCGCCGCGACCACCGGCGCGTGCAGCCGCGGCGGCAGCAACAGCCGCGCGGCGAGGTAGGCGTGCGGCTCGAACCGCCGGACGACCCGGCGCTGAGCGTCGTAGTCCGCGCGCATCAGCGGCTCGCGGACACCGGCTCGGGTCAGGACGGTGGACCAGCGGGTCACGGTTCTCCTCGTGGTGGGCGCGTACCGTCGGCCAGTGTCTCAGGCGCCCGCGACCGGTTCGTACCGTCGGCCAGTGTCTCAGGCACCCGCGACCGGTTCGTACCGTCGGCCAGTGTCTCAGGCACCCGCAGCCGGTTCGTACCGCGCGACGATCGCGGCCGCCCGCTCCCGCAGCACCGCACGCAGCCACTGCGGCTCCAACACCTCGACATCCGTGGTGAGTTGCCACACCGCCCACTCCGCGTGCCGGGCGTCCTGGAAGGTCACCTCCAGGCGCAGCCAGCCGTCCGGATCCGGTTCCTCGACCCGTACCGCCAGTGCGGTACCGGTCAGTTCGTCCCGTCGGTCCGGGTGGACCCTTGCCCGTACGGTGACTTGGTCCCCGGAGGACAGGAACCGCGCGGTTCGCTCCCGCCAGACGCGGTCCAGGTCGACCTGGCCGGGGCGTTCCGCGGGCTCGGGGAGTTCCTCGGCGGCCCGGATGCGGGAGAGCCGGTAGGTGCGGTCCTCTCCGGAACGCGTGGCCAGCAGATATCCCCGGTCTCGCACTGTCACCAGGCCGATCGGGTCCACCGTCCGCCATTTCGGCGTCTGGTCCGTGGCCGCGTAGTGGATACGCAGCTTGTGTCCTGCGAGGACCGCGTGCCGGACCACGAGCATGGTGGGGTCCGGGACCTCCTCGGTGACCAGGCGGTGGTTGAGCAGGTCGGTCTCCGGGTCGACGAGCAGGCGCTGCGCGGCCTCGCCGGCCAGGGCCCGGTGGCTCTCGGGCAGCGCCTCGACGACCTTGCGCATGGCCGCGGCGAGCGCCGAACCGAGCCCGAACACCTGCTCCCCGCGCCCCGATCCGGCGACCAGCAGGGCGAGCGCCTCGTCGCGGTTGAGTCCGCTGAGGTCGGTCTGGAAGTCCGGCAGCAACGCGAAACCGCCGCGCCGGCCGCGCTCGGCGTAGACCGGGATGCCCGCCGCGGACAGCGCCTCGATGTCCCGCAGCACGGTGCGCGTGGACACCTCCAGTTCACGGGCGAGCGCGGACGCGGTCATCCGGCCGCGCTGACGCAGCAACAGCACCAGGGAGATCAACCGGTCGGCGCGCATACGAGAACGCTAACGAAATACGTGACGCAGGATGTCGTGATTCACCTGGAGGCTTGGCAGGGCAACGCCAAGAAGATCGAATGGAGCTGAAATGGCGATGGAACGCACGGCGGTCAACCCCTGGCCCTGGTCCGTCGAACTGGGCTACAACCAGGGCGAGATGGTCTCCGGGCACACCCGCACCCTGTACCTCTCCGGGCAGACCGCGATGAGCGGCGACGGCAAACCGCAGCACGCGGGTGACATGGCGGCCCAGTTGGCGCTGGCCCTGGACAACCTGGAGGCCGTGCTCGCGGAGGGCGGTATGTCGCTGGCCGACCTCGTGCGGCTGAACGTCCACACCACCGACGTCGACCGGCTCTTCGAGCACTACGGAGTCCTGGCCGCACGCCTGGGCGCCGCCGGGGTGGCCCCGGCCACCACCATGCTCGGGGTGACCCGGCTGGCGCTTCCCGACCTGATGGTGGAGCTGGAGGGAACCGCCGTGGCGTGACAGGACGCGTTCCCGCCCCCGGTTCCGGTCAGGAGAACACGGGGGCGGGGGCACGAAGGGCCGCGCTCATTCGGCGGCGGGCAGCACTCCGGTGCGGGCCACGTCGGAGTACCAGCGGGCGCTGGCCTTGGGGATACGGGTCCCGGTCGGGTAGTCGACGTACACCGCGCCGAAGCGCTTGCCGTACCCGTGGGCCCACTCGAAGTTGTCCAGCAGGGACCACAGGAAGTAGCCGCGCACGTCCGAGCCGTCCTTGACGGCCTGGTGCACGGCGGCCAGGTGGCCCCGCAGATAGGCGATCCGGTCGGGGTCGTTGACGTTGCCCTCGGGGTCCGCGTAGTCGTCGAACGCCGCCCCGTTCTCGGTGATGATCAACGGCAGGTCCGGGAAGTCGGCGGACAGGCGGCGCAGCAGGTCGTACAGGCCGGTGGGGTCGACGGCCCAGCCCATGGCCGTACGGTCGCCGGGCGGCTGGTGGAAAGCGACCTGGTCGGCGCCCGGCCACGGGCTGTGCTCGCTCCTGCCGTGCCCGTCCGAGGTGTGCGTGCCGCTGCCGTCGGCCTCCGACACGACGGTCGGCGTGTAGTAGTTGACGCCGAGGAAGTCCAGCGGCCGGTGGATATTCCCCAGGTCGCCGTCCCGCACGAAGGACCAGTCGGTGAGGCCCGCGGTGTCCTTCAACAGGTCTTCCGGGTAGGCGCCTTGGAGCATGGGTCCGGTGAACACCCGGTTGGCGAGCGCGTCGATGCGGCGCACGGCGTCCGCGTCGCCCTCGCTGTCGGTGAGCGGGCGGACGTGGTGGATGTTGAGGGTCACCGAGCACTGGGCGTCGGCCGCGGCCCGGTCGCGCACCGCCTGAACCGCCAGGCCGTGGGCCAGGTTGAGGTGGTGGGCGGCGCGCAGCGCGGCGACCGGGTCGGTCCGGCCGGGGGCGTGCACACCGGAGCCGTAGCCGAGGAAGGCGCTGCACCAGGGCTCGTTGAGGGTGGTCCAGGTCCGCACCCGGTCGCCGAGGGCGTCGGCCGCGATCGCCGCGTACTCGGCGAACCGCTCCGCCGTCGCCCGCTCCGGCCAGCCGCCCGCGTCCTCCAACTCCTGCGGCAGGTCCCAGTGGTAGAGCGTGGCGACCGGCTTGATGCCCTTGTCCAGCAGTTCGTCGACGAGGCGCTTGTAGAAGTCGAGCCCCTTCTGCACGGCGGGCCCACGCCCGGTGGGCTGGATGCGGGTCCAGGCGAGCGAGAAGCGGTACGCGCCGAGCCCGAGGTCGGCCATCAGGGCGACGTCCTCGCGCCAGCGGTGGTAGTGGTCGGTGGCGATGTCACCGGTGTCGCCGTTGCGGACCCGGCCCGGGGTGCGGGCGTAGGTGTCCCAGATGGACGGGGTACGGCCGTCCTCGGACGCCGCCCCCTCGATCTGGTACGACGCGGTCGCCGATCCCCACAGGAATGTCCTGGGGAAGACCCGGGCGCCCTGCCGGTCGGATCCTGTCGGTCGTGCTGCGCTGGCCACGTAAGTCCTTTCGGGGTGGGGGAGTGGGGAGGGGACGCCGCGGCGCCCGAGGAGGGGAGGGGGCGGCTCAGCCCTTGACGGCGCCCGCCATGATGCCGCTGACGATCTGCCGGCCGAAGACGATGAACATCGCCAGCAGCGGCAGCGTGCCGAGCAGCGCGCCCGCCATGATCAGCGACTGGTCGCGGACGTAACCGGCGCTGAGCTGGGTCAGCGCCACCGGGACCGTCGGGTTGGTCATGTCGAGCACCACGAACGGCCAGAAGAAGTCGTTCCACGCGTGCACGAACGTGATCATGAACAGGACGGCCATCGCGGGCCGCGCGATCGGCAACACGATGCTCCAGAAGATCCGCAGCGAGTGCGCCCCGTCCACACGGCCGGCCTCGACGAGTTCGTCGGGCAGCGCCTCGGTCAGGTACTGGCGCATGAAGAACACACCGACCGCGCTCACCAGCGTCGGGAAGATGACGGCGGGCAACTGCTGCGACCAGCCCAGCTCCGACATCATCATGAACAGCGGTACGACACCCAGCTGCGGCGGCACCAGCATGGTGCCGATCACCAGCATCAGCAGGGCGTTACGGCCCTTGAACCGGAGCTTGGCGAAGGCGAAGCCCGCCAGCGTCGCGAAGAACACCGTGGACAGGGCGATCACCCCGGCCACGATGAAACTGTTGATCATGGCCTTGCCCATCGCCGCCTCGTCCCAGGCCCGGGCGAGGTTGCTGAACAGGTTCGGGCCGGGCAGGAACGGCGGCGGGGTCTGACTGACCCGGGTGTTGTCGGTGGAGGCCGCCACCATCGTCCAGTACAGCGGGAAGATCGACAGCAGCGCCATGACGGCGAGCAGCACATAGGCGAGCGGGCCCGCGTGGTGCTGGCGGCCGGCCTTCTGGCGCAGCAGACGGCGGCCGCCGCGCCGGGTCGTCTCGGCAGCGGGCCGGACCGGTGTGTCCGTCCGGACCGCGAGGCTTTCAGTGGTCATCACGGCTCCAGGTCAGGACGTACGGGCACGCAGCCGCGCGAAAACGCGCTGCACCACGAAGACGAGCACGAGCAGCAGGAACATGGCCCAGGCGACGGAGGCCGCGCGGCCCATCTGATAGTTCTTCCAGCCCTCCTCGTACAGCAGCAGACCCAGCGTCTGGTACTGGTTGTCCGCGCCGCCGGTGACCCCGTTCGGGCCCTGGCCGAAGATCAGCGGCTCACCGAAGAGCTGGGTGGCGCCGATCGTGGAGAGCACGATCGTGAAGACGATGGTGGAACGGATCCCGGGCACGGTGACATGGGTGAACTGCTTCCACCGCGAGGCGCCGTCGAGGGAGGCCGCCTCGTAGCGCTCGGCGGGGATGGCCTGCATCGCGGCCAGGTACAGCAGGGCGTTGTAGCCGGTCCAGCGCCAGATCACGATGGTGGAGATGGCGATCTGGGCGGGCCATTTGTCGGCCTCCCAGTCCATCGGGTCGATGCCGACCAGACCGAGCCCCCAGTTGATCATGCCGAAGTCGCGTTCGAAGAGCATCGTGAACACGAGCGCGGCGGCGCCGACCGAGGTGGCGTAGGGGACCAGGGACGCCACGCGGAAGAACAGCGAGGCGCGCATCTTGTAGTTGAGCAGGTGTGCCAGACCGAGCGCCATCAGCAGCTGCGGCACCGTGGAGATGACGCCGATGGTGATGGTGTTCTGCAGCGCGTTCCAGAACCGTGAATCGCTCCACAGGTTCACGTAGTTGTCGAACGCCAGCCACTCCATCGAGTTGAGCGTGGCCAGTTCGACGCGGTGCAGGGAGATCCACGAGGTGTAGATCAGCGGGTAGAAACTGAATGCGGCGAACACGACGAAGAACGGCGCGACGAACGCGTACGGCGCGCCCTTGACGTCCAGCCGGTGCAGCAGCGCGCCGCGCCGACGCGGCTGAGGGCCGTCGGCCCCCGACTTGGCCGGGCTCGGACGCCCCTCGTCGGCCAGGGCGTTGGTGGTGGAGGTGGCCACCGGAGTTCCTTCCTGAGAGCGGGTGTGGCAGCCGGGCCCGGGCCCGCCCACGAGCGGCGGACCCGGGACTCCGGAGGACCGGCGGGTCAGCCGACGGCCTTCTCGATGCGCTCAGTGGTGGTCTTCCAGGCCTTGTCGCGCGCGGTGCCCTGCTCGACGAGTGCCAGGCCCTGGGAGAAGGTGTCCTTGATCGTGCCGTCCTTGCGGCCGAGGACCTGCTTGTCCGGGATGTCCTGGGCGGCGGCGCCGAAGATCTGGCCCAGCGGTGCGCCGCTGAAGTAGTCGGAGGTGATGGTCTTGACGTCCTCGCGGTCCAGTGCGGACTTGGAGGACGGGAAGTTGCCGAGCTTCCTGAAGATGTACGCCTGCTGCTCCGGCGCGGTCAGCCAGGCGACCAGCTTCTGCGCCTCCTCCTTCACCGGGCTGGCCTCCACCACACCCAGGAAGGAGCCGCCCCAGTTGGCGCCCTTCGGGGCACGGGCGACATCCCACTTGCCCTTGTTCTTCTCGCCGGCCTTCTCGCTGATGTGGCTCAGCATCCACGCGGGGCAGGTCGCGGTGGCGAAGGTGCCGTTGGCCAGACCGGGGTCCCAACCGGGCTGGAACTGGCGCAGCTTGGCGGTCAGACCTTCCTCGGCGGCGTCGGCGGACAGGTTCCAGGCGTCCTTGACGACCGGGTTCTCGGCGTAGATCAGCTCGCCCTGCTCGTCGTAGTACTGCTCGGAGGAGCCGTAGACCATGGCGTTGTACAGGCCGCTGGCGGCGTCCATGAAGGCGACGTCGTCACCCTTGAAGTCCTTCTTGAAGGTGCGGCCGACCTCGACGTACTTCTTCCAGTCGCCCTCCCACAGCTTCGAGACCTCCTCGCGGTCCGTGGGCAGGCCGGCCTTCTCGAAGTAGTCCTTGCGGTAGCAGACCGCCATCGGACCGGAGTCGGTGCCGAGGCCCAGGACCTTGCCGTCCTTGGTGGTGATCTGGGACTGCTTCCACGGCAGGAAGTGGTCGGTGCCCGACAGCTTGGAGAAGTCGGCGAACTTGTCGGCCTGGGTCTCGGTGATCTCCTTGGCCCGGCCGATCTCGATGCCCTGGATGTCCTTCAGGCCGTTCCCGGCGGCGAGATGCGTCTGCAGCGCGGTGTAGTAGGTCTGCTCGTCACCGGCTATCTCGGCCTTGATGTCGACGTTCGGGTTCTCCTTCTCGTACTGCTCCAGGAGCCCCGACTCCTCGAAGCCCATCACCCCGAACATGCCCATGGTGATGACGACCTTGCCGTCCTTCTTGCCACCACCGGTGACCGAGTCGTTGCTGCTGCATCCGACGACGAGCGTGAGCGCGGCGGCGGTCGCGGCCGCCGCCACCGCCTTCGTGCGCATCGAACCGGGACTGCCCATGGATCTTCCTCCTAGCGGCGGCGCCGACCCATCGGAGAGACGAGGTCCGCGATGCCTACAGCGGCTCTGAAAAAAAGGGGTGGGTACGTTCCCAAAGAAAGGTGGGCACGTTCCCAATGACGGGTGGGAACGTGCCCACCGACGCAGAGAGACTCGCGCCGCCGACCGGTTATGTCAATGACTTGAACGCAAATGGCCACCGATCCCGATGATCGATGTGCGGTTCCACAGGCACGCGGCCTGCTCCGCACAGCCGCCGTCTGCAAGAATCGTCGCCGGTCACACAAGCGGCAGAGCTGCCGCGCCCGCCGAGGAGGGGAGCCCATGGCAGGGAACCGCCGTCCCACCATCAAGACGGTCGCCGCCCGCGCCGGCGTCGGCCGGACGACGGTGTCCCGGGTCGTCAACGGCTCCGAACTGGTCAGCGCCGAGGCCCGCGCCCGCGTCCTCGCGGCGATCAAGGAACTGAACTACGTACCCAACTCGGTCGCCCGGGGCCTGGTGACCAGCCGCACCAACTCCGTCGCCCTGGTCATCCCGGAGTCGGAGAGCCGCCTCGGATCGGAGCCGTTCTTCGCCGCACTGATCCGCGGGGTGAGCGCGGCCCTCGCCGAGACCCGCACCCAGCTCCAGCTCTGTCTCGTTCGTGACCAGGCAGAACGCGATCAGCTGACCGAGTCGGTGGCCACCCGCCGGGTCGACGGAGTCCTGCTGGTCTCCGTCCACACCGACGACCGGCTGCCCGGCCTGCTGGAGGACATGGGCCTGCCCACCGTGCTGGCCGGCCGCCGCGGCGAGGACGAGCAGCTGAGCCATGTGGAGTCCGACAACGCCGGGGGAGCGGCCCAGGCCGTACGGCACCTGCTGAGCCGCGGGCGGACGAAGATCGCCACGATCACCGGGCCGCTGGACATGGACGTCGCCCGCAGCCGCCTCGCCGGCTGGCGCGCCGCGCACGAGGAGGCCGGGCTCGACCCGAGCGAACTTCTCGTCGAGGAAGGTGACTTCACGGAGGAGAGCGGCGGCCGCGCGATGCGTTCGCTTCTCGAACGCATCCCTGACCTGGACGCCGTCTTCGCCGCCTCCGACCTCATGGCGGTCGGCGCCCTGGCCGAACTCCACCGCCGTGACCTCCGTGTGCCCGAGGACGTCGCCGTGGTCGGTTTCGAGGACTCCATCCTCGCCCGGCACACCAACCCGCCCCTGACGACCGTGCGCCAGCCGGTGGAGGAGGTCGGCCGCACGATGGCCCGCATCCTGACCGACATCACGTTGCACGACGCGGAACGCCGACGGGTGACGCTGCCGACCGAACTGGTGGTGCGCGCGTCGTCCTGACGATGAGTTCCGGGGGCGGGGGCGGTCTGCCGTAGAGCAGACTGGATCCGCACCCCCTTCCCGGAGGAGCATCATGACCGCCACCTACACCTTCGACGTCTTCAGCAGCCTCGACGGCTTCGGCGCCGCCGGCGGCGACTGGACCGGCTACTGGGGCAAGCAGGGCCCCGAACTGCTGGAACACCGCCTCGGTCTGTACCGCGAGGAGCAGCGGATGGCCTTCGGGGCCAACACGTACCGCGCGTTCACGCAGATCCTGGCCGAGGGCACCGAGGAAGCCGTCCGCGACCCCTGGGTCACCCGCATGATCAACATGCCCGCGACGGTGGTGTCGTCCACCCTGGAAGCCCCCCTGAACTGGCCGGACGCGACCATCGCCAAGGGCGACGCCGTCGAGATCGTCGCCCGTCTGAAGGAGGAGTCGCCCGTCCCGCTGCGCTCGCACGGCAGCCTGTCGATGAACCGAGCCCTGATGGCCGCGGGTCTCGTGGACCGCGTGCAGGTGACGATCTTCCCCGTGATCACCGGGCGCAACGGGCTGGACCCGATCTTCAAGGGGGCGGAGGACTTCGACCTGGAACTGATCGACAGCCGAACGCTGGACGGGCGGACCCAGGAGCTGGTCTACCGCCCGACCTTGCACAAGTAAACGCTGAGGGCGCTCCTGGTCGGACAGGCTCAGCGGGTCATCGAGCGGTCCGGCTCACGGGCGTACGCATCCACCGGCTCGGGCGGCTCCCCCTCGATCCCGGCGCGCCGGGCGAGCGCAACCGCCGTTGCCACGAAGCCCTCGGAGAGCGCGCGGAACACGGGATGGCGTGTGCGGTCGTGCTGGGCGAGCAGGCCGCGGACGAACTCCGCGAACAGCGCGGATCCACCTCCAGCGTGTCCGGGTCACCCCAGTGCTTGCCCTGGCCGATTCCCGAGGGCAAACGGAGTTCCGTCTCGACGACCTCCACCTGCCCCACGAAAAGGCGCCCGGCCCCTGACGACGGGTTCCACAGCGTCTCGTCCCCCATGTCGAAGTACATGCTCATCGTCGATACCCCCGCTCGGCCGGTCCGGGCCGGCGTAGAACTGCGACGGACCGGCAGGCACCTGGGTAAACGTGCTTCGGCACGCTGACCGATGGCATGGTGTGGGGCGCCGGCGTATCGGAAGGAACGGGGAGGCCCGCATGGGTGTCTATTTCGAGCGGATCGTCGATGTCGAGGTGAGCGGTGAGGAGGCCGGGGCGCTCGCCGAGCGGATGGTCGACTGGATGGTCGCCGAGGGCCTGATCACGCGTGAACTGTCGAGCGCCCTGGTGTACAGCCCCAACGCCGACGAGGGCTATGTCCCGGGACCCGACTGGGCGCGGGCCGTGGCCGACTCGTCGGACCCGACCTGGCTGCCGGGCCCGGTCGCGGTGGTCGTCGGGCGGAACCACCACGTCGGCGGGCAGGGGGAGGACGAGGCGGAGTACGCCGTCTGTCCCCGGTGCGGGACGAGGACCGTGATCATCAACTACCCCGAGGAGTTCCGGCCCGATCCCCTGGTCTGGCAGCCGTTCGCGGACGGCATCGCCGCCTGGAAGGAGACGGGGCAGGGGAGCGCCCCCTGCTCCGCGTGCGGTGCCTCGGCGCCGGTCACGGAGTGGGAGTGGGACTCCGGGTTCGCGGTGGGCGCCCTCGCCTTCGACTTCTGCAACTGGCCGCCCCTGTCGGAGACGTTCCGCGCGGAGTTCGGCCGGCGGCTGGGACACCGCACCGCGGAGCACATGGGGAAGTTCTGACGGGCCCGCTCAGTAGGTCAGCGCGTCCTCCGCGGTGGTGAAGAAGCTGGTCACCTCGCTGTCGTTCACCGTGACCGGGCCACCGGAGATCGTCACCGTCGCGGGCGTCTCGGCGGCCGTCAGCGCGATCTCCACCTTGTCGGCGCTCTTACCGCCCGGGGTGTCGGCGCGCGAGAACATGATCCCGGCGTACGCCTTCTCCCCGGCCTTCAGGATCCGGTCCTCGTTCTCGGGGCCCATGTGCTGGAAGGCGCCGTCGAGGCCCGGGATCGTGAGCGACAGCTCGTTCGCCGGGAGCAGACAGGGGTCGCTCTGCTTGTTCACCACGGTCAGCAGGGCGTGGTTCACAGGGCTGGAGGCGACCGTGACGTTGTAGCTCAGGTCCTTGGTCTCGCACATGCCCACGCCGCCGTCCTGGTCGTCGGCGGCGGGGTCCGCGGACGCCGTGGCGCCGCCACCGCTGTCGGAGGAGCCGCCTCCCGTGCCGCCACCGTCACTGGGGGCGGCCGAGGAGGGCGCGTCGGAACCCTTGTCCGCAGCCGTGGCGGACGGGGTCGTCGCTGTGCTGGGAGCGGCGTCCGTGTCGCCGTCGCCATTGCAGGCGGTCAGCGCCAGCACGCCGAGCGAGAGAGCGGCCAGTACGGCGGTGGTGCGGCGCGAACGAGCGGAGATAGCCATGAGTTGTCCCCCGGGCAGTTGGAGTGTCCCGGTGATCGTGCCTCACCAAAGCCAGGATTCCGCCTGCTCACACCGATCGAGATCAGTTTGAGAACACCCTTGTGACACTGCGACAAGCGCCCCGGGTCCGCGAGCGCCCCGCACCCACCCGGACCGCGGGATCCGTGGCGCGGTCGACCGACCACGCCGTCCCCGCGCCCGGGACGGGCACGTGAGCGGGCTGCGAAGTTACGCCGCCTCGTCGGGACCGCGGGCGGCGGGATCGCCGTGTACTCGTCTGTGCCTAGGCGGCTCCCGGCCGGTCGCGGCGGCGTTGTCCGGTCACCTTCGCCGCGGGCAGGCGCCCGGCCCTGGAGTGCCCGGTGAGGGTGTCTCCGTGGGCGGTCGTGTCGAAGGCCAGGTTCAGCCGCATCGGCTTGGTGACGGCCTGCTTCCAGCAGAGACGGTCACCGTCGTGGGTGAGCCCGCTGAGCGGTACCTCCTCTCCCGCGCCTCGGGCGGTACCGGTCAGCAGGCCGTTCTCCCGCCGGAGTTCGACCACGGCCTTGATCCTGCCGATGGGGGTGGCGATCACCAGGTCCCAGGTGCCTTCCACGGATGGGACGGACATGCGGTTGTCTCCTCGCGTCAGATGCGTGGGCGTTGGGGTGTCAGAAGCCGACGGGTACCGGGCCCTCGGCCCGCCAGACGGTGCCGCGCCGCTCGTGGGCGAAGAGTTCCTCGACGGCGTGCGCGATTCGCGGGCCCACCTCGCGTTCCAGGAGGTACAGCCCGAGGTCGAGTCCGGAGGTCACTCCGCCCGCGGTGATCAGGTCGCCGTCGTCGACGACGCGGGCGTCGACCACGCGGACGCCGGTGGCGTCGAGCAGCTCGAGCCCCAGGTGATGGGTGACGGCGTGACGCCCCTCCAGCAGACCGGCCATGGCCAGGACGAGCGAGCCCCCGCACACGGCGGCGACCGTCACCTGCGGATTGTCCATCGCCGCCTTGAGCAGCACGGGCAGTTCGGTCGTCAGAGTACGGCCCAGCAGCACGGGAATGGCATCGTCCTGCGCCCGCTCCCCGGCCCCCACCTCGTGGTCCGGCACCTCCCCGGCCTCCCCGACCCGGCCGGAGGCACCGGGTACCACCACCAGATCCGCCCGCGCGGGATCGAGGGCGGCGGTGGCGCGCAGGGCCAGCCCACCAGTGCCGCTGACCACTTCGCGCGGCCCCTCGGCGGACACCAGTTCCACGCTCACCGCCCCCGAGGCCGTGCCGCCGGCGTGCAGCACCTCGAAAGGCGCGACGACGTCTAGCGGATCGAAGCCGTCGAACAGGACGATCTGGGCATGCATGAATAGCTCCTCATCGACGTGGATGGCTCCCCAACAGCCGCTTCACCGGCGGGACCCCGGCCCGCGCCGGGAACGCAGCCGACGCTACGAGCCCCCCGACCCCGCTCCCAGTGGCGCCGGTGCCAGTCTTCAACGGATTCCCGCCAGCACCGCCCAGGGAGGGGCGCACATCCCATGGCCCCGGGCGCACAACGTTCGGTCCCGTCCGGGAGTCGTACGGGATACGACGCATCCCGCGCCCGCTCACCAACTGCCCTCGCCCGCTGGGCGGTTGTGGCGGGACCCGCTCTCCCTGGGGGGAACCATGAGACACCGCATCGCACTGCCCGCCCGCGGCCGCGCCACCGGCCGCGCGGCATTCGTCGGAGCCGTCGCCGTGGCGATGGCCGCGGTCGGCACCTCGGCCGCCGCCACGCCCACCGACCCGGTGATCGACGGCGCCACCGTCAACGCCGGACGGGACGTCGTCGTGGGCATCACCCACGACGTCGTCTTCCCGGTCACCGTCACCGGCTCGGACGACTCCGGCCTGGACTTCGTCGACGTGGACCTCAAGGGCCCGAACGGCGGCTTCTACACCACCGACGCGTTCTGCGAGACGCAGACGGCCTGCACGACCGTCTTCACCGTCAACGCCCATGAACGCCCGGGCAGCGACGACCCCGTGGACCTGGCCAACGCCCACGCCGGGAAGTGGTCGGTCGACGCGCTGGTCGACACCCGGGACGGCGCCACCGTCTTCGCCCGCGGCATCGGGTCGTTCAGCCTGAAGCGGGCGGCACGGCTCACCGTGAACGCGGCACCGGAGCCGGTCGCCAAGGGCGCCACGATCACCGTCACCGGCAAGCTCTCGCGGGCCAACTGGGACACCTACCGGTACGCGGGCTACGTGGGCCGCACCGTGCACCTGCAGTTCCGCCCCAAGAACAGCAGCACCTACACCACGGTCACCTCCGCCACGACCAACGGCACCGGCACCCTGCACGCCAAGGTCAAGGCAGTGAAGGACGGCTACTGGCGCTGGAACTTCACCGGCACCGCCACCACGGGCCCGGCGAAGGCCGCGGGCGACTACGTCGACGTGCGCCCCTGACCGTGCGCCGCCCGGTGGTGCGGGCACCAGCGGTCCCGTAGATTTGCCGCTGCGGCACCGGCTACCGGGCTCACGTCGACCGAGGAGCGCTCATGGCTGGACAGTTCGAAGCGACCGTGGAGGTCGACCGGCCCATCGCCGCGGTCTTCGACTACCTCGCCGACGGCCGCAACGACCCGCAGTTCAGCCCCCGCGTCCAGCGCATCGAGCGGGTGCCCGACGCGCCCACCGCCGTGGGGACGGTCTTCCGCAGCACCGTCAAGGACGCCGGGATGAAGACGGCCCGTGAGTTCCGCATCACCGAGTTCCAGGCACCGACCCGGCTGCGGTGGGCCGAGGTGTCGAAGAACAGCGTCACGGCCGACGAGGGCGGCTACGACCTGGAGGCCCTGCCCGACGGCAGGACCCGGGTCCGTATCTTCAACGTCCTCGAAGGCCACGGGCTCGGCAAGCTCCTGGTCGGCCTGGCGCTGGCCGCGGCCCGCAAGGACGCGCCCGGCTTCGGCGCCCGGATCAAGGCGGCGGCCGAGTCGGCGATCACGCCCTGACACCTCCCGGGGCGGCGGACGCCGGGCCGCCCGTCACGAACAGTCGTAGGTGAACCGCGCGGACACGGTCCGCTCGGTCGGTGTCAGCAGCCGCAGTTCGGCCCGCGCCGCACGGCTGCCCTCGCCCTGGAAGGTCCACTTCAGGTGCAGGCGTGCCTCCTTCTGGCCGCGCACCATCACCTCCCGCAGGACCTCCGAGGAAGTGCCGTCGCTCCTGGTCCAGCGGTAGGTCAGCGTGCCGGGACGGCCGTTGGTGCGGACCACGCCGACGATGTCGGCCGTGTCACCGCACCCGAGGACACCGGGCTGTGCCCTGACCTTCACCGACTCGACCTCGACCGGCGGCCCGATCCGCTGCCAGGCGAGGAAGGCGAGCACACAGAGCAGCACCACCGCGGGCAGTACGTGCCTGCGCCACGCCCGACGGCGGCGCGGCGGCGTGGGCGCCGGCACCGGGGCGAGCGTCCCGTGCGTGCGATGCGCCAGCACGGCGGTCACACCCGGCCCGAACCGCATCACCGTGCCGTCGACCCGGTCGGGTGCCGGCGGCGGGCACGAGGCGGTGTCCTCGACGAGCGTCCCGTTGCCGGCGGGCTGCTGGATCCAGTGGCTGGCCAGCACGGTGGCGCTGTACTCGGGATCGTCCGAGGGGTTCGGGACCGGCCCACCGCTCCCGGACAGACGCGTGGTGCGCTCGTTCTCGGCGCTCATCGGATGTCACACCGTCGGGTCAGGAGCTGCTGGGTCGCGGCACCCCCGGCCGCGGCCGGGTCGGTCGTGGCGTACACCGACCAGTAGCAGCCCAGCGTCTGGAACGTGTGGTCCACGGTGATCGAGTACGAGGTGGCGCCACTGCGGGTGAAGGTCTGCGGCGCGCCGTCGATGCCGCCGAGCTGGCCGCTGGTGTTGCCCGAATACCAGGAGACGGTCAGGGAGACCGGTCCGGGCCCGTCCGTCGTGATGTTCAGGGTCGCGGTAGCGGTGGTGGCGCCGGTCTGGCTGAATCCCGACACCGTCACGCTCTTCACGGCGGGTGCCCCGGGCTCGGTGGGAGCGGTGGTCGGCGGGGTGGTGTCCGTGCCTCCGGGAGGCGTCGTGGTCGTGCCGCCCCCGGCCGGGGGGTCGGTGTCCGCGGACGGGTCCGTGTCGTCTGCCGACTCCGTGGCCGACGGCGACTCGCTCGCCGACGCCGACGGGCTCGCCGACTCCGACGCCGAGGACGAGGCGGACGGGCCGGCCGAGGAGCCCGGAGCCGTCGTCCCCGCCGCCGGGTCCGCGCCGGGACCGGCACTGCTCGTGGCCGCCGCCTGCGCCGAGTCGTCGCCCGTGTTCCCCGAGGCGAACGGGACACCGTACGTCAGCAGCAGGCCGAGGACGACGGCGGAGAGGGAGACCAGGATCCCGGGCCGACCCGGCACCCAGGACCGCGCCGGGACCGGGTCCAGACCCAGCGGCTCGGGAGGCGGCTCCGGCAGGACGGTGCGGGCGAGGTCCGTCGTGCTCTGCGGGCCGCCCCGCGCCGACGGCAGCAGCAGCGGCACCAGCGCCACCAGGGCGGCCAGCCGTCCCCGGCCCCGCTCCTCCCAGTCGTGGCCGTACGCGGACCCGGCGACCGACTCCAGCTCGATGACGAACTCCGCCGCCTGCGCGGGCCGCCGCTCCGGATCCTTGGCCAGACCGCGGCGCACCAGCCCACGTACCGGCTCGGGCGCCTCCTCGGCCGGGATCGGCGCCTCAAGGTGCTGCAACGCCAGTTCCGCGAAGTTGTCGCCCGAGTACGGCTTGCGGCCCGTCAGACACTCGAAGAAGGTCGCCGTGGCCGCGTACACGTCCGCGGCCGGGGAGGCGGGCGCGCCCGACCACTGCTCCGGCGCCATGTACGACGGCGTACCGGCCACCCCGGCGCTGGCGCCGGAGTCCACCGCGATGCCGAAGTCGACCAGCTTGGACGACCCGTCCGGTACGACCAGGACGTTCTCCGGCTTGTAGTCGCGGTGGACGACACCGACGGCGTGGGCGTCGGCCAGGCCCAGCAGCGAACCCTTGAGGATCACGAGCGCGGCCTCGGGGTCCAACGGACCGTTTCTGCTGAGCAGCGTGCGCAGCGAGACACCGTCCACCAGCTCCATCACGATGGCGGCGCCCTGCGGGCTCTCCACGTACTCGTACAGACCGGTGACGTACGGGCTCTCCAGTCCCGCGAGCAGGCGTGCCTCCTCGCGGAAGCCGTGCACGAAGCCGGGCCGGGTGCGCAGTGACTCGCTGAGGTACTTCACCGCGACCGCGACACCGGTCTCCTCGTGGACGGCCAGCACGACCCGTCCGCTCGCCCCGGCCCCGAGTTCGGTGGACTCGGTGTAACCGGGAACTTCCCATGTGCTCATCGCATCCCCCTGTGGCGGTGCTCTGAGAGACACATTTTCGGCCAGAGTGGTTGCATGGCCAGCAACCCGGGCGAGGTGTACCCGGACCGTGACACAGCCACGACACGGTGGCACCGGAACCTCGGATTCCGTCCGGGGGGTTGTGGGATTGGGAACAAAGAGATAACGAGAGGCAACGGCAAGGGTCTTGACGAGGTCTAGTCCCCTATGAAGATCTCTTTCCTCCTCCACAACGCCTATGGGATCGGAGGCACGATCACCACGACCTTCAACCTGGCCCAGGCCCTGGCCGAGCGGCACGAGGTGGAGATCGTCTCCGTGCTGCGCCACAGGGAGCACCCGAACTTCACCCTGGACCCGACAGTCACGCTGCGGCCGCTGGTGGATCTGCGCAAGGAGAAGGACAACCCACTGCACCGGAGACCGGCGCGCGTGTTCCCGGCCGCCGAGTACCGCTACCAGCAGTACAGCGAACTGACCGACCGGCGCATCGGGGAGTGCCTGGAGGGGATAGAAGCCGATGTCGTCATAGGCACCCGCCCCGGGCTCAATGTGCACCTCGCCCTGCAAGCCCCGAGCCATGTCATCCGGGTCGGGCAGGAGCACCTCACCCTGGACAACCACCCGCCGCGCCTGCGCACCGCGCTGCGCCGGGCCTACCGCCGCCTCGACGTGCTCACCACCGTCACCGAGGCGGACGCCGCCGCCTACCGGCGCAAGATGCGGCTGCCCGGGGTCAGGGTCGAGGCGCTGCCCAACAGCGTCCCGGACCCCCTGCTGCCGCCCGCGGACGGCCGTGCGAAGGTCGTCGTCGCGGCCGGCCGACTGGTTCCGGTGAAACGTTACGACCTGCTCATCGAGGCATTCGCCCGGGTGGCCGCCGCACACCCGGACTGGCAGCTGCGGATCTACGGCAAGGGCGAGGAGCAGCCTCGGCTGCGCGCACTCATCGAGAAGCTGGGCCTGTCCGGCAACGTCTTCCTGATGGGCGCCGCCGCCCCCATGGAGGCCGAGTGGGTCAAGGGCTCGATCGGCGCGGCCGCCTCCAACTTCGAACCGTTCGGCATGACCATCGTCGAGGCGATGCGCTGCGGACTGCCCGTCGTGAGCACCGACTGCCCCTACGGCCCCGGCGAGATCATCAAGGACGGCGTCGACGGCCGCCTGGTGCCCGTCGGCGACGCCGACGCCATGGGCGCGGCCCTGCTGGAACTCGTCGGCGACGACGAGCGACGCCGGCGCATGGGCCGCGCGGCCATCGAGAACGCGCGGCGCTTCGCTCCCGCCCCCGTCGTGGAGCAGGCCGAGCGACTGATCGGTGAGGCGATGGCGGCGAGAAGCGCCGGGACACCGGCACAGCCGCAACGACCCGGCCTGCACCGGACCTTGATCAGCCAGGGCTTCGCCGCACGAGACACCGCCTACGCGGCGGCCAGCACCGCGCTGCGCGCGCTTCGGAGGGGACAGCGATGACCGGCGGACCGAACACCCAGCTCCGCGCCCACTGCACGACCGAGGCGGACGGCCGCATCACCTTCCGCCTGCCCGCACTCGACGCCGCCGAGCCCCGCCTGCTGCTGCGCCTGCGCCCCAAGAAGGGCATGCCCGAGGAGACCGTGCACCTCCTCCCGCTCGAAGCGGACGCCGACGGCGGCCGGAGCGCGGTCCTGGAGCCCGGACTCGTCCTCCCCGAGGGGCGCTGGGACGCCTACCTCGTCCCCGAGCCGGACGCAGCGCGCGAACGGCTCCGCCCCGGCATGCGGGACCAGCGGGCCCTGGTCGACGGACACACCCGCAACTGGCCCTCGCCGCTGGCCGTGCGCGTCCCGTACACCACCAAGGACGGCTACCTCGCGATCCGCACCTGGCTGCGCACCGCCCACGCCGAGATCGAGACCATCACCGTCACGGACGGCTCGATGACCGTCAGGGCGCGGCTGCACGGAGCGACGCTCGCCGAGGGAGCCGTCGTCCGCGTACGCGCGCGGGGCGCCGACGGCGCGGTACGCACGAGCGGGACCGAGAACGCGGGGGAGCGTTTCTCCTTCACCGTGAACCTGGCGGAGCTGGCCGACGCGGGCGCGGACCGGGTCTGGGACGTCAGCGTCCGCCCCGGCACCGACGCCCCCTACATCCGGCTCGGCCGCCTGCTGGACGACATCGCGGACCGCAAGGAGATCTTCGTCTACCCGGCCGCCACGGTCGGCGGGGCCCGCGTGCGCCCCTACTACACGGTCGACAACGACCTCTCCGTGGAGGTGAAGTCCGCGGTCACGACGGGTTCTTGACGTCCTTGACCGAGGTCGGGCCCAGTTGCTTGGCCCGCGCGTACTCCGGCATCGTCATGGGCTTGTCGAACAGGAAGAACGACTGGTTCGTGCCGACGGTGAACTCCATGTACGCGCCCGTCGTGGCGTCGAAGCCGTAGTAGGCGTTGCACATGGAACCCGCGGAGTACGTGCCGTCCATGCCGGGCTGCGCGAGGACCGCGACGCCGTGGGAGGAGGACTCCACCTTCTCCGTCGGCGTCAGCATCTTGCAGCGTGCCACCGGCAGGCCCTTCATGATGAAGTACCCGTACTCCCCGCGGGCGTTCTGGATGTAGACGTAGGACAGCTTGCCCCGCTGTCCCCACGTCTTGATCCACTGGTTGATCGCCTCCCGGGTCGGCGAGTACTCCATCCGGCCTGCCGGCTGCTGCGCCACCAGGTGGTCGTAGTTCTGCTGTTTGGCCTCGTTCTCCTTGTCCTGGCTGGAGTCGTCGGTGCAGGACGACAGGGTCAGGCCCGCGACGAGTGCGAGGACCAGGGCCGGGACGGTGCGTGCGAGTCGTTTCATGCGGATCATGCGGAGCTGCCTTCCTCACGGAATGGGGTGGGGAGTCAGTTGGCGCAGGTCGTGTGCTCGGCGTTGGCGTCCAGCCGGTACGGCAGGTCCTGGTCACGGAAGGGCGCGCGGTGTTCCTGGGCCGCCTTGGCGTTGTACTCGTTGACCGACTCGATCCGGGTGACCTTCAGCGCGGTGATCGACTGGTCGATCTGCGCCGCGCGAGCCGTCGACGCGGTCTCGCGCTCCTCCTTGAGCGCCTCGATCGTGCCCTCGGCGTTCTGCACGGCCTCGCACAGCGCGAAGAACTGCTCGTAGGTGGTCTGCCGGAACTCGCCCGAGGCGACGGTGTTCTCCCGCTTCTCCGCCTCACCGCGGAACGGCGCGGTGATCCACCCCGCGCCCCCGAAGGCGAACACCCCGATCACATACAGCGCGGCCAGCCCGACGATCCCGCCGACGGCCCAGACTCCCCACCGTGCTCCTTCGCGTAACTGCCCCATGACGACCCCCCTTTTGTCGCAGGTGCTTGCGCGGCGCGGAAGTTCCACCGCGAGCAAGGACATACCCCGGGACGGCCGCGGTTCCTCGCCCGTGGCAATCGCGGAAATCAGGGCCGCAGGGCGAAGCAGCGCAGCACGTCCAGATCGGCGGTACGGACAACCGACCAGCCGGAGGTGAGCAGTTCGGCCTCGGACTCGGTGATCGCGAGATGCGCGCGCGGGTCGGACCCGGGGCGTCGACCCGCGACTTCGGCGACGACCCAGAAGATTCCGCCGGGCGCGAGAACGCTCCGGACACGGTCGAGGAAGGCCGGCTTGTCGTCCATCCACCGGTAGACCAGCCGGCACGTGACCACCGCGTAGGCCTCGTCGGGGAGTTGACGCAGGTCGCCGACGGCGAAGTCCAGGCGCCGCCAGGTGGGGCCGGGGCGTGGACCGGGGCCCTCGGCGGCGGCGAGAGCGAGGGCGCTGGGGGAGCAGTCGATGCCGGTCGTGCGGTAGCCGAGAAGGTGGTGGAGGTGGCGGGCGAGTTCGCCGTCGCCGCAGCCGATGTCGAGGGCGGGCCTGCCGTGCCCCGGGCCCAGGTGCTCCGCCAGTAGCGCGCTCTCGGCGTCGGTCATACGGCGGTAGCGGCGGCCCCCGGCCCACAAGGGATCCCAGTACGCCTCCGCCGAGGACGTCACACCGTCCCCGGCGCGGCGGTCGGCTCCAGACGGACGCAGCAGTGGCCCGGAGTGGGCGCCAGGTGGGCCGTGAAGCCGGTCTCGGCGAGGCCCTCCAGGACGCCCCGCAGCAGGTGGAGGTTCATGCCGCACACCGTGTCGGTGTGTTCGAGGGCGAGGGCGTGGAAGGGGCAGTTGCCGAGGACGATCGCGGTGCCGTCGTGGCGGGGTTCGAAACCGTGGGATTCGAGGACCGCGTACACGTCCGCGCCGTCCGTCGCGGGGATCCGGGTGCCCAGGTCGTGGGCCTTGCGGTGGAGTACCTCGCGCACCGGCTCGCCGGTCGTCTCGGACTCCTCCAGGGCCTGGGCGAGCAGGCGTCCGGCGAGCTCGTAGTGGCGCTCCGGGAGATTGACGCTGATCTGTCTGTCGGAGCGCCGGTAGAGCTTGGCGGGGCGGCCCGCGCCGGGGCCGGTGCGCCCGCTGCGGCGCTCGTAGACGACGTCCAGCAGTGAGTCCTCTGCCAGCTTGTCGAGGTGGAAGGCCGCGGTCTTGCGCGGCAGCCCGACCGCTTCGGCGGCCTCGTCACGGCTCACGGGCCGCGTCTGCCGTACGACGTGGTCGTAGAGCCTGCGGCGGTTCGGCTCGTCGAGCGCGGCGACGGCGGAGACCTCGGGGCGGGGAACTTCCTTCGGGCGGTCCACGATCCCCAGTGTAAAACCCACGGCCATTGACTAAAGAGAGGCGTGGGAGTTCTATAGCTAATGAGAGTTGCCTATAGAAGAAGGGGCACGCCATGTCGTCCGCAACCCCAACCCCCACCTCGGCCCCCACCGCAGCCTCCCGGCGGGGCGCACTCACCGACCCCGGCTACCAGGCCTTCGTCATCCTCCGCGTCGGATTCACCGTGGCGCCGATCCTGTTCGGCCTGGACAAGTTCGCCAACCTCCTCGTCGACTGGCCCGGCTACCTCGCCCCCTGGATCAACGACGTGGTCCCCGGCAGCGCCCAGCAGGCCATGTACGCCGTCGGTGTTATCGAGATCGTCGCGGGCCTCGTCGTCGCCGTCGCCCCGCGCTTCGGCGGCTGGCTGGTCGCCGGCTGGCTGGCCGGAATCATCGTCAACCTCCTGACCATCCCCGACTACTACGACATCGCCCTGCGCGACTTCGGCCTCCTGCTCGCCGCGGTGGCCCTGGCCAGGCTGGCCCAGCGCTACCACGGTGAGCCGAGCACCAGGTAGCCCATCCCAGCCCGTCCGGCGTTTGAGGACGAGGCCCGTCCAGGGCCGACAGGCGGGGGGCCGGGGGCGGCAGCCCCCGGGGACGGGACGGGTAGGGGCGGCGGGGGCGGGCAAACCCCCAACACCGGAGAGCGCTCCCCCAAACCCCCGACCGCCAGGTATGGTGCGGTCATGATCAGGCGGCTGCCCACCCTGGAGGACGTGGCACGGGAGGCCGGAGTCTCACGCGCGACCGTCTCCCGGGTCATCAACGGCGTACGCAATGTCGACCCCGCCATCCAGAGCGTGGTGATGGAGGCGGTCGCGCGGACCGGCTACGCACCCAACAGGGCCGCACGCTCCCTCGTGACCCGCCGCGCCGAGACCATCGCCCTGGTCGTCTCCGGCGCCGGCGACGAACCCGAGAACGAGCAGGGCTCGTTCGCCGCCCGCATGCTGGCGGACCCCTTCTTCGGCCGGGTCGCCGGAGGAGTCATCGACTTCCTGCGCCCGCGCTCCATGCACCCGGTCCTGATGTTCGCCGACTCCGAGGCGACCCGCGCCGAAGTCGTCGCGTACCTGCGCCAGGGCAGTGCCGACGGCGCCCTGGTCGTCTCCACCCACGCCGAGGACCCGCTGCCGGAACAACTCGCCGACGCGAACCTGCCCTGCGTGCTCTTCGCCCGCCCGGCACGCCCCGTCCCGGTCAGCTACGTCGACCTGGCCCACGCCGACGGCGGCCGCCTCGCCGCCGAGCACCTCCTCGCCCGCGGCTGCCGACGCCTGGCGACCGTCACCGGCCCCCTGGACGTACCCGCCGGACAGGACCGCCTCGCCGGGTTCCGGGACGCGCTCGCCCGGCACGGGCACCCGTACATCCCGATCGCCGAAGGCGGCTTCACCTACGACAGCGGCGCCGCCGCGATGACCCGCCTGCTGGCCGAACACCCGCGGATCGACGGCGTGTTCGTGGCCAACGACCTGATGGCACAGGCCGCCTGCGAGGTACTGCGAGAGTCCGGCCGACGCATCCCGGACGACGTGGCCGTGGTCGGCTTCGACGACTCCAGCGCCGCCCTCGCCTGCCGCCCGGCGCTCACCACCGTCCGCCAGCCCATGGAGGACATGGCGGGCAGGATGGCGCAGCTCCTCCAGGAACACGTCGAGGGCGCCCGCACGGAACCCACCTCCGTCATCTTCGAACCGGAGCTGGTGGTCCGCGATTCGGCGTGAAAAATGGTGCCAGGTCCGTCGCGCGGCGGGGCTGGATGCGCGCGACGGACCGGGCGGTCGGGGAAGTCGGATCAGGTCGGTTCAGGTCACGGCAGCTTGTAGTCCGGGCCCAGCGCCGCGCCCCGCTCGGGGCGCGTCTCGTCGTAACCCCGTGCGTTGCACTGGAGCCCACCCACGACACAGTGCTGGACCAGCGCGGCCAGGGTCGGCTCGTGCCAGGCGTTGAAGAAGTCGTAGTGGAACGAGTAGCCGCGCCCGCTGGCCAGCCGGACCTGGGACATGTCACCGTCCACCGGGAAGGCCATCTTGAACTCGATCATCGGCAGGGCCACCGGATGGCTGGCCGGGCAGATGTCGTTGTTCGTACCGGGCTTGACCACCGGATAGGCCATGTGGCTCTGGTGGTCGGGGGTGTCCAGGTACCGGCCGTCCCAGCAACTCGGCGCCTGCATCCGGATGTTCAGCTGCGTGTTCTCCGGGCAGTGCTGCGGGAAGTCGACGTTCATGTAGCTGTCGCCGCACTCCCAGCCCTCCACCCAGCCCGGGTGGTTCCGGAACTCCTCGGCACTCTGCATCGGAGAACCGACCACGAACCGCAGCCCCTTGGGGAAGGGCCGCACACTGGTGTAGTCGGTCACGCCGGACTTGTAGTAGATGACCTGCGGCCCGACCGGCAGCACCTTCCGGTCGCCGTCGTACAGCGACGGCATCCAGTACCCCGACGCGTCGCCCGGCGCCAGACAGCTGGTGGCGCCGCCGAACAGGGAATCGGTGGTGCTGTTCGCGTCCGTCGACCTGTTGCCCATGAAGGTGTGGTCGTGGGAGCGGCCGGGCTGGCCAGGGTAGACGATCGGGTCGTCGGCCGCGGTGTGGGTGACCTCGCAGTTCGCCTGGAACTCGTGGAAGTAGGCGGGCGCGGGCTCCTTGTCGGACGGGGTGACTCCGGTGACCGGTGGGTTCGCCGGGATGTAGCCGTCGCCGTCCGGATCGTCGCCGGACGCCTCGGCGGAGGCCGCCATGGCGTGTCCCGCGTGCGCGGCGGCCGGGGCCGCGTCGGTGCCCGAACCGGGCCCGGAGGCCAGGGCGGTCGACCCCACGCCGAACAGAGCGGCGATCAGCGCGGTCGCGACCAGCACCGCGGGCAGCGGTTTGGTTCGTCGTCTCATGACAACTCCTCGGGATTCTCGGGTGGTCAGCGGTAGATGCCGAACTCGAACAGGGAGTAGCCCCAGCCGGTGCCGCGCTCGGTCAGATGCAGCCGCACATGACGGGCCGTGGTCGCGGCGAACTCGATGCTGTCGACGTCGCCGTTGCCGCTCGTCGTGGCGTGCACGGTGCGCCAGTCACTGCCGTTGTCGGACACCTGCACCTCGTACGACTTGGCGTAGGCGGGGTCCCAGACCAGCTGGACCTTGCCGACCGTGGTGGCCGCGCCCAGGTCGACGGAGATCCACTGCGGGTCGCTCCAGTCGCTGGCCCAGCGCGTGCCCGTGTCACCGTCGACGGCCTTGGCGGGCGTGCACGGGCAGTCGCCGTACTCCTTCTGGTACGAGGAGGCCGTGACCGTCTTGTTCAGCGCGAGGTTGGTGCCGGACACCGGCGGCGGGACGACCTTGACCGACCTGGTCTCGATCCCGGCGTTGCCGTGCCCGTCCTCGGACTGGATGTAGACCTTCCAGACGCCCAGCTTCTCCGGCGCGGTGACGGCGAAGGTGCCGTTGCCGGTGGACCGCCACTTCGCCTCCACGAGCCGCTTGTCACCGCTCGCGTAGTTGCCGCTCAGGAAGATCTTGTGGGTGAGGGTGTCGTTGTCGGGGTCGCGGATGTCGGCGCGGACGGTGAACTCCTGCCCCGCGGGCGCCGCGGAGGCCGACGACACGGACATGTCCGTGATGACCGGTGGGGTGTTGTCGCCCGCGGTGGAGCCCGCGTACGCCTGCTTCACGGCGTAGTAGGACAGCCGCTTCAGCCCGTCCGGCAGCAGGTTGAACCAGACACCGCCGAAGTCGTGCTCGACGCCGTAGTGGAAGAGCGTGGCGCCCAGAGAGACGCCCTGGTGCCCGGTGACGCAGTTCCACGCACGGGTGTACCCGTCGCGCTTCTGCACGTCGGTCGGCTCGTCGGGAACGCCGTTGGCGTCGTCCGGGACCTCCCACTCACCGGCCGGACCGCCCTCGGTGATGATGTACGGCTTGGCGTAGCCGCCCTCCTGCCAGTCCTCGCGGACCCCGCAGATGTCGCCGTAGGCGTTGACCGCGTACAGGTCGAGGTCGGGGGCGTTGCGCTTGTAGTACGGCCAGGCTCCGGTCCAGGCGTCGGTCGAGGTGACCGGGTGGTCGGGGTCGATCGTGTGGATGCGCTTGGCGACGTCGTTGACGAACGTGGTGTACGCGTTGCGCTGGCGCTCCAGCTCCTCGCCGCTGTAGCAGTTCTGCAGGCCGAGCACGGACTCGTTGCCCACGTTCCACAGCAGGGTCGCCGGGTGGCTCTTGTACTCCTCGACCCACTTGGCGAACTCGGTGAGCATGTTGCTCTTGTAGGCGTCGTCCGTCACGTAGTTGACGCAGCCGCCGCTGCCGGGACCGCCGCCCGGCTGCAGCCAGAAGCCGTTGATGACGCGGATGCCGTGGGCGGCGGCCGCGTCGAGCAGCGGTTTGGTGGAGCCGTCGGTGCCCCAGGTACGGATGGTGTTGGCGCCCATGGACTTCACGTCCGGCAGGTAGCGCGCGGCGTCCGCGACGGCGGGACCCCAGGTGAGGCCCTTGACGGTGTAGGGGCGGCCGTCCACGGTGAGCTGCCAGTTGCCCTGCGTGCCGGTGACCGCGACGGCGCCGCCGCCGGGCAGCGGGTCGTCGTCGCCGGCCTCGCCGTAGACCTGGAACTCCCACAGGGAGTAGCCGTAGCCGCCGGGGCGGGCGGTGCCGTACATGCGGACGTAGCGGGCCGAGCCGGAGACGGCCAGTTCGTCGGTGCCGCCGTTCCCGTCGGTCACGGAGGCCAGGGTGCGCCAGTCGTCGCCGTTGTCGGAGCCCTGGATCTCGTAGGCCTTGCCGTAGGCCGCCTCCCAGGTCAGGACCACGCGGCTGAGGCTCCTGCGCTCGCCCAGGTCGACCCGGATCCACTGCGGGTCGCTCCATTTGCTGGCCCAGCGGGTGCCGGTGAGATCGCCGTCGACGGCGGCCGAGGCGGGGTAGGCGTCACCGTCGCCCTCGACGGAGGAGGCGGTGGCGGTGCGGCCCTGCGACAGCAGCGTCTCGGCCGCGTGTGCCTCCGGGGCCGTCAACACGGTCAACGACGAGGCCAGCAGGGCCATGAGGGCGAGGAGCAGGGTTCCGGCTCGTGTGCGGGTGAAGGGGTGGGTGTGGGGTCTGAACACGTTCTCTCCTGAACGAAAGGAGGGGCTCGGCGTCCCGTGCCGATTGGAGAGCGCTCTCCCGGAGACTGCCGCCCAGACATGGGCGTGTCAATCCGTTGGACAACAACTCCTGGTGTTGCGGATGGGATTGAGGTCGCGAGCGCCGGAAGAGGCCCGCATTGACAGGGCGGGGCATCCCCGCTCACCATTCGGAGAGCGCTCTCCCAGCCGGGGAGGCGCGGCACAGGGGGTGGGATGACCGAGGAAGAACGCGCACGGCTGGCCGACAAACTGGACCTGCGCCAGAAGATCCGGCTGCTCACCGGGGCCACGACGTGGCGCACACACGCCGAACCCGTCATCGGCCTGGCCGCGATGGCGACCTCCGACGGCCCGGCCGGGGTGCGCGGTGAGGCGTGGGACGAACGCGACACCTCCCTGCTGCTGCCGTCCGCCTCGGCGCTGGCGGCGACCTGGGACGAGCCGCTGGTCGAACGCCTCGGCGCACTCCTCGCGACGGAGGCCCGGCGCAAGGGCGTGGACATGGTCCTCGCCCCGACCCTCAACCTCCACCGCACCCCGCTGGGCGGCCGCCACTTCGAGTGCTTCTCCGAGGACCCGCGGCTCACCGCCCGCACCGGAGCCGCCCTGATCCGGGGCATCCAGAAGCAGGGAGTCGCCGCCACCGCGAAGCACTACGTCGCGAACGACTCCGAGACCGACCGGCTCACCGTCGACGTACGGGTGGGTGAACGGGCGTTGCGCGAGGTGTACTTGGCACCCTTCGAAGCCGCGGTGGAGGCCGGGGTGTGGGCCGTGATGGCCGGGTACAACGGCGTCAACGGCGCCACGATGACCGAGAGCCCGCTGCTGGCCGAGCCGCTGAAGGGGGAGTGGGGGTTCGACGGGGTGATCGTGTCCGACTGGGGTGCGGTACGCAGCACCGCGGCCAGCGCCCGCGCGGCGCTGGACCTGGCGATGCCCGGCCCCGGGGGCCCGTGGGAAGAAGCCTTGCTGGACGCCGTGCAGGACGGCTCGGTCCCGGTCGAGGCCGTTGACGACAAAGTACGTCGACTCCTGCGCCTCGCCGACCGGGTAGGGGCGCTGGGCGAGCGGGCGACGCACAAGCCCTCAGGCGGACGGGCGTTGCTGCGACAGGCGGTGGCCGCGGGCTCGGTGCTGCTGCGCAACAACGGCGTACTGCCCCTGAACCGCGAGGAGTTGGGGGCGGTGGCGGTGATCGGCGCCCATGCGGCACAGCCGCGCACGCAAGGGGGCGGAAGCGCGGGCGTCTTCCCGGAACGCCTGATCACCCTGGTGGACGGGATCCGTGACGCGCTGCCCGCCGGGGTGCGCTTGCTCCACATCCCGGGCCCGGCCCTGGACGCCCCTCCGCAGCCGCTGGAGGCTGCCGGCTGCCGCGATCCGCGCACGGGCGCGCCGGGGGTGCTGCTGCGCGTGCTGGACGCCGACGGCCGCGAACTGCACGCGGAACACCGCACGTCGGCCCGGCAGTTGGAGCCGCCGCTGCCGCAGGGGGCGCACACGGTGGAGATCAGCGCCGTGCTGCCGACCGGAGACGGCGGCGAGTGGTGCTTCGGCGTCGGCGGATTCGGGCGGATGACGCTCACGGTGGACGACCGCGCGGTGGTCGAGGGGGAGTTCCCGCCGCTGACCGGCGACCCGGCGGTCGTGCACGTCAACCCGCCGTGCCAGTACGGGCGGACGACACTTCCGGCCGGACAGGAGGTACTGGCCGTGGCCCGCCGCGAACTGGCGCCTGGCACGGGCCGGGCGACCCTGCTCACGGCGGCCCCGCCCGCCCCCGACCCCGATGCCGCCCTCGCCGCCGCCGCGCACGCGGCACGCGAGGCGGACGTGGCCGTGGTGGTCGTGGGCACCACGGAGACCAGCGAGTCCGAGGGCCACGACCGTACGACCCTGGCCCTCCCGGGCCGTCAGGACGACCTGGTCCGCGTGGTCCGCGCCGCCAACCCGCGCACGGTGGTCGTCCTGAACACCGGGAGCCCGGTGGAACTGCCCTGGCGGGAGGAGCCCGGAGCGATCCTGCTCGCCTGGTTCCCCGGCCAGGAGGGCGGCGCCGGCGTCGCCGACGTGCTCTTCGGCGACGCCGAGCCGGGCGGACGGCTCCCGACGACCTGGGCCGCCACGAGCGAGGACCTGCCGGTGAGTGCGACCCGCCCGGACCGGGGCGTCCTCGCGTACACCGAGGGCCTGCACATCGGCTACCGCGCCTGGCTGCGGACGGGCCGCCGACCCGCGTACTGGTTCGGACACGGTCTGGGCTACACGACCTGGGCGTACGAGGAGGTGACCCTCCACGGCGACGCCGACCGCCGCCTCGCCGCCCACGTCCGCATCCGCAACACCGGTCGCCGCCGGGGGCGTGAGGTGGTCCAGGTGTACCTGTCCCTGCCCGCCTCCCGGGTGGAACGACCGCACCGCTGGCTGGCCGGGTACGCGTCCGCCGAGGCGGATCCGGGGGAGACGGTCACCGTGCCGGTGCGGCTGCCGGTGCGGGCCTTCCAGCACTGGTGCGAGGAGTCCGGGGCCTGGCGCGTCGAGCCGGGGGAATGGCAGGTACTGGTGGGCAGGTCGGCGGGGGAGCCGGTGCTGCGGGCGACGGTGGACGGGAGACTGCTGGACCCGGCGTGAGACCCTCCGTCGGGGCAACCGCCCCGGAGCACGTCGGGCGAGTCGACCCCGAGCAGGCGCCCCCTCACGCGGCGAAGGCCCGCGCCGCCCCCTTGAAGACCTGTCTGGCATGCCAGTCCCGATGGGTGTCGGCGACCGGGCGGACGCCGGGCCGCGGCCCCAGCACGGGGCGGCCCGAGAGGGAGACCACCTGGTCGTGGGCCGTGGGGCCGCGTCCGGAGAACAGCCGGGAGACCTGGATGCGGTGGCCGTCACCTATGCCGAGGACGCCCAGGTCGAAGAGCTTGTGGTGCAGGGAGCACAGGCACAGGCCGTTGTCGACCTCGTCCGGTCCGTCGTGGGCCCACCAGCGCACATGGGCGGCCTCCAGGCCGACGGGCGTGCGGTCGAGCACGCCGTCGTAACCGCAGAAGGCGCACTGGTACTCGTATGCGGTCAGGACCAACTCCCGCATACGGCGGTCGCGTTGCCTGCGTTCGCGGCCCGCCGGTGGGTATGCCTCCGCGGGCTCCAGGTCCAGTCCGGCCGCCTCGCACAGGTCGGCGTGGAGGGAAGGCGGGAAGTTCAGGTCCAGCAGCACTCTGGCCATACGGGGCAGCAGTGAGGGCTCACGGGACAGCGCCGCGCGCAGGTCCGGAGCCAGGCGTCCGGTCGCGCCGCTGGAGCGCAGTTCACCGATGAGCGGTCCCGGACTGCCCGTCCCGGCGTCGGTGCGCACCTCCCACACCTCGTCGCCGGTGAGGTGGTGGAAGGGGTACGCGGGGGTGGTCGGGCGCGGGGGACCGTACTCCGCCAGCAGGCGCTTGAGGTCCTCCTCCACCGCGCTGTAGCGCAACTCGCCCTCGCCGTCCTCCTGGAAGCGGCCCAGCGCGTACAGCAGGAGCAGCGGTTTGTGCGGCGCCCGTACCCCGTCGCGCCTCCATTGCCGCAGACCCGCGGCGCGCTCCAGCCAATCCATGACGCGTGATCGTAGCGAGCCGCCCCGGCCGGCGTCGGCCACGGCGACGGTCCGGCGCTCCGGGTCCACGGCGGCCACCCGGGCCACGCGCAGCCGTACGCCGGTGCCCGCGAAGACGTCGGCGAGCTTCGGGGCCGCGACCTCCTGGCCGGTCGCGAGCTGGTGCAGCCGCATTCGCTGGACGAAATCCGGTACGGCGTTGACCACGGTGATCTCGGTGTCGGCGGGCGACAGCCGCCGGGCCAGGGTGCCGGCCGTGAACGCTCCGGCGTACCCGGCGCCGAGGACGACGATGCGGTGCTTCATGGGATTCTCCCGTCGGTTCGCTTGGTCTCGTGACTTGAGCGGGGCAGCGGCCCGATTCCTGACAGATGAGCTGTGTGGCCTGCGTCACAGTGCCCCGTACGGCGTTTGCGATCGAGAAGTTCAGAGAGGTCTCGCCCCTTCGTGGCCGGGCTGCGGGGGTTCGGGGGATTGACAGGGGCCCGCCTGTCGACACAGTCTTTGGCAACGTTGTCATCCGGTTCGGCATCGGCGTACGAACCGGTTGGGCCTGTGCTTTCTGATGGGATGTCGCACACATGGCAGATCAGTCGGGCCCGTCGCGCGTTCCGCCGCGACGGACCGTTGTCACCACGGGGACCACGCTGCTGGCCGGGTGCGGCTGGCGTGCCGAGGGCGGTGACCCGCAGTGGATCACCGTCGACCTCCAGGCGGTCTGCGAGGTCACCGACATCCGCCTGACCTTCGAGGCCGACGCCTCCGATCCGGTGTACGCCCCCGGCCGCGGATCCCGGCTGAGCCACTCGCTGGTCTTCTCGGTCGAGACCTCCGACGACCACACCTCCTGGGCCACGGCGTACCGCACCACCACGGGCACCGGCGGCGTGGTGAACATCCAGCTCCCGGGCCCCCGTCCGGCCCGCTGGGTACGTCTGACGTCCCGCAAACGCTCCAGCCCGCTGCCCCTCGGCGTCGAGGCCTTCGAGGTGTACGGCACGCGCGGCCTCGCGCACACCGACCGGCCGGACCGGGTGTCCCGCCCGCCGTCGGAGGAACCCGACTGGCGGCTCCTCATGCTCGACTGGGTCGACACGGAGGGCGCCACCCTGTCGACCGTCTCCGTGGACGCCCGTGACTGGCTCCCCGTGACCCGGTGACGGACCCAAGTCGCCGAGTGCCGCGTATTGACGGCACGCCATCAAATGTGGGCACTTACCTACTGGTAACTACCCGGCGGAGAGATCGGCGGTGCGCACGTGAGTGGCAGGACGCGGTCGTGGTGGGGATGGGGCTACGTCGAGGACGCGGTGACCGGCGCCGAGCGCGCCGAACTCACGCGCCGCGCCTCGGAACTGATGCCCGGCGCGGATCTGACCGTGCACGAGGCGCCGCCGGTCGAGGCTTTCGACGTACGCCCGAGCAGGGTCCAGGCGCCGCCCTCACTCGCGGCGCTCGTGTCCGAGGACGCGGCGGACCGGCTGGCCCACAGCCACGGGCAGGCGTTCCGTGACGTGGTGCGGGCGCTGCTGGGCCGACTGCCGTACGTACCCGACCTCGTCGTGCGGCCCACCTCGGAGGAGCAGGTCGTCCAGGTACTGGACTGGTGCTCCGAGGCCGGTATCGCGGTCGTTCCCTTCGGGGGCGGTTCGTCCGTGGTCGGCGGGGTCGAGCCGCGCGTGGGGGACGATTACAACGGCGTGGTCAGTCTGGACCTCACGGCCATGAACAGGGTCCTCGACGTCGACCCCGCCGGCCGGGCGGCGCTCGTCGAGGCCGGTGCCTTCGGGCCGCACCTGGAGGAGCAGTTGCGGCCCAAGGGCTACACCCTGCGCTTCTTCCCTCAGTCCTTCGAGTTCTCCACGCTCGGTGGCTGGCTGGCCACCCGCGCGGGCGGGCACTTCGCCACGCACCTCACCCACATCGACGACCTCACCGAATCCCTGCGCGTCATCACCCCCGCGGGTGCGGTCGAGTCCCGTCGGCTGCCCGCCTCGGGCGCCGGGCCCTCCCCGGACCGGATGTTCCTCGGCTCCGAGGGAACGCTCGGCGTCATCACCCGGGCATGGGTCCGCCTCCAGGACCGGCCGCGTTGGCGGGCCGGTGCCTCGGTCGCCTTCGCCGACTACGGCGCGGGAGTCCTGGCCGTGCGCGCGCTGGCGCAGTCCGGGCTGAACCCCGCCAACTGCAGACTCCTGGACCCGGTGGAGGCGTTCCTCAACGCGGGCTCCCCGACCGCCGTCCTGGTGCTCGGCTTCGAATCGGCCGACCACCCCGTCGACGCCTGGCTGGACCGCGCACTGGAGCTGTGCCGCGACCACGGCGGAACGCTGCCCGAACCGCCGCGGCGCAGCGCGGACATGGACGGATCCGCGCGCACCGACGCCGCCGACACCTGGCGCTCGTCCTTCCTGCGCATGCCGTACCAGCGTGACGCGCTCGCCGCGCAGAGCATGATCGTGGAGACGTTCGAGACGGCCTGCACCTGGGACCGGTTCGACAGCGTGCGCGCGGCCGTCGACGACGCGGCCCGGGACGCCCTGCGCCAGGTAGCTGCGGAAGGCGTGGTGACCTGCCGGTTCACCCACGTCTACCCGGACGGGCCCGCACCCTACTTCGGTGTCTACGCCGCCGGCCGCTGGGGCAGCACGGTGGAGCAGTGGGACGAGATCAAGAGGGCCGTCTCCGAGGCGCTGATCACGAGCGGCGCCACGATCACCCACCACCACGCGGTGGGCCGCGACCACCGGCCCTGGTACGACCGGCAGCGCCCCGATCTCTTCGCCGCCGCGCTCCGGGCGGGCAAGAAGGCCCTCGATCCGTCGGGGATCCTCAACCCCGGGGTGGTCGTGGACCCCTTGCGCTGACCGGCGTGCCTACTTCAGGTGGGCGAACACGACCAGGTTGTCGGTGTAGTCCTTGGCCGAGCGGTCGTAGTCACCGGCGCAGGTGATCAGGCGGACCTCGGGGCGCGGGGTGTCGGCGTAGACCCGGTCGTTGGGGAAGTCGTCCTTGGCGAAGGTCTCGACGCTGTCGACGACGAAGGACACCTTCCGTGCGTCGGCGCGCTTGACCTCGAAGACGTCACCCTTCTTCAGCTCGTCCAGACGGGCGAAGACGGCGGGCGAGGTGGCGGTGTCGACGTGCCCGGCGATCACGGAGGTCCCCAGCTCTCCGGGGGTGGGTCCCTTGGCGAACCAGCCGACGAGGTTGGTGTCGTCGGCGGGCGGGGCGTTGAGCTGGCCCGAGCTGTTGATGGCCAGGTCGGTGAAGGGGGCGTCGACGGAGATCTTCGGGATGAGCAGCCGTACGGGCTTGGAGCGCGGGAGGTGCTTGGCGACGGGACGGCCCGTCTGCCGGGCCGACTCACGTACGGCCGGCTGGCCCGCGGGGGGTGCCGACGCGGTGGCGCGTACGGACGGTGATGCGGTGGCGCTCGCGGACGGCGGCGTGCTTGCGCGTACCGACGGCGGTGCGGTTGCGCGTACCGACGGCGTCGCGGCGGGGGTGGTGGACGGCTCGTCGTCGGTGAACACGGTCATGGCGAGGACCGCGAGGCCGATGACGGCCACGACCAGCACGCGAAGGTTGAGTCCGCTCTGCGGGCGGGGGGGCTCGGCGTCGGGGCTGTCGGAGGGACGAGTCGTCATGGGGGGTCCACCTCACCTGGGTGCGGCAGTCGTGCGGTCGGGCTGATGCGGATGGTCCGGACGGCCGGACCGGGGGAAGGCCGTGCGGCCGCCACGCGGCACGTGCGTGGCGGCCGTGGTGGCTATCGCGCCGGGCACGGTCAGGCCACGGAGGTCGCGGACTTGCGGCGGCGCGCCGCGTACAGGCCCGTGCCGGCGACCGCCAGGACCGCCAGACCGCCCGCGGTCACCGTCGGCCCGGCCAGTGCGCCGCCACCGGTGTGCATGCCGCCCTTGGGCTTGTCGTGGTCGCCCTTCCAGGAGTGGTCCTTCTCGTGCTTACCGCCCCACGAGTCCTCCTTCTTGTCGTGCTTGCCGCCCCAGTCCTCCTTCTCGTGCTTGCCGCCCCACGAGTCCTCCTTGTCGCCGTAGTCCCGGCCGCCGTCGCGCTCCCGGCTGTACGAGGAGTCCTCGTGGTCCTCGGGCGCGGCGAGGGCGACGGGGGCGCTGAGGACGACGGCGGCGGTGGTCGCCGCTGCGGCGAGCAGTGTGCGTGCAGTGCGCATCGGTGGATCCCTTTCTGCCGGGGCGGGTGGCTGATGCCGTGTCAACTGGTTCCGGTGCCGCCTCGACGTGATCCACGGTCAGCGGGGAATCGGCACCTCGCCACTTGGAGCCGTCCGCAGGGTGACGTGCCCCTCCGCCACCTGCCGCGCCGTCAGGCTTTGGCCTGACCTGACGGGCCGTCGGCGCGAATCACCCCCGCGTCCCCGGAACCCCTCGCGGAGCCGCCGAGTTGACCGAGTGACCCGTGCCCGAAGGAACCGCCCACGGGGCCGGTCCGCGTGGAAGGATTCCGTGAGTGACCGAACCGTCTTCGTTGTCACCCGACCGGGACAGGCCGCGTGACCAGGCCCTCGGCCCCCGTGCGGCGGTCGCGCTCGTCTTCACCTCCTCGGCCGCCGTCCTGGTCGTCGAGATCGTCTCGCTGCGACTGCTGGCGCCCTACCTCGGGCTGACCCTGGAGACCAGCACCATGGTCATCGGCGTCGCCCTCACCGCGATCGCCGCCGGGTCCTGGATGGGCGGGCGCGTCGCCGACGCGGTCAACCCACGCCGGCTCATCGGCCCCTGTCTCGGGCTCTCGGGCGCGGTCGTGGCGCTGACCCCCGCCGTGCTGCGCAGCACGGCCGAGTGGGCCCCCGTGGCGCTCTTCCTCGTCGCGGCCCTGACCATCCTGGTGCCGGGCGCGCTGCTGTCCGCGGTGACGCCGGTCGTGACGAAGCTGCGGCTGACCAGCCTCGCGGAGACCGGCACGGTGGTCGGGCGGCTCTCCGGGGTCGGCACGCTCGGCGCCATCGTCGGCACCGTCCTCACCGGCTTCGTGCTGGTCTCGCGCTTCCCGGTCAGCGGCATACTGATCGGCCTCGGTGTCCTGCTGGTCCTCGGCTCGGCGCTGGTGGAGTGGCGGACCCGCGGCTGGACGGGGGTCCCGGCCCTGACCGTCGCACTCGTCGCCGGAGGCCTCGCCGCCACGGTCGCGCCCGGCGGCTGCGACGCGGAGACGAAGTACCACTGCGCCAGGGTCGTCACCGACCCCGACCGCGAGAGCGGCCGCACGCTCGTCCTGGACGGTGTGCGGAACTCCTACGTCGACCTCGACGACCCGACCTACCTGAAGTTCATGTACGTGCGGGCCATCGCCTCGGTCGTCGACACGGCGTTCCCCGAGGGACGGCCCCTCACCGCGTACCACGTCGGCGGCGGGGGCCTCACCTTCCCGCGCTACCTCGCGGTCACCCGGCCCGGGACGCGCAGCCTCGTCTCCGAGATCGACAGCGGTGTGGTGCGCATCAACCGCGAGCGGCTGGGCCTGGGGCCCCAGCGCGGCATCGACGTACGCACCGAGGATGCCCGGCTCGGCCTGCGGCGGCTGGACACCGGCAGCCGGGACCTCGTCGTGGGCGATGCCTTCGGGGGAGTGAGCGTGCCGTGGCACCTCACCACCACGGAGGCGCTGACCGACATACGGCGCGTGCTCACCGTGGACGGCCTGTACGTCGCCAACCTCATCGACTACGGCGCTCTCGCCTTCGCCCGCGCCGAAGTGGCTACACTCAGCGCGACGTTCGACCACGTCGCCCTCCTCGGCGAACCCGCCGACATCGGCCTCGACCCGGGCGCCACCGACCGGGGAGGCAACCTGGTCGTCCTCGCCTCCGACCGCCCCGTGGACCTGACGGCGGTCCAGAAGGCACTGGACACCCGCGAGACCGGCTGGAGGATCAGCGAGGGCGACACCCTCGCCTCCTGGATCGGCGACTCCCCCCGGCTCACCGACGACTACGCACCCGTCGACCAGCTCCTGGAGCCCTACAGCCCCCGCTGACGCCCCGCCCGCGGGCCCCTGCTCGGATCTCCGTCATGACGGACTGGCCCCGACTCCACCACGCCCGCGGAACCGCCGAGAACATACCCGGCCTGCTCGAAGCGGTCGGCCCGGACCCACGCGATCCCGGCTGGGACACCCTGTCCGATCTCCTGTACCACCAGGGCACCGTCTACCCGGCGAGCTTCGCCGCCCTGCCGCATCTGGCGGAGCCGGCCCGCCGCTGGTCACCCGTGGAACGCCGCATGCCGCTCTTCCTGGCAGCCGGATCGTGGCCGCCCGGCACATCCGGGGTGAGGCGGCGGACCCCTTCGTCACCCCCGCCGCCACCTTCGCCGAACTCCTGGCGCTGACCGAGGAGACCCTGCGGGACCCCTCCCTGGCCGGCGACTCCACGACCTACGTCAACCTGCTGTCGACGCTGCTCGCCTTCGAGGGAGTCGAGGGCTGGAGCGAGCACCTGCTCCGCTCCGTGTTCGGCCGCGCCCAATGCGCCCACTGCGATGCCGACTTCAGCATCTTTGACGCGATCCTGTCCCGCTGTTAGGCGGGCGTACCCGGCCCGCGCCGGGGGCGCTCGCCGGAGCGCTGCGCGCGCCTTACGAACCGGACGTTCCGCTGGGACACTCCCCGCAACCGAGCGGCCGGGGGAGGCTCGCCATGGACCGTCTGCACGCGGATCAACGGCTCGGCACGGGGGAGGAACTGACATCCGGCAACGGCCGGGTACGGCTGGTGATGCAGGGCGACGGCAACCTCGTCCTGTACCGCACGGACGACGGGGCGCCGCTGTGGGCGACCGACACCTGGCAGCAGCCCGCCACCCACGCGGTGATGCAGGGCGACGGCAACTTCGTGCTCTACACGGACGAGGAGAAACCCCTCTGGGCCAGCAACACCGACGGCAATGCCGGGGCGTGGCTGGTCCTCCAGGACGACGGGAACCTCGTCGTGTACGCGGCCTCCGGCGCCGCCCTGTGGGCATCCGGCACCGTGCAGCGGTTCGGTCCCGTCACCGTGCCGGGGTTCCGGCCGTCGACCCGGGCACCGCTGTTCGGCAACAGCTCGTGGCCCGCCGGTACGACTCTGCAGGTCTCCCTGTCCGGGCTGCCCCCGGTGTCGCTGGACGCCACCGAGATGGGCCTCTGCGGAGGCATGTCCTTCCTGGCCCGGGACATCCACGAGAGCGGCACACCCCAACTGCGCGGGCGCTCCTCCGAGCACATTCCGCTGGACCTGGCCCACCACATCCTGCGCCGCCTGATCGACAGTTTCAGCGGTCCGGGCGTGGTCGGCCGGTGGCTGGGCGAGACCCAGGCACTCGACCACGGGACCGTGTTCTGGGGGCCCGGACTCTTCCACCGCACCATCGACGAGATCCCCGGCATCCTCGACGACATCGACAACGGCGTCCTGTGCCCCATCGGCCTCGTCCTGGTCCACTCGTACGCCCCCTGGGACGTGTTCAAGAACCACGTGGTGCTCGTGTGGGGGTACGAGCGGCACGGCGACATCCTCACCCTGCGCACCTACGACTGCAACGAGCCCGGCAGGGACGACATCGTCATCCAGCTCGACATCAGCTCCCACCGCCCGGCGAAGACCATCTCCACCAACGGCACCGACGGCACGCCCGGCCAGGTCCGCGGCTTCTTCCGCATCCCGTACACCCATGCCGACCCCGCTCCCGCCTACATCGACGGAGCCTTCGTACGGATGACCGCACGGCCGCCCACCCCGATGGCGGCGGGCGCACGCGCCCAGGTCACGGTCACCGCCGTGAACAACGGGTCGACCACGTGGACGGCCGCCGACCTCTACCGGCTCGGCAGCCAGTCCCCCCAGGACAACACCGTCTGGGGCACCGGCCGGGTCGAGCTGCCGCGGCCCACGGTCGACCCCGGGGACAGTGCCGTGTTCCGGTTCGGCGTCGAGGCGCCCGCCACCGCGGGCACGTACGCCTTCTGCTGGCAGATGGTGCGTGAGGGCGTCCGCTGGTTCGGCCAGCCGAGCCCCCGCGTCACCGTCGCCGTCGGGTTCACCTCCGGCGTCTGCGACCAACTGCGCACCCAGTACCAGGACCTCGCGCGGCAGCTCGACGACGTGCGGGGCGAACTGGAGGGCATCGACTGGAGCGACCCGTACGAGGCCAGGCGTGAGGCCACCCGCCTGAACAGGCAGGCCAAGGCGCTGCGGGAGCAGCTGGAGGTGGTGGAGCGCGACCAGCACACCCACGGCTGCGCCCCGAACTGACCGGCGCCGCGTGGACGTAACCTCGTGCTGTGTCCACCTCTCGCCAGCACCGTGTCGCCGTCCTCGTGCTGGAGGGCGCGAAACCCCTCGATGTCGGGATCCCGGCGCAGGTCTTCACGACCCGCGCGAGCATGCCGTACGAGGTGCGGGTGTGCGGGGCGACCCCCGGGCTGGTGACCGGCGGGGACGGCCTCGCCTACCACGTCGAGCACGGTCTCGACGCGCTCACCTGGGCCGACATCGTCTTCGTGCCGGGCTACCGGTTCCCGGACCGCGAGGACCCGCCGCGAGCCGTCGTCGAGGCCCTGGTCGCCGCCCACGACCGGGGCGCGCGGCTCGCCGCCATCTCCACGGGCGCCTTCGCGCTCGCCGCCACCGGCCTGCTCGACGGCAAGCGGGCCACGACGCACTGGCACTACACGCGGGCGCTCATGACCCGGTACCCGAGCGTCCGGGTCGACGAGAACGTGCTCTTCGTCGACGAGGGCAGCGTGCTCACCTCGGCCGGCGCCGCCTCCGGCATCGATCTGTGCCTGCACATCCTGCGCGGCGACCTCGGCGTGGCCGCGTCCAACCACGCCGCCCGGCGCCTGGTCGCCGCCCCGTACCGCAGTGGGGGCCAGGCCCAGTACGTGCCGCGCAGCGTGCCCGAGCCGCGCGGGGAACGGTTCGCGGCGACCCGGGAGTGGGCCCTGTACCGGCTCGGCGAACCCCTCACCCTGGACATGCTGGCGCGGCAGGCGGGGGTGTCGCCGCGCACGTTTTCCCGGCGCTTCGTGGAGGAGACCGGGTACACGCCGATGCAGTGGGTGATGCGGGCCCGTATCGACCTGGCCCGTGAGCTGCTCGAACGCTCCCAGCGCGGGGTCGAGCAGATCGCCGCCGATGTCGGTCTCGGCACCGGCGCCAATTTGCGCCTGCACTTCCAGCGCATCCTCGGCACCACGCCGAGCGAGTACCGACGCACCTTCACCCGGGGCGAGTGAGGCCGCCCGGGGCCGGGTGGCGAGCGGGGCCCCCGGGTGGCGAGATCCTTTTGAACCATGGCGATGCCGCCACTGTCAGCGGGCCCGGCCGCGGGCGACCCTGGTGGCGAAGCAAGGGACGAAGGGACTTCACACTCATGACTCGCATCGCCATCAACGGATTCGGCCGCATCGGACGCAATGTGCTGCGTGCCCTGCTCGAACGGGACAGCGCCTTCGAGGTCGTCGCCGTGAACGACCTCACCGAGCCGACCGCGCTGGCCCGGCTCCTCGCCTACGACAGCACCGCCGGCCGACTGGGCCGCCCGGTGACCGTCGACGGGGACGTGCTGGTCGTCGACGGCCGCCGGATCAAGGTGCTGGCCGAGCGGGAGCCGGCCCAGCTGCCGTGGGCCGACCTCGGTGTCGACATCGTCCTGGAGGCCACCGGCCGCTTCACCTCCGCGAAGGCGGCCCGCGCCCACCTGGACGCGGGTGCGAAGAAGGTCCTCGTCAGCGCGCCGTCCGACGGCGCCGATGTCACGCTCGCGTACGGCGTGAACACCGACGCCTACGACCCGGACGTGCACACGATCGTCTCCAATGCCTCCTGCACCACCAACGCGCTCGCCCCGCTGGCCGCCGTCCTCGACGAACTCGCCGGTATCGAGCACGGGTTCATGACCACGGTGCACGCCTACACCCAGGAGCAGAACCTCCAGGACGGCCCGCACCGCGACCCGCGCCGCGCCCGCGCCGCCGGCGTCAACATCGTGCCGACCACGACCGGTGCCGCGAAGGCGATCGGCCTGGTGCTGCCCAACCTCGACGGCAAGCTGTCGGGCGACTCGATCCGCGTCCCGGTGCCGGTGGGCTCGATCGTCGAGCTCAACACGACCGTGGCCCGCGACGTGACCCGCGAGGACGTCCTGGCCGCCTACCGCACCGCGGCGGAGGGCCCCCTCAAGGGGGTCCTGGAGTACTCGGAGGACCCGCTGGTGTCGTCCGACATCACCGGCAACCCCGCCTCGTCGATCTTCGACTCGGCCCTGACCCGCGTCGACGGCCGCCACATCAAGGTGGTCGCCTGGTACGACAACGAGTGGGGCTTCTCCAACCGCGTGATCGACACGCTGGAACTGCTCGCCGGCCGCTGACCGGCCGCCGGTTCGCCCCTCTGCCGGGTCACAGGGAGTGCTGGAGCCACCGCCGCAGCGCGGCGTGCGTGGAGTCGTCCAGCTCGCACAGTGCCTTGATCGCGTCGAGGTCGCCCGGCAGGGGCGCGATGCCCGCGGTGGTCAGGGCGGCGTGCAGTTCCAGGCGCCGCCGGTCCGCCGGGTCCAGCGGCAGGGACAGCCGGGTCGCCGGGTCGGGGGCGGGCAGCAGGTAGTCGTCGTGATCCATGAGGCCGACCACGGTCGGCGCCTGCTCCGGCCGCTCCTCCATGCGCGCGGCGGGGAAGCGGTAGGGGTCGAGATCCTGAATCGCCGCGTGGCCCGTGGTGAATGCCTGCATTCCAGTCACGAGTTCCTCCTCGGTCGGGATGTCGTCGAAAGACACGACGGGCCGGGGGCCGGGGAAGTTGCGGATCGAGCCGCGGTCCACCCGAATGCCCCCAACTGCATTTCGTCACAAGACAGATGAACCAAAAGGCACATCCGTCACCTCGCGCGGTCGCCGCGCACGGGCGTGAACTCGGCCGCCCCCGGGGCGGAATGGGCCGCTGACCTGCCCGGTCAGCTCAATGCCGCGCTCGCCGCGCGCAGTTCGGCCAGGGCCGTCAGGACGTACGGGGCCAGGGCCTCGTCGGTGCCGCGGTCGCTCTCCGACCATGCGGCGTAGCCCCGTTTGAAGGCGAGGACGCCCAACTCGCCCGCCACCGCCGCGGTCGCGTCCGGTACGCCCCGGGCGGTCAGGGCCCCGGTCATCGCGGCCGCCAGGCTGACGCTCTTGAGGGCGTCCCGTTCCTGAAGCTCGGTGCTGGCGGCGACGGCCGCCTTGAGGCGAGGGGCGAGTTCCCGGTTCATGGGCCCCATCGCGCCGGCGGCACGCTCCAGGCCCGCGGCGACCGCGTCGAGCGGGCCGGCGTCGCCAGGGGCTTCGGCGATGCCCTCGGCCAGCAGCCTGCTCAGCGTCTCCTGCCCCGCCACCAGCAGCTCGCGCTTGTCGGGGAAGTGCCGGAAGAAGGTGCTCTTGGTGACGCCGGCGCGCTGGGCGATCTGCGCGACCGTCGTGGCGTCGTAGCCCTGCTCGGTGAAGAGATCGACAGCAGCCACGACAAGGCGTTCGCGTGCACCGGGTTCCCATCGAGGCATGGGTCGATCATACGTGATGAGACAAAGGTCCCGTCACTCGCTACTGTGATGGGACAAGAGTCCCGTCACTTGTTCGGAGTTTCCCATGCGTGTCTTTGTCACCGGCGGCACCGGTCTCGTCGGTTCCGCGGTCGTCGCCGAACTGCTCGGCAACGCCCACACCGTCCTCGCGCTCGCCCGCTCCGACGCCTCCGCACAGGCGGCGCGGGCGGCCGGTGCCGAGGTAATCCGGGGATCCCTCGCCGACCTGGATGTCCTGCGCGCCGGAGCCGCCCGCGCCGACGGGGTGATCCGCCTGGCGTTCGGCAACGACTTCAGCAGCCCCGAGGCCCTCGCCAGGTCCATGGACGAGGAGACCGCCGCGCTCACGGCGCTCGGCGAGGAACTCGTCGGCAGCGACCGCCCCTTCGTCACCGTCTCGGGCACGCCCGCCGTACCGGGCCGCGCCGCCACCGAGGCCGACCCCGTGCCCCTGGACGGGCCGGTCGGCGGCCGGGGCCGGGCCGTCAACGCGGTGCTGGAACTGGCCTCGCGCGGGGTGCGCAGCTCCGCCGTACGCCTGCCGCGCACGGTCCACAACCAGGGCGCGGGCGGCTTCGCCGGGCTGCTCACCGGCATCGCACGCCAGAGCGGGGTCTCCGGTTACCCGGGCGACGGCACGCAGCGCTGGCCCGCCGTGCACGCGCTCGACGCGGCCGCGCTCTTCCGGCTCGCCCTGGAGCGGGCGCCCGCCGGTACCGCCTGGCACGCGGTCGCCGACGAGGGCGACGCGGTACGGGACATCGCCGAGGTCATCGGCCGGCGCCTCGGCCTGCCGGTCGCGTCCGTGCCCGCGGAGACGTACGGCCCCATCGGCCCGATCTTCGCGACCGACCAGCCCGCCTCCAGCGACCACACCCGGCAGGCCCTCGACTGGGTGCCGAAGCAGCCGGGACTGCTGGCGGACCTGGAGAACATCCGGCCCTGACCGGGGTCCTCAGGGGTGCGGGCCGTCCCCGTGCCCGGCCACGCAGACGGGCGGCAGCGGGAACCAGCGCATCTGTTCGAAGTCGGGCGGCAGACCGGTGGGACCGTCGTCGAGACGGTCGGGGCGGGCGGCCAGCACCTCGCGGGCGCGGTCGAGTTGAGCGGGCAGCGCGTCCTCGCCCAGCCGCCGGTGGGTGACGGCCGGGGCGGTGAGACGGCCGTCGGCCGTGTACCGCACATCGGTCAGCCGCAGCGGCGGATCGACCGGACCGGCGCGGTGGTGCCACTGCCCCGTGTGCGGGTCGAAACGGTAGTCGGCCATGAGCCGGTGCCCGCTGGTCGCGATCAGGTCGACGGCGTCGATGAGGTAGTCGCGGACCGTGTCGCTGATGAAGTAGTTGAAGTTGACGCGGATCCAGCCGGGCTTGATGCCGTCGCAGCCCTGCACCACCTCGTCGAGCAGGGCGTGCGAGGTGGCGGCGTCGATGGCCAGCAGGCGGTGGCCGTAGGGGCCGGCGCAGGAACAGCCGCCCCGGGCCTGGATGCCGAACAGGTCGTTGAGCACGGCGACGACGTAGTTGTGGTGCAGCACGAACCGCTCGCCGTGGCGGATGCGGAAGGAGACGATCGACAGCCGGCGGGCGTGGTGGTTGCCGAGGATCTGGATGTCGGGGTTGCGGTCCCAGCGCGCGAGGGCGCGGCGCCAGTGGCGTTCCTCGGCGGCCTGGATGGTGTCGGTGCCGACGGCCTGCTTGAGCTTGAAGACCAGCCCGGCCCGGATGGACTCGACGATCGCGGGGGTGCCGCCCTCCTCACGGGCCACGGGGTCGTCGAGGTACCGGTGGACGAGCGGATCGACGAACAGCACCGTGCCGCCGCCGGGAACCGTGGGCACCCGGTTGCGGACCAGGTCCCGGCGGACCACGAGCACCCCCGGAGTCTGCGGCCCGCCCACGAACTTGTGCGGGGACAGGAACAGCGCGTCCTTGTGGTCCCCGGCGCCCGGAGCGCTCTCCGCCACCCGGATCGGGACGTACGGTCCCGCCGCCGCGTAGTCCCAGAAGGACAGGGCGCCGTGGGCGTGCAGCAGGCGTGCGACGCGCTCGGTGTCGGTGAGGATGCCGGTGACGTTGGAGGCGGCGGAGAAGCTGCCGATGCGCAACGGACGGTCCGTGTACCGCCGTAGCCCCGCCTCCAGGGCGGCGAGGTCGATGTGGCCGTCGGCGTCCTCGCCGATCTCGACGACGTCGGCGATCGACTCGCGCCAGGGCAGCTCGTTGGAGTGATGCTCGTACGGGCCCACGAACACCACCGGCCGCTGCCGCTCCGGTGGCCGGTCGGGGCGGCGCAGTTCCAGGATGCCGACCAGCTTGTTGGCCGCGCCGGTGGCACCGGAACCGCAGAAGATCACGAGGTCGTCCTCGGTGCCGCCGACGGCGTCCCGGATGATCCGGCGGGCGTCCTCGCGCAGCCGGGTCGTCTGCAGACCGGTGCTGGAGCTCTCCGTGTGGGTGTTGCCGTAGCGGGGCAGCACCTGCTCGCGGAGGAAGTCCTCGATGAAGTCCAGGGAGCGGCCGGAGGCGGTGTAGTCGGCGTAGACGATCCGCTTCGGCCCGTACGGGCCCTCCAGCACCTCGTCGTCGCCGATGAGCCCGTCGCGTATGCGCTCCAGCAGCGCCGTGGCGGGCGGTGCCGATGCCGTGCTCACCGTTCCGAGGGGCTGCAGTGTGCTGCCGGTCATGGCCGGTGCCCTTCTCGCTGGCGTCGGCTGCCCGACTCCGGGCCACCGCTGGGCACGGGGCCGGGGGAGGGGCCGACGAGGCACGCCGGGACCGGTCGGTCTGCGCGCCCGAATGTCTCGGCGATATACCCTGCCCGGTATTTTACCGGCGCTTTCGGGAGCGGCAACCGGGTCCTTTCGGACGGTGATCAGCTGTCAGCGGCCGGAATCGGCCGGCTGTCAGCCGTTGGGTTCGGCCGGCTGTCAGATGCCGGACTCGGCCAGGTCGGCGTGGCGCAGCAGCAGGCGGGCCAGATCGCGGGCCTCGTCCGCGGTGAGCGCGGCCCACGCGCCGTGTTCGCCGTCGCGGTCCTGGCCCACGTTGAGGGTGACCCGCTTGATCGGCCGCTCGGCAGGCGCGAGTTGCAGGCACCGCACGGCGATCCTGCGCCCGCAGCCGGTCACGACCTGGTCGTCGTGGTGATGCGGGACGAACCGGGTGCCTTCTGCCGTCGTCATCGTCCACCTCCTGCCTCGATGCCGTACGGGGTATCAGTGACAGCGCCTTCCGAGGCCGTGTTGTTCCCCGTGCCGGGCCACAGCCCTCCGGTCACTGCTGTTGCGAGTCGACCGACGTCAGCTGGGTCAGCGAGCAGCGCCACCGCTCGCCGTCCCACACGAACACGTCCGTGGCCCACTCGTCCGCGGTGAACCGCTCGCCCCGGAACGTGCCGCTGTTGGTGCCGTGGGTGGTCACCAGTGCGGTCGTGTCCGACAGCGTTGCCACGCGCTCGACTTCGAGGTGCATGGAGTCGTGGGTCACCTCACCGGCGGCGACCAGCTTGAGGAACTCCGAGCCCGCCGTGATCCCGGTGCTGGTGACGAACGTCCAGTCGGGGGTGGCGAAACGGGCGATCGCCTCGGCGTCGTTGGCGACGAGGGCGGCGGCCCACTCGTCCAGCAGGGCGGCGAAGGTCTCCCGGTCGGCCCTCGGCGCCGCGCCCTCGCCCCGGTAGGTGCCGAAGCTCCACAGGTTGCCCTCGGGGTCGCGGACGCTGAAGCCGCGGGAGCCGGAGTCCTCGTCGACCGGACCGCGGACGATCTCGGCCCCGGCGTTCTCGGCCCGCTCGAACAGCCGGTCGGGGTCGTCGCAGACGACATAGATCGCGTCGTTGCCCGGCGCGCGGCGCCCCCAGGCCGAGTCGTCCTTGCCGGCGCTGCCCAGCATGACGCCCCCGCCGAGCGGCCACCGCAGCTCCGCGTGCTCGATGACCGACGGGTCGTCCTCGCGGGCGTGGACCGCCATCTCGCGGAAACCGTAGACCTCGGTCAGGAAAGTGATCGCGGCGCGTGCGTCACGGTAGGCGAGGCACGGCCAGACGCTTGCTGTCGTTGTCGTGGTGTTGGCGTTCATACGGCGACGATGCCCCGCCGTCGCCGGTGCCGTCTTGTACGGATGGAACATCCCCGGCGAGCAACTCCGTCGGAGTACAGCCGGCCAGCGTCACGAAGTCCCGGTTCAGGTGCGACTGGTCGTAGTACCCGCAGGCCGCCGCCACCTGGGCGATCGAGACGAACGGCGGCGCGTCGCGCAGCATCTGCTGGGCCCGCTCGAACCGCACCACCCGCGCCGCGAGCTTCGGCGACAGACCGAACTCGTCACGGAAGCGGCGCGCCAGGTGCTGGCGGCTCCACCCGCTCTCCTCGGCCAGGTCGCGCACGGACACCTCGCCCCGGGAGGCGACCACCGTCTCCCAGGCGAACCGCAGCTCGGGCGCGGGCGCACGGTCACCGGTCAGACGGCCGAGCACGGCGTCGCAGACCGCGAACCGCTGCCGCCATCCGGGGGTGGTCTGCAGGCGTTCCCACAGCTCACGGCCGGTGGCCCCGACCACGTCCCCGAGCTCGACCGAGGTGTTCCACAGCTCGCCCGCCGGCATGCCGAACAGCGCCCGGGACCCGAGCGGCGTCAGCTCGATCGCCACGCCCTCCTGATCGCCGCTGTGGGAGATGAGCGCCGACGACGCCTGGAGGCCGCTGAGCACACAGGCGTAGTGCCGCGGGGACTGCGCCGGGTCCGTCTGGGCCACTACGTCGATGTCGTCGCCGATGCTGACGATGAAGGTCATATGGCGTGACGGCAGACCGCGGTGGACGGCCGGCGGGAACCCCGTCAGCCGGTAGCCGCAGTACCGCTCGACGAACGGCAGCAGCGGCGGCGCCGGTGGGGCCGTCGCCCACTCCTCGCACCGTTCCACCATGGCAAAAGCGTACAAGCGCGGGCCGGGGCGCGGCCGGGCCGGGCGAGGATGCCCCGCACGGCACAGCGCGCCACAATGACCGATATCAGGCCTCTACGTCCATCTATGCGGCCTATATGACATGTGCGCCCCGTGCGCACGCATCGGAAGGTGCCCATGAAGGACCTCAAGTTCGAGCAGAAGCGCTCACTGTCCCGCCAGGAGGCCGCCGACCAGCTCATGGCGCTCGCGGAGGCGCTGAGGGAGGGCGGGGAGGCCGAGCTGGACCTCGGAGCGGCAACGCTGAGCCTGCGCCTCCCCGACGACCTCAGCAGCGAGGTGGAGGTCGAGATCGGCGACGGGGAGGTCGAGCTGGAGATCGAGCTGAAGTGGCCGGCCTCGTCCGCGCGGAGCAGCGGCGCCACCGGCCGGAGCAGGAGCGGCGCGAAACGGACGGCCGCGAAAAAGGCCTGAACGGTCATGACAGGTACGGCTGACGCGACCCCGGACGCCGACGCGCTGGACGCCGCGTTCGCGCAGACCGTACGGGCCACCGGGGCCACCATCGGTGCCCTGTACCTGCTGGCCCCGGGCGAAGAGCTGCTGTGCCTGGACGCGCTGTACGGAGCGCCGCTGGAGTTCGCCGCGCCGTGGGAGCGCGTGCCGCTCGCCGCCCCGGCGCCCGTCGCCGACGCCGTGCGGGACGATCGCATGGTCTGGGTGAGCGGCATGGAGGAGATGGCCCGCTCCTACCCGCGCACCGCGATCGTCCTGCCCTACCCGTTGGCCCTGGTCGCGGCGCCGGTCACCGGTGTCCGGCAGTGGGGCTCGCTGCTGCTGATGTGGCCCCCGGCCACGCGTCCGCCGTACATGACCCAGCGGGAGCGGGCCAACATCACGTCCAGCTGCCGCCGCCTGGCCCGGCTGCTGGAGGAGGCCGCCGAGCGGCCCGCCCGGCCCCGCGTCGTGACCCTGGACAAGGACGTCCCCACAGGGAGGCAGGCCACGGCCGCCGCCGACTTCGCCGAACGGCTGCCCGGGGGAAGCTGCGCCGTGGACCTGGACGGACGGTTCACCTACGTCAGCTCGGGCGCCTGCGCACTGCTGGGCTGCGACGAGGGGCGGCTGCTGGGCACCCGCCCCTGGCAGTCGCTGCGCTGGCTCGACGACCCCACCATCGAGGACCGCTACCGGGCCGCGGTGATCAGCCGCGAGCCGGTGTCGTTCACCGCGTGCCGCCCGTCCGGCCAGTGGCTGGAGTTCCACCTGTACCCGGACGACAGCGGCATCAGCGCCCGCATCGTCCCCAGCGGCGGCCGGACCCCCGCCGCACCGGCACCGCCCCGGTCCGCTCGCACCGCCACCCCGACGCGGGCCGGCCGGCTCTACCAGCTCACCCATCTGGCCGCCGCGCTCACCGAGGTCGTCGGCGTCCAGGACGTGGTGGACCTGGTCGCCGACGAGATCATGCCCGCCTTCGGCGCCCAGGGCCTGGTCATGTCCACCGCCAGCGGGGGACGGCTGCACATCGTGGGGCACCGCGGCTACCCCGCCGACGCCATCGACCGCCTCGACGGACTGCGCGTCGACACCTCCCTCACCCCGGCCGGCCAGGCCCTCAGCACCGGTGTCCCCGCCTTCTTCGGCACCGCGGAGGAGATGCGGCGCGGCTACGCCGAGGTGGCGCTGATCAGCGGCAAACAGGCCTGGGCTTTCCTGCCGCTGATCATCTCCGGGCGGCCGGTCGGGGTGTGCATCCTGTCCTACGACAGCCCGCACGCGTTCTCCGCCGAGGAACGCGCCGTGATGACCTCCCTCGCCGGGCTCATCGGCCAGGCCTTCGACCGGGCCCGGCTGTACGACACCAAGCACGAACTCGCCCACAGCCTTCAGCAGGCCCTCCTCCCACGCAGCCTGCCCGGGATCACCGGCCTGCGGGTTGCCGCACGCTATCTGCCCGCCACCCGCGGGATGGACATCGGCGGCGACTTCTACGACCTGATCCGGCTCGGCGACACCACGGCGGGGGCGGTCATCGGCGACGTCCAGGGCCACAACGCCGCCGCGGCGGCCCTGATGGGCCAGGTACGCACAGCGGTCCACGCCCACGCGACCCTCGGCGCACCCCCCGACCAGGTCCTGTACCGCACGAACCACCTCCTCATCGACATCGCCCCCGACCTGCTCACAAGCTGCCTCTACGCCCACCTGGACTTCGCCCTGCGTCGAGCGACGATCGCGAGCGCGGGCCACCCACCGCCCCTGCTGCGCCGCCCCGACGGCACCGCGAGTCCCCTCGCCGTCACCCCCGGCCCCCTCCTCGGCATCGACCCCACGGCCGACTACCCCGTCACCGAAGTCCCGTTGGCCGAGGGCACGTTGCTCGCCCTCTACACGGACGGCCTGGTGGAGGCCCCCGGTACCGACATCGAGGAGGCCATCACCGACCTCGCCCACCAGCTGTCCACCGCCGACGACAGCGACCTGGACCGACTGATCGACCACCTGCTCCTGGGCACGGATACGAACGGGCAGCGGATGGACGACGTCGCGGTGCTTGTCCTGCAGCACGTGTGACGGCCGGACCGGCGCCGTCAGTCGAGGTAGTGGGCGCGTCCCTCGTCGTCGAGTTCGAAGGCGCCCTCCGGGATGACGCAGAACTCGTTGCCCTCCGGGTCCGCCATCACCAGGAACCCTCCGTCGTCGTACTGCCCGAGCCGGCGGCCGCCGAGGGACTCCACCCGCTGCTGCTCGGTCGCGGGGTCGGGTGAGGTGATGTCGAAGTGCATACGGTTCTTGCCCGACTTCGGCTCGTCGGTGCGCTGGAAGCCCAGGCCGAGGCCGTTCTCGCGGCGCAGCCACACATACGGGCCCATGCGGCCCACCACCGGCCTGCCGAGCAGCTCGGACCAGAACGCGGCGAGCCGCTCGGGGTCGACGGCGTCGATGATCAGGGCGTTGACCTGCAGTGGGGAGTTCGTCATGGATTCCGTTTCTCGGTTCGGGGAAGGCCGGCTCAGGTGTTCTGCTGGACGATTCCCCGGGTCGAGAAGCTCACCGGATCGCCCGCGGTGAAATCCCCCGGAGGGATCCCGGGATGGTGGCCGTCCTCCGGGGTGGGGTGCTCGTCACGGGCGCTGAGGGTGAGGCGGGAGACGATGCGGTAGCGGTCACCGCGGTAGAGGGAGTGGACGTACTCCACCGGACGGCCGCGGGTGTCCGTGGTGAGCCGCTCGAAGAGCAACGCGGGGGACAGCTCCGGCACTTGGAGCAGCTCGGCCTCGACGCGGGTGACGACCGTGGGCTCGATGGACTGCACCGCCTCGCTGACCTGGATGCCGTGCCGGTCGCGCAGATGCTCGTACAGGTCGCCCTGTTGCAGCTCCTCGCTGGTCAGGCCCGGCGCGAGATCCGTCCGCACATGCAGGTGCTCGATGGCGATGGGGGAGCCGTCGACCAGACGGAGGCGCGCCACGTACAGGATCTCCGCGGCGGGGGAGATGCGGAGCTTGCGGCTCACCCGGGCGCCCGCCGGATGCCTGCTCAGCTCCAGCAGCCTGCTGGTCCACACCCCGCCGGCCTGCGGCAGGCTCATCGAGTTGCGGTCGGACACCAGTTCCTGGGTGATCTTCTCCGCGGCCACGAACATGCCGCGTCCGTGTTCCCGCACCAGCAGTCCCGCGACGACCAGTTCGTCCACCGCCGCCCGCAACGTCGGTCGTGACACCCCGAGTTGGGAACAGAGGGTGCGCTCGGAGGGGATGGCGTCTCCGGGGCGCCGCGCCTCGATGAGTTCGAGGATCGCGTCCCGGACCCGCTCGCGCTTGAGCATCGCGCCGGAGGCTGCCGCGCCGATCTCCATACGGGCTCTCGTTCGTCGTCGGGACGTATTGGAAACTCGCTGGTCAACTATAACTGGTCAAGTGGTCAGGTGGTGGTGGGTCGGCGATGTGGGATCCACGGGCCGAGTGCGGCTCAAAAGACCTTGCTGCTCCAGGGGTTGACGGTTCAATTGGTCTATGCCACCTTCGTGGCGCACCCAACTGGTAAAGCACTGGCTAGTGATTGGTCAGGTCGGGGTCCTCCTCCCTCTGCGTGGACTCCAGGCGTCCCGACCTCCTGACGCGTCCCGCCGAACCCCGGAGACCCCGCCCCGTGGACCCGCTGCCCTCCGCGCCCCCACACCCCGAACTCGCCCTCGTCCCCCGCCCCACCGCACTCTCGCCACGCCCAGACCCATACCGCCTGGACGACACCGCCCGACTGCGCGTCACCCCCGGCACCGAGCAGGCCGCGGACCTCCTGCGCGCCTACCTCGACCCCGCCACCGGACTGCCCCTGAAGCACGCCGACGACGGCTCCTTCGTCCTGGCCCTCGACCCCGCCCTCACCGGCCTCGCCGAGGAGGGGTACGCCCTCACCGTCTCCGGCGAACAGGTCCTGCTGCGCGCCGCCCACCCCACCGGACTGCTCCGCGGAGTCCAGACGATCCGTCAACTCCTGCCCCACGAAGCCCTGTCCGCGCCGGTCCACGGCATCGAACTGCCCGGCGTCGAGATCACGGACGTACCCGCCCACCCCTGGCGGGGCATGCTCCTCGACGTCGCCCGGCACTTCCAGCCGGCCTCCTACCTCCGCCGCTTCGTCGACCTCCTCGCCCTGCACAAGCTCAACGTGCTGCACCTGCACCTCACCGACGACCAGGGCTGGCGGATGCCGGTGGCCGCCTACCCCGGGCTCACCGAGATCGGCGGGCGACGGGCCCGGTCGATGGTCGGCCCGGCGGGCAGCGCACACTTCGACGGCCGTCCGCACGAAGGCGCGTACACCCGTGCCGAACTCAGCGACCTCGTCTCCTACGCCGCCGCCCGGGGTGTGACCGTCGTACCGGAGATCGGCACCCCGGGCCACGTGCGAGCCGCGCTCGCCGCCTACCCCGAACTGGGCAACCACCCCGACCGGCGGCTCGACGTATGGACCCAGTGGGGTGTCTGCACCAACGTGCTCGGCGTCGGCGACCACGTCCTCGACTTCTTCCGCACGGTCCTGGACGAGGTCATGGACGTCTTCCCCTCCCCGTACCTCCACATCGGAGGAGACGAGGTGCCCACCGAGGAGTGGGAGGCCAGTCCGGCGGCGATCGCCCGTGCCGCGCGCGAAGGCCTGTCCGGGCCGCGGGAACTGCACGGCTGGTTCCTGGCACGGATGGCCGACCACGTCGTACGGTCCGGCCGCCGCCCCCTCGCCTGGGCCGAGGACGGCAGCACCCTCCCCCTGACCTGCACGGTGATGAGCTGGCGCACCCCCCGGCACGCCTGGGCCGCGGCCCGCCGGGGGCACGACGTCATCCACGCCGACCACCGCTCCACGTACTTCGACTACGCCCGCGCCCCCGGCCCCGCCGAACCGCCCGCCCAGCCGGGCCACGCCCTCGACCTGCGGAGCGTCTACGGCGTCGACCTCGGGCCACCCGCCGCCGAGCCCCGGCTCGCCGGGAAAGTGCTCGGCGTGCAGGGGCAGTTGTGGACGGAGTTCGTCGCGACACCCGAGCACATCGAGTACCTCACCTACCCCCGCCTGTGCGCCCTCGCCGAGCGGGCCTGGGCGACCACCGAGGACTGGCCCGGCTTCCGGACCCGGCTGGACGGGCACCTCGCCCGCCTGACCGCCCTCGGCGTCCCGCACGACACCCTCCCCGACCGCACGGCACCCGCCACGACGCCCGTGTAGGGCCGCCGTGGCGCCACCCACCCGCACATCCACGCTCCACCCCCACCATCCCTCCCGCGGACACCGGGAGCGAACGAAAGGAACCGTCGGATGAGTACCCGTGCCACCCGCCGCAGCACGCGCGCGGCCCTCGCCCTCACCGCCGTCATCGGCAGCGCCGCCCTGGCGGCCGTCCCCCTCACCAACGCGTCCGCGGCACCGGGCGACAGCCTGGCCGTCCAGTACCGCACCAGCGCCGGCGGTGCCACCGCCGACCAGAGCGAACCGTGGTTCAAGGTCCGCAACACCGGTACCAGCACCATTCAGTTGAGCCAGGTCAAGATCCGCTACTACTTCAAGGCGGACTCCCCGAACGCCACCTACCGCTTCGCCTGTTCCTGGGCGGTCAGAGGCTGTTCCGCGATCACCGGTACCTTCGGCACCCTCGCCAACCCCACCGCCACGGCCGACCGTTACCTGGAGATCGGCTTCACCGGCGCGGCCGGCACCCTCGCCCCCGGCGCCGACACCGGCGACATGCAACTGCGCTTCTACCAGTCCAACTGGCAGCGGCTGACCCAGAGCGACGACTACTCCTTCAACGGCGGCCAGACCGGGTACGCCGACTGGACGAAGGTCACCGCGCAGTTGGGCGGCGCCCATGCGTGGGGGACCGCGCCCGACGGCAACGAGCCCACCGACCCGCCGACCCCGACCGACCCGCCCGGCGACGGCAAGACCCTCTTCGACGACTTCAACTACACCTCGCACACCGACCCGGCGCTGTCGAACCACGGCTGGAGCGTCCGCTCCAACTCCGGCGGCCCCGGTGTCCCCGGCGCCACCTGGGACCCCTCGAAGGTCACCTTCGTCAACCAGGGCGGCAACTCGGTGATGAACCTGGAGACCTCCTCCGCCGGAACCGGCTCCAGCACCACCCACACCGAAGTCCTCACCAAGTCCATGAAGTTCAGGAACGGCACCTACGCGGCCCGGGTGAAGTTCTCCGACGCGCCCAAGTACGGCCCCGACGGCGACCGCGTCGTCCAGACCTTCTTCACCATCAACGACCTCAAGGCCCCGATGGCCGACGACTACGCCGAGTACGACTTCGAGTACCTGCCCAACGGCGGCTGGGGCGAGCCCGCGAACATCCTGTACACGACCTCCTGGGAGACCTACAACCCGGACCCGTGGCAGGCGGTCAACCAGCACAGCGAGAGCCGTCAGAGCTTCGCGGGCTGGCACGACCTCGTCGTCACCATCGACAACAGCAGGATCACCTACTACATCGACGGCCGGCACTTCGGCACGCACGACGCGGCCTATCTGCCCGAGCGGCCCATGTCGATCAACTTCAACCAGTGGCTGATCGACCTCCAGGGCCAGACGTCGACCACTCCGCGCGCCTACGACCAGCAGGTCGACTACGTCCTGCACGTCAAGGACCAGGTCCTCACCCCGGCCCAGGTCGCCGCGAAGGTCTCCGCACTGCGCGGCGACGGCACGACCTTCGTCGACGAGGTCCCGGCCCCCTGACCAGGGGCCCGCAGTCGGGACCGTGGGCGCCGTGGAGGGTGGGGCGCCCACGGTCTCAGCGCCGCAGTGCCGCCCTGCCCGGCAGGGTGACGGCCACCAGACCCAGCGCCACCGCGGCCCCGGCGAAGGCCGCGTACGTCAGCGGGGGTACGTACGGGTCCTCGCCGGTCAGGCCGCGCATCATCGGGACGAGCGTCGCGGCGGCGATGGCCGTACCGAGGACGACGCCGGCGACCGCGACCAGCAGCGCCTCCCAGCGCAGCATCCGCATCACCTGACGGCGGGTGGAGCCGACCAGGCGCAGCATGCCGAGTTCGCGGCGCCGGTCCAGGACGGTCATCACCAGGGTGTTGGCGGCGGCGATGGCGGCGAAGCCGCCGAGGACCGCGGCCATCGTGCGGTTGGCCCAGGCGTTGAGCGCGCGGTCGGTGTCCTGCTCGACGACATACCCGGAGGCATCGGTGACCTCGCCGAGCGCGGTGAGGGCCTTGCCGTCCCCGCCCCGGACCAGCAGCACGCTGCCGAAGCCCGAGGTGACGTGGGCCACGAGGGAATCGCGGTCCATGGTCACCGCGGAGAGGCCGAGCCCTCGGCCGTAGACGGCGACGACCTCGGGTCGGGCCTTGGTGCCGTCGGGCAGGTACAGCTCCAGCCTGTCGCCCACCTCGACCTTCGCCGACGTGGCGAGGGTCCTGTCGACGGCGATCCGGCCCTTGCCCACCCGGTCCAGGCTGCCGCCGCGCACGTCGAGATCCTGCACCTTCGCCAGATCCCTGCCGGAGCCGGAGACCCCCTGCGCGGTCGAGTTCTGCAACCAGCGGTCGGCGCCGGACCCGACGGGCACGAGGACTTGTGTGTTCAGCAGGGACACGGCCGCCTCGACTCCGGGCGCGCGGACGGCCCGGTCGGCGGTGTCGGCGGGCAGTCCGGCCGGGTGCGTGACCACGTGGTCCGCGGTGAGGCCGTCCCGCAACTGCCGGTCGGCGACATGGCTTTCGCTGGTGTGCATGAACACGAGGGTCGACGCGAAGGCCATCGCCAGCACGATCGGCGTGAGCGCCGAGGCCAGACGACGGGCGTTCGCACGGGAGTTGGCGGCCGCCAGCGAGGCCGGGGCGCCACCGCCCCGCAGCACCGTCCCGAACAGCCCCGCGCACAGCCGCGCCACCAGCGGACCGAGCAGCGCGACGCCGAGCATGAAGCACATGACGACACCGAGGGCCGCGTTGGCTGCGTCGTCGCCGGCCGAACGCGCGGCGACCACACTGAGGAAGCCGCCACCGACCAGAGCACCCACGCCCAGCACGGTACGGACCACACCCGGCCGCAGCCGCTGCACCGACGCCTCGGTGAGCGCCTCACCGGGCTTGATCCTCGACGGACGCCGCCCGGCCGCCCAGCCCGCGACCAGCGCGGTCAGCAGCCCCGTGCCGACGGCCACGACGAGCGGAATCCAGGACACGTGCAGCTCGACGGCCTCCGGTACCGCCCCGCGGTCCTGGAGCTCCCCGAACCACCAGTGCGCCAGCCCGATCCCCGGCAGACAGCCCACCAGCCCGGCGAGCGGCGCGACCAGCAGCGCCTCCGAGGCGACCGCGCGCCGGATCTGCCGGGGAGTCGCACCCACAGCACGCAGCAGCGCGAACTCCCGGGCGCGCTGGGCGACCGACAGCGCGACCGTGCCGGACGCCGTGAAGACGGCGACCACGGCGGCGATCCCGCCGAAGGAGCCGCCGAGCCCGGTGAGCAGCTCCTTGGCGTAGGCCAGCCCGTGCTCCTCGACACCGCCCCGGTCGTCACCGGTGTGCACCTTGACCCCCGAACCGGCGAGCGCCTTGCGTACCCCGGCGGCGAGCGCGTCGGTGTCCGCCCCGTCCTCGGGCAGTACGGCAATCGCGTCGGCCTTGCCGGGGTGCCCGGCCAGGGCGGGGGAGCGGTCGTCGGCGAACCAGGCGACGGCGCCCTGGTCCACGTCGCCGGGACCGGGCTCGGCCAGCCCGGACACGCGGAAGACGGCCCGCCCGGCGGCGGTTTCCAGCGTGACGGTGTCGCCGGCCTTTGCATCGGTGGCGGTGCCGAGCACCACCTCGCCGGTACGGGGCGCCGACCCGGAGGTGAGCGCGGCGCCGGTGAACCGGTGCGCGCCCCAGCCGTGCCCGATCAGCGCGGACTCGCCCTGCCGCACCGGGAACGTGAAGTCGGGCACGGCGGCCCGCACTCCGGGCACCCTGGCCGCCTTCTGCGCCAGCTCCGAGTCGACCCGTGCCGTGTCGGGCAGCGGCTCCGCCGTCTCCGTACGGCCGTCCCCGCTGCCCGTGACGAAGCGGGCGTACTGGTCCGCCGCGGCCACGACCGGCGCTTTCGCGTACCGCTGCGGCGGCACGGCGGCGCGGACGCCCGTCTCCAGGAGGATGCCGCACGCCGAGACGATCAGCGCCGACATCAGCAGCGCGACAAAGGTGCCCGCGAACGCGGCGGGCTTGAAGCGCACCGCGGCGCGGGCGAGGCCGGTGGGGGCGAGGCGCCTCACGCGGCGACCCCCGCCATCGCTCCCGTACGGGAGGTGAGGGTGGCCATCCGCGCCGCGATCCGCTCCGCCGAGCCGCCGTCGAGGCCACCGGCGAAGACGCCGTCCGCGAGGAACAGCACGCGGTCGGCCCAGGCGGCGGCGGACGGGTCGTGGGTGACCATCACCACGGTCGCCCCGAGCGTGTCCACCGCCTGCCGCAGCAGACCGAGGACGCCCGCGGCGGTGGCCGTGTCCAGGGCTCCCGTGGGCTCGTCGGCGAAGATCACGTCCGGGCTGGTGACCAGGGCACGGGCGATGGCGACCCGCTGCTGCTGACCGCCGGACAGCTCGCCCGGCCGGCAGCGCGCCTTGTCGGAGAGCCCGACCTGCGCCAGCACGGTCGCGGCCCGCCGCCGGTCCTGCCGCTGCCCGGCCAGACGCATCGGGAGGAGCACGTTCTGCTCCACGGTGAGGGACGGGAGCAGGTTGAACGCCTGGAAGACGAAGCCGAGGCGGCTGCGGCGCAGCTCGGTGAGCCGGTTCTCACGCATCCCCGTGATCTCCGTACCGCCCAGCCGCACCGACCCGGCCGTCGGCCGGTCGAGCCCGGCCGCACACTGCAGGAACGTCGACTTGCCGGACCCCGAGGGCCCCATGACGGCGGTGAACGTGCCGTGCGGCAGGCCGAGGTCGACGCCCGCGAGCGCGTGCACGGCACCGGAGCCGCGGCCGTACTGGCGCCGGACACCGCGCAGCTCGACGGCGAGACCGGGCGTCCCCTGCGCCTCCGGCCGCTCCTCGACCGTGTGCCCCTTGCCCCTGCGCAGCCCCATGGTCCGCCCTCTCGTGATTTTCATTTGGCCGATGCCTCGACGCTACGGAGCGGGGGCGGCGGCGGGCCATGGTGGCTGCTGGCGAGTCCGGGGTGGGGGTAACCCGAAGCCCCGCCCGTGAGTGAACCGCGTCTCACCGGGCCGAGGGGACTTGGCTATGCAACGAGTTGCATATCAAGATCGAGGCATGGCGCTTGAGCACGCGATCCTCGTCTCCCTGCTGGAGCAGCCCGGTACCGGCTATGAGCTGGCCCGGCGCTTCGACCGGTCCATCGGGTACTTCTGGACCGCGACCCACCAGCAGATCTACCGCGTCCTCAAGCGCATGGAGAGCGACGGGCTGCTCGCCGTCCGCGGGGAGCCGCAGCAGAGCAGGCCGGACAAGAAGGTGTACTCCGTCGTGGACGCCGGCCGCGCCGCCCTCGCCCAGTGGCTGCACGAGCCGATCGAACCGGAGAGCATCCGGCACGAACTCGCCGTGAAGATCCGCGGCGCGGCCTTCGACGATCCGTCCGCGCTGATCCGCGAGGTCGAACGGCACCGCCGGGCGCACCGCGACCGGCTCGCCCACTATCTCGCGGGCGAACAGCGGGACTTCACCGGCCCGACCGCCCCCAGCCCGCTCGACGCAGGCCAGGAGCTCCAGCACGTGGTGCTGCGCGGCGGCATCGCGTACGAGCGGATGACGATCGCCTGGCTCGACGACGTACTCACCACGCTCCACCGGCTCAGCGGCGCACAGCCGCGCGACTGAGCCCACCGGCACTTCCATTCCGACCGTTCACCCTCACCCCTCGGAAGGCGGACCTCCATGACCGACCCGCTCCTGTTCAACCCGCGTACGTACGACCCGGCGCACTTCGACCCCGAGACCCGCAGGCTGCTGCGCGCCACCGTCGACTGGTTCGAGGAGCGCGGCAAGCGCAGGATCGTCGAGGACTACCGCTCCCGCGCCTGGCTGGGCGACTTCCTGGCCTTCGCCGCCAAGGAAGGCCTCTTCGCCACCTTCCTCACGCCCGGCTCGGCAGCGAGCAACAAGGAGCAGCGCTGGGACACGGCCCGGATCGCCGCCCTGAACGAGATCTTCGGCTTCTACGGGCTCGACTACTGGTACGCCTGGCAGGTGACCATCCTCGGTCTCGGCCCGGTCTGGCAGAGCGACAACGCCGCCGCCCGCGCCCGCGCCGCCGAACTCCTCGACCAGGGCGAGGTGTTCGCCTTCGGCCTCTCCGAGAAGACCCACGGCGCCGACATCTACTCCACCGACATGCTGCTCACGCCCGACGGCGACGGCGGCTTCACGGCCACGGGCTCCAAGTACTACATCGGCAACGGCAACGCCGCCGGCCTCGTCTCCGTCTTCGGCCGCCGTACCGACATCGAGGGCCCCGACGGCTACGTCTTCTTCGCGGCCGACAGCCGCCACGAGAACTACCACCTCGTGAAGAACGTCGTCGACTCCTCCAAGTACGTCAGCGAATTCCGCCTGGAGAACTACCCGGTGGGCCCCGACGACGTCCTGCACACTGGCCGCGCCGCCTTCGACGCCGCCCTCAACACCGTGAACGTCGGCAAGTTCAACCTGTGCACCGCCTCCATCGGCATCTGCGAGCACGCGATGTACGAGGCGATCACGCACGCCCAGAACCGCATCCTCTACGGCCGCCCCGTCACCGCCTTCCCGCACGTGCGCCGCGAACTGGCCGACGCCTACGTCCGCCTGGTCGGCATGAAGCTGTTCAGCGACCGCGCCGTGGACTACTTCCGCGTCGCCTCGCCCGAGGACCGCCGCTACCTCCTCTTCAACCCGATGACGAAGATGAAGGTGACCACCGAGGGCGAGAAGGTCATCGACCTCATGTGGGACGTCATCGCCGCCAAGGGCTTCGAGAAGGACACCTACTTCGCCCAGGCCGCCGTCGAGATCCGAGGGCTGCCCAAGCTGGAGGGCACGGTCCACGTCAACCTCGCGCTGATCCTCAAGTTCATGCACAACCACCTGCTGAACCCGGCCGAGTTCGAGCCTGTGCCGACCCGCCTCGACGCCGCCGACGACACCTTCCTCTTCCGGCAGGGACCGGCCCGCGGCCTCGGCTCCGTCCGCTTCCACGACTGGCGCCCCGCCTATGACGCCTACGCCCACGTGCCGAACGTCGCCCGCTTGCGTGAACAGGCCGACGCCCTGTGCGAGTTCGTCACCACGGCGGCTCCCGACGAGGAGCAGAGCCGCGACCTCGACCTCCTCCTCGCCGTCGGCCAGCTCTTCGCCCTGGTCGTCCACGGCCAGCTGATCCTGGAGCAGGCCAGCCTCACGGACGTCGACGAGGACGTCCTCGACGAGCTGTTCTCCGTCCTCGTCCGCGACTTCTCCGCCTACGCCGTCGAACTCCACGGCAAGGACTCCGCGACCGAGGCCCAGCAGAACTGGGCGCTCGCCGCGGTACGCCGCCCCGTCATCGACGAGGCCCGCTCGGCCCGCGTGTGGGAGCGCGTGGAGGCGCTGTCGGGGGCGTACGAGATGGCGCCCTGAGCTTCGGTGACGATCCGCCCCCGGACACCGTTCGCCGCTACGGCCGACCTGGCTTCTCGGCCTCGCGGTTCTCGCTGTCCGGGGCCGCGGCCGCGTCGAACGATGACACGGGCATCGACGACCGTGCCGGTAATGCGGCTTTTCGTGATAAATACGGCATGTGCGTCATCGGGAGGACAGGAAGAAGGCGGGGGCCCGCAAGGAGCGCTCCGCCGAGCGCTGGCTGCTCGCGGCGATCGTCGCCGAACCCCGCCGTCTCCCCGAACTCCTTGCCGACTTCGCCGTCCGCCACATGGGCAAGGGCGTGCCCCGCGCGATCGAGAAGCTGCGGCACGACCACCCCGACGCCGACGAGGCGGACCTGCGGGCCATGGTGGTCGCCCGCGGCAGGCGTGCGGTCGTGTCGGAAGGGGCCCTGGTCGGCGGCCCCTTCATCGTGCTGATCCCCGTCGCGTTCTGCACGGCCATCCTCCGCCAGGCCCGGACGATCCTGGAACTGGCCGCCCTCGACGGACGGGACCCCAACGACCGCGAACGCGCCGCCGAACTCATGGTCCTCCAGGGCGCGTACGAGGACACCGCGCAGGCGCGGGAAGCGCTCGACCGGATGCCGCGCACCGTCGAACCGCCGCCCGCCCGCTTCAGACGCTGGGCTGCCCTGTGGGAGGTCACCCTCCGGATGGCCCGGCTCCTCGGGATCATCACACCGGGCGACGACTACGCGGGCATGAGCCGGGTGCGCCGGATCCTCGTCCAGACAGCGCGCTGGGTCCTGCTCGGCGCGGTCCTCGTGGTCGGGTTCGTCGCCCCGCTCGTCTGGCTCCCGTACATGGCGAACTCCTACCGCCGTGCCGACGCCCGCCTGATGCCCCGGGTCCTCGCCTACTACTTCGGCGACAGCGCCGCCGCCATCGCCCCGCGCCGCCGGATCTCGACACCCGAGCCGGAGGTTCTGGCGGCCACCTTCCGCGCGGTCCTGTCCCTCGTCGTACCGGTCCTTCTGGTCGTCTTCACCCTCCTCGCCGGACTGGACATGGCCGGTCATCGCTGGCCGGTCCTCGGCCTCGTCCTGGCCGCGGGGTCGGTCGTCGTCGGCGGGCTGTGGTACCGCAGGCACCGGCGCAGACCGTCTTCCGGGAGTTGAGGGGAAAGAAGTCGGCGCAGGCGGGTACCCGGTGCCGCGATGCGGGCGCACGGGTGGGAGGACGTATGAGCGGTAAGCAGTTCGGATCGGGTGGGAGGACTCCGGCGTCCAGCCGGCCGGAGCCCCTCTCGCTGACCGCGAACCAGGTGATCCAGGACGTCAGGGCGGCGCTGCGGGTGGACTTCTCCTACGACCCGGCCGATCCGCTGTTCGTGTCCGTCGTCTTCCGGCCGGCCTACGACCGGGCCGTGACCTGGCAGATCAGCCGCACCCTGATGTGCGACGGACTGCGGCGGCCCACCGGCAGCGGGGACGTGCGGATCTGGCCGGTGCGCCGCACGGGCCGCCCCGTGGTCCGGCTGCGGCTGCACGATCACGGCTCCACGGCCCTGTTCGAGATCGACCTGGCCGACCTCCAGGGCTGGTTGGCGCGGACCTGCGAGTCGGTGCCGCCGGGGACGGAACTGGACGACGTCGACTGGGACGCCGCCCTGCGCGCCCTGGTCGACGGCGCCTGACGGGGCCGCGATTCACAGACCGCTCACCTTGCCGCTCGCGGAGACCTCGTACACCAGGGTGATGCTGCGGTGCCCGCCGGGCGGGAGGGCGATGTCCCAGCGGGCGATGCTGTCCTCGTCGACCGTGTCCGGGAGCGGGGAGCAGTCCTCCTTGCGCAGCCGTACGTCCACGGCCGAGACCTCGGAGACGGGGATCCGTTCCCGCACCGCCACCACCTGTTCGCCCTCTGTGCCCGGGGCGGAGAAGCGGGAGAGGTGCAGGCGCACGGTGTGGGTGACCGTGGTCCGCTGGGTCATGGCCGCGGTGTCGCGGGACTCCTCGGCGTACCGCACGACCCGGTAGTCGTCGTGGCTGCCGAAGGCGAGCTCGACGGGCCCGCCGGGAGCGGTGAAGTCCAGGGTGCCGCGTCCGCTGAACCCGCTGCCGCGCACCAGGTCCACGGGACCGGCGAGCAGTGCGTGCCCCGAGGCGTTGTCGAACCGGACCACCTGGGTGACCAGCGGGGACAGTTCCGGGGCGCAGGCGTACTCGCTGCGCGCGGGCATGGTGGCCGAGGAGAGCGGGAGCCGGTGGGCGCTACCGTCCGAGGGCACCGAGACGGGGGCGGGGGAGCGCAGTACCCGGGTCTCGCCGCCGTCGTCCACGCCGGGCAGCCCGAGCACGGGCGCCGGGCCCAGGTCGGCGATCTCCTGCTCGCGCATCTCCACGGCGACCGTGCGCCGCTCGGCGGGGGAGCGGTCGGTCAGGGTGAGCCGGTCCTCGACCAGGCGGGGCGGCTCGTTCGCCGAGGCCGAGCGGGCCGTCGACAGCGTCAGGGCGATGCCGGACCAGTCCTCGCCGGTGCGCTGCCAGACCATGGCGTCCGTCTCCAGCGTCACGGTGTCCGCGTCGAGCACGGCCCGGTAGGCGGGCCGCCACAGCGCGCACGGCACGAGGTGGGTCAGCCGCAGCCGGGCCTGCCCCGCCTCGGCGGACCGTACGGTCAGCTCGATGTGACCGAGCAGCTCGGCGGGCTCCTGCTCGGCCAGTGCGACGGCGTGCTCGGTCTCCTGGATGCGGGTCGAGAGCCTGTTGAGACCGGCCTGGGCGGTGCGCAACTCCTCGCTGACGGTGTCGCGTTCGTCGTCCACCCGGTCGAGTTCCGCGGACCAGCGGGCCGCCTCCGTCTCGCCGAGGCCGGCTCCCTCGCCGATCTCGCGCAGGAGGTCGGCGGCGAGCTTGCCCAGCAGGTCGAGACGGGTGCGCAGCCGGTCCGTCCGCTTCTCCAGCGCGAACCGCTCCTGCTTCAGTTCGTGCAGGCGCAGCCGCAGCGCCGAGTCGTCCGCGGTGGGCTCGGGGCCGCGCGGCGTCCAGGTGCGGACGAGGCGGGCGTCCAGGACGGCGGCGTCGTGGCCGGCGGTCAGCTCCGCGTGCAGGGTGCGGTCGACGGCCAGCGCGCTGACCGGTCCGAGGCGCAGCCGATGGGTTCCGGCCGCGAGGTCGAGGGCGAGGGTGCGCTCGACCTGGGCGCGGTCCTCCAGGCAGGTGACGGCGGTGACCGGAGCGGGGATCAGGTCCGTATCCGTGGCCATGGTGTGTCTCAGCTCCTGCGGTTGCCGCCGGTCAGGGCCTTCGCGGCCGGGATACGGATCTCGTAACCGCCCTCCAGGGCGGCGGTGCCCCCGGGCGGCAGCTCGACGCGCCACACACGGGTGCCGGGGGCGTACCGGTCGGGGCCCGCGCCCTCGTCGGGGACCGCCCAGTCGGCCTTCTCCTCGATCCGCACGTCGGTTTCGGAGGTGACCGGTACCTGTTCGCGGACCTCGACCCGTACGGGCCGGGCGAGCCGGTTGGCCAGCTCCACCGACACACGGTGGTCCAGCACGGTGGTGTTGTTGCGCAGGCCCGCCGTGGACTCGTTGAGGTGGGTGCGCCGGGTGACCTGGATGCCCTCGGCGGGCCCGAGCCCCATCCGGCGGACGCCGCCGGGCGCGAGCGTGGGCAGCGCGGCCGTCAGCAGGAAGTCGTCGTCGACGGTGACCTCGACCGGCCCCGCGAGCAGGGCCTGGTCGGTGGCGTTGGAGAGGACGAGCGTGCCGTAGACCCGCTGTTCCACGGAGGGAACGGCCAGGTATTCGGTGCGCAGGCCCACCGGGATCTCGCCGATGGTGACGGTGTGCCAGGTGCCGTCCGAGGGGATGTCCGCGCGGGCGTCGGCGTCGTAGCGGTGGTCGAAGGAACCGGCCGACTCGCGGGGCCGTACGGCATGTCCGGGCAGCGGCAGCGAGGCCACCGACTCGGCGCGACGGCGGTACTCGACGGCCACCGGATCGTAGGGCGTGGCGGGGAACAGACGGCCCCTGCGGTCGGAGGACTCCTCGGGACCGCTGAGCTGGAGGGCCGCGTAGTCCAGCTCGTCGTGCGAGGGGCGCGGCGGGCCGGGCACGGGGGCGGGCGGCGCCGGGGCCGCAGAGGCGCCCGGGGGCGGTGGCATGGCACCCCGTGAGCGGGAGAGCTGCTGCGGTGCAGGCGCCGCGAAGGCGGGCACGGCGCGGTCGAGCGCCTCCTCCTGCACGGGGGCGCCGCCGGGCTCGGCAGGACGGACCGGGGCGCCGCCGAAGGGCTGGGGCGCGGGAGGGAAGGGGCCGTCGTATACAGGCGGCGGGGGCACGGGCGCGCCGTACGCCGCCGGGGCCGACGGCACCGGGGGCATGGCGGCGGCACCGCCGACCATGGTCGGGAATTCGGTCCCGGCCCCGACCGTGACCGGCGGGGGCGGTGTACGCGGCAGTGGCGGCGGGCCCGCCGCGTCGTACCCGGCGAACAGGTCCGCCAGGCCCGCGGGCGGTTCCCGCCAGCCCGACGGCGCGGGGGCGGGCTGACGGCGGCCGATGCGCAGCGAGCGCAGCTTCGGCAGATCGGTGCGTCGCCGCAGGTCGGCGGTGGCCACGGCGAGGCGTACGCCGTTCCAGTCCTCGCCGGTGCGCTGCGCGACGGAGGCCCGCAGCACCAGGCTGCCCGAGTCGGCGTTCTGCCGGTAGGCCAGGCGGTAGGCCGGTACCCATACGGCGCCGGGAACGCCGTACTCCAGCTCCAGTTCCACCTCTTCCCGCGGCCCGTCGAGGGTGAGGAGGGCGCTGACGGTGGTGTCGACGTGGCGGTCCGGGGCGTCGGTTGAGCTGCGGACCAAGCGGTCGGTGGCGACGTCGAGTTCGAGCTGGGTGCGGCGCAGCTCGGCCTCCACCTCGGCGAGGCGGGCGTGCAGGGCCGCAAGGCGCTCGTCCACGAAGTCGGCGAGGGCCAGCCACGCCTCGGCCGGCGTGCGCCGGTGCGGGTCCTCGCGCTTGCGCGGCGGCGGGACCGGACGCAGGGCGGCGACCTCCTTGATGCGCGCGAGCACGCGGTCGCGGCGGTCCTGGAGCGCGGCGCAGGCGTCGCCGAGGCGCTCGACCTCCGCGCGCAGGTCGGCGGCGGGTTCGTCGGCGGACGGCTCGGCCTCCACGGCCACGCGTACTTCGGTGACGCGTACGGCGCTGTCGCCGATCACGCGGGCGCGCAGGGACGCCGCGTCCATCGTGCGCGGCAGTCCGGTGACCCGTACCCGCCCCGTCGGCGGTACCGAGCCCGTCGCCCGGCGCGTGCACATCGCGCCCTGTGCGTACACCACGACGGCGTCCAGGGCCGATGCCCATCGCGGTGTCTTCCCGGAGTTCATGAGTCTCACCCCCGTCATGATGCCCGTGCCGGCCGAAGCCTAGCGGCCGCGACGCGGTCGCCGGGCAAGATCCCTCCTGGCTCCCCCGGGCCAGGAGGGGAAGCACGGATCAGAGGTCGCAGAAGCCCAAGGCCTTCAACGCTTCGTTGATTTCCGCCGCCTGCTCCTCCGTGGTGGTGACGTCCTTGTACGAGAAACGCCGCGCGGCGAGGTAGTCGAGCATGCCCGCCTCGCCATTGATGGCCGAGCACTGGTCGCGGGCGGCCGCGATCGCCTCGTCCTCGTAGCGCACGACGTCCGGCGCGGCCGATTCCAGGGCGTCGAGGAGTGCCTTGCGGTCCGCGCCGGTCGGCTCGGGCGGAATGCCGGCGGCGGCCCGGGCTTCGTCGCGGTCCTTCTGGGAGACCTCCTTCGGGGTGGTTTCGGGTGTGGAGCTCGGTTGTTCGGCGGTGTTGGAGCAGGCCGTGAGCGCGCAGACGAGCGCGACGGCGGCGACAGCGGGAGTGTGAATGCGCATGATCCCCCCTTGAGCGGAGTGCGGGACGGGTATCTTCGCGCCGCTCCGCCACACAGGTGTAGGGGTGTGTCCGTACTGTTACTTTCCGTTATCCATCCCGGTAACGGGCACAACGGCCGACAGCGGAATTTTCGCTACCGCCTTCAGGCGTCAACTTCCGCCGTACGACGTGCTCTTGACGGTGAGTCAACATTCACCGAACATTCAACTCGCATCGCCGCACCTGGCACAGCCCTCTCACAGCTCCAGCGTCCCGCGTCACCAACGCAGCGGGACGTTTCGCTCGTTCCGCAACCCATCCTCAGTTCGGAATCACGGAGCCCCCACATGAGACACTCCGCTCGTCAGCGTGCCCTGATCGTGGCCGGAGCCGCCCTTGCCGGGCTGCTCGCCGGGGCCGTACCGACGGCCTCCGCCCAACAGGCCGCCGCCGCACCCGACATCCCCGTCGCCAACGTCAAGCAGCACCTCGCCGACCTGCAGTCCATCGCCACCGCCAACGGCGGCAACCGCGCCCACGGCAGGGCCGGGTACCGGGCGTCCCTCGACTTCGTGAAGGCGAAGCTGGACGCCGTCGGCTACACCACGACCATTCAGCAGTTCACCTCAAGCGGCGCCACCGGCTACAACCTGATCGCCGACTGGCCCGGCGGCGACCCCGACCAGGTCGTCATGGCCGGCTCGCACCTGGACTCGGTGACCTCCGGGCCCGGCATCAACGACAACGGATCCGGCTCGGCCGCGGTCCTGGAGAACGCGCTGGCCGTCGCGCGGGTCGGCTACCAGCCCGACAAGCACCTCAGGTTCGCCTGGTGGGGAGCCGAGGAACTGGGGCTCGTGGGCTCCCGGTACTACGTGAACAACCTGCCCTCCGCCGAACGCGCGAAGATCAGCGCCTACCTGAACTTCGACATGATCGGCTCGCCCAACCCGGGCTACTTCGTCTACGACGACGACCCGGCGATCGAGCAGACCTTCAAGAACTACTTCGCCGGACTCGGCGTCCCCACCGAGATCGAGACCGAGGGCGACGGCCGCTCCGACCATGCCTCCTTCAAGAACGTCGGCATACCGGTCGGCGGCCTGTTCACCGGCGCCAGCCGCACCAAGACCTCCGCGCAGGTGCAGAAGTGGGGCGGCACCACCACCTCCTTCGACCGCTGCTACCACTCGTCGTGCGACACGACCTCGAACATCAACGACACCGCCCTGGACCGCAACAGCGACGCCATCGCCCACGCGATCTGGGCCCTGTCCTCCGGCACCACCAACCCGCCGACCGGCACGGTCTTCGAGAACACCGCCGATGTCACCATCCCGGACTACGGCGCCGCGGTGACCTCCTCCGTCAACGTCACCGGCATCCCCGGAAACGCGCCCAGTGACCTCGCCGTCGGCGTGGACATCGTGCACACCTGGCGCGGCGACCTCGTCGTCGACCTGGTCGCCCCCGACGGCACCGTGTACAACCTGAAGCCGTACTCGTCCTCCGACTCCGCCGACAACGTCAAGGCGACGTACACGGTCAACGCGTCGTCGGAGACCGCCAACGGCACCTGGAGCCTGCGGGTGCAGGACCGGGCGAGGTACGACACCGGCTACATCAACAGCTTCAAGCTGACGTTCCCCTGATGCATCCGTCGCCCTGATGCCCCTTTCGCCCGGGTGCGCACGCCCAACCGGCGTGCTCGCCCGGGCACTTCGCTGTCGGAAGCGTTGACTGTCGCGTGTGGGACTCCCTATCGTCCGGTCGAGCGTGCGAATGGTATTCGATATATCGAACGGAGTGGGCTTGTGGGACCAGTGCTCGGCCGCAGAACCGTCCTCGGCATGATGGCCGGCTCGGCCGCCGCCACCCTCACCGGCGCCACGGCGGGCACCGCCCACGCCGCCGCACCCGCGTCCCCGGCCGTCACCTACACCAACACCCTCGCCGAGCAGCGCGCGGACCCGCACATCCTCAAGCACACGGACGGCCACTACTACTTCACCGCCACGGTCCCGGCGTACGACCGCATCGTGCTGCGCCGCGCCACCACCATCCAGGGGCTCGCGTCGGCCGCCGAGACCACGATCTGGACCAAGCACTCCAGCGGCGAGATGGGCGCCCACATCTGGGCGCCGGAGATCCACTTCATCGATGGCAAGTGGTACCTCTACTTCGCCGCGGGCGCCACGGACGACATCTGGCGCATCCGGCCCTACGTCCTGGAGTGCGCCGCCGCCGACCCGCTCACGGGCACCTGGACGGAGAAGGGCCGCATCGCCCTGCCGCTGGACACCTTCTCGCTGGACGCGACCACGTTCGTGGTCAACGGCGCCCGCTACCTGTGCTGGGCCCAGAACGACCCGGCCGTCGGCAGCGGCACCAGCCTCTACCTGGCGAGGATGGCCAACCCCTGGACCATCACGGGCACTCCGGTCCGGATCAGTACGCCCACCGCCTCCTGGGAGACCGTCGGCCACCGGGTCAACGAGGGCCCGGCCGTGATCCAGCGGGGCGGCAAGGTCTTCCTGACCTTCTCCGCCAGCGCCACGGACGCCAACTACTGCATGGGCCTGCTGACCGCCTCGGCCAACGCCGATCTGCTGAACCCGTCGTCGTGGGCGAAGACCCCCACACCCGTGTTCGCCGGCAACGCCGCCACGAGCCAATACGGCCCCGGCCACAACCAGTTCACGGTCTCCGAGGACGGCAGGTCGGACATCCTCGTCTACCACGACCGCGGCTACCGCGACATCAGCGGCGATCCCCTCAACGACCCCAACCGCCGTACCCGCGTCCAGAAGATCTACTGGAGGGCCGACGGCACCCCCGACTTCGGCATCCCCGTCGCCGACGGACCCACCCCCGTCCGCCTGTCCTCCTACAACTACCCCGACCGGTTCATCCGCCACTGGGAGTACCGCGCCCGGCTCGACCCGAGCGACATCTCCCCTCTGGCGGACTCCCAGTTCCGCACGGTCCCCGGCCTGACCGGCACCGGCACGGTCTCCCTGGAGTCGGCCAACTTCCCCGGCTACTACCTGCGCCACAAGAACTTCGAGCTGTGGGTGGAGAAGAACGACGGCACAGCCCAGTTCCGCGCCGACGCCACCTTCACCGCCGGCGCGGGCCTCGCGGACCCGGCGGGCGTCTCCTACGAGTCGTACAACTACCCGGGCCGCTACATCCGCCACTACGACTACCTGCTGCACGTCCGGACAGTGAGCACTTCGACGGACCGGGCGGACGCGACCTTCTACGCCCAGTGAGCGCGCTCGTGCCCGTGCAGGCACTTGTGGGCGCCGTACGCCTCGATGAAACCCTGGACGGCCTCGATCCTGTTGACGAAGCCGGAGGAGCGCCACTTGCCCTTGCGCCCGTCCCGGTAGCGAAGGTCCAGCCAGGTGTTGACGAACATGGACGAATCGGTGGTGGCCACACGCAGGCTCACCTCGGCCACGTCCTGGAAGTCGACGATCGCCAGCGGCTTGCTCTCGTTGATGTACTCGACGGCGCCGTCCGGCGTGATCACCAGCAGGGGGTCCGGATCGTCCGAGGTCCCGCGGAAGAGGCCGGTCAGCCTGTTCCGGCGTTTGGTGAACACATGCCAGTCCGCCGGTACGGGACCCCGGCGCGCCTGCCACAGGATCGTTCGCGGATCCGTCATGGCTCCTCCGCGGGACTGGACGTCAGTCCTGTGTAAATTCTCCGCCCGACGCCGGACGTACGCCACTCCGCTCGGCGGGCGCGGTGCGGGCGGTTGCGTCCAGGCTCGCCAGCAGGCGCAGGCCGTCCTCCGTGCGGCTGCCGGGACTCGCGGACAGGACGAGCAGCTCCATGCCCGAGTCGTCCGGCAGGGCGAAGTTCTCCTGGTGGAGTTCCAGCAGGCCGACCAGCGGGTGACGGTACGCCTTGCGGCCGTGGGTGCGGGCGCGGACGTCGGCGCGGGCCCACAGGCGGCGGAACCGCTCGCTGCCCATCGCCAACTCGCCGATGAGGGAGGCCAGTCGCGGGTCGTCGGGGTACTTGCCCGCCGCCAGGCGCAGGTGGCCGACCACGTCGAGGGTGCACGTGTCCCAGTCCGCGTACAGGCCCCGCCCGGCCTCCTCCAGGAAGATGTGCCGGGCCGTGTTCAGGCCCGGCACGGGCCGGCCGTACAGGAGATCGGCGAGCCGGTTTCCGGCGAGGACGTCCAGGCGGTGACCGACGATCAACGCGGGGGCGTCCTTGACCAGTTCGATGGTGCGGAGCAGTTCCGGACGCACACGTCCGCCCGGCGACCTCGCGGGACGGCGGCGCTGGCAGGCGAGCCGGCTGAGGTGCTCGCGTTCGACGGGGTCGAGGGCGAGGACGCGGGCCAGCGCGTCGAGCACCTGATCGGAGGGCTGGGTCGCGCGGCCCTGCTCCAGGCGTACGTAGTAGTCGACGCTGACCCCGGACAGGTGGGCGACCTCCTCGCGCCGCAGCCCCGTCACCCGCCGCGGGCTGTCGGTGGGGATACCGACGGCGGCCGGGTCGACCCGGGCCCGCCGGATCCGCAGGAAGCTCGCGAGATCGTCCATGCCTCCAGTATTGCCCGGCCGGAAGGGCGGGAAGGTGGCCCTGCCAGTACCAGGAACTCCCGTCCGTGGGAAGCGGAGCCCCTGAACGCCGGGCGCCGCGGCGCCCAGGATCGGAACCGCCCCTCCGATCCGAAGGAGTTCCCATGAAGACCCTGATCGTCCACGCCCACCCCGAGCCGCGCTCGCTCAACGGCGCGTTGAAGGACCTCGCGGTGACCACACTGCGCGGCGCCGGGCACGAGGTACGGGTGAGTGATCTGTACGCGATGGACTGGAAGGCGGTCGTGGACGCCGCGGACTACGGCCCGCACGCCTCAAGCCCGTTGAAGGTCGCCGCGGACTCGGGCCGGGCCTTCGACGCCGGGGAACTCACCGCCGACGTCCGCGCCGAGCAGGAGAAGCTGCTGTGGGCGGACACCGTCATCCTCCAGTTCCCGCTGTGGTGGTACTCGATGCCCGCGATCCTCAAGGGCTGGGTGGACCGGGTGTTCACCTACCACTTCGCGTACGGCGTCGGCGAGCACAGCGACAGCAGGTACGGCGAGCGCTTCGGCGAGGGCACCCTCGCGGGCCGCAGGGCCCTGCTGTCGGTGACCGTCGGCGGCCCGGAGTCGCACTACTCCCCGCGCGGCATCAACGGCCCTGTCGAGGACCTGCTGTTCCCGATCCACCACGGTGTCCTGTTCTACCCCGGTATGGAGGTCCTGCCGCCGTTCGTCGTGCACAGCGCCGACCGCACCACCGCCGACGACTACCCGGACATCGCCAAGGCGTGGGAACAGCGCCTGCTCACCCTGGAATCGACCGAGCCGATCCCGTTCCGGCGGCAGAACCACGGCGACTACGAGATCCCCTCGCTGCAACTGAAGGAAGGATTGGAGCCCGAGGGCCGCACGGGGTTCGGGCTGCACGTGCGCCGCTGACAGCTCAACTGGCCGCACGGCTCGCCGCGTTGGCGCGCCATTCCTGCCCGATGGTCCGCAGCAGGGCCGGGTACACCCCCAGGTACCGGAACGGCTTGATGCCCAGCATGTACAGCTCCCCGAAGCGGCCGTTGGGCTTGACCAGCACCGCCATCTGCCCCCGGTAGCCGCCGTCGCCGTCGGGCACCCAGCCGACGTGCAGGACCCCGTGCATGGTCCTGTTGGCGCACTCGGCGGCCCACTCGTCGTGGGTCTGGAAGACGGACGTGAAGGGCGCCGCGGCGAGTACCGGCCCCCGGTCGCCCTCACGCAGGTCGTCCGGCAGGCGGTCCCGCAGCGAGGCCACCCGGCCGCCGACGCCCGAGCCGGGCTTGTCCCAGCCGAGCAGCGCGCCGAGCTTCCAGCGCACGGCGAACAGGAACCGGCCCAGCCGGCTGCCACCGTCCGGACCACCCCTGCCGTTGGCCATCTGCTCCACCAGGTGGCGCAGATCGTCCGGGCCGCCCGGCGTCGGCAGCACCCACACATCCTCCAGCCGGAAGTCATGGGCGATCTCGTGAATCCGCCAGGGGCGTGAGGTGTGCTCGCGGGGTGGAAGGCGCAGTTCACTCATTGCCGGCTCCTGTCCGTACGGTGCCGTACGGATCGCTGCTGGGGGAGATGCCCGCAACCGTGGGCGTGGTGCGGGATACGGCTGGACATGCGGGGCTCCGGGTGTGGACGCTTCGACATCCCTGATCGTCGCCGACGCCGTTACCCGCCCGCATCGTCCGCAGGCACGGTCCGCCCCCGCCGTACGGCGGAGACAGCCACGCACACCGGGTCCCCCGGACCCTTGACGCCCGGTGATACAACTCAATAGTTTCCGTATCATCGACTCATCGGGGGTGCGCGTCATGGGACCTGGTACGGCCGGCACCACCACGGCCCGCTTATCGAAGCGGCAGAGATTCCTGACGGGCCGCCACACCCGGCTCCGCCGCATCCAACAGCTCGACCCGCGAAGGGACTTCGAGCAGATCTACCGCTGGATCATCCACTACGAGTTCCCCCGCGACTACCTCCACGGCACCTCGATCGCCTTCCTGCGCGACTTCGGCGTCCCGCGCATCTCACAACTCCTCGACCGCACCCAGGAGTTCGAACGCGCCGGACAGAAGCGCTACGACGACACCGTGCTGCTCACCTACGAGATGGTCCGCGACGGCATGGACTCGGACCACGGCCGTGCGGCGGCCGAACACCTCAACCGCATCCACGGCCGCTACCGCATCGCCAACGAGGACTTCCTGTACGTCCTCGCCACCACCGTCGTCGGACCCAAGCGGTGGATCGACCGCTTCGGCTGGCGGCGCCTGTCCGAGCAGGAGACCGAGAGCCTCGCCCTGGTCGGCCGCCGCATGGGGCAGATGATGGGCATCGACGGCGTGCCCGACACCTACGCCGCGTTCGAGCGCCTCCACGACGACTACGAGCGGAAGACGTTCGCCTACGACCCCGCCAACCGCAGGGTCGCCGCCGCCACACTACGGACCTTCGCGTCCTGGTATCCGGCCCCGGCACGGCGGCTGGCCTCCCGGGTCGCGCTCGCCGTCCTGGACGAACCCCTGCTGCAGGCACTCGGGTTCCGCCCGCAGCCGCGCCTCGTACGAGCCGCCGTCCACCGGGCCTTCCGCGTCCGGGCCGCCCTGATCCGCCTGCTGCCCGCCCGCCCCGAGTGGCGCCCGCGCACACCCACGGCACGCACCTACCCCTTCGGCTGGACCCTGGACGACCTGGGCCCGCACTGGGCGCACTCCCGGACATCCCCAGGGGCCTGCGTACCGGCGCGAACCGACACCTCCCCTCAGGAGTCCCCATGACCGACACCACTGTGCCCGCCTTCACCACCTGCAGCCCGGCGACCGGCAAACCGATCGCGGAGTACCCGGTGCACGGCCCGGAAGAGGTCGCAGAGGCCGTGGCCAAGTCCAGAGGAGTACAGGCCGGTTGGGCGGCGCTCCCGCCCTCGCGCCGCCGTGACCACCTGCTGCGCTGGAAGAAGGCCCTCGCCACCGACCTGGACGCCGTCGCCCGCACCGTCGCCGCGGAGACCGGCAAACCGGCCGGTGACGCCGCGCTGGAGGTCGTCCTCGCACTGGAGCACCTGGGCTGGGCCGCCCGCAACGCCGAACGCGTCCTGCGCCGCCGCAAGGTGAGCACCGGGCTGTTCGCCCTCCACCAGCGGGCCTCGCTCGTCCACCGGCCGCTCGGCGTCGTCGGTGTGATCGGCCCCTGGAACTACCCCGTCTACACACCCATGGGCTCCCTCGGCTACGCCCTGGCCGCCGGCAACGGCGTGGTCTTCAAACCGTCCGAACTGACCCCGGGCACCGGCGTCCTGCTGGCCGGGAGCTTCGACGCCGCCGTGCCGGACCACGCCGGGCTGCTCACCACCGTCACCGGCGCCGGATCCACCGGGGACGCCCTGGCCCGCGCCGGGGTCGACAAGCTGGCCTTCACCGGCTCCCCGGGGACGGCCCGCAAGGTGATGGCGGTGTGCGCCGAGACCCTGACCCCGTTCCTCGCCGAGTGCGGCGGCAAGGACGCGGTGATCGTCACCGCCGACGCGGACCTGGACGCCGCGGCCGACGCCGTCGTCTGGGGCGCGCTCAGCAACGCGGGCCAGACCTGCGCGGGAGTCGAGCGTGTCTACGCGGTGCGCGAGATCCACGCCGGTCTGTGCGAGCGGGTGGTCGAGCGGGCCGCGTCGGTACGGCCCGGCGGCGGGGCGGACGCCTCGTACGGCCCCATGACGCTCGAAGGTCAGATCGCCGTCGTCGAACGGCACGTGACCGGCGCGCTCGCGAAGGGCGCCAAGGCCCTGCTCGGCGGCGCCGAGTCGGTGTGCGCCCCGTACATCGCGCCGGTCGTGCTGACCGACGTCCCCGAGGACGCCCCGGCCATGACGGAGGAGACCTTCGGGCCGGTCGTCGCGATCAACCAGGTGGCTGACGTGGACGAGGCCGTGCGACGGGCCAATGCCTCCCGCTACGCGCTCGGCGCCGCCGTGTTCTGCCGTGACAGGCGCACCGGTGCGGCCATCGCGGCGCGGCTGCGCGCCGGCGCCGTATCGGTGAACTCGGTGCTGGGCTTCGCCGCGGTACCGGCGCTGCCGTTCGGCGGTTCGCAGGACTCCGGCTTCGGGCGGATCCACGGCGAGGAGGGGCTGCGCGCCTTCACCGCCGTGCAGTCGACGACCGTGCAGCGCTTCACCCCACCGGTCGCGCTGACCTCCTTCGCCGTCCCGGCCGCCACCCGGGAACGCGCGGTACGGCTGGCGCGGGCGCTGCACCGGCGCCGCTGACCGGCCTCAGACGTCCAGCAGCGGGGCCAGGTAGCGGCGCGCGAAGGCCCGCGCCTGGTCCTCGTCCTCCATCTCGATACAGCTGGCCGGGTTGAGCAGGAACGACACGGCGACCCGCACCATCAGCTCGGCCAGCGGACGCGGATCCTCCTCGGGCCTGCCCTCGGCCTGCTGCGCCCGGCGCAGATGGGCCGTCAGGTACTCCACCGTGGCCGCCAGCGACGAGCCGCCCTGCACCGTCATGTAGGGCAGCACCAGCTCGGGTTCGAGGCGCAGCAGACCGCCGAAGAGAGGATGGGCGCGGGTGTGGCGCAGGGCGACCACGAAGCCCTCGACGACCCGTTCCTTCATGGTCGGCAGCGCCGCCACCGTCGCGTCCAGGCGCTGGAAGAACCGGCGCAGCTCGCGCAGCAGGGTCTCCTCGATGAGCCGGTCCTTGGTCTGGAAGCGCCGGTAGACGGTGACCCGGGAGACCCCGGCCCGCTTGGCGACGTCGTCCACCGAGGACCGGCGCAGTCCCAGCAGGGTGAACTGCTCAAGCGCCGCGTCGAGGATCCGCCGGGCCGTGTCGTCCTCGGGCTCCGGCTGGGCGAGGGCCTGTACGAGCCACGAGTCGTTCGTGTCGGTTCGCATGGTGCGGTTCACGATACCGGCGAACCGCTCACGACGAGACTGTGAAACAAGTACCGTATCTATGTATCACTCGGGCAAGGGTACGGAGGACCGGATGGGCAGTCGACTCACCGAGGAACAGGCCGCCTTCGCCGCGGCGGTACGCGACTTCGCCAAGCGCGAGTGCGGTACCCGGGAGCAGCGCGCCGCGCTCGCCGAGGGCGGACGCGACGCACACCACCCGGAGGTGTACGCCAGGCTCGCCGATCTGGGCTGGCTCGGGGTGTGTCTGCCCGAGGAGTGCGGAGGCGCCGGCGGAGGACTGGCCGACGCCTGCCTCTTCCTGGAGGAGACCTCCTACGGCATGGTCCCCTGCGGCGGCTTCATCACCACCGTCATCACGGCGAAGGCCTACGAACGGTTCGGCACCGAACATCAGCGCCGCGAGGTCCTGACCGGCGCCGCGCGCGGTGACGTACTGGCCATTGCCATGTCCGAGCCGGAGGCGGGCTCGGACGTGGGGGCACTGCGCTGCCGCGCACAACGGACAGCGGACGGCACCTGGCTGATCGACGGCCAGAAGACCTGGATCTCCAACGCGCACTGCGCGAAGAGCATTCTCCTCGTGGCCCGCACCGGCGAGGACAAGCACGGCGGCCTGACCATGTTCCACCTGCCCGCAGACACCGAGGGCGTCGGGATACGGGGCATCGAGACCATGCGCGGCCGGGAGGTCAACGACGTCTTCCTCACCGGAGTACGACTGCCCGCGGACGCCGTCGTCGGACAAGTCGACAACGGCTGGCGGCAGTTGATGGCGGGCCTCACCTACGAACGGCTGTTCCTGGCCGCCAACATGCTGGGCCTGGCCCGCCGCGCCTTCGACGACACCGTCGCCTACGTCCGCGAACGCGAGCAGTTCGGCCGCCCCGTCGGCTCCTTCCAGGCGCTCCGGCACCGTATCGCCGACCTCGCCACCGAGATCGAGTGCACCAGGCTGCTCGTGCGCGAAGTCGCCCTGGACTGCGACGCGGAGCCGGACAAGCTGTTCCCGCGCGAGGCGTCCATGGCGAAGCTGAAGGCCACCGAGGTCGCCAAGCGGGCCGCCCTGGAGGGCATGCAGATGATGGGCGGCTACGGCTACACCACGGAGTCCGACATGGAACGCCACCTGAGGGCCGCCGTCGTCTCCACCGTGTACGGCGGCACCAGCGAGATCCAGCGGGACGTCATCGGCCGGACGTACGGCCTCTGAAGATCCGCAGGACGTACGGCCTCTGAAGTTCCGCAGGACGTGCGGCCTCTGAGGACGCGGCGGGGCCCGCCCCGCGACGGAGTGGGCCCCGCCCGTTCAGGCCTCGTACAGCCGGGTCAGCTCGGCCGCGTACTTGTCCCGGATGACCCAGCGCCGCATCTTCAGCGACGGTGTCAGCTCCCCGGTCGCCGGACCCCACTCCTCGGCCAGCAGCTCGTACCGCTTGACCTGCTCGGTGCGGTTGAGACGGCTGTTGGCGGCCGCCACCGCGCGGTCCACCTCCGCCCGGACCCCGGGGTGGTCCACGAGCCCGGAGAGCCCCTTCTCCGTCTCGATGCCGTGGGCCGCGGCCCAGGCGGGGGCCGCCTCCGGATCGAGTACGAGCAGGGCGACCAGGTAGGAGCGGTTGTCACCGTGCACCATGGCCTGGCCGATCAGCGGGTGCTCCTTGAGCGCGTTCTCCACCAGGGCCGGCGAGACGTTCTTGCCGGTCGAGGTGATGATCATCTCCTTCTTCCGGTCGGTGAGCCAGAGGTAGCCGTCCTCGTCGATCCGGCCGATGTCACCGGTCGCCAGCCAGCCGTCGTCGTCCACCGCGGACGTCACCGAGCCGTCCGGCCGGAGATAGCCGGAGAACACGGACGTGCCCCGCACCATGATCTCGCCGTCCTCGGCGACACGGATCTCCACGGACTTCACCGGCCGCCCCACCGAGCCGAGCCTGAAGCCCGTCTTCGGGCTGTTGCTGGTGGCCACCCCCGTGGTCTCGGTCAGCCCCCAGGCGTCCATGATGACGATGCCGAACCCCGCCCAGAACCTCACCACGTCCGCCGACATCGGCGCCGACGCACTGGCCGACCACTCCACCCGGTCCAGACCGCCCGCCGCCAGCATGGGCCGCAGCACTTCCTCGCGGGCACGGGCGTACCGTTCCTCCACCTCGGCGGGCGGTGTCTCGCCCCGCTCCCGGTACCCGACATGCTCGCGCGCGACCTCGAACGCCTCCTCGATGACAGCCATCTGCTCGGCCGGCATCAGCGAGAGAACGGCCCGGACCGCGGCGGCCAGCTTCTCCCAGATCCTGGGCACACCGAAGAACTGCGCGGGCCGCACCTTGCGCACCACCTCGCCGACGCGCGTCGGGTCGGGGCAGAGGTAGACGTGCGAGGCCCGGTGACAGGGCAGGTAGATGCCCAGCATGCGCTCGGCGATATGGGCGAACGGCAGGTAGCAGATGTGCTCGACGTGCGGCGGCAACTCCACCACGGCGTCCAGCGCGAGGGCGTTCGACAGCACCACCCGGTGGGTGAGCACCACACCCTTGGGCTCGCCGGTCGTGCCGGACGTGTAGACGACGGTCAGCGGGTCCTGCGGACGGGCGCGGTCCAGTTCCCCGTCGAACCCCTCGGGCACCTCCGGGCGGAGGAGACCGGCGTACGGCGTATGCTCGCCCTCCGCACCGGTCTCGGCCACCACCAGCCGCTCCAGCGGTGTGTCGCCGTCGGTCAGCAGCGGCTCCCACACCGCCACTTGGGCGCTGCCCTCGACCACGGCGAGCCGGGCCCGGCAGTTGCGGGCGATATGGATGATCTGCTCGGGGGCGGACGTGCCGTACACACTCACCGGGACCGCGCCGAGGCGGACCAGCGCGAGGTCCGACAGCCAGTGCTCGGGCCGGTTGGACATCATCATCAGCACGTGGTCGCCGGGGCGGACACCGAGGGCACGGTATCCGGCCGCCAGGGTCCGGGTCCGCTCGCGGACCTCCGCCCAACTGAGCGTCGTCCAGCCGGCGCCGTCGCCCGCGTCCGCCGACTGCCACGAAAGGGCGGGCAGGTGCGGGAACTCGCGGGCGTTCCGGGCCAGTAGTCGGGGAAGGGCCAGGTCCGCCGGGTCGTCCGGCAGGCCGTCGGCGGTGGTGGTGCGCGGGGCCGATGTCATCGGGGCCTCCTTGCGGCTCGTAAGGAATGTGACGACGATCCCGGGGGCCGGACAGGGCGTGCCCCGACGTCAGAGCCAGTCCCGCACACGCTCGACGAGACGGGCGGGATCGGCGCCGACAGGGGTGACGTTCAGCATGGTCACGCCCGACTCGCGGAAGACCTCGATACGGTCGCGGACATAGCCCTCGGGCCCGGCCAGACAGAGCTGCTCCAGCAGTTCGGCCGGCACGGCGGCCTCCGCGTCCTTCCTGCGGCCCGCCAGGTAGTGCTCCTGGACGGCGGCAGCGGCGGACTCGTAGCCGTAGGAGCAGATCAGATCGTGGTAGAAGTTGCGGCCCGGCGCGCCCATGCCACCGACGTACAGGGCGACCGTGGGGCGCATCAGGTCGCGGACGGCCTCGGCGTCGTCACCGATGGCGAGCAGTCCGCCCGCCACGACCGAGAGCGGGCCGAGCGCGGGGTCGCGCCGGGCCCGGCCCTCGGCCAGGGAGCCGCCCCAGACCTTGGCGGCGTACTCGGGCACGTAGAGGAACGGCAGCCAGCCGTCGGCGACCTCGGCGGTCATGCGGACGTTGGCCGGGCCCAGCGCGGCCACGTAGACCGGGACGGTGTCGCGGACCGGGTGGTTCAGGAGCTTCAGGGGCTTGCCGAGGGTGCCGCCCTTCCCGGGCGGAAGCGGCAGGTCCGTGATGCCGTGGTGCTCGATCACCTCGCGGCGCCAGATCCGCCGGGACAGCTCGATCACCTCGCGGGTGCGGCCCAGCGGGCGGTCGTAGCGGCGCCCGTGCCAGCCCTCGACGACCTGGGGCCCGGAGGCGCCGACACCGAGCAGGGCGCGGCCGCCCGTGAGCGCGTCGAGTCCGGCGGCGGTCTGGGCGATCAGGGCGGGGGTGCGCGAGTAGACGTTGAGGATGGCCGAGCCGATCCGCATCCGCTCGGTCCTCGCCGCGAGATAACCCATGATCGTGGGGGAGTCGAAGCCGTAGGCCTCCGCCACCCACACGGCGTCGAGGCCGGCGGACTCCAGGGCGGCGGCCCGGTCCGCGGCGGCACGCGGATCTCCGGCGTACGCCAGGGGCGTGGACAGTTCCATCGGTGTGAGCCCTTCAGCCGTGCGGGCATGCCTTCGCCGTACTGAACGTTCGCTAAAACGTAGGAGTGGGGCGCGTCTCGGTCAACTCCCCGCGCAAAACTGGTTCTTACGTAGACACGCCACGGGGCCGGGCAGCAGACTGGACGCCGGATCGCGGGATTCCTGAGCGATCGCTAAGCGGTGAAAAGGGAGTGCTGTTGAACGTCGCGCCGAGCCAGGACCCCACCCCACAGGCGGAGCACTGGCGCTCCTACGGGCCCCTCGACCTGCACCCGATCCTGCTGCACGCCATGAAGGCCTTCAACGAGCACGGCTACCACGGCACTTCGGTCCGCGACATCGCCGGACGCGTAGGTGTCACCGTGCCCGCGCTGTACTACCACTACGAGAACAAGCAGGCACTGCTGGCCACCCTGCTGGAGACATCCATCAAGGACGTTCTCGACCGCTGCCGGGCGGCGGCGGAGGAGGCCGGGACCGATCCGCTCGCCCGGTTCCGAGGGATGGTCGAGTCGATCGTGCTCTACATGGCCCACCGTCGCGAACTCGCCTTCCTGGACACCGAGATACGCAGTCTGGAACCCAAGAACCGGGCCCGCTACGTCGCCCTGCGCGACTACCTCCAGCACATGCTGCTGGACACCGTCGAAGCGGGCGTCGCCCAGGGCGTGTTCACCACGCCGATCCCCAGCGACGCCGTGCGCGCCGTGCTCGTCATGTGCCAGGGCGTCGCCAACTGGTTCCGCGAGGACGGCCCGCTCACCGCGGAGGAGGTCGCCGAACGCCATGTGCTGCTGACGCTGGGCACGGTCGGGCATCCCGCGGCGGTCACCGGCGACCTTCCGCTGTCCGCCGCACTCGTACGGCGGGGCGGCGGGGTCCGGCAGCGCTCGCGGTGAGCGGTGCCTCGTTCGCGTCGACGTCGACAGAGAGGACACCCTGTATGGACCTGCCCGAGGCACGAGCCCGGTTCCAACAGCTCCGGGAGAAGGGCGACCTGGTCGACCCCGCCGAACTCGACGCGATCTGGGCGGTGTTGGACACCGTCCGCCCGGAGGCCATCCTCGGTGAGTGGAAGGGTGGCGAGTTCAACACCGGCCACCCCCTCAACGGCGAGCTCGCCAAGGTCGGTTGGTACGGCAAGACGTTCGCCGCGCTCGACGACGTCAAGCCGCTGATGTGCCGGGACGAGAAGGGAGAGCTGTACTCCCACCGCGAGCTGGGCAAGGGCGAGGCGAGTCTGTGGGTCGTCGAGTTCCGCGGTGAGTCGACGGCCACGATGGTTTATGACGGGCAGCCGGTCCTCGACCACTTCAAGAGGGTCGACGACACCACACTGATGGGCATCATGAATGCCAAGGGGACCCCCGCCGATGGGCCCTTCTACTACTTCTACCTCGACCGCGTGGCTCCGGGACATCGGTAGGGCGGCCGCCGCCACGGAGCCCCTCTGACGGGGTGTGATTGACTGAACGGCATGGCTCCTGCCTCTCCATCGGCCCGCCCGGCCGCGAGCGCCCGCCCCGCCGCGGCCACCCGGCCACGCAACCGCAGGCAGCTCATCGTCGAGGCGGCAGGACGGGTGTTCAGCGAGCGCGGCTACCACAACGCCTCCATGGAGGAGGTCGCCGCGGGAGTGGGCATCACCGCGGCAGCCCTCTACCGCCATTTCCCCAACAAATACGCGCTGTTCGCCGAGTGTGCCCACGTCATGGTGGACGGACTGGTCGCCGCGCTCGACGAGGTGCCGGCCGGGGCGAGCCTGAGCGATGTGCTCACCGCCGTCACCCGGGTCACCGTCGCGCATCGCGCGTCGGGCGGGGTGTACCGCTGGGAGGCCCGGTACCTCGACCGCGACGACCGGCGGCGGCTCGGGACGAAGTTCGACCGCCTCGTCGGGCGGGTCGACGAAGCGGTGCGGCGCGCACACCCCCTGCCCGACGACCGGCTACGGGCCATGGCGGCGCTCGGCGCCATCGGGTCCATCACGATGCACCGCACCTCCATCGCCCAACGCCGGGCGGAGGAGCTGCTGTTGGAGTGCGCGCTGCGGGTCGCGGCGACCGACCCCGCGGCGGGCCCGCGGTGCCCGCGCCCCGTCGAACTGCCCGCCCGGCCGGTGCCCCGCACCCGGCGCGCGGAGATCCTCGCGGCGGCCGTCCCCCTGTTCGCGCGGGACGGGTTCGCCAATGTCACGAACGGCCAGATAGCCGAGGCCGTGGGACTGACCCCGTCCGCGCTGTACCGCCACTACCCCGGCAAGATCGACATACTCGCGGCGGCCTGTCTCCAGGCGGCGGGACTGCTGTCGCAGGGCGTGGAGCAGAACCTGCGGGACGTGACCGACCCGTACGACGCCCTCGTCGCGCTGGCGGCGACGTACGTGGCCTACAGCTTCGAGCACACCGAGCTCAACAGCGTCGCCGAGGCCGAGTACGCCGGGCTGCCGGCCGAGCTGCGGCGTCCCCTGCTCCTCGCCCAGCGCGAGCACATCGCCGTCTGGCAGCAGCAGCTGGTCCTGGTCCGGCCGGAACTGGACCCGCGCCAGGCCCGGGTGCTGGTGCACGCCGCGTTCGGGGTGGTGGTCGAGGCGGGGCGCAAACTGCGGTGGCAGGACAGCCCGGAGCACCGGGAGGCCGTGACCGCGCTGGTCGTGGGTGCGCTGGGGCTGTGAACGCGGCGGCTCAGCCCGGCCTGTTCCCGGTGGGGATCGTGATCGGGGTGGTCGTACCGGAAGACCCCTTGTTCAGGAACAGCATGGCCAGGGCCCGCACGAACTGGTCGAACATGTAGAAGGCGCCGGGCATGACGGGCGACAGCCCCTCACGGAACAGGATGAACGCGGGCCAGCCGGTACGGACCAGAGCCGCCGCCGCGTAGTCGCGCCTGAGTCCGAGCCAGTCGCCGACCTGGTCGCTGAGGACGTAGCGCACGAATTCGTTGAGGAACCCGCGGGTCACCCCCAGGTCGACCTGCGCGGTCAGCCCGAGCAGGTCCTCGGCCAGGGCGATGCCCTCTCTCGACGGCGTGAGGATCGGGGTCAGCACCCGCGCCGACTGGGCCTCGGCCTCCGCCCAGGTCTTGGGGATGTGCTCGTACGGCACACCGAGCAGATGGATCGCGACCTGCCACGAGTGCAGGAACGCCTCCTGGTCGGCCGCCGGGAACGGGATCCTCCAGTCGAGCAGCTTGCGGTAGACGTAGGTGCCCAGACTGTGGAAGGTGACCAGGATGTCGGCGGCGCTGATCGGTATGGACTCGTCGGCGACCGCCCGCCAGTGCGGCGACTGCGGGAGCAGATGACGTACCGCGGCGTGGACCACGCGCGTCTTGTTCGCGGTGACGACGAACTGCCCCGTGGGCGTGAACGCGCCCAGTTCGCACAGGTCGTAGCCGAACGTGAACGTCTTCGCCGCGCGGTCCTGCATGTCGGCGCCGCCCGCGGACCAGTACACGCTCTTGGCCTCGCGCGGGATCACCGTACTCATGATGCCGCTGCCCAGGCCGTACAGCATGAACAGGTATGTGTCCCTGCGGCGGTTGAAGTCCGCGGCGCGCGCCAGCTTGGTGGGGTCCGCCCAGGAGGGCAGCCGGTTGACCTGGCGCAGATAGGCGGTGAACTCGGCGGGCAGCCCGCTGGGCAGCGGGTCGTTGTTGTTCACCCATGACTTCCACGCGGTGTTGATCGCCGGTACGTGCCCTTGTTGGAGCATCGACTTCATCAAGGGGTCCGCCAGGTCGTCCCAGATCCACTCCGGGCCGGTCCCTGCCGCGGCCTCGGCACCCCTCGCTTTCGCCGCCCCTGCCGAGGCCCACGCCTGAACAGGGTTCGCCACACCCACGAGTCCCAGGGCGACACCCAGGGATATGGCCTTTCGCCTGCTGAGGTTCTCCATTGACTTACCTGCTTCCCTGATGGGCCGGAGAGTGTCAGATTCCTTTGCAGACTTGCCAGTTGTGCGACCCGCGGCGTGCTGCGCGCCGTCGCACGTATGTGATTTTCGATTAACATAGCGATGCTCGGAGTCGTCGGCAATGGTCGTGGCAGAGGGTGTGGGGACGGATTTTGACGATCCGTCACGTGTCACGGGTGGGGCAGGGGGGACGCCGCCGCTGTGTGTACGGTGCGGAGATGACACGAAGCGAACGGCTCGCCGACCAGCTGGACCGGCACTGGCAGAAGAACGTGCGGCCCAGGCTGGACGGTCTCACGGACGCGGAGTATTTCTGGGAGCCGGTGCGCGGCTGCTGGAGCATCCGCCCGCGCGGGACGTCGGCCGCTCCGATGTCGGAGGGTTCGGGGGAGTGGACGATGGACTACGCGTCCCCCGCCCCGGCGCCGGCCCCGGTGACCACGATCGCCTGGCGGCTGGCGCACATGATCGTCTCCGTCCTGGGCTATCGGGTCGGCTGGCACTTCGGCGGCCAGGACATCGAATCGGAGGCATTCGCCTACGCGGGGACCGCCGACGAGGCGCTGAAGCAGCTCGACGGGATGTACGGGCGCTGGCACGCGGGGGTCCGGGAACTCTCGGACGCCGAGCTGGAGAATCCGCCTGCGGTGGGGCCCGAACAGTTCCCCATGGAGGGCATCGTCCTGCACGTCAACAGGGAGCTGATCCACCACGGCGCCGAGATCTGCCTGCTCCGGGATCTCTACCGCTGGCAGTGACCGGAGACGGCTGGGGCTCACCAGAGCTTGTCGATCTCCCCCGGGTACAGCTCGATACGGGTGTGCTCGAACGACGTCTGTGCCGCACGCCCCGCCGCCGAGAAGAAGTCCGCCAGCGTGACCTTGTCGAAGCCGGGCCGGTCGCTCGGGAAGGGGGCCTGCGGCGTCCCTCCGACCAGCACCGCTCCCGGCAGCACACGCCATCCCGCACGCTCGTAGAACGCCTGGAGCGGGCGGTCGCAGGTGAACAGGCCCAGGTCCAGCCCCTGGGCCCGCATCTCCTCCCGCGCCGCCGAGACGAGGCGCCCGCCGTACCCGCGACCACGCGCCCGCTCGCTCGTCACGACCGTGCTCAGCCCGCCCGCGGCGAAGCGCCGGCCGTTATGGACGATCTCCTTGAACAGGATGTCCAGCGCGGCCAGGACCGTCCCCTCGTCCACGAGCAGCATGGACAACGGCCGCAACGCCTGATCGTGCGTGGGCGCGTCAGTGGGCGGCTCCGAGCCGGGCTCGGACGGCCATGCCTGCTCCTGGAGCTGCATCACCTGCGCACGCAGGTCGGCGGGTGTGGCGACTTCGGGGAACGACAAGATCTGCACGTGCCGATTGTGTCCGGGAGCCGGGCGGGCGCCAATCGATTAATCGGCGGCGGCCGGTCGCCCGCACGCGGCCCATATGCGCCGGAACAGGGTGAGATGGTCGTCGCCATAGGTGACCACGGCCGCGTGGACGGCGTTGATGACCGCCTGGAGCGGGTCGCTCGCCGCGGCCTCCGGCACCGCCGGGAGGGCCATGTGCGGCTGGGACATCGGTTGGCGCTCGCCGATGACGAACGCGAGCCCGGACCCTGCGCCCCCGACGGGCTTGAGCGGTTGTGAGGACTTCGCCAGGGTGGCAGCCGGGCCCACGATCCGGAAGATCTCGGAGTCGTCGGCGGGCGGCTGGAACGGGGCGCGTTCGGCCGGAACGGCAGGGGCCACGAGACGGCGCGGGACGCGCGGATCCGAGGTCAGGGCCTCCCACATGCGGTCCCAGTCGTCGAAGGGCGGCGGCAGCGGCCGCCCTTCGGACAGCGCGTCGAGTCCGGCGGCGACCCATTCGAGACCGGCGAGCCCGGCCTTCTCGCAGGCGAGGCGGGCCGCCAGCACGGCGACCGCGCGCTGGGTGTCGGGTCCGGCGGCGTCGAGGGTGTGCAGCAGAGCCGGATCGAAGGGAAGGAGCCCGCGGGTATTGGCCCGGACGGTGCGCAGGGCCTCGCTGGGCAGTTGACCGCCCCACTCCCACCGCTCGTGGGCGAGCCGGCGCTCCGTCTCCTGGCGCTCCTGCTCAAGACGGGCCTGGCGCTCGGACTCCGCGCGTTCGGCGGCGGTGGGGGCGGGCGGCTGCTCCCGGGCGAAGTCGTGCCAGTAGGCGGCGATCGAGGCGGTCTGCTTCACGATACGGTCCGGCGCCGGAGGGGCGGGCCAGAACTGAAGGAGGTAGCAGTCCTGTTGGGGCTCTTTCACGCGGGTGTCCAGCTCGTTCCCCGCGTCCATGCCCTTGGCGCAGTACCGCACCCGGTAGTCGATCTCTTCGAGGCCGAGGTCCCAGTAGGCCTCACCGCCCCACTGCACGAGCGAGCTGCGGTCCGAGCCGGGCCGGAAGGACACCTCCACGACGTCCTCCCAGGCGGGATCCAGCGGCGGCTCCTGGTCGTGGATCTCGACCGTGAAGCCGACGTCGCCCGTGTGCAGCCCGGTCAGCAGGAAGAGGCCGCCGGGGACCGCCGCTCCGCACAGCCCGGCCTCCTGGCCCGCGAACGAATCCTGCAGATCCATGTCGAGGTCGGGATCGCTCTCGACGTAGATCTGGCCGTAGTGAACGTGTACCTCGCCAGCGACAGGCCTGCGCACCCTTGCCCCCGTACCCCATCGTCCCTCCCGCCCGGTCGGGCGGATCATGCAAGGCAGGTTACGACGCGCCACTGACAACGACCCCGACCACCAGGGACCGGTAAGGCCCCAAGGGCCAGAGTGAGTACTCACTCATTGACGGAGTGAGCGCTCACTCCGTATGCTCGCCGCATGACAGCAGCCAAGGAGAACCAGACCCCCAGGCGCCGCGCCCCCGGCATGGCTCCCGAGCAGCGCCGCCAGATGATCATCCAGACGGCCATTCCGCTGATCGCCGAGTACGGCGCCGCGGTGACGACGGCGAAGATCGCCCGCGCCGCGGGCATCGGCGAGGGCACGATCTTCCGCGTCTTCGCCGACAAGGACGAACTCCTCCAGGCATGCGTGGCCGAGGCGCTCTCGCCCGAGCACGCGGTCCGCGAACTCGACGCCATCGACATGGCCCAGCCGCTCCCGGTGCGGCTGGCGGAGTCGGCGGAGGCGCTCCAGGCACACATGGCCAGGATGGGCGCGATTCTCGGCTCGCTCGGCCATCGCGGGGGCAAGCACCCCGGACCGGTACGCGGAGCGGGCCGTGACGAGTCGATGGCCCGTATCCGCGAAGCCCTCGCCGAGTTGCTGGAGCCCGACAGGGCGACCCTGCGCCGCCCGCCGGAGCAGACCGCGGCCCTCTTCATCGGACTGCTCTTCACCCAACCGCGTACGGGCGACGAACCCGACCTGACCCCGCAGGAGTTGGTGGAGGTCTTCCTGCACGGCGCGATGTCGGGGGACACCAAGTGAGCACGCGGTCAAGGCGCTTGGCGGCCACAGCCCTGGCCGTCCTGGCCGCCGTCCTGGTGTGGCTGGTCGCGGACCCGCTGCTGGGACACCGACCGCGGGTAGTGGACGGTGAGGAGACGCTCGACATCACCGCGGGCCCTGTGGTGTTCGTCGCGCTGCTCGCGTCGCTGGCCGGCTGGGGACTGCTGGCGGTCCTGGAGCGCTTCGTGGCGGCACGCGCCCGCACCGTCTGGATCAGCGCGGCGGGCGCCGTACTCGCCGTGTCCTTCCTGCCGTTCCTCGGCGACGGCATGGACGGCGGCACGCGGCTGACCCTCGCCCTGACGCACCTTGCGGTGGGGGCGGTGCTGATCCCGGGACTGGCCGCCCGGCGATAGGGTCGGCGGATGCGCCAGTTCACGGTCGTCGGTGCCGCCCAGCAGTTCGGGTAAGGAGAAGTCGCCGCACCCGGCTGCTCGATGGTGATGCGCTGCCCGAGCCAGCCACCGCGGTGCCGTACCACGGCATCGGCCCGGACAGTGACGATCTTGGCGTCCCGCACGCTGAACGAATCATGAGCGCAGCGCAAAGGCGGGTCTGAGTGTTCCGCCTCTCCGAACGGTCCTGGACGATCCTCGGCGTCCTCGTCGTGGGCCTGTTGCTGCTGACGTACGTCGGCAGCACCGACGAGGAGGAGCCCGCGTCCACACAGCGGCGGACAGCACCGGCCCAGCCGTTGCGGGACATCCCGCTTCCGGGCGGTGGCACGGCCCTGCTGTCGCAGTGCGGTGACAACGACGGATGGCGACCGCAGCCGCGCGGAGCCGGAGAGCGCGACATCGACCCGCAGATGGCCCTGACCAGTTACGGAGCCTTCGACCCGGGCTCGAAGGCGAAGGGCTCGGCCCACTTCACCGTGCACGTGGCGATACGAACGGCCGCCAGGCCCCTGCTGCTCCCCGCGCCGCTGCCGAAAGGCCGCGTCACCCTCGATGTCCACGGCCCGCACGGGGAGGGCCGTCGCGCCTCCGCCCGCGGACTCACCGCGACCGTCGTGGACAGCGACTTCGAGGGCAAGCCGGTCGAACCCCCGGCCTCCGGGCGGTTTCGCGTCGCGCCCGGCAAGCCGTTGCTGCTGGACGTGGAACTGCCCGCCGCCGCCCTGTGCCCCGGCTACGACCTGTTCGGCGTCGGCGGGTGCGAGCCCGAGCACACCAACGACGTCGAGGACTGCCCGGCGCTCGTGCTCGCCCTCGCCGACCCCGCGATCCGTGCGTACCGCGCCGAAGGGAAGGGAGGCGCCGCCGCATCCTTCAGCGACCGACTCGTCGCGCTCTTCTAGGAGCCGAACGTCTCCGAGGTGTGAGGCCGCTCGTGCCTCCAACGGGCTGCTAGGACCGCGTCGCCCTGCGGCAACTCTCGTCATCGGAGGCACCCTCGGCGACCGGCCCGCTGCGGTCGTACGGATCGATCTCCTCGCTGTTCTCGTCCGCCCCGCCCTCCGTGCCGAAGGGCGGGGTGAAGTACCCGGTGGAGTCGCCGCAACCGCCGTTGGTGACGTCGTACTTGTAGGAGACGACCGAGAACGTGCCCGGCTCGGTGACCACCTTGTCGGGGTCGTCCCAGCTCACCACCAGCTCGCGCCGCACGATGGTGCGCAGGACCTCGTTGCCGCCGTCGGCCGGCCTGACCGGATAGACGAAGGTGACGTCGGCGGTCACCTGGAGCGCGCCGCGCTCGCCCTCCTCGTACGAGAGTCGGCCCCGGGTCTTGACGATGTCGCCGACCAGGCGGGTGCCGGACGGCTCGAAGCGGCTGAAGAGGAGGAGCGGGTCGCTGTCCTCGCTCGGTGCCCGGAAAGCGGCGCTCAGGAGGTCCTGGACGTCCTTCTGGTGCGGATTGATCAGCGCGATGGCGTCCTTGGGCCGCTCCCCGCGCAGTACCCCGCGGTCCAGTCCGGCCGCCACGAGGAAGTCCCGGGTGCGCGCGAGGGCCTGCCCGACCTCCCCCTCGCTCATCCAGCCCACAGGCTCGGCCTTCGGCACGGTTATCCCGTCGGCCCCGTTCGCCCAGCGTGCCGCAGGTGAGCCGCGGAACGGCTCGTCCACGGTGGGGCGTTGAGCGGTGTCCGTGGGGGGCGCCTGGGTCGGCCGGCTGGTCTCGGCCGCCGCCGGAGTGGAGTCGGAGCCGGAGAACAGGTCCAGGGCCCGCCCCGGCGCGAGCGCCACCACCAGCAGCATGAGCGCGGCGACGAAGCCGGCGACGTACCAGCCCGTGCGCCGCTTGGGCTGGGCCGGCGTGTAGCTGCGCCAGCCCCCCGTGCCCCGGTCGGGTTCGGCGCGCAGCCGCTGGGCCACCTCACGTGCCCGCGCCGACGGCTCCTTGGGCGCGTCGGCGGCACCGGCCACCGACTCGCGGAGGAACCGCTCCCACTCCTCGTCCGACCTGGACGATCCGTCCGGTGCCGTACCCGAGCCCATGGCCCACCCCTCGGTGCTCACCACACTGCGTCCCTCCCCTGAGACGCGTCGGCATCATGGCACGCGGCACTGACAGTACGTCCGGGAGGGTGAGCGATGAGTTCGGGCGGCGGAGAGAGTCTGCCCTGGCATGACACGCATCATCGCTGACATCTCCGTCTCGCTCGACGGCTTCGTCACCGGGCCCGACCCCGGCCCGGACAACGGCCTGGGCACCGGCGGCGAGGCCCTGCACACCTGGGCGTTCTCCGACGACCCCGACGACCGCCGCGTCCTGCGCGAGGCCACCGCCCGCTCCGGTTCCGTGGTGCTCGGCCGCCGTCTCTTCGACGTGGTCGACGGCCCGCAGGGCTGGGACGACACCGTCGGCTACGGCGCCGGCGAGGTCGGCAAGCCCTCCTTCGTCGTCGTCACGAGCTCACCGCCCACGACGGTGCGTACCGTCAACCTCGACTGGACCTTCGTGACCACCGGCATCGCCGACGCCGTCACCACGGCACGCGAGCTGGCCGAGACGGCGTCGAAGGCCCGCGGCAGCGACCTCGACGCCGTCCTCATGGGCGGTGGCGCCGTCATCCGCTCCGCGATCGAGGCCGGGCTGGTCGACGTGCTGTCCGTGCACCTCGCGCCCGTCGTACTCGGCGCAGGGACACCCCTGTTCACCGGCGGAGCGCCACGCACGCTGGTGCAGCGGAGCGTGCTCGCGACCTCCACCGCGACGCACTTGGTCTATGACATCGCGCGGTGAGGTGGGCGGTGCGGAGGACCGGGAACAAGCCGCCTCGCAAGGGCACGGGGAAAATCGATTGGCAGCGCGCCCGCTTTGCCTTACCGTCACCCGCGATATGGAGATGTCCTTCCGGAAGCTGCCGGACAACCAGCACGAACTCCTGGTCCGCGACCGCAAGGGGCCGGACGTCAGACTGCCCGCCCAGCCCACGGGCCCGACCATGCCGCACGACTTGGTCCACGCCGTCGTGGAGACCGCCCTCGGCATCGACGACGGGTTCTGGGGCGCGATGGCGCGCGGCGCCACGTTCCAGGGCTTCGAGCTCATCAACCCCGGTCGCCACCGCCGTTCCGGACTGAAGGTGCTGCGCCGGGGCGGCGACGCCGTCATGGCCGCCGAGATGTCGGTGAACTGGGCCTACCGGGTCTGGAGCGGCCTGCCCACGGAAGGCCGGGGCATCGGCCGCGCACCGATCGGCGAGGACGCCCTGGCCAGGACGGGACCCCGCCTGGACGCGGCCGCGGCCCGCTGGGCAGCGGTACCCGAGGGCGGAGAGCTCCTCTGGCGCTGGGGCGTGGACCGCTAGACGGTGTCCGACCCCGGGCCGACCGCCTGGGAAGACATGGCCGCACGCTCGGCCGCGCTGCGCAGCACGCAGAACTCATTGCCCTCCGGGTCGGCCAGGACGGCCCAGCCGGATCCGTCGGGTTCCCGGCGATCGGCGACGAGAGCGGCTCCGAGGTCCAGCAGCCGCTGGACCTCCTCCTCGCGGGCGGTCTCGGGGCGCAGGCACAGGTGGATCCGGTTCTTGACCGTCTTCGGCTCCGGCACCTGGTTGAAGTACAGGTGCGGGCCGTCCGGCAGGACCACCGCGGTCTCCGCGTCCCCCGGCTCGCTCTCCGGGTCCATCGGACAACCGAGCACCTCGCTCCAGAACCGAGCCAGCGCGTAGGCATCCGCACAGTCGATCGCGACGTTCTGCACCACCGAAACCATGCGCGCGATCCTGCCCGCGGTGCCGTTCGGTCAGCAAGTCATATACGGATTCAACCCGGTGCGGTGAACGTGGGGCCGGGCGGCTCGCGTGCCGGTTGTGGGAAGATCGCGCCGTGACTGTCACCCTCCACGACTTCGACGGGGACTACTCCCTGACATGCGCTGCCGGCGGCCTGCCCGCCGATGCCGCGGTAGTGGCCGCCGGACACGAGCCGAGCGGCTACTTCTGGGAGGGCCTCGTCCAGTTCGGCTGGCCGGACCTCGCCGAACGCCTCGACTTCGACAGCGAGAGCGGCATGTTCTGCGCGCGCGGAAAGCTGAGCGACCTGACCGAGCTGAAGGCCACCCTTGAGTTCGTGCTCTCCAGCCCCAGCGAAGTCCGCCAGCTCATCGCCCGCGCCGAGACGGCCGGGTTTGAATTCGACGACTAGGTTCGCCGTCCACGGTTCGTGGTCCATCCGCCACATGCCGTGATGCCCTGCCCTGAGAGTGACCCCCGGCGAGCCCAGTGATGAGTTTCCGCGCCCCCGCCCGTCACACCTACGACAGGACACGACGAGGCGGAAGGATGACGTGATGAGCGCGGACACGCGGCTGGAGGAACCGGGCGTGAGCGGACTGGGCGAGGTCGACGAGGCGGCGTTCTCCGAGCTGGCGGAGCGGCACCGGCGGGAACTGCACGTGCACTGCTACCGGATGCTCGGGTCGTTCGAGGACGCCGAGGACACCGTGCAGGAGACGTTCCTGCGGGCCTGGCGGCGCCGGGAGACGTTCGAGGGACGGTCCACGTTCCGGGCCTGGCTGTACGGCATCGCCACCAACGCCTGCCTCGACCTGCTCGCCAAGCACCGCCCCGAGCCCGCGACCGGCGGCGAGGTCCTGTGGCTCCAGCCGTACCCGGACCGCTTGCTCGACGAGGTCCCCGCGGGCGGCGCAGACGAGCCGGAAGCCGTCGCCGTGGCCCGGGAGACCATCGAGCTGGCGTACCTGGTCGCGGTCCAGCACCTGGCACCGCGCCCCCGCGCCGTACTGATCCTGCGCGACGTGCTCGGCTGGCCCGCGAAGCAGGTCGCGGCGCTCCTCGGCGACTCCGTCAACTCCGTGAACAGCGCCCTCCAGCGGGCCCGCGCCGGCATGCGGGAGCACCTGCCCGCCGAGCGCCAGGACTGGACCGGCGGCGAGGAGGACGCGCGGACGCGTGATCTGGTACGCCGCTACACCGACGCCAGCGTGGCCACGGACATCCCGGCCATCGCGGCCATGCTGCGCGACGACGTCCGCTGCTCGATGCCGCCCACACCGGGCCTGTACATCGGCCGCGACACCGTCGTCAGCAACTGGATCGAGGAGGGCTTCGAGGGCATCAAGGGTCTGCGCGGTGTCCCCACCGCCGTGAACCGCCGGCCCGCCATCGCCTTCTACATCTGGCAGGAGGAGCAGAGCGCGTACCTGCCGCTCACGATCGACGTCCTGCGCATCACCGACGGAGCGATCGCCGAGATCACCACGTTCCACGCCGACCGGTTCCCCCGCCTGGGGCTGCCCGAGCGCCTGCCGGCGGACGGCACCGAGTAACACCGGCCCGCGAACGACGGAGTAACGCCATGAACGCCATGCCCGAGACGGGCGTCATCGCCGACCGTGCCGCCACCCGACCCCACCGCCTCCGCGGCCTCGCCACCACCGGCCTCACGGCCGCGCTCGCGGCAGCCGCGGTCACCACTCTCGCCGCCGCCCTCGCCCGAGCCGCCGGCGTCGACTTCGAGGTTCCCGACGGGGCCGAGGCGATCCCGCTCGGTGGGTTCGCCGTTGTGACCGGGTTCTGCTCGGCCGTGGGCGTCGCCATCGCCGTAGCACTCCTGCGCCGGAGCGCCCGCCCCGCCGAGCGATTCCTGTGGATCACCGTGTCCCTGACGGTGATCTCGCTGCTCCCGCCCCTCCTCGGCGGCGCCGACACCGCGACCACCACCGCGCTGCTGGGCCTGCACCTCCTCCCCGCCGCGGTGATGATCCCCACCCTCACGCGCGCGCTGCGCGCCCGGAGCACGTGACGTCAGGCAGAGCTCCCTCCGCCGACGTCCCGCACGGCGAGGAGCTCGATCGCCGCCCCCGACGCTTCCAGCAGCGGCGCCGCGGCCGCCCGCCGAGGATCGGACCGGTAGGCGTCGAAGGCTTCGAACCGCCCCTCCGGCAGCCGTGCGAGCATCAGGAAGGCGATGGTCATGGATGTCCTCTCGCGGGGCGGGTCAGCCGGACGCGCGCTGTGCGCGAGAGGCATCCTGCCTCAGCAACTCCCGCCCCTCCCAAGGGCTTACGTCTCCCCGAAAGCCGTCCGCCAGATCTCCGCAGCGGTCTCCTCCGCCGTCTCGGTCGGCGCCGGTTCACTCGGCAGCAACGCGGGCACGGACGTGTTCTTCTTCTCGCCGGGCCGGTCGGCGAAGAGCGTGACCGTCAGGGCGAGCCGGTGGTCCATCCCGGTGGACCACACCGTCCGGCGGGTGATCCCGCCGCCCGCGCCCGCCGTGAAGAAGTCCCGCGCATCGCTCGGCAGGGAGGAGGCCTTGGGTGTCGGCCACATGCGCATGGCCTCCTGCACGGTCCAAGCCTCCTTCTCGTTCATCGCACGACGCGTGTCGGGGCGGGCCGTGTAGACCGTCCGCCCGTCCCGGCTGATCTTCGCGACCGTGTACGGAGCCGCGTACACCCCGTTCGCCGCCGCCGTCGCGTACGCCGAGGTCAGTTTCAGCGGAGTCGGGGCCGCGGTCCTCGGCAGTACGTCCAACGGGGCGCCGAGGCGGACCTGACGGAAGGGGTCCAGTGCCGCCCCCGCCTCCACCGACCCGGCCACCGCGTCGTTGAACGGCTGGCGGGCGTAGTCCGATCCGCCGAACAGCAGCCGCACCGCCCCGTCGTCGGGCTCGATCGCCACGACTGCGGTGTGCAGCCGGGTGCCCTCGCGGCCCTTGATGCCCTTCACCAGCTCGGTCGTGGCGTCCTGGAGCGCCAGATCGAAAGTGGTCCGCACGGTGTAGCCGCCGCGCGCCAACTGGTCCTCGGTGATACCGAGCCGGTCCGCGGCCTCCTTCGCGGCCACGTCGATCATGTACTGCCGCTGCCCCTCGGTCGCTCCGGGCGGATAGAACCGGAACGGCGGGAACACGGCCTCGGCGCGCTGCTCCGCCGAAATGCTGCCGCTCGCCGCCATCGCGTCGAGCACCCACTCCCAGCGGTGCCTGAGCCGCGCGCTCACCTTCGGATCCGAGCCCGCCTTCTCGTAGTACGACGGAATGTTGACGATCGCCGCCAGCGCCGCGCCCTGGGACACGGTCAGGCTCCGGGCGTCCACGCCGAAGTAGCCGCGCGCGGCGGCCTGGATGCCCGCCGAACCCCGGCCGAAGTACACCGTGTTGAGATAGCCGGCCAGGATCTCGTCCTTGGAGTGGGTGCGATCGAGCTTGACCGCGATCAGCGCCTCGCGCACTTTGCGCGACAATGACTGCTCCGGGGTCAGCAGCGCGTTCTTCACGTACTGCTGCGTGATGGTGGACCCGCCCTGCCGCTCCCCACCGGTCAGCGAGGCCAGCGTCGCGCGGGCGATGGCACGCGGGGAGACCCCGTCGTCGGTGCGGAAGGAGCGGTTCTCGGCCGCGATCACCGCGTCCTGGACGTATCGCGGGACCTGCGACAGGGGCACCTCCTGACGGTTGACGGGGCCGCGGCGCCCCAGGGGGGAGCCCTTGGCATCGGTGAAGACCGTGCTCTGGGTGACGGTCTCCGGGTGCGGTTCGGGGATGTCCGTCAGGTGGTACATGACGACCACCGTCGCGCACAGTGCCGCGATCAGCACCAGCAGGGCGACGGCCGCGCGGCGCAGCCGACGGCCCCGGGTGCGCCGGAGACGGCGGCGGAGCGGGATGCGCGGGCGGTAGCGGTGCGCGCGCTTCGTACGGGTCGGCGTGTAGGGCCGGTTCTCGGCGGGCGGCTCGGCCTGAGCGGGCGGTTCCTGGTCCGGGGAGGATGCGTGCACGGGGGGCCTTTCACACTTGCAGGGGGCGCGACGAAGGGGAATCGGGGGCTTTTCCGCGCTTCATCTGCCGGCGTCGGAACGCGCGACTGCCTTGCCCGCCGCGTCGTACACCGTGACCGTCGGACCGCCCTCGGCGAGGCTCGCCTTCAGCGCCGTCGAGGACAAGGGCGCCCGCGCGTACCAGACTCCCCAGCCCGGGCTGCCGGCCAGGGTGAGGACCGTGCCTGTGACCTTGATGTCTCCGACGGACGCCTCGACACGCCCCGGAGCGGTGGACAAGCCGTGGTAGAGGCCGGACAGGAAGAAGCTGTCGTCCAGCGGCTCCAACTGCGCCGAGACACGCGGCTTCTTGTCGTCGGCCTTCTCGTGGGCGTTCTCACCGGTGATGTCCTCGGCCAGGCCCAGGAACTGATGGGAGCTCAGCGGTGTCGACCAGTGCTTGCCCCTGTCGGTCAGCCACAGCCGCACGCCGCGCACGGCCTCCACCCGCTCGCCCGGCGTCACGATCCGCACCGGGCTCGACGCCGCGCCCTCCGCGGCCGACCCCGACCCGCCCGAATCGCCGCCGCCCCCGAACCGATCGGCGGCCAGGACAGCCGACGGGCCGAGCACCAGCGCACACGCGACGACGACCGCCCCGACGCGACGGCGGCGCAGGGCACGGCCCCGCTGCTCGATCGCGTCGAGCGGAACCGCGCCGGGGAGAACTTCGGCGGCGAGTAGCGCCCGCAGTCGCTCCGGGCCACCCCCGCAGGCCAGGCATCCCAGTCGGGCGAGGCTCTTGACCGCGCGCACCGAGCACCCGAGCATCTGGGCGACCTCCGCCTCGCGCAGGCCCTCCCGGTGCAGCAGCACCAGCACGACGCGTTGCCGTGCGGACAGAGAGCCCAGCCCTTCCGGGGACGGGCCGTGTGCCCGGCGCGCCCCGCGCAGATACGCCCTGACCAGGGACCGCCGTACATAGAAGTCCACGTCGTCCCGCGGTATCCGCCGCCACCGCGCGCACACGCCCACCAGGGTGTCGCGCGCCAACTCCGTGGCCTCCTGTGCGTCGCCGCAGAGGAGGTGCGCGGTGGTGACCAGGCGGGGCCAGTGCTGTTGCGCGTAGGGGGCGAAGTCGTTGTGACGGTACGGCACTTGCTCGGCCCTCACTACGCCCAGCAGCCGTTGACCGTGGCGGCGAGACCGTCGAGGGCGTCCTTGACGGCTCCCGGGGCCGCGGGGGAGTCGTTCTCGATGAAGGAGAAGATCTTCCAGTTCCCGTCCTTGGCCTTGGTCAGGCCGCTGAGCCCGATCGCGCCGGTGAGTGTGCCCGTCTTGGCCTTGACCCGGCCGACGGCGCAGCTGGAGTCCGCGGTGTCGAAGCGACCCCATTCGGGCCCGAGGGTGCTGCCCGCCTCACCCGCCACGGGCAGCCCGTCCACGACGTACTTCAAGGTGCCGGTGTGGCGCGGGTCGGAGGCCACGTCGAGGATGCCGGCGATGGTCCGTGCCGGGATGCGGTTGGCGCGCGAGAGACCGCTGCCGTCGTGCATCACGAAGTCGCGCAGGGAGATGCCGTACTGGGTGAGGACGTCGCGTACGGCCGCGGTGCCGCCCTCGAAGGTGGCCGGGCGACCGGCGGCCGGCGCGGTCGTCCTGAGCAGTGACTCGGCGATGTCGTTGTCGCTCACCTTGAGCATGTGTTTGACGATGACGGACAGCTGGTCGGACTGATGCCGGGCCACCATGGTGTCGCCGCTGCCCGCCGTGCCACGGGTGACACTGCCGTTGACGGTGACGCCTTGCTGGGTGAGGAGCTGGGCGAAGGTCCGTCCGGCGTCCAGGGAGGTGTCCGTGACATGGCGGCCGTTCACCACCAAGGCCCGTACCGGGGCGACGCTGTCCGGGTAGTAGCCGCTGTTCCAGCCGGTGGCGAGCGTGGGTCCGGGGAAGAGGCTGTCGTCGACCCGGACGCTCACCGAGGTGACACCCGCGTCGCGCAGGCCCGAGGCCGCCGCCGCGGCGAGCTCGGTGAGGTCACCGGTGGTGAGCGTACGGTCCCCGCCGCCGACCAGGGTGAGCGTGCCGGCACTGTGGACGACCTTCGTGGTGAACCGGTGCTCGGGCCCGAGCACCTTCAACGCGGCGGTGGCGGTGGCGAGTTTGGTGTTGGACGCGGGCATCAGCGCCGTGGTCGCGTCGTGACCCCATACGGTCCTGCCGGACTCCGCGTCGATGACGACACCGCTCAGCCTGTCGCCCAACCGGGCGTCCTGCGCACGCGAGTTGAGATCCGCCGCGATCCTCCGCTCCGTGGGGTTGAGCACGGCGGCCCCGGTCCCGGACTTCTCCGCGGCGAAGGCGGACGGACCCGCCAGGAGCGTCCCGGCGACCGGCGCGGCGAGAGCGACAACGGCCGCCCGGCGCACGGCGGGGCTCGGGTGCTTGGGCTTGCGGTGCCGTCCGCCGGCGCGGAAAGCGTGGAGGGAAGTGGGCATGCGAGAGCCTCTGCGAGGTGGGGGACAGGGGACGCCTGCTGTGAATCTTGAACGCGAAGCTAGGCACGAGTTCTTAGGTTTCTGTGAGCGAACGGCAAAGGATTGCCGCCGACGGCCGCCCGGTCGGCCGCGCGCACCGGAGGAGCATGCGCAACAAGACAAGGACGGCTTGCCGGCGACGAACCGGCGTTGAAGCGCTGTCCCGGTTATGCGTACGCTGCTCAGCCGTAAGGGAGCCGAGCCGCCCAAAAGGTGTGCAGGGACTGCCTCGTGGAGCCGCGCTGCGCCATGCGGCGAGCAGCGCATCGACCGCAGTGGCCCACTGGTGCCGCACACCGAGGACGCGACAGCCGGACACCCTTGCCCCCGTGCACCACCGAGAACGATCCGCACACCCCACCCGCGAACGCCCGACAGAGAAGGTGATCCCGCCCCGTGCCCGACTTAGCGCACCGCCCCACCGCCGTCGTCGTCGGAGCCGGTGCGAGCGGCCTGCTGGCCGCCGCCGCGCTCGCCGATACGGCAGACGTCGTCCTCGTCGAGCGCGACCGCCTGCCGGACGGCCCCCTGCCGCGCAGGGGCGTCCCCCAGGCGCGGCACGCACACATGGTGTGGAGCGGCGGTGTGGCCGCCTTGGGCCAACTGCTGCCCGGCGTCGTCGACGAGTTGGTGACCCGGGGCGGACGCCTGGCCCACATCATGGGCGACATGGTGTCCCGGGCGCCGAACGAGGTGTGGTTCCGCCGATTCCTCGCCAATCACCACCGCAACCTGATCTGCTCCCGCGACCTGCTGGACGCGGTCCTGCGCGAGCGGGTGTTCGCGGACAGGCACGTCACTGTGCTCCAGAACACCGCGGTACGGGGACTGGAGGGCGACGCCACCCGCGTCACCGGCGTCCGTGTCGACGGCGGAGGTGCCCGCTCCACGCTCAGGGCGGACCTGGTGGTCGACGCCTCCGGACGCGGCTCCCGTACGCCGCGATGGCTCGGCGAGCTGGGGCTGCCGAGGGTTCCCGAACGGCGGGTCGACGCCGGTGTCGTCTACGCGACCCGCCTGTTCCGCGCCCCGCACGGCACCGCCGGGCACGGTTTCCCCCTCGTCAACGTCCAGCCCAACCCCGGCAAGGCGCCGGGGCAGGGCGGCATCATCCTGCCGATCGAGAACGCCCGGTGGATCGTCACGCTGTCCGGCACGCGCGGCGGCGAACCCACCAAAGACCCCGACGCTTTCACCGACTTCGCGTTCGGCCTCGGCGATCCGGTCATCGGCGAACTCCTCAAGGGGGCCGAGCCCTTCAGTGACGTTGCCATCACCCGGTCCACGGCCAACCACCGCCGCTACTACGAGAAGGCCAAGCGCTGGCCCGACGGCTTCCTCGTCCTCGGCGACGCCGTCGCCGGCTACAACCCCGTCTACGGCCACGGCCTGACGGTCGCCGCCCAATGCGCCTTGGCTGTCCGGGACATGGTGCGCGCCACCCGGCTCACCGCGCCTGGCGTTGCCCGGCGCCTGCAGCGAGCCGTCGCACGCCCGGTGAGCGCCGCGTGGGACCTGGGAGTGGGACAGGACGCCTTCTACCCGGGCGCCACCGACACCCCACCCAAGGCGACGGAGCGGCTGCTGGCCCGCTTCGTTGACCGCGCGGTCGAGACCGGCGCCACCCATCCTCGCGCGCTCGGCGCCCTGTTGGACGTGATGGGCCTGGAGAAGCCCGCGACCCGGCTGTTCTCACCGGACATGCTCGTCCCCATGCTCTTCGGTCCGCGGAAACCACGGCTCCAGGGCCCGCCGCTGAGTGAGGCGGAACGCCGGACGGCGGCCTGCTGACGGGCCACGCGTCGGACACCCGCCCGGGCAGCAGCCCGAAGCGCCCCTCACCACCATGGCCGAATCCCTCAACCCCCCAACAGGTGACCAGCAGTGAGTGCCAAGGAGATGAAGGCCCTGCTCGCGGAGCTCGGCAAGGCGGCGGCACAGCGGATCACGCGGCCGGCCGAACCGCACACGCTGATGCACGCCTTCTGCGACGCCATGAGCGAGCGCCGCGACCGGCCCGTCCGGCTGATCCTCAGCGCGTTCCCCGCGGACCTTGAGGTGTCGGGCGCGCGGCTGGACTGCGGGGGCCACTCCGTCATCGTCGTCGAGGAACGCGCCACACCTACCGCGCAGTTGGTCATCCTGGGGCACGAACTGTGGCACGAGGAGAAGGAGGACCGCGGCCACCACCTCACGGGCGGCGCGCCGCGTGCGGCGGCCCGCACGCACGGTACCTACCGGACGACGGAAGATCTGCGACACGCCCTGGACCGCATCCTCACCGGGCACCGAGTACCCCGCGACGCCCTCCTCACGATCGCCGCCCGCGCCCGGTCCCACGAGGAGACCGAGCAGGCCGCGGAGACGTTCGGCCTGCTCTTCGGCCGAGCGGTACGCCCCTGGATGACAGGTCCGCACGCACAGGGCCCGGTGAACGCCGCGACCGTCGCAGGCCGCATCAGCCTGTCCCTGACCAGCCGCAACCGGCAGATCCTGTGAACCACCCGCTGTACCTCCCACCCGCGGTCCTGCTGCTCACCGGCCTCGCCGTGAAGGCCCCCTCGATCACCCGGTCCTGGAAGGACCCCAATTCCCGGGCCACTTGGTTCGTCCTGCTGTGCGCGGCGGCGGTATTCATCTCGGTGATGCCCGGCAACATCCGCCGCATCAACAGCATCACCGGCGTACCGAACTTCGCGGCGCCCTGGACGTACTCCCTCATCAACGCGTTCTGCGGCGCCTGCCTCACCATGATCATCACCTGGCGCGAGGAACCCTCACCCCGCCGCACCCGGAGAATCGCCTGGGCCTGGACCGGCTACGGCAGCGTCATCGCGGCCCTGTGGCTCACCTTCCTGCTGGCCGAGGTGCCCAGCGAACGCGTCTACGACCTGGACACGTACTACGCCACAACCCCTTGGATGCGCGAGCACATCGTCCTCTACCTGCTCGGCTACCTCACCTCGACCGTCGTGTCCGCCTGGATGATCCGGACCTGGATCCCCCACGTCAGCGGCCACTGGCTCAAGACCGGCCTGATCTGCCTCCAGTCCGGCTACGCCCTGGGCGTCGCCTTCGTCGCGGCCAAAGCCCTTGCCATCGCGGCCCGTTGGGCGGGCGCGGACTGGGACACCCTCAACACCGGGGCGGCACCCCTGTTCGCCCTCCTGGGAGGCTCTCTGGTTGCCGTGGGCTTCATCCTCCCCGTAGCGGGCCCGTTCCTCCAGACCAGGCTCAGGGACCAAATCCTGCACTGGTCCCTGCTCCCGCTCTGCCGCGCCGTCGAGTCGGTCGCACCTTCCTCGGCCAAAGCCAAGGTCAGCAGATTCGCCCCCGTGGACCTCCGCCTGATGCAACGCCAACAACACATCACGGACGCCCTCCTGCGCCTGGCCCCCTATTTCGACGAAACCCTGTACCACCAGGCATACGAACAGGCGGCCACCCAGCACGACGCGAACACGTCCCGCGCCCTGGCCGGAGCCGCAGCCCTACGCGCCGCCCTGGACGCCTACGCCCACCGCCGCCCCCGCACCCAGGACACTCACACCCCACGGATCGGCCCCGCGATCACCGACCACCTCGCCCCGATCTCCCGAGCCATGACCCGCCCACACCGAGCCGAAGCCCTCCTCCACAACCTGCCCCACGACCTGGCTCAACGAGCCCCGTAGCCGGCCGCCGGACCAGCCGGGTCCTGCGGGGGCACCGGCCAGGCCTGGGGGCGATGCCGCCTGGTGACAGCCGGTACCTTCTTGATCGCGGTCGTTCATGACCGAGCATGCGGGCAGCCTCCCGTGGGGAGCCGGGAGGCTATGCGGGCTCTGCTGTGCGGGGGACGCACAGCAGGGCTCCGCCAAGGGACCCCACCCGGGGGAGTGGTGGGGTGCCCGCCCGCACACCATGCACCAAGAACCAGCCACTGCGATAGATCACGGCTGAAAGTAGTTGGGGAAGGTGAGCCTCGCTCCAGGACACCGATGCCACCCCTGCTCCGTGCGTCCCCCCACCCGACAGAATCGGTGCGGTAAATGTCGGGTGGCCGTGCCCGTCCGCACCGCACGATGGGGCCATGGACGACAACACCTTGGTAACCCGTTTCCTGCGCGACGGCTTCGTGAAGCTGGAGGGTGCCGTCGCGCCGCGCGTGGCCGCGGACTGCACGCGCCTGCTGTGGCGGGAGACCGGCTGCGACCCGGACGACCCGTCGACATGGACGCAGCCCGTGCACTGGGTGGGCGGCCTGGCCCAGGGCCCGTTCGCCGCGGCACCCAATTCACCGGAACTGCACCACGCGTACGACCTGCTCGTCGGCCCTGGCCGCTGGGAGCCGCGCTACTCACTCGGCACGTTCCCGCTCCGGTTCCCGCACGAGGAGGAGCCGGACGACGCGGGATGGCACATCGAGGGCAGCTACCTGCCGGACGGGGAGAGCTGGTACTTCACGAATCTGCACTCCCGCGGCAGGGCACTGCTGATGCTGTTCCTCTTCAGCGAGGTCGGCGAGCAGGACGCCCCGACGCGGATCAGAGTGGGCTCCCACCTCGACGTACCGAAGGTGTTGGAGAAGTACGGCGAGGACGGTGCGAGCGGGCTGACCCTCGCCCCGGACATCACCGCGGCGTCCGAACACCGCCCTGTCGTCCTCGCCACCGGAAGCCCGGGCGACGTCTTCCTCTGCCACCCGTTCCTGGTGCACGCGGCACAACCGCACCACGGCACCCGCCCGCGCTTCCTGGCCCAGCCACCGCTGATGCCGGCCACGCCGTACGAACTGGAGCGGGCGGACGGCGCGTACTCTCCCGTGGAGACAGCGATCCGCCTGGGTCTCGGAAGGGAAGCCGCAGGCCACAGCGCCGCCGAGGAGTGATCCACGCGTGAGCGGCTCAAGGGAGAGAAGCGAGGGAAGCTGGTCGTGCTGGAGCGGCTCAACCAAGCCCTGGACCACATCGAGCGGCACCTCGACCAGGCTCTCGACGTGACGGACCTGGCCCGTATCGCGGCCACCTCGGAGCACCACCTGCGCCGGATGTTCTCCGCGCTCGCCGGCATGCCGCTGTCGGAGTACATCCGGCGCCGTCGCCTCACCGTGGCGGGTGCCGACGTACTGGCGGGGCGCGACACCTTGCTGGAGATCGCGGTGCGCTACGGCTACAGCTCCACCGAGGCGTTCACCCGGGCGTTCCGGGCCATGCACGGCATCGGACCGGGCGAGGCACGGCGTACCGGCGCGGCGCTCAACTCCCAGTCCCGGATGGCCTTTCGCCTCACCACCGAAGGAAGCAGCACCATGCGGTACCGCATCGTGGAGAAGGAAGCCTTCCGCGTCGTCGGGCTCAAGACGCGGGTGCCCCTGGTGCACAGGGGCCCGAACCAGGCGATCATGTCCTTTGTCCGCGGGATCGCCCCCGAGACCCTCGACCGCCTGGGGAAACTGTCGGACCAGGAGCCGCACGGCATCGTCGCGGTCTGCGACGACCTGGACCCCAGCCGCGCCGAGGGCACCGAACTCGACTACTACCAGGCCGTGATCACCGGCGCACCGGCCCCCGAGGGGACGGCGACGCTCGCCGTCCCCGCCGGTACCTGGGCGGTCTTCACCACATCCGGTCCGGCACCGCAGGCGATCCAGGAGCTGTGGCGGGACGCGTTCACGGAGTGGTTCCCCTCCAACCCGTACCGCACCCGCCCGGGCCCGGAGATCCTGCGCACCCGCCTGTCCGCGGACGGAACCGAGGCCGACGCCGAGCTGTGGCTCGCCGTGGAGCCCGAGCAGGGCTGAGCGTCACCACGGCAGGAGCAGTGCGCACGCGGCGCCGGGAGGGCTGTCGCGTTGCTCAGTCGCAGCAGCAGCAGTCGCAGCACTTGCACGGGTTGCAGCAGCCCCCGCCGTCGCAGCAGCCGCCGGAATCCCCGCCCGAGCCGCCGGACCCCCGGCCGCCCCCGCCCGAACCGCCGGAGCCCCCCGACCAGCCGCCCCCGCCGGAATTGCCGGAGCCTCCGGACCAACCGTCGCCGCCCGATCCGTCCCGGCCCGACCCGTCCTTACCGGAACCGCCACGGCCGCCCGAGCCCTCGCGGAAGCCGCCACCGCCGCCTTCACCGGTCTGCCACGGCTCGAAGTCGTCCGGCCCTTCGTCGTCGCTGCAGATGCAGCAGTTGCGGCACAACCGGCAGTCACGGCACAGCTCACGCCACTGGCCGCATCTGCGGCACTCTCCGTCGGAGGACCGCCGCGACGCCATGCGGCCGTCGGCGGGTGCCGTACCCGTGAGTGCCCCGACACCGCAGGTCGAGCCCGTCCCGGAGTCGCTCCCCGGGAGGGCCCCGGTCGTCGTACGGCGTCCCAGGAAGGGAAGCAGGCGCGTGGCCCGTGTCTGGTGGCGGTGCTCGTGGTGATGGTGCCGTGGGTCGAAGACACGGTCCACGGCGCGCTCCAGCTCGCCGCCCAGCAGTGCCCGTGCCAGCCGGCCGTCGGTGAACGCGACGTCGGACAGGGCGAGCTGAATCCCGTGGACGGCGTCGTCGCAGAGCCGGCGCACGTCGGTGCGGGTGGCGCCGGTCGCGGCGATCGGGTTCCACGCGCCGGACGCCCGGTCCGCGTCCAGGTCCTCCACCGCGTCCAGCAGATGCGCCAGCCGCCCGAACAGCCGGCCGGCCTCGGCCAGCGGCTCGGTGTTCCCGGGGCGACCGGCGAGGACGGCGGTGTGCGCGAAGGCGGCGGCGGTCGCCGTCTCGGTCGGTTCGGTCACGGCGAGCAGCGAGTCGCCGGTACCGGTGCGGCGTTCGATCTGCGCCTGCCGCTCGACCGCGTCCAGCAGCACCGCGGTGTCGAAACCGAGCCCCTGGCCGCCCACGGCCCCGGCCCGCTCCCAGCCGTCGGCAATCCTGCGCGCCGCCAGCGTCACCGGCCGACGGCCGAACAGCCCGTCGCCGTCGGCCACATGGTCACGTACCTTCGCGGCGGCCAGCACCAGCGACACCGTCGCCGCCAGCCGCGCACCCTCGCCCTGCGCGACATCCGCCGACCGCATCCCCCGCAGGGGGCACGGACCGGCACCGCGCCGCCAGTCACCGGTGCGCTCGGACTGCGCCTCGGTGAGCACCGACACGATCAACCCGTCGTAGTTGGTGGCGACCCGGGCGAACTGCCCGTACTCACCGCGCAGCGCCAGGCACAGCCCGCACAGATGCGCCATCCACTCGGTGCGCATGCCTTCGCCGAGGCGATGACGGCAGGGCCTGATGATTCCGAACATCGACGTTCTCCCCCGTAGTTCACAGCTGCCAGGACACAGCCAGACGGACGGCGCCGCACCGGCCCTACGACTATGTGCGGCACTGGACCGCCCGTCACCCGACGGGCGACATGTTAAGGCCTGTCCGTACGGGTGTTTGCCCTTCCCCGTCCGACCACGGATGGGATACCTTCGACGCCGCCGTGCATGGCCGTGAACCGGGGAGGTGAGACCGATCAACACCACGACAGGTCGGGCCTCCCTCGCTCGCATGGCCTAGGGAGCCCGCAAGGTACCCCGAAAGGCTCACCACGCTATGCGCCTGACGTCGGACACATGCTCCGAAGGCATCCGCGAACAGCTCTTCTCCCTCAACGACATCCCCGGCGTCCTGTGGACACCGGAACAGGCCGCCGGTACCCGTCCCCTGATCCTGATGGGGCACGGCGGCGGGCGGCACAAGAAGGACCCCGAGATCCTGGTCCTGGCCCACCGTTTCGCGACCGAATGCGGTTTCGCCGCGGTGGCGGTCGACGTCCCCAACCACGGGGACCGGCCCGTGGACTCGGCATACGACCGCATCGCGACCGAGATCCCGGCGCGCGTCGAGGCCGGAGAGGAACTGGCCACCCTCATCGCCGACTTCCAGGCCCTGGTCGCCCGCCGGACGGTACCGGAGTGGCGGACCGTCCTGGACGCGGTCCAACAACTCACCCACGTCGGCACCGGACCGGTGGGCTACTGGGGCGTCTCCCTCGGCTGCGGCCTCGGAGTCCCCTTCCTCGCGGCCGAACCCCGTGTCCGTGCAGCGGTGTTGGGCCTGGGCGGCGCCCCGACCCTGCACGCGGCCGCGGCACGGATCACGATCCCGGTGGAGTTCCTGGTGCAGTGGGACGACGAACGCGTGCCGCGAGAGGAGAGCCTGGCCCTGTTCGACGCGTTCGCCTCGACCGACAAGTCGCTGCACGTGAACCCGGGCAAGCACGGCGACCTTCCCGGATGGGAGCTGGACAGCTCGGTGGAGTTCTTCGCCCGTCATCTCCGCTGACGCGGCCCGCTGCGTGAACGGCGCCCCGGGACGGCCGTGGCCCGCGGGCCGGTCCGTAAACGAGGGTGGTCCGGAGGTCACCTGAAGTGGCGGACTGACCCGGTCACGCGGCGCGCCGCCGCACGTCCGTCCTGTTCGGGCGACTCGGCCCAGGCCGGGCGGCCGCCCGAACGCGTAACCAATAGGTTACGCTTCCGGCGTGGACGAACTCAGCGAGGTGGCCGACGCCATAGCCGACCCGGTGCGCCGGGAGATCCTGACCATGCTGCGCCGGTCCACGCTGACGGCAGGCGACATAGCCGCCCGGTTCGCCATCAGCAGGCCGGCCGTGAGCCGGCACCTGCGCGTCCTGCGGGAGAGCGGCCTGGTCAGGGACGAGCAGCTCGGCCGCCACCGGCACTACTCCCTGGTTCCCTCCCGCCTGGGCGACCTCGCCGCCTGGCTCGCCCAGTTCGCCGACCCCCGGCCCGACGCCTGGACGCAGCGGCTGGCCGCGCTGGAGACCGAGGTCCACCGCACGCGACGGGACCGGAGGCGGGCCGAATCGCCGGGCGACCAGCAGGCAGCACCCCACCCCAAGGAGGACGCTGCCTAATGCTGTTGTCAAGCCACGAGACGAAGAGGCGGCCGGGCCTCGTAGGGGCGACGGTCGCGCAGGATGGCGTAGAGAACGTTGATCT